>JAFSJW010000086.1 GCA_017449265.1 Treponema sp.
CTGCACCGCGCGGAAAGCCATGTCTTTTCTGGAAGCGCGCACTTTTTGCGGCTTGGGGCCTGATTGCTCTAGGGCTGCCCCCAGATTGATTCTAAACCTCAGAACGGATTGCTGGCTCTGGCTGAGTCGCGGGGCGCATTCCCAACAATCAATCCGACACAAAAAGTGCGCAGCGTGAAGAAAAGCAGAAGGGCTTGGAGCGCTTGCAGGGTGCGAAGGAGCGAAGCGACTGAGACAAATACCAATTACCCTGCACCGCGCGGAAAACCCTGTCTTTTCTGGAAGAGCGCACTTTTTGCGGCTTGGGGCCTGATTGCTCTGGGGCTGCTTGCAAGTGATTCGTTCTGGGGGTTGGAACTCAGAGTGCTACGACACGAAATCCTTGAAAATGTCCTGGAAATCCTGAACAGAGTTTGCGCCGACAATCCTGAGCCGAATCTCTTTTGCGCCGTCAAAGCCTTTGACATAATTGGAGAACCTTCCTCGCATCTTCATGCACGCTGCCCGCTCTCCGAACGCGCCAACAAGAAGCCCCAGCTCCTTGAAACCAGCCTCAATGCTCGTTCTGAGCGGAATATCAGGAATTACGCCAGTCGTAAGATACTCGCGGATTTTTGTGAAGATGAACGGATTTCCTCGCGCGCCGCGGGCAACCATAACGGCGTCGCAGCCAGTTTCAGAAATCATGCGGGCGGCATCCTCCGGCGACTTTATGTCACCGTTTCCTATGACTGGAATTTTTCCGCCGACAAAATCAACGAGAGCTTTGATAACGCCCCAGTCCGCGCAGCCCTCGTAGCCTTGTGCAGTAGTGCGCGCATGGATTGCGATTGCAGCCGCGCCCGCGCTCACGGCAGCTTCGGCGCACTCTTTCCATGTGATTGTGTTTTTGTCCCAGCCCATGCGGATTTTTACCGTGACGGGAACAGGACGCGCCGACTCCCCTACTGCGGAAACTACAGCCTTTGTAATAGAATAGAGTTTTTCAGGATTTTTCGTAAGAACGCTGCCTGCGCCAGTTTTTGTTACTTTTGGAACAGGACAGCCACAATTTATGTCAAGAATCTCACAATCCGTCTTTTCAAGCACGATTCTGGCAGCGTCCGCCATAGTCGCCTCAGCCGAGCCGAAAATCTGCACGGCATAGGCTTTTTCGTTTGGGGCGCGAACCATCATATCAATCGTTTTCCTGTTACCACGGACAAGAGCCTCAGAGCTTATAAGCTCAGTGTATGCAAAATCAGCACCGCACTCGGCGCATATCGAGCGGTAACTGGAATCGGAAACATCAGCCATTGGAGCCAAAAAAACATTTCCTCCGAGCGTGAGATTTCCGATTGTTACAGGATGATAAAGTTCTTTCATTCAGGCAGATTGAACACTTTGCACGAGTTTTTCCAAAGCTGCGTGCTCAAATCTTCAAGAGGCATATCGAGCATTTCGGCAAGGAACTGAGCCGTGTACGGAAGGTATGCAGGCATAGTCCGCTTCTTATCGCGCACTTGGGCAGGAATCATGAACGGGCTTTCCGTTTCAATCAGCATACGCTCCACAGGCACATTCAGCACGGTCTCGTGAAGGTTCTTGGCGTTTTTGTAAGTCAAGTTACCCGCAAAAGAGAAATAGACATCAAGCCCCGCCTCAAGGCACTTTCTGGCATACGCGCCGTCCTCGCCGTAACAATGCAGGATTGCGCCCTTTGAAGGAATGCGCTCTTTGAGTATGTCGAAAATATCTTTTCCCGCATTCCTGTTGTGGATTATGACAGGAAGATTGTACTTCTGCGCAAGGTCAAGCTGAGTGATGAAAATCTCAATCTGAGTCCGCTTGTCCCCGAACTGCTTGTAATAATCAAGCCCGGTCTCGCCAACGGCAACAACCCGCGGAAGACTCAGAGACTCCTCTATTGTTTTTGCCCAGTTTTTTCCCGGGCTGGCCACCTCAACAGGAGCAACACCTACAGCATGATAAACATTCTGAAGGGACTTTAGGTTCTCGTAGACTTTTTTAAAGTCATGGAGACTGTTGTTGATGCTTACGATTCTTGTGACATTTTTCAGTTTTGCCTGAAAAATCACGCGCTGCTGTTCAATCGGGTCTTCATAAATAAGCCCGATATGAGCATGAGTATCAAAAAATTGCATGGCTTTTTTCCCTAAAAAGATTTGATGACGAACAATAAAAAAACAGAATGTTCTTGCCGATAGATTAACATAGGAAATGGTATCTGTCAAACTTCATTTTCTAAAAAAATACTCATAGAGATTTTGGAGTATTTGACAGTTATCGATTCAAAATGCTAATATAGAATGTATTTTATTTAAATAAGTTACATTGTAAGCAAAAGTGGATGGGGAAAAAATTGGCTACACGGCATTATAAACGATTGGAAAAGAATTTAATGGCTTCTTTTTCAGGGGGAATGAAAAACGCCCTCTCTTTCATGGGAAAACTCTTCGTAAGGGTTTTCAAGATTTTTGACAGCAAGCTCACGATTATGATTGTCCCCCATACTCAGGGAAAAATCGTGAATTTCCAGACGAATGTATTCGCGCTTGCGTTCGGAATCATCCTGATTACGGGAGTCATCGCATCGTTCGTGTTCTTCAAGCAACAGGATTCGGGCATCCGCGAGGAGCTTGCCCGCTCTGTACGCGAGAACAGGGAGCTTCTTGCCAGCTTCGATGAGCTTCGCGATGAGAACAACAATGTTCTCCAGACGGCAAAGCGTTTCAAGTCGTCACTTTCCCAGACACTTTCCCTTGTCGGAATAAACCAGACAAAATCCGTGGAGAAGAATTCTTTCTCCGACTCAGATTTGAATTCACTTTTTGACACGCAGGAAACGGTTTCCGGCTCAACAAAAGAGGCCGCCGACATGAGGCAGCTTGCCGCATACCTTGAAAGCACAATCCAGCCAATCGAGCAGATTGGAAAAATGCTTGAGAGTCAGGAAACGCTTTTCACAGACATACCGAACATCTGGCCAATCAAAGGCGGAATCGGACATATCTCCCAGCAGTTCGGTCAGACCACCCACCCAATCACGGGCGTATGGTACATCCACAAAGGTCTTGACATATCAACTTACCGCACTGGCGACCCTATTCTTGCCACCGCAAACGGACAAGTCGTTACGGTCAACTTTGATATGGGATTCGGAAACTATGTAATCATCAAGCACAAGCACGGAATGTACACAAGGTACTGCCACATGAATTCAGTGCGCGTCAAGAAAGGCCAGTTCGTTTCCCAGAGGGACGTAATCGGAACGATAGGAAACACGGGAGTTTCAACCGGCCCGCATCTCCACTACGAGATTCATATCGGATCGGACGTCGTTGACCCAGCAAAATATGTGAATGTAAAACTTACAAGGTAATATGGCTTTTTTCACCGACGATATTTCAATAAACACAATCATTGGAATCGACTCCAAATTCATCGGGAATATAAGCGTGAGCGGTTTCCTGCGCATAGACGGCGATGTTGACGGCAACATTGAAACGACAGGAAAAATATTCATCGGGGAGAAAGCTCGCGTGCGCGGAAACATTACGGCTTCCAGCGCGGAAATTTGCGGAATCGTCTTGGGCGACATCACCGCCCCGAAAAAGATAAAGCTGTTCTCTTCGTCAGCCGTCATCGGTGACATTACCACGCGGAACATTGAAATAGAAGATAACGGTATATTCCACGGGCATTGCATAAGCCTAAAATCGGAGGAGCTTTACTCTGAATCAGTGTCCAGTTACTCTGATGAAAAAATAATCAAAAGCAAGGTGCTTTAATGATAGGTCTTGAGGCTTTCAGCAACAATGCGGCTATCCTGACCGCAGCTCAGAATTCGCAGCAGTTCAATTCAATGCAGGCAAAAAAAGCCGAAAAGTCATCAAAACTGTCATTTGCGGATTCGCTGAAAAAATCGGAAGCAGAAGCCGCACTTGCCGAAGAAGGGCTTCCTCTGGAACTTGCCGGAATGACGGAGGAAGAGGCAATCATATTCCTGAAAGACGCGGTTGACATTGCGAGTGATGAGATTCGCTTCCACCAGAGCTTTGAGGCACTCGCCAACTACAGGAACAAGGTGAGCCACCTTCTCAAATACATATCAAGAAACAATTATGATGTCATAATGATTCGAGAGAGAAAAAAACTTAGTTCAGGACGAATTATAAATCCGATGTTCCAGATTCGGGTTATAGACCAAAAATTGAATCAGCTGATGAGCGAAACGATTCTCAATCAGCACAGAGGCCTGAGACTACTGGCAAAAATCGGGGAAATCAACGGGCTTATCGTTGATTTGCTACAATAGGGGAAAAAATGGGCGATATTTTTGAAACCGAATACGAAGAAAAAGAAGATATATCAAAACTGGACGAATATTCTGAGGGAACGAATTCGGACGAAATTTTTGTCTGCCCGAAAAATCTGTACAGCGCAAAGCTGGAATATTCGTGCGAGGGCGTGTATGTCACTGCCCCGGATAATTTCGGAAAGCTCTCTCCTGGCGACGGCGTTATTATTCCGACTCGCTACGGAAACGACCTTGCGTTCATCTTGGGAAAACCAACCGCTCCGGTAGGAATAAAATCTGGTGAGCTAATCGAGATTGACAGGCGTGCCAGCGATGATGACCTTAGCCGCTACAAAGAGCATATGGAGCAGGAAAAAAATGCTTTCGGCATATTCAAGGAAAAAGTCGCAGCGCACGGGCTTGATATGAAGCTAATTACAGTGCATTTTCTGATTGACGAGCCAAAAGCCCTTTTCTTCTTCTCAAGCGAGAACCGAGTTGATTTCAGGGAACTTGTAAAAGACCTTGTTGCCGTGTTCAAGATGAGAATTGAGCTAAGGCAAATCGGGGTGCGCGACGAGAGCCGCATTACAGGCGGGCTTGGAGTTTGCGGAAGACCTTATTGCTGCCACACAATCAGCGACAAGCTCCCGTCCGTATCAATCAAGATGGCAAAGGAACAGAACCTTTCCTTAAACTCAACGAAGATTTCCGGTCAGTGCGGGCGGCTTCTGTGCTGTCTGAGCTACGAGTACAACTGGTATGCGGAGGCAAAGAAAACTCTCCCGAACGAAGGAATCCACATTTTTTACGACGGAACGAATTTTAAAATCACTGATGTAAATCCGCTTACCCAGATGCTAAAAATGCTCGGCGAGGACGGAAGACTTCTTGAGATTCCAGCGAAACGATTCCAGAAAGACGGAAACCGCTGGAAAATCATATAAAAGAATTCTGATTTTGAGGTGCAGTTTTGTATACTAGAAATGTAAGCGAAGTTCCATCTAGACTCATAAAAAACGGAAAACCCGTGTTCGGAACATTCAAGGGCGCGCTTTCCCGTCTTGACATCCGCGGGGTGGAAGGTCCGTTCTACAGCATTCCGTTTCCTCATTTTCTTTCCAATTTCAGAATAAAAAGTACGCTCACTACGAATTTTGTTCTTGGCGAATATTTAGGCACAATCGATTTTTTTGATTTCAAAGTGTTCGGCTACGCTGCGGTTATTCTTTGCTCAAAAGAGCGGAAGATAAAGCTGGCGTACAGAGTATTCATGGGACCGCGCCGCAGGTTCATTCCGCACAACACAAAAAGCGGATTTTGCATCAGCTTCAACAAGAACCGCTACATACGAATCAGCTGGGACCACGAAAAAGACAGGGTTTCCATCCTGCTCAACCTGAAAGGCGACGGCGTGCGTCCGTCAGTGCGCGGCGCATTCCGGGCATCATACTCCGCCCCGTGCACGCAGGAAGTATGCTCCGTAATTCCGGCCCCAACAAAACGCCGGTGCTCCGCTACATACACGGTCAACTTGCTTTTTCACGGCTCTATCTCGTTCGGAGAAGTGCAGAATATTCCAAAAATTGCCGGAGTTGACACTAATGGCTACGGAATCCTTACCATAAACAGAACATATTACAATTTCCGCACAGTGCTTGAAGTCGTAAGCGCGTGCGGAAAAATCGGGGACGATGAGTTTTCCTTTCAGATTTTCTCGCCTGTTGAAAACGCCGTTGATACAGAAAAATACAATGCGAACCAGATTGTCCTGAACGGAAACCTTACGCCGCTTCCACCAGTAACAATCACATACCCAATGGGAATCACCAAGCAGTGGGTCATTCAGGACTTTGAGAACATGGTGGATCTTACTTTCGTGCCGAATATGAGCCATTTCGGAGATATGGCTTTCTTTGTCGTCAGGTCTCAGACTTACAACATTTTTGGCAAGTTTGAGGGTGTTATAAAAACAAAAGATGGAAAAGACATTGTCCTCCATGAATTTGAAGGCTTTGCAAAACATCAAATGATGAGGCTTTAGTTAATATGTCAAAAACAGAAGCAAAATGGGAACCAGGAACTCTTGATCACACAAGGAAAAATATCGGAATGAGTTCCATTTCCGAAGAAGAAGCAAAAAGAATGACGAAAGTTCTCGGTGGCGAAATCATCGCCGAGAAATCAGCTCCAATAAATTACGACGCGCTCCCGAATGCAAAAGACTACAAGCGAAAAGTCGTCATCGGGAAAGTTTCGGGCAATGCCACCGCAGTCGCAGGAAAAGGCGCGCCAAGCTCTGCGCCAGCCCCAAAAAAAGAATCGTCCCTTTTGCCAGACATTACGCAAAAAGAGCGCAATCTTATGGACAAGGTAATGATGGACGAAGATTTCAAAATCATGCCGAACTATGGTCTTTTCAATTTCGTCAGGCTTTTCAAGAAAAACGGCCTGGAAAAACTCAGGCACGGCTTCGTTCAGTACACTCTCAAAGCCGATATTGACCACCTGAACGATTTTATCGAAACAACCAAAATGATTATTTTCATTTCGCCTGAAACATACAAGGAAAAAATCATGACGGCTCCGGAAGATAAATTCCGCTTCCTGAAAACAGTGGGCATGTGGAATGTAAAAGAAATCCGCAACTTGTACACAAAGCTCACTACGCTTGACCATGACCCGATGATTTCCGATTTGATTCCAATCACGAAGGCAATATACAAAATGTTGCTCAAAATCTATTATCTCGGCGAAAACAGAATCTCAAAATTCTATAAAGAAATCTACAATGAACTGGCAAAATACCCGAAAGTTGACCAAAAAGCAGCTTCCGCTCACTCAAAAAAGGCTATTGCGGAATGGTTCTATGTTTACAGCCAGGTCATAAAGGGACTTTACCCGCTTCTTATGCGAATGAGCTCAAAACGCTTCGATTATTTTCAGGATTTTTTCCTTACACAGACTGCAAACATCTTTGCGTTCCTGGGGCTTAATAAATTTGACCTTATCCTTCCTCAGAAAAAAGGCGAGCAAACAGAAATGTCTGATGTCGATCAGGAAAAAACGCCAGAGGCAATAAAGGCAGAAGAAGAGAAAAAAGCTCAGGAAGAAAAGGAAAAAGAAGCCCAAACCGCACAGCAGGCGCGGAAACACGATTATGTCAAGCTTGGTCTGAAACTTTTGAACCAGTTCTTCCCGGATGCGGGCTTCGACAAGCTTTCGACTTACCCTGATATGTTCCCGTACTTTCAGCCGATTTACCAGTTCAGGGACGGCTACAATCTGCTCGCTCCGTTCAATCCGCTTCAGATTACGATTACGATTCTCAGAATCTCCGAAGATTTGTTCCAAGGACTTCGCAACGTAAACTTCACGATTGAAACGGATGCCGAGGACGGCAAAAATCAGGACAAAGTATCGGATATTCTCAACGAGTGGTCGGTCTATCGCGACAGTTTGTTCGAGAAATATTACTGCGAGGCAATCTGCGAGTTCGTGAACACCCAGTACACCCAGCCGGACTTTCAGTCCACGCTGTTCGGAAAAAGGCTTCTTACATCGATGCTCTGGCAGACGAAATACAACTTCCTTCCCCACTTTGAATTCGAGCAGCTCCTTCTTGAGCATCCGAAGAACGACAGCCAGTACCGCCCGCTTTGTATGCGCGTAGATTTCATGTTTGAATTCTTGTACTCAGTCGTCAAGGAGATTGAAGTTGCGTCAAAGACAAAAGGCGATGTTCTGAGCGTATCGAACCCGTGGGCCAGATATGACTTCGGAATCTCAAATCCAATCTCAAAGCGCATGGATGTTCTTCTTGGCGCAAAACGCTCCGATGATGAGACTTCTGCGACGAATGCCAACTTGATAAAATATTCTTTCTATATAATCGCTGTCCTTGACTGGTGGATAAACGACAAATCAAGCCCCGCATACCTTTGCGATTCGTCAAAAATCTACAGGATTTCGCCTGATGACGGCGCGCCTTTGTTCAGCGTGCCTTTGCGCGAAGACCAGAACAAACTTTTTGCACAGAGCGTAAAGGCGGCTATCGAAAAAAAGAAAAGCTGACGGGCAGATAATTTCTAAAAAGTAAAATTTTTAGAAATTATCTAATAATTTTTTTGATTTTTATAAGATTTCCTATTGACCAAATCTTATAAAAATCATATATTAATAGAGCATTACGACTTTGGAGCGATGGCAGAGAGGCTGAATGCACCGGTCTTGAAAACCGGCATATGGGTAACCATATCGGGGGTTCAAATCCCTCTCGCTCCGAATCTTTTTTTTATATGCAACTTTAAGGAAGCGTGGTAGAGCGGTAATACAACGGATTGCTAATCCGTCAGTTCCTTTCGGGCTGGGCAGGTTCAACTCCTGTCGCTTCCGATAGAAGCAATTTGCTTTATGAGATTGTAGCTCAGCTGGATTAGAGCGCTTCCCTGCGGAGGAAGAGGTCGCACGTTCGAATCGTGTCAGTCTCACTATTAACAGTCTGTTTTACTAACAGACTTTTTTTATCTTCAATTCGGGTTACTATGAGGAAAGATGTCCGAGTGGTTTAAGGTACACGCTTGGAAGGCGTGCGTACCCAAAAGGTACCGGGGGTTCGAATCCCCCTCTTTCCGATTTGAGCTTGAGAACTATACAACACATCCTTCAAAACTCCGCCAGGACGGAAGTAGCAACGGTATGAAGACCTTGTGTGTGCTATAGGATTCTCAAGCTCTTTTTTTTATCAAAAATCTCTATCATAACATTTTGATTTGCGATATAATCTAGTTTTAATGAATACAGGAGCTTTGAAACATAATCTTTATTCTCACAAAATTAGCGTTAATACTGTTTTTATTTTTGAATTTTTAGACTGAATTCTTTTTTGGGGATTCAGTTTTTTTTTGACATAGAAAAAATTTTTAGGAGTTATACATAAATGCCACTTAATCCACAACTTCACAAAGTAATGGTCATCGGGTCAGGCCCAATCATAATCGGGCAGGCAGCAGAATTCGACTATGCGGGCAGTCAGGCCTGCAAAGCCCTCAAAGAGCAGGGGCTTGAAGTCGTTCTGGTGAACTCGAACCCAGCCACGCTTATGACAGACCATAACATGGCGGATCATATTTACATCGAACCACTCATTCCGGAAACAATCCAGAGAATCATCGAAAAGGAAAAGCCGGACTCAATTCTGTCATCGCTCGGAGGACAGACAGGACTTACGCTCTGCATGGAGCTTGCAAAGTCAGGATTTTTGGAGAGCCACGGCGTAAGACTGCTGGGGGCAAAGCCTGAGACAATCGACAAGGCAGAAGACCGCCAGATGTTCAAGGACACAATGGAGTCAATCGGTGAACCTTGCATTCCGTCAAAAGTCGTAACGAACTATGAGGATGCCCTTGATTTTGCCGAGAATGTAATCGGATACCCTGCTATTATCCGTCCTGCGTTCACGCTCGGTGGAACTGGCGGCGGAATCGCGAACAACAAGGAGGAATTCGACGAGATTGCCCACAACGGACTGCACCGCTCGCCAATTCATCAGATTCTCGTAGAAAAATGTATTTCAGGCTGGAAAGAAATTGAATTTGAGGTAATGCGCGACCACGCCGGAAATGTGCTTACGGTCTGTTCTATGGAGAACTTTGACCCTGTGGGCGTTCACACCGGAGACTCAATCGTAATCGCGCCAACAGTAACACTGAGCGACAAAGAGTACCAGATGCTCAGAAGCGCGGCCTTGAACATAATCAGCTCGCTCGGCATGGAAGGCGGCTGCAACTGCCAGTTCGCACTCAAGCCAGACAGCTTCGAATACGCCGTAATCGAAGTAAACCCGCGCGTTTCCCGCTCGTCAGCTCTCGCATCAAAAGCTACGGGCTACCCAATCGCAAAAGTTGCCGCGCTCATTGCAATTGGGTACAATCTGGACGAAATTCCGAACTTTGTCACAAAAAAGACAGCCGCATGTTTTGAGCCTGTCTTGGACTATGTTGTAGTAAAATTCCCGAAATTCCCGTTCGACAAATTCGTTTATGCGGCACGCAAGCTCGGAACTCAGATGAAGGCTACGGGCGAAGTCATGGCAATCGGCCACAACTTTGAGATGGCGATTATGAAGGCGGCGCGCGGCGCGGAAATTGGCGTTTCAAGCCTTAACTTGCCTGCTTTTGCGGAAGAAAGCGATGAATCAATCAAAAAGCGCGTGGGCGAATGTACTGACCAGCGCATTTTTGCAATATTCCAGGCAATCAAGAGAAACATCCTTTCAATAGAAGAAATCAATAAAATCACAAAAATCGATTTGTGGTTTCTGGCACACCTTGAAAAACTCGCCGACATGGAGCGGAAATTCGCACAGATTAAGAACAAGTCTGGTTCAACAAACACTCTTACTCTGGAGCTTTACCGCGAAGCAAAGAAATTCGGTTATCCTGACAAAGTTATTGAGGAACTGACTGGAGAAAAAATCATTGGCTCTACCGGAAAAGTCACAGAAGCGGCAGAAGCAAGAAAGCTCATCGCGGAAGGAAAATTGGCTCACATTCCCGCAAGCTACAAGATGGTAGATACTTGCGCGGGCGAATTCAGCGCGGATACTCCGTATTTTTACGCATCGTATGACTGCAAGAACGAAGCAACGGAATTCCTGAAAGAAAGGCAAGAAAAGAATGTTTCAGAGGGGAAAAGTTCCGGTGCGACAAGCGCGCATAAAGGAACGATTATCGTACTCGGCTCAGGTCCAATCAGAATCGGTCAGGGAATCGAATTCGACTACGCTTCGGTTCAATGCGTCTGGGCACTCAAAAAACTGGGCTACGATGTCGTTACGATTAACAACAATCCTGAGACTGTTTCCACGGACTTTGATACATCAGACAGATTGTATTTTGAGCCGCTTACGCCAGAAGATGTGATGAGCGTAATTGAAACAGAAAAGCCCCTTGGCGTTGTAGTAGCGTTCGGAGGCGGAACTGCAATAAAGCTCGCAAATTTCCTTGACAAACAGGGAATCCGAATCTTAGGAACGAGCGCGGATGCAATTGACCTTGCCGAAGACCGCGAGCGGTTTGATGAGCTTTGCGAACGGCTTCACATCAACAGACCAAAAGGACTTACTGTCTTTACCGAGCAGGAAGCACTCAAAGCCACAGAGAAACTGGGCTACCCTGTCCTTTTGCGCCCAAGTTATGTACTTGGCGGTCAGAACATGATTGTTGCGTTCAACGATGATGATGTAAGTGAATACATGAAGATTATCCTTGCACAAGGAATCGAAAACCCTGTTCTCATCGACCAGTACATGATGGGAATAGAGCTTGAGGTTGACGGAATCTGCGACGGAGAGGATGTTCTTATCCCAGGAATCATGGAGCATATTGAGCGCACTGGAATCCACTCAGGAGACTCAATCGCCGTGTACCCTAGCTGGAATCTGAACGATGTTCTCCGCCAGAAAATCATCAAGCAAAGCCACGACCTTGCTATTCAGCTTGGAACAAAAGGACTGGTGAACATTCAGTACCTCATCTACAACAACGACTTGTACATTATCGAAGTGAACCCGCGCTCAAGCCGAACAGTTCCGTACATCTCAAAAGTGACCGGTGTTCCGATGGTAGAGCTTGCCGTCCGCGCCATGCTCGGAGAAAAAATCCGCAACATGGGCTACGGTACGGGTCTTTACAGAATTCCGCCGTACTTTGCGGTAAAAGTGCCTGTGTTCAGCTTTGAAAAGCTCATGGATGTAGACACCCACCTTGGCCCTGAGATGAAATCAACGGGCGAAGTTCTGGGCATTGCGGCAACACGGGAAGAAGCAATCTTCAAGGGACTCGTTGCGGCGGGCTACACGATGAAGCGAAGCGGAGGCGTTCTCTTCACAATCAGGACAACCGACCACTACGAAATTCCTGATTTGGCGCGAAAATTCTATGATATGGGCTTTAAGCTCTACGCTACGGAAGGTACAGCCAAAGTCATCTCCGACTTCGGTATGAATGTGCAGATTGTGAACAAAATCAAGGAGAATCCTAAAGACAATGTAATCACATTGCTCGACTCAGGAAAAATCGACTACATCATATCTACGAGCGCGAAAGGACGAAATCCTCGCGCCGACTCGGTTAAAATCCGCCGACATGCCGTTGAGAAGGATATTCCGTGCCTTACGGCAATCGACACCGCAAACGCAATCGCGGACTGTCTCAAATCACACTACTCAGCCGAGAATGTGGAGCTTGTTGACATCAACCGCCTGCGCGAGCACAAGGAGAGAATCAAGTTCACCAAGATGCAGTCCACCGGAAACGATTTCATCGTCATCGATGCGCGGGAGCAGGAAGTCAAGAATCCTGGCGGGCTTGCCGTTCGTCTTTGCGACAGAAGGAACGGAATCGGGGCAGACTCCCTTGTTCTTATCGAAAAATCCGCGAAAGCAGATGTTGCGATGCGGTTCTTCAACATGGACGGAACAGAGAGCCGTGTTGCAGGCAACGCAATCCGCGCCGTTGGAAAATATGTCTACGACAACAACATCAACGGCGTTCAGGATGACGGAAAACATGGAAAGAAAGGCGAGCCAATCGCAACTTGCTATGTTGAAACGGAAGCAGGAATCAAAACGCTCACTCTCTACAAGCTCAACGGAAAAGTCAATTCTGTTACTGTTGACATGGGCACGCCAAAATTCAAGGCAAGGAACATTCCAACCAAGCTCAAGAGCGTTCCGGTCACTCTGAACAATCCAAAGCTCCCGAAAGAAGCCGTCATCGACCAGCCGCTCAAAGTCGGGGACAAGGAATACAAAATCACTTGCGTAGGCGTTGGAAATCCGCACTGCGTCATTTTCTCCAAGTTCGTTGACAAAGAGCCTGTAACTCAGGAAGGTCCTACAATCGAGAACCACAAGATGTTCCCGAACAGGACGAATGTTGAGTTCGTGCGCGTGGTAAGCAAGAACGAGCTTAAAATGCGCTGCTGGGAACGCGGAAACGAAGAGACGCTTGCCTGCGGAACTGGTGCGTGCGCGGCGGCGATTGCAGCCGTGCTTAACGGATTCTGCCCGATGGACGAGAACATAACGGTCAAAGTCCGCGGTGGAAAACTTATTGTGCGCTACACCGGCGATTCAGTATACCTCACTGGAACGACGAGCGTGTGCTACGAAGGCGAGATAGAGATTTAGAGCAATAGACCTGTTCGGAAGCAGCAGTTTCTGGGCAGGACGAATAGCCAGAAAGAGCTTGCAGCATTGTGTCGCAGGACACTTGCCGCAAGCTCTTTTGTTTATTCAGAAGCATTGATAACACTTTGCCTTTAAAGTACAATGTAATTACAAAAAACTTCAAAAGGAGGCTTTTATGGCGACCAGTTTAGTTCAAATAAGAGTAGATGATAAGCTGAAAGAAGATGTTACTGCAATTTACGAACAACTAGGACTTGATTTATCAACTGCAGTCCGTATTTTCTTTAAGCGGACTGTTGCGGAGCAAGGCATTCCTTTTACGATGAAACTTAATTATGAGGATAAAAGGAGTTATGCCAGAAAAAAAATACCGCAGGATGTTATGCTTGCCATGAAAGCGATGGCTGACAGTGCGGAAGAAAACGGTATTTCAGATTTATCGCTTGATGAAATAAATGCAGAAATAGCTACAGTCAGGAACGGAAACTAGAAATGCCTTTTTACGCTGTAATCGATACAAATGTTCTTGTTTCTGCATTCCTAAAATCTAATTCAATTCCTCGTATCGTCATGGATTATGTCTATTCCGGTGAAATTATTCCGTTATTTAATGATGAAATACTTTCAGAATACAGAGAAGTTTTAGCACGCCCGAAATTTCATTTTCCAAAAGATGCGGTAGAAATCGCAGTTGAGAAAATCAAAGAAATAGGATTGCACTTTGATTCAGTTCCTGTTTCGGAAGATATACCAGATCCCAAAGATATTGTTTTTTATGCTGTAACTATGAACGCCCGAAATGAAAAAGATGCGTACCTTGTTACTGGAAACACAAAACATTTTCCTGCTAAAACTTTCGTAGTAACTCCTCGTCAAATATTGAATATTGTCGAAAATACAGACCATTAGCAAACAGAAAGAGCTTGCAGCATTGTGTCGCAGGACACTTGCCGCAAGCTCTTTTGTTTATTCAGAAGACGAAGGATTATGCGTCGCCGTCATAGTACCAAGTTCGGTAGAAATTATATGATTCCGTCTGATACTGATCTTGCCACTGCCACATAGTATCATCAGGAGTACTAGTCAGAGGAAGCGGGAAGTAGTTTTTGACTGGAGTTGTTGGCTCTACAGCGGCAAACGGAAGTGCAGGGAAGTTTCCCCCAGAAAGAGTGAAGCTCGGCTTCAGGATTTTTGCCTGTGGCGTTGCACTAGGCAGTCCTGAGTACGGATTGGCTGACGTGTTAAGCCCACTAATTGTCGTGACAAATGCGGCTGCATCTCCGC
>JAFSJW010000087.1 GCA_017449265.1 Treponema sp.
TACTGCCAGCCAGAGCAAGAAACCCAGTCTTTGTTACGGGGAAAGCCCCCAAGGAGGTTGCGGGTTATCGGGTCATATGTCACGGGTATACTATCCCAAATCGAATAAGATAATTCAATAACATTAATATACGAGGAGGTATGAAGTTTTATGCCTCCCTCTGAAAACTAGTAAGACTTGGTATTGTTAATCCTTGTCCTTCTCTTCTTGCAATTTATCTGCATCGTACAAACATGCAGGGCAGATAAAAGTTCCGTCATCCTGCTTGCAAAACTTCAGATCTTCTTTGTATATTTTGTTCTTGCAAATTTTACAACGAACCTCAGAAGGTTGCTCGTAGCAACCTGATTCTTCAATATGTTTATCCATAAATCAAACCTTTAAGGCTAAGATATTCCCTTCATACGAAGAGTGTTCGTTACTACAGCATAAGCTCGGTAAAAAAATCAGTCTCTCTGTTTTTTTGCGAACTCTCTTAATTCATGCCCAGCGTCATGGCTGGCGTATAAAAGCTCTGGCTACTTGTACACCTCCGCCAGAAATACCATCAATACTCAACTTGCTATTAAATGTTCTTTTTCTTATCAATTATAGCATTTAATACTTTGAAGTCAAGAAAAATCTGACCTTTCATAGCAAGTTGAATAAAGATATTCGTATTAATATGTCGTGTTTTGATTTTAAATAGACTTGTAGAATATAAGATTATGAATGTGAAAAATATTTTCGGGGAGAACTTGCGGCATTACAGAAAACTCAGAAACATAACACAGGAGGAGCTTTCAGAGCGGCTAGGCATAACTCCCACCCACCTTAGCAGGATTGAGAACGGAAAATCATTTGTCACCGCAGACCTTCTTGACTCTCTCTGCGTCATCTTCCGCATCTCGCCCGCGTCGTTCTTCTACACTCCGCAGGAATTCAAGGGCGACGACAGCCTTTTCGCCAAATTCGACCTAATAATAGACGAGGAGCTGAGGAAGCTCGGAATCAGCCTCAAAGAGCGCGTCAGGATATAACCTCAGTTTTCTTCTATAATAATAGCGCATTTTCCTTCCTGTTTTTCTTGCAGACAAAATCATCATTCAGTTCAAGCAATTTCGATACGGATTTTTTCATTTAAGTTCCACCTGCTTTGCAATATCTGTAAAATCATTTACTGCATATTTATATTTTTCGTTTCTCCTTGTAGGTTGATAATTAATTCCGTCAAACAGCATTTATAAGTGCCAAAAGTATAATTCTGGCTATTGGTAAACTTTCGCTAGAAAATTACCTCTATTTGCGTAATTGTAATTATACAATTTCTTTAGTGGTAATACAAGGTTTAAATCACGCAAAAATGAGTAATCATTAAGTATGTCTTTTAAAGAGAACCTAAAAAGCGAGCTTGAATTTCAGGATATAAAAGTTAAGGAACTTGCGGTGCGAAGTGGAATCAGCCGAAGAACGATAGACCAATATCTTTCTACCGCCGCAAAAATGCCATCAGCAGAGAATGCCGTCAAAATCGCAAAGGTGCTTGGGGTTTCCGTTGAATATCTCGTCACTGGCAAACCGGCGGAGTCATCGGACGAAACACTCTCTCAGGAATTTCATCTTTTCCAAAAATACCGTCAGTTCATCAGAAAGATGGACTCTCTTCCAAGCAACGCCCGTGAGTGCATGGAATTTTTCGTCAGCAAGCTCGGAAACAATGCGGACTAGGGGAGTAGGGGATTAGTTTTGTTGTGTAAAATACGATTGACAAACACCCCTAATCTGCTATTATATATTAAAAAGAGTTGCCCGTGATTGCGCGAGGGGTCTTTTTAAGATGATTGGACTGCGCCCTTTCCTGCTCTTTTGACAATGCCACTGTCGGGCTTTTCCCACAGTGGCGTTTTATTTTTCAGATAATCCGCTCGGGAAATAAATGCGCTTTCTACAGTCCAATAAACCTCTTTGTCTGTTTCATTCCGTTTTAGTGCTAAAAATGCAATATTTGAAAGTTTTTCTACTTTTACAAGAACAATATTGTTACCTTCACCTTGAAAAATTGCATCATAATCTTTTGCGATATATTCAATAAAGTCTCGCGCATTCTCAAAGCCACCTCTTCTTAATTGTTTCAATCTGTCTGGACGCTCAATGTGCTTTTCCCCATATCCGTGACCATTCTTTTGAAATCCAATTTCAAGACGAATTTTTCCTTGCTCACGATGAATAATTCGCGCAATTTCGGGGGTAATTTCGCCAAAATCTTTTTCACCAGCTGATGTAAGAACATAATTGTTGCTGTAGTAAATGATTTTACCCATATAAAAAATATATCATAAACAATGCTCTTATAAAACTGAGAAGATTTGAAATGACGCGTCAGGATATAACCTCAGTTTTCTTCTATATAATGGCGTGTTTTACCTTCTGTTTTTCTTGCAGACAAAATCATCATTCAGTTTAATCATTTTCGATACGGATTTTTCATCTAAGTTCCCATCTGCTTCACCTTCCCAAGAATGATAAAGAAAATTTGACAAATGAGAAAATATGGTGTATAAAACAACTAGCTAGGTCGCTCCCATGAAACAAATGTTTCGGGTATGCCGTGGCTGCGGGCTTCGGTGGAGATTAAAAGTTCCTAGCTTATTTTATTCAAGGAGCAAAAGATGACTATAAACATGACTTTGGACAATGCAGATACTAGTATTCTCGAAGCTATAAAAGATTTCATTATTACGCATTTTCCAAAAGTTTCATTTTCGATGGATGAACTTTCACCTTTAGAAAAAAGCCTTCTGGAAGACCGGGAAGAAATTCGTTCACAAATCAAAGCAGGTACTCTTCAGACATATTCTAGTATGGAGGAATTCCGAAGAAGCAATGCTCTATAAATTTGCTACCACGAAAAAATTCAGAAAAGAATATGAAAATCTAAGCGAAGATGATAAGCGGCTTGTGGATTTAGTTGTCGGAATGCTTCTTGCGGGAAAGCCGCTTCCTGAAAAATATTGCGACCATCCTTTAAAAGGCAATCTCAAAGATTTTAGGGATTGTCATATAAAACCTGACCTTGTGCTCATTTACGGAAAAGAAATAGATAAAGAGACCGAAGAAGAAATCTTAATTATAACAGCATATCGGGTAAATTCTCATAGTGAATTAGGATTGTAAAATATAATTTCCTTGATTTGTTATTTATAGTAGTTCTTTTGTGTGCCATTTGAAATCACGCGTCAGGATATAAGCTCAGTTTTCTTCTATATTTAGTAGAAGAAAACTTTGTTCAGTTTGGTGACAAAAAATCACTGTACAAGCTAACATAAATATAGTATAATAATAAGTGGAATACATAGACATACAGCATTTTTTTCATTGCAAAAATAAATAAGTGTGTTATAGTTATAGTATTTCATTGGAGGTTTCGATATGGATATCAATATTCTTTTGCTTTTGCAGGAATTCAGAAACGGAGCAGGGAGCTGTCTGGCAAATTTTATGTCAAAGATGAGCTTCATTGGCGAAATGAATACAGTTCTGATTATCATGGCACTTGTATACTGGTGCGTGAACAAGGAATTAGGAAAATATCTTCTTATGGGTTGGAGCGGTAACAGAATAGTCAACGGTTTGCTAAAAGTGACCGCATGTGTGTACCGCCCCTGGATCAGAGATGTTCGTATCGTACCTAACAGCGACGCCCTGACAGCTGCTACCGGATATTCTTTTCCAAGCGGGCACAGCATGAACGCAGCTTCATTATACGGTGGCGGCGCAATTCGCAAAGAATTATCAAAAGCACTTCGCCTTGTGCTGGGACTTATTGTTGCCTTTATTGCATTCAGCCGAATCTTTCTTGGCGTGCATACTCCCCAGGACATTCTGGTAGGTGTTGGAGTCGGGCTTCTTGTAATGTGGCTTACCGCCAAGCTCCTTGCATGGGTCGAAAATCACCCTGGAAAAGACATCTTGGTGATGTGTGCAAGTATTGCAGTCGCCGTAGCCGTGGCAATATTTGCCGCGCTCAAATCTTATCCGATGGATTATGATGCGAATGGAAAACTGTTGGTAGATGGCGCAAAAATGGCAAACGACACCTACAAAGGTGTCGGCTGGTGCATCGGCTTTTTTGTGGGCTGGGTTCTGGAAAGACGATATATTGGCTTTTCAACAGATGTTCCAATGGCAGTGCGAATGACAAGGCTTACGACAGGTCTTCTCAGTTACTATGCTGTCAGTCTGATTCTAATTCCCCTGCTTAAAAGCGGAATTTCTGGTCAGGCCGGCACAATTGTGACCTGCTTTATCCAAATGTTCTATGTAACATTCGTCTTTCCTTTTTGCATAAAGCATTTTGAAATGGAAAAAAAAGTAAAAGCGCAAAGCTGAACCTTAAATAATTGACACTCCATGTCAGCAAAATCGGACGCACAATCTTTTACGACTTTGTGCTTCCGCTTGCACGCTATATTCAGACGCTTACGACCGTAAAAGCCATTTACATCTACGCTCTGCCAGAAAATCGTCTGATTGAGCATTACTGCTCGCGATGTTTCCGAGAGGCATTGCGGAGATTTCATCGGCTTTCATGGCCTCGCAGAGCTTTGCGCTTGCCTGTGAGGTTGACGGAGTTAATTTCTTCTGTGAGAGGAAATTCAATAGAATTCCCTCCGTAAATCTGATATATTTTTTCTGTAATGAAAAAACTTACTGGATCACAAATTATAATCAATCTTCTGAAACAGAATGGAATAAACACTGTTGCGGGCATTCCCGGCGGTTCTATTCTTCCTCTTTATGACGAGCTTTACAACTCAAGCATAAATCATGTTCTTGTACGCCAGGAGCAGGCAGCCGGATTCATAGCGCAGGGAATGGCACGCGTGTCAGGAAAAGCCGCAGTCTGCATGGCAACAAGCGGTCCTGGTGCAATGAACCTCCTCACATCGATTGCAGACGCGCGATGTGACTCAATTCCGCTCGTGGCGTTCACGGGGCAGGTCAACACGAACCTGATTGGAACGGATGCTTTTCAGGAAGCCGACACATTCGGGCTTTCGTTCCCGATTACAAAACATTCAATGATGGTAAAGACACCAGAGGAGCTAATCCGCGCGGTTCCGCTCGCATTCGCAATAGCCGAGAGCGGTCGTCCGGGGCCCGTCCTGATTGATGTTCCTCGCAATGTTCAGGCGGCAACGGCGGAAGTCGGGGATGATTTTGACTCATGCTTCAAAAAAATCTACGATGAATACAAGAACAGCCAGAACAGCGTAAAATTCAGGACTATAGAAGAAAATCTCCCGTCAGTAATCGGAAAATTCCGCTCATATCTTGTAAGCGCAAAGAAAGCCGTTCTTTATATTGGCGGAGGCGCAAACTCTCCGGAGAGCGCGGAGCAAATCCGAAAGTTTCTTTCGATTTACAAGATTCCCGTGGTGTCAAGCCTTATGGGCATAGGCGTAGTTCCAACAACGGATGAGAAATTTATGGGCATGGTGGGAATGCACGGAAGCTATGCCGCAAACAAGGCAATGTACGATTCTGACCTTGTTCTGGCAGCTGGAGTCCGCTTTGATGACAGGGCCACTGGCATAGCCGAGAAGTTCTGCCCGAACGCCCGAATTCTTCACATAGATATTGATGCAGCGGAAATCAACAAGATTCTTCCTAGCGATTCGTACATCGTGGGAGATTGCGCTCATTCATTTGAAAAGCTTAACTCCGAGCTGGAGAAAGCCAGGGCGGAGCTTGATGCGAACGATTCTGAGAGAGAAGCCTGGCTCTCCGATTGCAAGAAAATAAAGGCTCAGAACGAAGTTTCGCTGGAAATGAGCTGTAATGCGAGCGACTGCTGCGGAAACAAGACCTGCGGAGTTAAAGGCGGAGCCGCATACCGAAATCCCAGGGAATTCATCAAGAATCTTCCAAAAGCGGCATCTGAATGTGGGCTTAGCGAGGACAACTTGATTTTAACAACGGATGTTGGCCAGCACCAGATGTGGGCCGCACAGTTCTATCCTGTAAAAAATCCGCGCCAGTTCCTCACATCAGGCTCTCTCGGCACAATGGGCTTCGGGCTTCCTGCGGCAATCGGGGCTGCGATGGCAGCGGAGGAAAAGCGCGTAATCTGCATTTCGGGCGACGGTTCAATTCTTATGAACATTCAGGAGCTTGCAACTTTGCATGAGCTTAATCTTAATGTGACTGTCATCGTCCTTGAGAACGGTGCGCTGGGAATGGTACGCCAGCAGCAGGAATATCTGTTCAGCAAGCGGTACAGCGCAAGCACATTCATCTCCAACCCAGATTTGCTCAAAATAGCGGAAGGATTCGGAATTCGTTCCGTTGACGCGGACAATGACAAAGACTGGGCAAAGAAAGCATTCGGAGAAAAAGGGCCTTGCTTCGTCCGCACAAAAATTTCACGCTACGAGACCGTGCTTCCGTTCGTAAAGGCTGGCTTTGCGAATGTGGACGCGCTTAGGTAGGCAGAAAACAGAAAATCATCTTTGAAAAAATTAGGAAAAGCATATGTCAGAGAAAGTGAAAATCAGAAGTACGACAGTAATTGCTGTCAAGAAAAACGGAAAGGTCGCTATGGCAGGAGACGGGCAGGTGACGCTGGGAAACACGGTCTGCAAGGGAAATGCGCGTAAAGTGCGCAAAATCTACAACGGCAGGATTCTTACAGGCTTTGCAGGAAGCGTTGCAGATGCGTTCACGCTGCTTGATAAATTCGAGGAAAAAGTCAAGGAATTTTCAGGCGACATTACGAGGGCAGCCGTGGAGCTTGCAAAGATGTGGCGCACAGAAAGGATGTTGCAAAAACTTGAGGCTATGCTGATTGTGGCTGATTCAAGCAAAATCCTTCTTATCTCAGGCGATGGAAATGTGATTGAGCCGGAGAATGATGTTCTTGCGATTGGCTCAGGAGGAAACTACGCGTACTCGGCGGCTCTCGCATACCTTGACTCAAGCGAGCTTAGCGCAAAGGAAATCGCGGAGCGGAGTCTTAAAATCGCAGGTCAAATCTGTATCTACACGAACGGAAACATAACGGTTGAGGAAATATAAATGGAAAACGAAAATTTGCAAAATTACAAGAAAATAGAGGGACTTACCCCAAAAGAAATCGTGAACAAACTTGACTCATACATCATCGGACAGGAAAAAGCCAAGAAAGCAGTTGCTGTCGCGCTCAGGAACAGAATCAGGCGAATCATGCTGAGCGAGGACATCAGGGATGAAGTTGCGCCCAAAAATATTTTGATGATTGGTCCTACGGGAGTTGGAAAAACCGAAATCGCACGCCGACTTGCAAAGCTCGTGAACGCGCCGTTCGTCAAGGTAGAGGCAACAAAGTACACGGAAGTAGGCTATGTTGGGCGCGATGTTGAGAGCATGGTCCGAGACCTTATGGCAGTCGCTTTCAACAATGTGAAGAAAGAAATGGAGGAGAGTATGCGCGAGGACTCAAAGCCGCGCGTTGAGGAAAAACTCCTTGACCTCCTTCTTCCAGGAAGCGAGAAAAAGACAAAGAAAAACGAAGACGAAATTGACATCGATTTGAGTAAGCTCGAAATAGTTCCGTTCAACGGCACTCCTGAGGAAGCGCAAAAGCTCATGGATGAACAGAACAAGAAGTTTGCCGAAATGCAGGCAGCGGAAGAGAAGCGAATTGAAGACGAGAAAAAATCAACTGTCTCGGACAAAACGCGCGAGAAATTCCGCCAGATGCTTCGCGAAGGACTTCTTGAGGACAGAGAGGTTGAGATAACCGTAAGACGGCAGAACAGAATGCCGAGCATGGAAATCATTACTGGCGGCTCAATGGAAGATTTGCAAAGCGGAATGATGGAAATTCAGAACATGCTTTCGGGACGCAATCAGAAGAAAAAGACGGTCACAATCAGGGAAGCAAGAAAATTTATGACCGAGGAAGTCCTTGATTCCATGATTGATGCCGACAAAGTTTCGGATATAGCGCGCGAGCGCGTGGAACAAAGCGGAATCATTTTCATTGATGAGATTGATAAAATCGCGACGAAAGGCGGCGAAGGGCATGGCTCCAATGTGAGCCGAGAGGGAGTTCAGCGCGACATTCTGCCGATTGTGGAAGGCTCAAAAGTTAGCACGAAGTTCGGCGTGGTTGACACAACGCACATTCTGTTCATTGCGGCGGGTGCGTTCAGCCTTGCGTCCCCGAGCGACCTTATCCCCGAGCTACAGGGACGGTTTCCGCTGCGCGTGGAGCTTGAGTCGCTTTCCAAGGACGATTTCAAGCGAATCCTCCTTGAGCCTAAGAATGCGCTTACCAAGCAGTACACGGCTCTTCTGGGAACTGAAGGACTCAAAATCTCATTCACGGATGATGCTATTGACAGAATGAGTACGCTCGCCGAAGAGCTGAACTCCAAGAGCGAGAACATCGGGGCAAGAAGGCTTCATACAATCATGGAGAAAGTTCTTGAAGAAATCAGCTTCGATGCGAATGAACATTCAGGAGAAGAAATCAAGGTTGACTCCGCTTATGTTGACAAGATGCTGGAGAATGTAATTCAGGATCAGGACTTGAGCCGCTATATCCTGTAGGATTGTGTTTTGCGAGCATGAGAAAGAAATCAGAAGACTCCGAATACAACGAAATTGCGCAGCTTGCGTATCAGGCTGGCGGCACGACTCACATTGTCCGCGCTGAAGTTCCAGACGAAGAAACCGATGGCGAAAGCGCGGATACGAACTTGCGCCCAAAACTTCTGGACGAATTCCTTGGCCAGAGCCAGATAAAAGAGAATCTCTCCGTGTTCATAAATGTAGCGCGCGAAAGGAAAGAACCTCTGGACCATCTTTTTCTGATAGGTCCTCCGGGTCTTGGAAAGACAACTCTCGCGGAAATAACCGCGCACGAGCTTGGCGCAGATTTCAAGGTAACATCAGCCCCCGCGCTAGACAAGCCCAAGGATTTGGCAGGGATTCTCTCTACGATAACGCCGCGCACGGTCTTTTTCATAGACGAAATCCACCGCCTAAAGCCAGCCATTGAAGAAATGCTTTACATAGCAATGGAAGATTTTGAGCTTGACTGGGTCATAGGGCAGGGAGCGGCGGCGCGCACGGTCAGAATCCCTATTCCGCACTTTACGCTCGTTGGCGCGACAACTAAAGCCGGAATGGTTTCAAAACCGCTCCAGACACGCTTTGGCATAATCCAGAGGTTCAATTTCTACACTCTTGAGGAGCTTTCCAAGATAATAAAGCGTTCGGCAGGAATACTCGGGTGTTCTGTAGAAGAGGATGCGGCCCTTCTTATGGCAAGCTGCAGCCGCGGAACGCCGCGCGTGGCTAATAGAATCGTGCGCCGGATGAGGGATTTTGCACAATTCTTCGGAAATGGTGTAATCACAAAAAGAATCGTTCAGGACGGACTTGACAGGCTGGGCATAGACTCGCTGGGACTTGAGGATTTTGACAGAAGCATTCTGGGCGCAATCATAGAAAAATTCGGCGGCGGACCTGTCGGAGCCGAAACGCTTGCAATCTCAATCGGGGAGGCAGAGGACACTCTGGAGGACTACTACGAGCCGTACCTTATCCAGTGCGGTCTTTTGCAGCGTACACCGCGAGGAAGGATTGCAACCGCAAAAGCATACGAGCATCTTGGGTTTGAGCAAAAATCAGGCACATCGTCCCAGCCAGAATTGTTCTGAAAACGAATAGACAAAACGCCTTTTTTCTGAAATAATATTCGTAGTTGCGAAGACGCACCGCTTATCTAAGCGGTGCGTCTTTTTTTATTCATATCGGCATTGGAGGTCAAAATGGAAAATCTTGATATAATAAAAAGCCTAGTCGCAAACTCCGGTCCAATCAACGAGCAGCTCGCAAGATATGGTGTCAAATTCGGAATTTACAAAAACGGCTCTTTCAATGAAAGGCTCTTTCCGTTTGACCCGATACCGCGAATCATAAGCGCACTTGACTGGGCATTCTTGCAGAAAGGACTTGTGCAGCGCGTCACAGCCCTGAACCATTTTCTGTACGACATCTATTCAAGAAAGCAGATTATCTCTGACGGCATCGTTCCAGAAGATTTTGTCTTTTCTTCGAGCGGCTATCTTGCGCAGTGCGAGGGCATTCTTCCGCCGTATTGCGTTTACAGCCACATCTCTGGAATAGATCTTGTTCAGTCCAAGGACGGAACTTGGTATGTTCTGGAAGATAACCTAAGGATTCCTTCCGGGGCTTCATATCCGCTAATAGCAAGAGGACTCAGCCGAAAATGCAGTCCCGATACATTCGCTCAGAATCACATTCTGGATAACAGAAGCTACGGAATCATGCTGCGCGATGTTATGGACGACATGAACCGTGGCGGAATCAATGTAATCTACACGCCAGGAAGATACAATGCGGCTTATTTTGAGCACGCATACCTTGCCGAGCAGACTGGAAGCGTCCTTGCCCAGCCAGGCGACCTTTTTGTTGAGAACAATGTGGCATACTGCCGCACTCTGAGCGGAAAAGAGCGTGTTGGAGCAATATACCGCAGAATAAGCGACGAATATCTTGACCCGCTTACATTCCTGTCCGAGTCGCTTATCGGTATTCCTGGCATCATGGATGTTTACAAAAACGGAAATGTCGCCATAATCAACGCCCCGGGAAACGGTATCGCTGACGACAAGGGAATCTATTATTTCGTTCCAAAAATGATACGGTACTACCTAAAGGAAGAGCCTATCCTGCAAAACGCACCTACATACCTTCCGTTCTACGAGGACGACAGGAAGTATGTGCTTGCGAACCTGAAAAAGCTCGTAATCAAGGATGTTGCAGAGGCTGGCGGATACGGAGTTCTGTTCGGAAGGGACATGGATTCATCGAAACTTTCCGAGATGGAGAACCTTATACGCACTCAGCCAAGACGGTGGATTGCGCAGGAAGTCATAGACTTTAAGGATTTGCCCATTATGGAAAACGGTCAGCAGATTGAGCGCAAGGCAGACTTGCGTGCGTTCGTCCTGTACGGAAAGCTTACTCAGGCATGGCCAAGCGGTCTTACACGATTCTCGCGGAATCCAGACAGTTTCATTGTGAACTCGTCACAAGGCGGCGGTTTCAAGGACACTTGGGTTATGGCGGAGTAATAAAGCCAAAAATTTTATGAGGAGATACCAATGGATTTTGTAGAAACAAAAGTTCCGCTTACATTGAAGCAGGTTGATTCGCTTTACTGGCTCGGTCGGTATGCAGAGCGCGCTCTGACTACGCTGAGAATCTTTATCAAGGTTTATGACTCCCAGCTTGACACAACATTCGATTACAAATCTTACTGCGAGAGTCTTGATATTTTCAACAATTTCTCATCGCTCAAAGATTTTTGCTTCCGCTATGCCTTTGATACGGACTATTCAAGTTCTATAATCGCAAGCCTGACTTTTGCGAACGGAAACGCAATGATGCTCAGGGAGACAATCGGAAGCGAGGCACTTGCATATATTGAAATGGCTCTTAGGACAATGCAGACCGCTCAGTGCAGCCTGTCCCCAGTCCTACAGTTCCAGAAAGTCATCGACTGCATAATGGCGTTCAAGGGAACTGTTCAGGACACGGTGCTTGACAGGAATGTAAGGAACATAATTTCCTGTGGCTACGGAGTGGAGCGGCTTGACATATATCTGAGGCTTGAACAGGACGAAGAGAAGGTTATGTTTGAATGTACAAGGCTTGCGCAGTCTATCGCCTACACGGACATTGACTGCGATTCCCTCCAGCTTCAAAAAATAATCGGAGAGCTTTGTCAGCTCGACTCCGTTCAGGACAGCGCGGATAAGATGGTTCTGCTTCAGCTTATTGACAGCATGTTTGCGTTCAACTGAGAGCAAGTAGCAGGCTGAAAATGAAATTGCTTAGTGTGGATTATTCGATGTCCCTGCAATTCAGTGGGGATGTCTCGGATCATTATTTCACTCTCCGCTGCGTTCCGATTTCAAGAGGCTGCCAGACGGTTCTTTCGCGCTCGCTTGAAATAAGCCCGGAAGTTCCGATATTCAACAGCCGTGATGTTTTTGGGAACATAGTCTACAGGGGGCATTGCTTCTCGAACCACAAATCATTCTCTTTTCGCGCGAATGCGGAAGTTCAGGTGCATGGCGAAAACGGAACGCGGGAAAACTGCCCTGCGTTCTACAAGTACCACACGCCGCTGACATCATGCACGGACTCCATGAGGCATTTTCTTTATGACGCGTTCTCGCACACTGAATTCCTGCCGATGATATCGGAGCAGAAAATTCCCTCCGAGCGTGTAAGGGATTTTATGCGGGCATTGCTTCCAGAGGTGTATTCGCGGATTGAATACAAATCAGGCTCTACCACGGTCAGAACATCTGCAGCGGAGGCTTTTGAGGGAAGGAAAGGTGTGTGCCAGGACTATGCGCATCTTATGATTGCGCTATGCCGCCATGCAGGAATTGCAGCGCGCTATGTCTGCGGAATGAGCATAGGAGAGGGCGCGACACATGCTTGGGTTGAGTTTTTTGTTCCAGATGACACTTATCTTCCTAAAAACGGTCAGGAAGCCTCTGGCACATGGTACGGAATTGACCCTACGCGGAACAAATTCACTGACGATGCTTATGTTATTCTTGCAGTCGGACGAGATTTCTGCGACTGTCAGGTTGACAGGGGCGTATTCTGCGGGGCTGCTGACCAGAAACAGACTGTGTTCGTAAAAACAACGGAACTTCCAATGAATGCAGACACAAGCCTGTTCAGCGGACACTCTGTCAGAAGCGGAGCGGATATGGCAGGACAGCAACAGAGCGTCTAGGTCAGTTTTTTCTACGAGATGAAAGCAACAAGGTCTTCTTTGCTTCTTCCTCCAACGACCATTTTTTCCTGCTTTCCGTCCTTGAAAAGAATGAAAGTCGGAATACTCATAATACCGAACTGCTGCGCAAGCTCCGGATTCTCGTCAACATCGCATTTTCCCACCTTTACTTTGCCTGCGAATTCTTCCGCAATTTCAGCTACAATCGGAGCCATCATCTTGCACGGACCGCACCATGTAGCCCAGAAATCCACGAGCACAGGAAGAGTTGATTTCTCAACCTCTGCCGAAAAGTTCTCAGTTGTAATAGTAATCTCAGCCATAAAACCTCCTAGTTTTTTAGTGGCGATAATCGCTAAAAATTTCAGATTTTAGCAATTTCCTTACGCTATAGTTTTTGGCGGAGGCAGAACTTTATCAATTGCAACCGCAATGTCTTTGATAAAAGCCCCTGACTCCTTCTCTATTTTCTCAATCGCAAATTTCTTTGCGGAAGAAATAAATTCAACAAGCTGAAGTATTCCGAACGGAACATCGATTGTTATCGAAATAATATACCCGGACTCAATGCTTTTTATATTCAGCTTCTTTATCCTGAGCGAAGCATTGAACTCGCCGAAATACTGGACGGTCATGCGCAAAAGAGCCGCATGGGAAATTTCCTTGCGCTTAGGAACGGCAAATGCCGGGCAGACTATTGATTTCTCAAAGAGCGTGGAAGATGCGACCGGAGCATCATTGGACGACGCTCCGAACACAAAGAGCCATGAGAAAAGCCTTTTTTTGGCAAGCGCAACGCGTATTGAATCAACGAAGATTTTTGAATTAATCTTCTTCTTGATTTCATGGTAGCGCACGGGAATGACATGCTTTCCTTCAATCATCCTGCTTCTTCTTGCTTCCTCCATCTGCTCGGGCGTGGCAATGTCCTGAATTTTTATGTATTTTTCCGGGAGCGGAAGCTGGAGTCTAAGCGCGATTTTGTTCACCATCTTGACAGAAGTTCCCAGAATGAGGATTTTCTTTATGTGATTCGTAACGATTGCCTTTGCGACTTCGTCCCGGTGGTCTTTGCTGTCAAAAAGGGCAGTGCGGACAGCCCCCATGTAGTTCTGCTCCATCTTAGCGGATTTTCCGGCAAGAATTTTCTCGTCCTGAATCAGAAGGCCGTCATCAATGAGAACTTTTATACCGTTTTGTTTGGCGACAAGTTTGGCACGGTAGCTTTTTCCCGTTCCGCTGGGACCATAAAAAGCATACACAGTGATTCCCTTTTTCACCATGAATAAATTCAGAAAATCCATTACTTAAAATATAAGGGTGGAAAAGCTCTTTTTCAACATTTTATTTAGGATTTTTTCAAAATTTTCAGGCAAAGGGCATAAAAGTTTTTCTGGAAGCCCCAGAAAATTCCGCTCGGCGCAATCCGGGAAAGAAAGTTCCCGCGCATGAAGAAAAAATTCCTGCCCCAAATCCGCGGTTTCCACCTTTCCGCCGTATGCACCGTCACCCAAAAGGGGAAAACCGTGACTCGCAGTCTGAGAGCGGATTTGGTGAGTCCTTCCCGAGCCGATCAGGAATTTGACCAGAGTAACATCATTTCCGAAAAGATTTCCGTGCGCCAAAGGAATTGCTTTTGTGTCAGCAGTTTTTCCGACCCGGCTTTCTTTTTCAAGGACGTTAACCGTACGAAATTCCTGCCCGTTCCCCTGATTTTTCATAATTTTGTCAACCCAGACAGCCTCATCTTCCATACAACCAAGAACAAGCCCCAGATAGATTTTTTCAAGCAGATGATTTTTTATCCACTCAGAGAAGATTCTGGCTCCGTCAATGCTCTGAGAGAAAACCACAAGCCCCGTCGTGTTCCTGTCAAGCCTGTGGAGCGGTCCCGGCCTGAATGAGAGCGATTCCTTACCGTTCTTTGCGGAGAAATCAGCCGAAACAATGTCCGACAGGGACTCAACGCTTTTGCAAGCCCCTGGCTGGACAGGAATTCCGTAGGGCTTATTAAGGACAAGAAGATGCTCGTTTCTGAACAAAATCATTTCCACAGGAAGCGGCGAGCTTTTCTTTGAGCAGTCAGAATCTTGGGAAAGAAGAAATTCCGCGATTTTTATCTCATCTCCGAACGAGATTTTCATGGATGCATCGGCTTTTCCGCCGTTCACTTTGACAAGACCTTTTCTTAGCGACTTGTAGATTGAAGAAAGATTCGCGGAGGGCATGAGCCTTTTCAGAATCCTGTCAAGCCTTCTTCCGTCATCATCTTTTCCCGCATGGAAAAAACTAAAATCCATGTGGAAATAATATCACATTATCATAGAATTGTCCTTAATATATGTTTCGGTTATACGGAAATCAATGCAATCAATTGAATAAAACAGCCCAGACTGATAAAATTGAAGAATGTTTACAGATGCAGGATCTCAAATCCATATTCTCTTAAAAAGCCCCGTTTTTCTTGCCTGCGTTTTCAGCTGGGTAAGTGCCCAGTTTATTAAGACAGTCATAAAACTTCTCAATGGAAAAGTTCACAGCGTAAAAGAACTGCTCGAATTTCTTTTCTGGCGGACGGGGAGCATGCCGTCATCACATTCTGCCGTGACGGCTTGTGTATGCACTTGCATAGGGTTCAGGGCCGGAATAAGCTCGGACCTTTTCATTCTTACCGTGGTTTTCTATGTCGTCACTGTACGCGATGCCGTAGGAGTACGCCTTGCAAGCGGCATTCAAGCAAAAAGGCTGAACGAAGTCGGTGAAATTCTCAAAGAGAAGGGAATCTATAATGATTTCAAAAAACTAAAGGAAGTCAACGGTCACACGCCGCTGGAAGTTTTCATCGGAAGTATGCTGGGATTTTTTATGGGAGTGGCTTTTTCAGTTCTTTAAGAAGCGGCTAAAAAATGAAATCACAGCTGAAAATAATAGTTCCAGTTTTTATATGCTTTATTTCTCTCTTCCTGTTCAATATGTTCAGGACAATTCCTGAGTCGCATCACTGGAAAGATTATCTTCTTGTCTATGTAAGCTCGGAGGAACTGACAGAGGATTCGGTCGTATCGGTGCTGAAAAAAAACGGCGCGAAAAACATAATATCAAAAAGCACTCTGACCATCCCAAAAATATCGGAATTCGCCCCGATTCAGGCACAGCCCCACGACTCATATCTTTTTGCGCGCGAGAATTTTTTCTATGATGAGAACAAGTCTATGATGGTATTTTATGTTCCGTCAATTTTTTCTTCAGCCGCGCAAAAATCGGTCAGGGAAATTTCCGCATTCAAGGATACGATTGCAGGAACGGACGGAACACCGTCATTCCCGTGGTTTTATCCTGCCGTCACGCTGGCATTCTCGCTGCTATGCGTTTTTTTCACAGACAAACCGCTGTATTTCGTCGCACTGGCTTTCATTCACATATTTTTCGCATTCACGCGCCCGCTTGCGTCCGTTGCTGCGAGCTGCTGCATGAGCCTTACGGGCTTCATATTCATCCTTAAGATTTGTGACAGGAAAGAATTCTTGGGAACACTCAAAAAATCCATGATGATTTTTGTTTTTATCTTCCTGCCTTTCGTGCTTCTTGTTGCCGTTTCTCCGCTCAGTTCGCTCTTTTACCTTCTTTGCGTGACGGCGGCAATGTCAATCATATTCCTTTTCAGGACAATCAGTGAAATCAAGTTCACTAAAAATATGTTCAATCTTGTTTTCATCAGGAACGCAAGAATGATTCCAATCTTCGAGAAAAAGTCAATGAAGCTAATGCTCGCGCTTTTTTCATCAGTCCTCCTGATTCTCGCACACTCTCTTTTCTCGTCGTCGTTGTCATACACAAAAAAGGACTCGCGCCCGGCACTGCCATCGCCAGTCAAATTCGGCGGAAACGGCGTTCTTCCGACCTTCAAAGATTTTACCGACTGGTACTGGAACACAGTTGTATTTCCGTACAGGCATCTTGACATGGACTTTGATGTTCCTGAGGAAGGAGAGACCGTATACATCATTGATTACAGCGATGAGAACGGAAAAATCAAGGAAACGAAGTCGCCTGTGTATACATTCAACGAGGATTTCAGGAATTCCGTAGAAAATTACATTTTGAATCAAAAGGAAGATTCTTTTGAGAAAATACTTTTGTCCCAGGGAAGCGGAACGAAATTTGCTTTCTCAAAAAGTTCCGGCATCGTAAAAGAACGATTCGGAAAATCTGTTCTTATAGTATTCATGCTCCTGCCGCTTGTTTTTGCAGGATATTACATTCATTTAGGGAAAAAATATGGTTTCAGTGTCTGAGTTCAGTTCAACTGATAAAGATTCTTTCGTTTCTGTAGCGGAGAGTTTTCTTCCGCGAGAGGTTCTCATTCCGATTGAGGCTGATGACAATGAGAAATTTGATATTCTCGTTTACGAAGGAAATAATGTACGGGAAGGCGAGATAATCGCAAAATCAAAGAATATTTGCGTCCATTCCTCTGTTCCGGGAAGCGTAAAAGAGATTTTGAATTTTCAGTGTGCGAGCGGGAAAATTGGAAAATGCGTCAGAATCGCTCTTTCGGGTTCGTTTGAGTTCACTGGGAAAAAACAGGAGGAAAAAGTATGGTCTGACCTTGACCAGAACAGTCTGTGCTACCTCCTGAAGGACAACGGAATCGTGAACACTTTTGACAAGCCTGCTTCAATAATATCGCAAATCAGGAAGCTAAAGCGCAAAAACAACATGATTCTTGGAGTGCGCCTTTTTGACGACGATCCGAGCCACGACATAGAAAATTTTCTCGCAAGAAAGTATCTTTCCCAGATTGTCGAAGGAGCCGGAATCATAGCAAGAACAATAAAAGCAAGTGCAATCGTGTTCGCGTTCAACAAAAAAGACAAATCGCTTTTCAACTACAATTTTGATTTCCTAATGGAAAACCTTGACTCTGCGACTTCGATTTTTACAGTTCCTGTTGATTTGCGGAAATATCCGTGCGGAACGAAGCACGACATAGTTTCAAGCGCAAAGAAAGCGTTCAAGGATGAAATACTTTCAAAATTCGGGCGAAATGATTTTTTCATCGACTCAAACACGGCTCTCAGAACTTACGATGCGGTAGTCAAGGGGCTTCCTTCTATTTTTCAGTTAGTTCATGTGACAGGCGACTGCCTGAACGCGGCTGCAATTATGAAAATCAGGGTAGGAACGCCTATAAAGGAAGTTATCACGCAATGCGGCAATTTTAAAAAATCGCTCGGAAAAATCGTAATAAACGGAATTCTCTGCGGACATGAGGTCTCAAGTGATGCTCCAATTTCGCGCTCCGTCAAATCAATTGAGTTCTTGCCGAAAAGCGAGCTTTCTGTTGACAAGAGCGTAACTTGCATACGATGCGGAAACTGCCGAAAGATTTGCCCACTTCATCTCCAGCCAGAAATGCTTTGCAGAATGTACAGAGACGGAGTGACAGAGCAGGACGCGCTTAAGACCGCGATTTTATGCTCCGAATGTGGGCTTTGCAACACAGTCTGCCCATCAAGAATACCGCTGTGTCAGTATATCGCAACTTTGAAGAAAAAATTGGAGGGGACTGAAAAATGATTTTTAGGAATAATACATACAAAAATGTCTCGCATAAACCGTTCAGATACCTTAAATTGTCTATAATAACGGAGTCGTGCTTTATTCTTGGCGTTCTTATGCTCCATGTCCTCATGCTCGTTCTGACCAGGACTTTTTCTGCCCTGACCGTGGTTTTCTCGGCTGTCCTTGCCTCGTGCCTGGCAGAGCTTTTGCACTCACGCTTGAAGCGGAAAGATTTTTTCACATGGATAATCGCAGTAATCCACGGAATACTAATCGGACTACTTCTTCCGCAGACATACCCGCCGTTCGCTGTGTTCTGGGTCGTGCTGTGCGTTCTGCTTGTGAACACATTCCTTCTGGGCGGGTTCGCAAACTCATGGATAAATCCAGTCTGCGCCGCTGTCGTAATCTGCTGGATTCTTGGAATGAATTTTTTCCCCGGGCTTAGTATTTCGCTCGCTGATTTGCAGACAAAAAATCCAGCACTCATCTTGATTCAGAACGGAACGATTCCAATATCATCAGTTGACCCCAAAATCACGGCCTTTTTGAACAGCAAGATTTTCGGTATGCTCGGCGTATCAATTCCTGAAGGCTATGTATCAATGTTATGGGATTCGCACTCAATAATCCCGGCGTTCAGATTTAATTTCATCACGCTTTTTTCTTCCCTAATTCTTTTTTCCACGGATATTTTCGGCTTTCTTGTGCCGGCATTTTTTATCTTTACATACGGATTTTTCGTAAAATTCGTAGCTCCGTTCTTTTACGGAGGAATACTTTTTTCAGGCGACCTCATACTCGCGCTACTGACAAGCGGAATTCTTTTTTGCACGCTTTTTGTCATTCAGTGGCCGGGCACCGTGCCTCTGACGAACAGGGGAAAAATCATTTACGGAACATTCGCCGGAGTCCTGGCTTTTTTCCTTGTCGGCTCTGGCACATCATCAATCGGGGCTGTGTTCACTATCCTCACTATAAACCTTATCTCGCTTATCATACAGTCTGTCGAGAACAATTATCACAAAAACTACGCGACGACAGTTCTTTATCCTCGGGTAAAAGCCGTAGAGGAGGGTATCGATGCTTGATAAAGAAACAAAGAACAACCTTAGGATTTACGGGACTTTTCTCGGAATACTCGTCTTTATGACATTCATACTCATCACAGCCACGCTGCTTGCGAAAAACTCGAAAAAAACTATTCTGGCCGCTGATATGCAGCGTGTGCTTGACCAGTACGAGCCGGACGGCTACAAAGTCGGTTCTCCGCTTGCTCTAAAATCCGCATTCTCAACGAGCGCGGCGGCATTCACGCTCGACCGCCAGAATCAGAGGCAGAACGAGTTCTATGCGGGCATTATCATACGAATCCCAACGATTTTCGGGCCAATGCCTGCCGTGTTCATCTGCAAGGACGAAGAAGATGCCGTTTTCGCAGGATACGCAGTGGATTTGGCAAAAGCTGGCGGTCTGGATTCCCAGCGTCTTTCGCGCGGAATTATGAATTACTGGCAGAAAACAATTCCTAAAATCATAGTAAGGAGTGAGGCTGATGAACGACAGTAAAAAGATTTATTTCTATATCACGGCGATTCTCGCACTTTTTATTCCGCTTCCAGGACGGTTCGTGTTCGCTTTTTACATACTTCTGCTTTTTGACCTTCAGATTTTTCTTCTGACGCTGGTTTTTCACGGCGCGAACAAGCTGAAAATCGGCGGGCTGAAAGAGCCTGTCCTAATTTTCAGTATTATTTTCCTCACAATCCTGTACAAACAATTCCTGTACATAGTATGCCCTGTAGTCGCAATAACGCTTGGATTTTGCATTTATCTTCCGTCAATATCCACATACACGATTACATTTTTCTTCGGAAAAAAGGTCAACAGCCTCTCTAAACATCTTTTCAACAATATGAGAGCCTGCGGCTACAATACTCTGATATGCCTGGTTCTGTTTATGATGAGGGATTTAATCGGCTACGGTACGCTGACTCTTCCTGGCTGGAAAAGAATCATATACCTCAAATTCCCGTTCTCACTTGAGAACACTCATGCAGGGGCTTTCTTTTCCACGATTCCGGGCGCACTGCTTTTTCTGTCGGTCTGTCTCGCAATCTACATTTTTTTCAAGAAAAAAATTCATATTATCGCTCAGAAAGGAGCTGAAAAATGATAGGACTTATTTTTTACTACATTGCCTCCGCCTCAGCGATACTTTTTTACGGAATCGGAATCAACAGGACAGTTTCGCTTCACGAAGATTATTCTTCGCTCAGGATTTCTTTTTTCAAGGGACTGATGACCGCAGCCTCAACAACCGCGGTAAGCTACATCGTCAATTCGTGGCTTTTCTCCCCGACCGGACTTGAGGAAGTTTTTCCTGTAATAGTCATATTGATTTATATAATTTTTCTTCTCTTTGTGGAAATTTTCGTCGGAATCGGAATCAGACCAGCAGGCACAGAATTCGCAATCCCGCTCCTCAGCGTCATTCTTGGAATCAACGAGGGCATTACGATTGGTCATGCCGTCGTAATCACCTGCTGCTGTCTTTGCTCGTTCTACATAATGCTGGCAATTTTCCACTCAGTCGTCGAGCGTGTAAAATTCTACAGGAACGAGCAGAGCATGTATATTTTCTGTATGCTTCTGCTCAGTCTTGCCGCAATCATCCTTGCGCTGTGCGGCTGGAACGCTTCATGGATTAACCTTATTCTAGGAGGTCTGAATTGATTGTCGCTATGATTTTTTTGTTTTTGTTCATTGCGGTCTGCGCTTTTTTTATGATGTTCTTGTTCAATTTTTTCATTCCCGCTCTGAAAATAAAGTACGACATAAACGGAACTTTATCCGCCGAACATCATTCAATGGATAAACTTTTTGAATCCGAGCCTGAGAAAAAATATGATTTTCAGGAAGAATATGATGATTCAAAAAATGACAGGAGCTTTAAATTCTGGGAATCATTATATAAAATCTTAAAAAGGAATGTCTAATAAACTCATTAGACCTGTTCTGAAAACTGAAGTTTCCGAACAGGTCTACTAATTGCAGCCACAGTTTGTCATAATTATTGGGCAGCCCCAAGAAAATAGTATGGAGCATATCAGTTTTTTTGTCGATTTTTCTTTTGACTCTCACGAATCGTTCTCAGAACGGTATGAAATTTTTTACAAGAAGCTGGTGTCGTTTCTTTTCCAGAATCAGGAAATCAAGATTGTATTCCATTTTGACGGAGAATCTATCGAATGGTTTGAAAAGAACCACTCTGAGTTTTTCCAGATTCTAAGAAAACTTCTTGACAGGAAGCAGATTGAAATACTGGGCGGCGGTTTTTACAACCCGATTTTCCCGGTGATTTTTCCTATGGACAGAACTGGTCAAATTGAGAAGCTGACGGTTACGCTCCGTCAAATCACCGGAAAAAGACCGCGCGGTTTTTTTCTTTTCAATTCATGCTGGAGCGATATCCTTATTCCGTGCCTGAACAACAGCGGATTTGAGTATGTTCTTCTTGAAAGTGGAATTATCCCTGACGAATACAAAAATCACTCGCCATTAATTTCCAATTATCTTGGAAAATCAATCTCAATCATCGAAACGAAAGTAATCTCCGTTGACACGGAAACGAGCCTTGAAAAAGAGATTTCCGCGCATGATTTTTCGGCAAAAAACTCTTCAATAACAACATTCCGCCTGGATTTCTCATTCTATGACTTTGACAAAATTTTTTCTTTTTTGAAGAATCTTCCGCAAGAATGTTCTGTTTCGCTTCCATTTGATTATTTGAAATCTGAGAAAAATTTTACTAAGGCTCATATTCCAGAAAATCCGCTTTCTGATTTTTTCATCAACTCAAATCTTGCAAGCTCGCTTTTTAACAGAATGATGTACACGAGCCTTCTTTTAAATCAGCTCAAAGGTGACAAGGCAAGAAAAAAACTTGCAAGAGAAATGCTCTGGTTTTCTCAGGATGGAAAATTTTATGCCGGAGAAAACTGTGAGCTTTACCAAAAAGCATACAAGAATCTTCTTTCTGCCGAGCGGTGCATTCGCGAATTCTCGGATTTTCGGGAGAGCATAACAGCCTTTGACTACAACAATGATGGTTTCACAGATTATCTTTGCTTAATGGAGCAGTTCGGAGCGTGCATTTCCCCGATTGGTGCAAAAATCTTTGAGCTGAATGCGTTCAGGCGTTTCGGAAATTTTTGCGCTGGAAGGGGGATTTTTTCAAATCTAATTCTTACTGATGAAGAATTTGATGAATATAAAAAGTCAAATCCAATCGATACGATTTTTTCAGGATGTTTCTTCAAGGAACTAAAATTTGAAGGGCTGAAAAAAGAAATAACGCTTGTCGCTCATGGAGAGTTTTCTTCGCTGAACCTTCTCGTATCGCTCAAAAAAAAGTTCGTCGCCAACTCAAACGGCTTTATGGTTCAGATGATTATAAAGAATGAAAGCCCTATAGAGCTTCGCGGAAACCTTGTAATCGAGTCCGATTTTGCAAAAATGTCTTTCGGATGCGACCATAAATCGTATGCCCTTGAAGCAATCTCAAATGACAAAAAAGAAATCATCGAATCTATTGGTCAGTCCAAAACTTTGGAGGATATTTCATATCTTAAGCTCACGGACGATGCCACTGGAACGGCTTTTGTTTTCGAGCCGAACGAAAACTGCGACATAATCGCCTCAAAGATATTTTCTGACGGCGAAGAAGCGGCCAGAACCTCACTTTGCTGGAAACTGAATCTTTCGCCAGGAATAGAAATAGAAAAAACGATTAATTTCTCCATCGTTTCTCTGAAAAACAGAAAAAGCTGAGTTTTGCTTTCAATACAAAACAATAAAAAAGCGGTAGTTCGATAAAACCAACTACCGCTTTTTTGCTTAGTTTCCGCCTTTTCGTGTGTAAGCGGCCAAGCCACCAGCCATGATGATTTTTGCTGAGCGGGCAGCGATGTCGTTCACGCACTCAATTTCGGTCTTACCGTTGATGAGGACTTTGAAAGGCTTTCCGTTCTTCAATGAGTCGTCAAGGTCTTTGAGCTCAAGGGTATCTCCCTGCTGGATTTTGTCGTAGTCAGCAGGATTTGCGAAAGTCATCGGAATAATTCCGTAGTTAATCAGGTTTGCCTTATGGATTCGGGCAAATGATTTTGTGATTACGGCTCGAACTCCCAGATACATAGGTCCAAGGGCTGCGTGCTCGCGGCTTGAGCCCTGTCCATAGTTTTCGCCACCGACTACACAGCAGTCAGCGAATTTTGCTTCTTCGCTTCGTGTGTAGAAAGTTTCGTCCAGGCGGGTGAGGGTGAATTTTGAAATCTCAGGGATGTTTGAACGCAATGGAAGGACTTTTGCTCCGGCCGGCATGATGTCGTCGGTTGAAACATTGTCGCTTGCTTTGAGGCGAACCGGGAGAGAGAGATTTGACTTGTATTCACGGCAGGCAGGACAAGGCTTGATGTTAGGTCCGCGAAGGATTTCGACTTTGCTTGCCTCGCTTTCCGGGAGAGGCGGAATAACCATGGCACGGTTTGTGGCACAGTTTAAGACCATTGGAGAAGAAAGTCGCGGGTCGTTTCCGTCCAGCATTGAGATTCTGACTCCTGTCTTGTATGCTGGGTCTTCGTAGCTCAAGGCTTCTGCTTCTGTGAAAACGCCTGTTACGGCAGCTGCTGCGGCTGTCTCAGGTGAAACAAGGTATACGTTTGCGTCGGCAGTACCGCTTCGGCCCTTGAAGTTTCGGTTGAATGTTCGGAGCGTTACGCCCTCTGAGTTCGGTGCAAATCCCTGTCCGATACAAGGACCGCAGGCAGATTCAAGGATTCGGAAACCTGCTTCGATTAAGTCCTCAAGGATTCCGGCTTTGCTTGCCATAAGGAGAGTAGTACGGCTTCCCGGAGCGATTCCGGCCTCAACTCCCGGTGCGATATGTTTTCCTTTTACGATTGCGGCAACAGATTCAAGGTCGTCAAGGGAAGAGTTCGTACAGCTTCCGATTACGACCTGAGTGACTTTCTTTCCTGAAAGATTTTTTACTGTGTCGATTACGTCAGGGTTGTGCGGGCATGCTGCCAGTGCGTGAAGCTCGTCAAGGTTGATTTCAATCAGCTTGTCGTATACGGCACCTTCGTCTGCCTTCTGCTCGCTCCAGTCACTTCCGCGGCCCATTGATTCAAGGAAGCGTTTTGTAGATGCATCTGATGGAAAGATTGAACAGGTTGCCCCGAGTTCCGCCCCCATGTTCGTGATGGTAGCGCGCTGTGGAACAGTGAGCGCCGCAACGCCCTCACCAAAATACTCGTAGATTGCACCGGTTCCGCCTTTTACGGTCTCGCGGCGCAAGACTTCAAGAATGATGTCCTTTGCGCCAACACCCTTGCGGAGTTTTCCCGTGAGCTTCACACCGAAAATCTTCGGCATGGGAGTGTGGAACGCTCCGCCGCCCATGGCAACGGCAACGTCGAGACCGCCAGCACCAATTGCAATCATGCCGATACCGCCGCCAGTAGGCGTGTGGCTGTCAGAACCGAGAAGAGTTTTTCCCGGTTTTCCGAAACATTCCAAATGAACTTGATGGCAGATTCCGTTTCCCGGGCGCGAGAAGTACAGCCCGTATTTTGCAGCCACCGACTGCAGATAGCGGTGGTCGTCCATGTTCTTGAAATCAGTCTGGAGCGTGTTGTGGTCAATATATGAAACAGAAAGCTCTGTCTTGACCCGTGGAATTCCGATTGTCTCAAACTGAAGGTAAGCCATTGTACCTGTGGCATCCTGTGTCAAAGTCTGGTCAATGTGAATTGCTATGTCCTCTCCGCGCGGAATAGGAGTGCCCTTTTTGAAATCAATGTTCGGGCAAGCCTCTGGAACAATATGTTCCTGCAAAAGTTTCTCTGCAAGTGTTAAAGCCATGTCGTACCTCATAAAAAATAAATTCACACAAAATTATAAGAAAAAAGATTTTTCTTATCAATTCGATTTTAGGATTTTTCAAATCGTTTTTGCAGTTTTCTCATTATAGAAGGGAAAATCCCTCTACACCTTGAAAAGGTCAATCTGTGTGCCGATTTTTTCTATTGAATTCTTCACTTTATGCGAAATATTTCCAAGCGAAGAACCAGTTTCATCGATTTTCTTTGCTCCGATTGACATCTCCCCCATGCTTTGCTTCATTGCATCCGTGGAGTCCTGCAAAAGCTGCATCTCTTTTGTTATCAAGCTGCTTTTTCCAGCCATTTCCTTTGAGGCGCGCAGAACTTCCCCGGAGCTTTCCGTCATTGTGCGCAATGCGTCTCCAATCTGGCGAGAGCCTGAATTCTGCTCTTCCATAGCGGATTTAATCTGCATAACGAGAGTGTCAGTATCTTTTATTCTGTTTGATACCTGAGAAAACGCTTCGCTTGACTCGGAGCTTGCGGCAACTACTTCTGATATTGAGTCTTTTATTTTTGTAAGCTGCTCACCGATAGTCCGCGACTGAGCCGAAGATGTCTCGGAAAGCTTGCGGATTTCATCGGCAACAACGCTGAACCCACGCCCGGCTTCCCCTGCATGAGCAGCCTCAATTGCCGCATTCATTGCAAGAAGATTCGTCTGCTCTGCAATTGAAGAAATCGTCTGGTTCGCCTCTTGAAGCATATCGGACTGGCTTTCAATTTGCCGAATGCGCTCGTTAACAGACTGCTGCTTGGAAAGTCCAGACTGGGCGTTCATCGCAAGTGCATCGAACGACTCTGCCATTTTGTCAACCGAGCCGTTTACGGAAGAAATAGTTCCAATCATCTCCTCCACGGCTGACGATGCCTGGGATACGCCAGCAGACTGACTTTCAATCATGCGGTCAAGAGACACAATGCTCGCCGAAATGTCGTCCATTGCGTCTGCCGCTTGCTGGACGCTGTCGCTCTGCATGGAAATCTGGGTATGGATGTTTCCGATGTTCGAGATGATTTGCGTGATTGCCGCAGAAGTTTCTTCCGTGCCTGCCGTAAGTTCCGTACCAGCATCGGTAAGCTCGGACTTAGTGCCTTTTATCTCCGAGACGATATGCTGCAACTTGTCGCAGAAATTATCGAAATGAATGACAAGCGCCCCGATTTCATCCCGCGTCAGGAGCTTTACGCGCTTTGTAAGGTCTGCCTCGCCCGTTTCCATTTCCTTGAGCACATTCGTGACATTTGAAATACGCCACATGAGCCAACGCACAAAAAATCCGCTTGCCAAAAGAAGAACAATGCATAGAACAACGACTATAGGCACAACGGCTTGAATCGTCCTGTTCCTGATTGATGTGACCGTATCCATTGATGAAGCTACAAAAACCATCCCGGTAATCGCCGCATCATCGGAAATTAGAGGAAAGTAGATTCCATAATATTCTCTGCCCATAATAGTTGTAGGACCTTTGTATGTGCCACCTGAGCCGAGAACAAAATCAGTTATGGAAGGATTCTTGAGAACAGTGCCGACTATTGACTGACCGTCGTTGTCTTTTATTGTCGTTGAAACGCGCTCGTCTCCGCGGAACACAGTGCATTCCACATTGTAACTTTCTTTCACAGTCTGGATGAGGTCATTGTTCGTAAGGTCGTAGCCGGAAACTATGCATCCCAGAGAAAGGCCGTTCACATAGATTGGCGTTGCGGCAATAATTGCGTAGGGCACATCCCCGAACGCTTCTATGGAATATGCGGGAGAACCGTGTAATGCCTCGCGCACAGAGTATGCTGAAAGAATGTCCGATGATGAATCAAAACCGCAGGCTGCCAGAACAGTTCCATCCCGCGCCACGACAGCAAGAATATCAACAGAAAGCGTTTCGCGTTTTTCTCTGACAAATGTTCCGAGCTTTTTTGTGTCGCGAGTGCTGACATAATTTTGGACATCAGCTCTATCGGCAAGAATCGCAGAATGGCTCGTGAGTGAGGACTGCCAGTCGTAGACGGTCATCTCAACACCGTGAGCTGTATAATCAAGCCCTGAATTGGTGCTTTTCACAAGCCCGCCGTTGAAAATCGCAAGAGAAATTGCAGAAACGAGAACACAGCTTAAAACAATCGAAAGACCAAAAATAAGCAGTAGCTTTGTTGAAATCTGCATATCGCGCTTCGTCTTTTTTTCCATATTTTTGCTCATTGCGCAACGCTCCATGAAAAAAAACTAAATACTAGTATAACATCGTACATAAAATAAGTAAATAACTTGTCAATTTTTTTGATTTGAATTAGACTGTAGTTATGAGAAAATTGCTGACATTTGGAATGATTGCGCTCCTTCTTGCAGGGTGCAAAAAAGAAGAACAAGTCGTCGCACAAAAAGAGACTGTGGAACAGGTCATCGAGCAGGCCCAGACCATGCCGCTTTCCGAGTTGTACCGCCGGGCGGCGGCGGAGTCAGACGGAAAGGTGTTCTATGGAATCGGAAACTCAAGCCGAGGCTCCGCGGCGGGGGAAACTTTTATCAAGGAACTGCAGAAGGTCAATCCATCGTACTCGGGAAAAGTCCAATGGTTCGTCCCAAAAAACAATTCTATTTTTACGCTTCTCACGGCTGATGCCTACAAAATTACGCCGGTCTATTCCATGACGCTTATCCAGGACGGCAATCTCATACAACGCAAAATGCTCAACACTGGCTACCTGCTCAACTACATTCCAAAAGAGTGGAAAGACGCACCGGGGACAAATGAGCAGGAAAACGGGCATCCATTCGCGCTGCAAACACTCAACAAGGTTTTCGAATTCAACAACACCAATAATTCGGAAACTTTCAGAAACTGCTGGGATTTTGTCTACAAAGACATACACCCTCTTTTCATGGGCGTTGACGGCGAGCCTGTGGGGAAAAATTTTCTCTATATGCTCACGAACGACACCTACGCATCGTATTTGAAGGATGCATACAACGCGCTCCCGCAAGAAAAAAAGGATTATTTCGATTCCATAATCAACGGGGTTTCCTCAGATGTGGCACGGCTAGGACTTACAAGCCAGAACGCAAAGTACGCCCTTGCGTACATCAAACTGTGGTGCGCCCAGTATAAGGCGATGGTGGACGACGGCCCAATCTGCACGGAACTGACAGACATCGCAGGCAGCGGAAAGTGCGGGCTTCTCGTCTACTCAAAATTCCGTTCCATAAAAGAAACCCAAACCTCCTCCGTAAACAATGCGACTGTGGCCGCCTACCAAGACGGCTACAAGGGAATCGGCGGATATGCTTACAAGCACTATCTCCAGATTCCAAGAACATCGCCCCTGCCGTGGACTGCGTGTGCGTTCATCGCCTACATGACAACATCAAAAGAAGGATTTTACCCGTGGGGACGAGACATGGGAGGCTACTGCTCCAATCCCGCGTGCAACCAGGAACACTCCAAAGACGGATACACGGACGGTGTGGAACTGTACCCCGCAAAAAACGACCGCGGCTATGACTGGTGGATAAGCCCCAGTGGCGGCCGGCTCGTAGTGGAAAATCCCGAATACTGCGCTAAAGTTTCCGCAAAGCTCGCCGACTGGATTGACGAGCAGGCAGGATTGCATCTATAGACACTCTGTTACCTGCGCACGGATTGTTCCGTGGGCGGGGATTATCTCAAGCTCCGCGCCGGTCTGAACATTCTGCGCATCCCTTACGATTGTTCCGTCTTTAGTCCGAACCATAGAGTAGCCCCTGCTCAGAATTGTGCTGGGGCTTGCCCCTTCAAGAATCTGAGCGCATTGGCTTACCCGTGTCCTAGTATCCTTGATTTTGTCCTCCATGTTCTTTACAAGGCATTCCCTTGCGTTCTCGAACCTGTTCAAAAGAGGCTGCTCAATCGTCCTGAAACGGACTTCCATGTTATCCACATCGAATGATTTTAGCATCAGCTTAAGTTTTTCGATTCGCTGGCTTATGCTCCGATAAAAATCAGCCTGATAAGACTGCAATGCCTGAACAATTTCAGCTTGCACAGGAACGGCGAATTCCGCAGCCGCGCTCGGAGTAGGGGCGCGGAGATCCGCAGCATAATCGCATATCGACCAGTCAATTTCATGCCCAACCGCACTGATTGTTGGAATCCGTGAATTTGCCACAGCGCGCACAACGACTTCCTCACTGAACGGAAGCAAATCTTCCAAAGAACCGCCTCCGCGCCCGATAATCAGGACATCGCACAGATTGAACTCGTTCGCAACCTGAACTTGCCGCGCTATTGACTGTGCCGCGCCATCTCCCTGAACGAGAGCTGGCAGAATGACCACATTCATCCCGGGATTCCGCCTCTTAGTGATTTGGAGAACATCGCGCAATGCCGCCCCAGTAGGACTTGTGACTATGCCTATTGTCTTTGAGAAACGCGGGATTTCCTTCTTGCGCTCCGTGTTGAAAAGCCCCTCTTTTGCAAGACGCAGTTTTCTTTCCTCAAGGATGCGCAATATGTCGCCTTGTCCTGCAATCTCCATCTTCGTAATCATAAACTGGTAGTTCCCGCGCGGCGCGTACACGGAGATTGAGCCTGTGCAGCGGACTTTCATTCCGTCTTTTGGAGTAAAGCTGAGAGTTGACGCGCGCCCACGGAACATGACCGCGCCTATAAGCGCACCCTCGTCTTTCAGATTGAAGTACAAATGACCGCTGGAGTTCGGGCGGTAATTCGATATTTCTGCTTCAAGAGTAATGTTCGGAAAAGTTCCCTCAAGAATGTCGCGTATAAGCGAAGTGAGTTTCGTTACGGTAAAAACTGTGTCTGGCTCGTATAAAGGCATAGGAACATTTTACCCAGAAAACAACTTTTTTTAAAGGATTCATAAAAAAAACCGATAATAGGTAGTGAGGTTTTTATGAATACAATCATTTCTGGCGGTTACGGCGCAATCACAAAAGGCGAAAGCGCAATTCAAGGAGCGAAGATTTCTTCTGAGAAAGGAAAATTTGAGTCTATGCTCAACGAGCTTATCTCAGAATCTTCCGTTGGAAAAAATCTGTCGTCAAGTCAGGTAGCTCAGGAAGGAAGGCTGGGCGGCGACTGGACATCGGGCTTTTCAGGAACATTCACTTCCGAAAGCGACAAAAAATCGCTCCCGACTGGTGCGGCCGCAAATCAGGCTAATCCTCATGTACAGCCAAAAACAATCGACAGAACATCAAAACTGTACGAAAAATCGCTGGAAATGGAGTCATATGTCGTAAAGATGATGCTTTCCGAAATGCGTAAGACCGTAATGAAAGCAAACGGTCAGGACAGTTACGCAAAAAGTATGTACGAAGACATGCTCTATGACGAATATGCCACGATGATGACAAAAAACGCAGGCTTCGGTCTTGCTGACCAGATGTACCTCCAGCTTTCCCAGAACGGAACGAAAGAAGCCTAGCCCAGATATTTCTCAATCACCGAAAGCATACGCCTTGCCGTGTTCTCCAGCGTGTACTTTTCAAGAATCTTTTCCGGGCTTTCTACAGGCTCTCTCAAAAGCTCGGAAAGGTCCACATTCGGCTCATCCGGGTCAATGTAATGTGCGCATTTTCCGTAGATTTCAGGAAGACTAGTCCTGTCCGAGACAATGACGGGGCAGCCGCAGCTGAGAGCCTCAAGCGGAGGAAGTCCGAATCCTTCAAAATAAGTGGGCAGAACGAATGCCCTCGCTTTTTTCAAAAGAGCCTTGACCTCCTCATCAGTCAGATAACCTGTCATAATTATGTTCGGAAGCGAAGGCAGCTTTTTCAGCTCAGGGCTTACGGCAGTCGGAAGCGGCTTTCCGCTCACGGCGAACACTTCGTTAGGAAACAGCTCCGCATGACGCACAATCCATTTCAGGTTTTTCCGCGTAGAAAGGCTTCCGAGCGTAAAGTAAAAATCGGTTTCTTTTAATACAGGAAGTTTATCGAATATTTTTTCGTCAGTCCCGATATTTTTATACCCGCTGACACCAGAATAAACAACATTGATTTTATCAGGGTTCGTGCCGTACCGATTGACGATAGTTTCCTTCGTGTACTCGGAGACGGTGAAAATTGCCTTTGCCTTTTTTGCAATCCGCCTGTACATCATAGTGGAATAAAGATAAATCAGTTTGTCCCGCCGTGATTTTAGGTCTTCAGGGTACAAAGCGCAATAAATATCATGGATGAACTCAAATCCAGGACAGAAAAAAGGGCAGGTGTTGGAAAAATTCAAGCTTATTCCGTTGTGAGTAAGAACATACTTCTGAAAATGCACCTGAGTCCATTTTGGCATAAAATGAGCCTCAGTATCGAGCACGACAATCTCAATGTTCTCAAGCACCGGAATATTCCTGGCATTTTTGGGCAGGACAAGGCGGAACTTTCCTTTCTGAACCATTTTGTCAAGAAAACATGTAGCCTCAATCGCAAGCCTTTCGATTCCAGTCAGATTCCTGACCCAGCTTTCACCATTTATGCAGACAATTTTATTCTGTTTCATATTTCTCTACCTGCGGATTTTTCAGAACGACATAAAAGAAATTATCGTTTCCGTAAATTGAATGATAATAATTATCAACAAGAAGTGGAAGAGAACTAACTTTTTCTTTAAGCTCAGGCTTGTTCCCAAAAATATCTTTGTTCGATTCAATCGAAACAAAATCAAGGTCCATATTCCATTCCTGCAGAATATAGCTCATCCAGCCCGCACTGTAGCTTCCGAAATTGATTTTGTAGTTCTTCCAGTCCATGTTCGTAGAGGCTGGCGCGCCGGTTATTCCTGAAATAAGGCACTCGGACTTTTCGCCCTTGTTAACGAACGCCCCCAAATCCCCGAGCAAAATAGTAAGACGGAAATCCGCGTACTTCTGCTGCTTGTAAAAAGCATTACCGGCGACAGTGGCGTTCACGCAGAATCCCCATGCGAGCGCGCAAATGCAGGAGGACGCAAGGATTTTTCTCACCTGCCTGTCGGAAAAAGCCTTTGCGGAAACAAAGACCGCAGACACCGCAACAAGCGTGTCAAACCCCATGAAAGCACGGGCGGCGAACACGGGGTTTCCTATGGCAAGGTACGCGCCGTAAGAGAGGAAGAGCATAAGAACAATAGTGAACGATGAAAGAAAAAAGCCAACGATTTTTCCCAATTTACTCTGAACAGTGCCGTAAAAAACAAAGGCGCAAGCAATAAGCGCGGCAAAGAATTTTATCCATATATTTCCGAATTCTTTCAGCGCGATTCTCATATAGCCAATCCAGTTCACCCTCATAACGGCAAAAACCATGCTTCCTGTGATTTTTGTGTTTCTTTCGTCAATCGTCGCTTCAGTAGGAATCATAATAAGAAGTTTGAAAAGAGCGAGCGAAACAGCATAGCAGAGAATACATGAAAGAATGAACGAAACTGTCTTTCTGAAACCTTTTTTTTCGTTCACCATCCTGAATGCGAAAAAAATCGCAAGCAGAAGATAGACGCTGTTCGCGGCCTGATAGCTTGAGCAGACGAGAATCAAACATACGAAACTCGTTGCGCAGAACACGAAAAGATTTTCGGCGAACAAAAAAGGAATGACCGCAAACAGCATGGAAAGAGCCATATAAGGCGAGTCGAACTTGAACGACATATTCTGCACGAAATAGGGGCAAGTTCCCAGCAGCGTTGACGCTACGGCTGAAATCCATGTCACTTTTCCGTCCGTAAGCGCGTATGCAAGAAAGAACGAAGAAAAAGACATAACGATAAGCGCGATAATCTGGGTAAGCGGCGCGATGTCGTTCAGGTAAAAGTTCGCGTGAAGGAAAACAGCAAGAATCTCCGAAACATACCGGCTTGCCCCGACCCACGACTTGTGGCCGGAAATAATTCTCTTCGTGTCGTCCTGAAAATCAAAATGAGCCATAAGCAGAGCAAGGTAGCTGACAACGAAAATGATGAAAATCAACACCATATATCTCAAGGCATTTTTTGAGCAGAACATTTCCCTGGCTTTTTCTACGATTGCTTTAACGCATTCGTTTCCTTTCCGAAAAAACGCAAAAAAATAGGCAGACGCGCTTATGAACGCAAAAAAGCTCATCGAGCCGATTATGACGGCATTCCATTTCGTCATTTCCTGAAGTTTCCTGCCGATGATTTTTTCCATAAGAGAAATTATCAGCCCCCGGGAAAAATCAAGGCAGCAGATAAGGCAAAACACAAAGAAAAGAATTAAAAAACATTGAAAGCAAATGACAGAAAGCGATTTTTTGTTCATAATATAATTCTACTATAGATTTAATAAAAATCACAGAAGGCAGTATGAGTTTGATTTCGCTTGTAGTTCCTTGTTTTAACGAAGAGGACACGATTTTTATATTTTACAACGAAGTTTTGAAAATCGCCCCACAAATTGATGCGGAACTTGAGTTTCGTTTTGTTGATGACGGAAGCACCGACGGGACTATAAAAGTCCTGAGAGAGCTTTCTAAAAAAGATTCCCGCGTGCATTTCGTCTCTTTCAGCCGCAACTTCGGAAAAGAGGCTGCTCTCCTGGCAGGGCTTGAAAGCTCAGAGGGCGACTATGTTGCCACGATGGATGTAGACCTGCAGGATCCGCCGTCGCTTCTTCCGCAGATGTGGAACGATATAAAAGACCCCAACAACGATTTGGACTGCATAGCCACAAAAAGGCAGGACAGGAAAGGAGAGCCTCCGATTCGCTCTTTTTTTGCGAACACATTCTACAAGCTCATAAACAAAATCTCGGACATAAAAATCGAGAACGGGGCGCGCGATTACAGGCTTATGAGCCGAAAGTTCGTTAACGCAGTTATTGCGGACAAAGAATACAACCGCTTCTCAAAAGGCATTTTCAGCTGGGTTGGATTCAATGTGAAGTGGATTGCGTATGACAATGTGGAGCGAAGCGGCGGTCAGACAAAATGGTCGTTCTGGAAGCTCTTCAAATATTCACTTGAGGGATTCCTAGGATTTTCGCAAGTTCCGCTATATATTTCCTCCGTCATGGGACTTTCCAGCTGTCTTGTCGCAGTCCTGGCCCTCATTTTTATCGTCGTGCGCGCCGCTATTTTCGGCGACAGGGCAAGGGGCTGGCCGAGCATGGCTTGCATAATGATTTTCATTGGCGGTCTTATAATGCTCAACCTGGGAATTATCGGGCTTTATATCTCAAAGATTTACCTTGAAACCAAGAAAAGGCAGCATTACATCATTCGTGAGAAAGTGTAGGCGACTTCTGGCGTAGCCCCACGGTCTCCTTTATGATGAACTTGGGCTGGCTGTTTAGCGTAAGGTACATCTGACCAAGATATTTTCCAATTATGCCGAGCGCAACAAGGATAAGCCCGCCCAAAATAAGGATAAGTATTATGGTTGAAGTCCAGCCCGTAAGCTTTTCAAGTCCCAGCATGAACTTGACGAAGTAATACACCGCAAGGATAAGCCCGATGAACGCGCTCACGATTCCGGTGTAGCTGGCAAGGTTGAGCGGCATCGTAGAAAAGCCGAAAAGCATACGCATAAACACTTTTATTGATTTTACAAGATTGTAATTCGACTTTCCAAGCTCTCGCTTGTGGTGCTCAACATCAATCTGAACTATGTTCCTTGTGACCTGAAAAATAAGGCCGTCGATGTACGGAAACAAATTGTTGAATTTTACCATTTCGTCAACAACGCCTTTATTCAAGATTTTGAACGGAGAAAGATAAATATTCCGAGGTTTTTGTATGGCAAATTCGCTGATTTTTCCGTTGAACCACGAGCCGATATTTTTCCACAGCTTCTGCTTTTTTGACTCAAAGTTGGCATAAACAACATCGAATCCTTTCTTCGCCTCTTCGTAAAGGCGCGGAATGTCATACGGAGAATGTTGCAAATCATCGTCCATTATGACAACCCATCTTCCGCACGCATGGTTCAGACCCGCAAGAATGGCAGAGTCCTGTCCTCCGTTCTTGCGGAGGTTTATTCCAAGAATGTTCGGGTTCGTGCGGGACTCTTTCTTAATTTCGTCCCAGCTTGAATCCTTTGAGCAATCGTTCACCATAATCTGCTCGTAGCTTATTCCAGAAAGGGCATCCTTTATCTGCCTGGAAAGCTCATGCACGCATTCGCAGCTGTTATACACAGGAATTACAATACTGATTTCCATTTAGACTTCCCCTTACGGCTTTGAGTAAAAATCAAGCACAGCCTCTATGACTTTGTTCTGGTCGCTCTCAGAAAGCCCGTAGTAGAACGGAAGGCGGACAAGTCTCTCGCTGTACTCGGTCGTAACTTCGTCCTTTCCGTCAAAACGCCCGAATTTTATTCCGGCAGGGGCGGAATGAAGCGGAATGTAATGGAAAACAGCTGAAATCTCACGCTCTTTCAGGAATTTTATAAGTTCCGTGCGCTCAGAAAAATTTTTCGTAATCAAATAATACATATGCGCGTTGTGAACGCATTCGGCAGGAACGAAAGGAAGAACAACTTTTCCCGCTTTCGCAATTTCCTTGAACGAATCGTCATATTTCTTCCAGACGCTCATCCTGAAATTCTGCAATTTGTCCGCCTGCTCCAGCTGCGCCCACAAATACGCCGCGTTCATATCGCTCGGAAGATAGCTTGAGCCGTACTCGCGCCATGTGTACTTGTCAACAATACCGCGGAAAAAAAGGCTTCTGTCCGTTCCTTTCTCGCGGATTATCTCCGCCATATTAAAATCTTTGTCATGGTTTATGATTATTGCTCCGCCTTCTCCCATGCTGAAATTCTTCGTTTCATGGAAAGAAAGGCATCCGAAATCCCCGATTGTGCCAAGCGGTCTTCCTTTGTAGGACGAGCATATTGCCTGAGCCGCATCCTCAACCACAAGAATACGGTGCTTCCGCGCAATCTCCATGATTTCGTCCATTTCGCATGCGACTCCGGCATAATGAACGACGCAGATAACTTTTGTTTTAGGCGTTATTGCCTTCTCGATTTTTTTCTCGTCAATGTTCATCGTGTCTTTCCTGACATCAACGAACACAAGCGTTGCCCCGCGCTGAACGAAGCAGTTGGCGGTTGAGCAGAATGTGAACGAAGGAAGGATAACCTCGTCCCCGGGTTTTATCTCGCAAAGAATCGCCGCCATTTCCAGCGCGGATGTTCCAGAAGTTGTAAGAAGTGCTTTACTCGGATTGTATTTTTCTTCAAGCCATTCTGTACATTTTTTTGTGAATTCACCATCACCGCTGATTTTATGATTTTCAATCGCTTTCTGTATATATTTAGTTTCCGTTCCGACTACAGGCGGAACATTGAATGGAATCATGACTAAATCTCCTCGTATTTTTAATATAAACCAAAACGGATTTTTATTACAGCACTTTCAGAAACCGTTTCTGAAAGCATCGTGGCTTTCGTATTCAAGAACAGCAAAATTATCGTCAAGATACACAAGCTTTCCGTTCTTGACGATATTATCGTTAATCGCATTGAAATACTGCCCGCGGGTCAAAAGCATGAACACTTTCTCGCCTTTCGCAAAATCTTTCTCATAATAACGCTTTAATGTGAGCCAAGTGTCGTATTTGTATTTTGTTGTAATTTTTGGGTCGCTTCCGGCGGACTGCTCCTTGTACAAATTCCCGACTTCGATTTTTCCTTTCGTCAGATAAGTGAAAATCGTGGAGTGACCGAAAGTAGCGTAGCCAAAGTGGTATCCGTTCTGAACAAGGAACTCTGCTACAGGGTATTCCCGAGTGTTTTCGTCAAAATTGAGTCTGTTTGAGATTGTGGCGTAAGACGAAACGCACATGAAAAACGCCCAGACAGCCCCGAGACAATACTTTCTTGTCTCGCTCAAAGTTGAGTTTGAGATAATGCATGCAAGACACGGAATGACATGGACGACTATAGGGTAGTAGTAGCGGTTTATGTAATCTATGTTCACATACATAAATGTATTGAAAATCATGCTTGAGATAAAAAAAGCAAGCTCTATAGTGTTCGACTTCGGAAGCCCGCTTCTGAGCGAAAGGAACGCGTACAGAACAAAAAGCACGAACGCAATGTAAATCAGGATGTTTATTGCGCCGCCAGGCGTAAAAAACGCAATCTCAGAATTGTATCCGAATACAGAAAGAAGGCCAAAGAAACATTCCGAAAGCGTTACCTTGCCGAATCTCTGGAAGCTCATTGAATTCCACTGGCTGAAATAATACAGCTTCTGCAGGACAAGGTTGTTGGCAGCGTAGCCCAAGCCGCTCAGAAATACGCCGGCTGTTGCAGTGAACACGAACCTGTTCCCCAGCCAGAACTTCTTGAAATCAGTTATAGGCGCGCCTGTTTTGTCCCGAGTCTCAATGAAAAGAACCGCAAAGAAAAGTGGAAGCACTTCTATTATTACATAGCGGATGCTCGAAAGACCGCACAAAAATGCCCAGACGAAGAAAAACACCTTCAGCGCAAGCGGGTGGGAAATGGTCTTTGAGTTATTGAGCTTTATGAAAGTTGCTACATATATGATTCCGAAAATCGCGTGCGGAACATAATAATTCTCGCCCGCGCCTACATGCCAGCATATTACTGACCAAGGAACAAAAATCAGTATGCAGGAAAGGTACTTTAGCCAAAGTTTTTTGATTTCAAGCTGGTTCAACAAATACCAGCAAGCAAAGAATATTGAGGCGCATGTAAAAAACGACTGGATAGTTTTTACAGCATCAAAATTATCAGTGAACAAAAATCCGAAAGCCGAGAAAAACTGAGTGTTTATAAGCCGAATTTCCGTTGAGTAGCACCAGCCTTTTGGCCAGAACGATTTTTCTATTACACACTCCTTTCCGAGAAGAAGCTCTGATGCAAGGTCAGAGTTGACATGCATATAAGTCGCGACATAATTCGTGTAAAGAATCATAAACAAGATTACGGCTAAAAAAGAAGAAAGGAATATAATCTTTGCCTTGGGCGGATATTTCAAGAAAATGATTGCGTTGAAAAAAAGAACCGCAAAGACAGGGACAAGAAAAAATGACTCGATTGAAGAAAGCCATTTGTCAATCGAAAATTCCCTATGAAAAATATATTTTGAGAGAATCTCATACGCAAAATCAACGAGCTGGTTTGAAAACAGAACCAGAAGCGAGCTTAAGACCAAAAGCCCAATCGAAAAGCTCAGAGTAACAACCGAAGTTTTTCTTGAAAAATATGTCATTTTTTAACCCTTTCTTTTATTTTTTTAAATGTGAGAACTTCAAAAAAATGAAGTTTTTCCAAGTTTCCTTTAGAAATTACCTAAATATACAGCAATACCAGTAAAAATGGTACATATAGCAATTATTTTCCGTTTTGTGAACATTTCCTTTAAAAGAACCCGGCTCAGAAAAATTATGATGATATATCCGGATGCCTCAATTACCGGGATATATGAGACTGGCACTTTTTTGAGCGCGAACAAATCTATGAGAACGCCGCAGAAAAATATTGAGTATGCGGTTATCACATAAGGATTCACATATTCCTGAATGAAGCCTTTGTGCTCTTTCAGGGCAGATTTTTTCAGCAGAATCTGCGAAAACTGGCTTATAACTACACTGAAAAACAAAAGCGCGATGTAAAAAGTCATCTCAGTCATGCTTGTCCCCATTTAAAATCAAGATTCCTACGAAAATTATTATTGCGCCGATTATCATGTTCGGTTTTATAGGCTCCCCGAAAAAAATCCGCCCGAAGAAAATGCCCCATACAATCGTCATGGACTTGTTGGAGCTTGCCACAGAAAGCGGAATGACTTTTAAAACCTGCTGCCACAAAACGGCGAAGAAAAAGATTATCAGGAACACGGCGGCATATAAGAGAAAAAAACGCAGACTCAGGAACTCCGTCTTTGTGGCGATTTTTCCAAGAACGGAGTAAAAAGCGTACATCATAAAGCCAAAGTGCATCAGGAAAAAGTACGGAAGAAGCGATTTTGACTTTGTTCTCTCCGTAAGCTCATTATTCATCTCAGACATTTTCTCCTCCAACAATCTCAAGGAATCGTTTCGTTATGTTCTCCCACTTTCTGTCAGAAAGATTGAATACATAACCGCAAGATTTTTTCAACAGCGCGCTTCTCACCCCGTCCATAAAGTCCTCGTAGGTGTAAGTCACACAAACGCCAGCCTCTTTCAGTTTTGGCGTGTCGCAATACGATACAATCGGTTTTTTCGCCGCCATAGCCTGATAGTATTTTGCCGTGATTCCAAGAGGCCGGTTCTTGTAAAAATCCGTCACATAAGGAACCATAACAACGGAGCAGTTCGTAATCCATGAAGGAACTTCATCGGGGCGTATTCCTGGCACATAGAAAAGATTTTTCGTCTCAGAAGCCTTCCGCTGAATCTCAGGGCTAGGGTAATTCGGGAGGACTACAACAAAATTGCACTCCGGCATTTTCTCCGCCGCAAGGAACAAGAGATTCCACTCAACATCCCACGCCCCAACATAAAGGACAGTGTTCGGCTTTTTCAAAAGCTCCGGGCACGGATAAGATTTTTCATACGACGCAATATCAACTCCGTTTGAAAGAATCTCATAGCGCACTTTTTCATCAAATTCAGGGATTTTGCGTCTGTAAAGCTCCAGCCCCTCATCGTTCACGATAAGATTTATGTCCGCGCCAAGAACCATGCGCGTCTCGTTCGCCACATACCGGCTCAAAGCTCCGTCATACATAAGCGGGTCGCTCGGACGGTACACAATCTTTGCGGCAGGAAAGAGAGATTTTATCTGGTCAAGGAAAATCATTCCGTCGCAGCTCTCAAATACGAACGCATCGCTTCCGGAAAAATATCTGAGCGCAAATTTTCTGAACGATTTTAGCGAAAGCCGCTCAAGACAGTTCATCATCTCATCGGAAAGGAATTTGTTCGCCTTGTTCGGAAGCTTGAACGTAGGAAGCGTTATGTTCAAAAGCGTGGATTTTCCCACATCGTACAAAATTCCTTTCTCAAGAGTTCTGATTGATTTTCTGTTGTACAGCTCCTGATGCATGAAAAAGCTGTAGTACGGGCGCGGAAAACTGAAGAAAACGACTTCGAGTCCTTGCTCGCACGCGGCTTTTGCAAACTGATGGAAGCCGCCGAGCCTGTTAGACTCCCAGCTGTGACCTGTCAGAAAAGTTATTTTTCTCATTTTGCGACTTCCAAGCTCTCAGTTTCCGCCAAGATGGTGGAACAAGGGCGTTCCGGTTCCAGAAAGCTCGCTTATGTACCAGTATGTCTTTGATTTCTGGAGCGGAGCAATCTCGCTCTCATCGTTGACAAAATAATAAATCTGCTCATCGTTAAAATACGTCAGGAGCTTTTCATAAGAAGAGCCGAACTGAACGAAAACGGTCTCCTCAGGGTGTTTAAAGTACTCAGCCTGTGAGAACGCATGGTTCGCATCGTCAAGGTGCTCTATGTTCGCATGATTCTTCTCAGAAGGGAAGGACATCATAATCATATTGAGCGCAAGAAGAAAGTGAAGGGCCACGAAAATGATTTTCTGGGCTTTCATCGTTTTACCGCGGTACATCGGAACAAAAGCAAAGCAAAGGTACACGAAAGCGGGCGCACAATAGCGCAGGCACTTTATCGGGCAGAAATAGGCTATCAGTATGAGCCAGAGAAAAGCACAGACGAACGCAACGGCAGGAAGCTCAAAAAATCCTTGTCCGCCCGCATTTTGGGAGTTTCCGTCATTTTTTGCGCCCGCCGCAGAAAAAATTCCGGAAGCAATGCTCAGGACAAAAATCGTAATCATTGCATAGAAATTTATGTAATTCTCCGAAACGCTCTTTTTTACGAGAGCCAGTGCAATTTTTATATTGTCAATTAAATTTGACGGATAACGCCCGCTGAAAAATCCCATGCCGAAATCAAGGTAAAGGAGTCTTGTGAGTATTAAAGCCGAAAGGAACATCGTGATGAAGAAAAACGCTTCCTTTGGCTTTTTCATCCTCCAGCAGAGGCAAAGAATCGCAAGCCCCATAAAGCCAACATAAATAATTGAGAAATAGAATGAGTTGAGCGTAAGGGCCATTGCCACGGAGCCTTTGATAAGATTAGACTTTGTGTTTACAGTCTCGCCTGATTTTATCGCTTTGTAGAATACGACGAAAACATAAGTGAACACGACGAGCATCGTTTCCTCGATTACATACGCCCTGAAAAAAATCCCTAGCCCGATTGTGGCCGGATTCAGAAATGATGCAAAAAGAAGGAGGATTACCGATATTTTGCTTTCGACAAGCTCCGAGAGAATCAGGAACATAAAATAGAAAGATACTGCGAACAGAATGTAATGCAGGATTCCGAGACGAAGGCAGATTGTTCTGAAATCATATGTGCTTGTGCAGAAAAAAGCCAGCCTGTGGAGAATATAGTAAAAATCAGTGTGCGGATTATCATTGTTGTTTATCCAAAGACGGATAACATCATGCACAACATCTTTCAGAGAGCCGTCGTTGAAAAAAACCGCGGTCTTAACATCTTTTCCTGAATACGGAACGCCCTGCTCAAAATCATCCGATGTATGCCAGAAACCAATTTTGTTCGTGTTCGATATTCCTATTGTGTAAATCTCGTCCTCATGGTAGCTCGTTTTCTCGCCGAGCCAGTAGAAGCGTACTACGGAAATAAGCGCGAACGAAGCCACAAGCGCGAACAAGAAAACTTTTCCGTTTTTCAGAAAATTTTTCAGCGGAAGAAAAAAACGGATTTTCCACGCATTTTCATCAGATTCGAGCTTTATGAGCGACAAAAGGAAAAATCCGACGGAATATGCAATTCCAAAGCAAAACCAGATTACCCCGCGGACAAGAAGCCGCTCGTGCCAAACCTCATCGGACAGGTCACGGTGCAGAAAATCCTCCGCGCTTTTTATGATTAAGCTCCTCACTCCCTCAAGGGCAAGGACAAGGAACGCGAACGATAGCACAAAGCAAAGAATGCTGAGAATTCTGAAAATTCTGGAACTTTTTGTCATTTTTCTTCCTCATTATCTTTTCTGGATTTCTAAAAATTCAAGTTTTTAGAAATCGTCTTTTATAAGATTCTCGGAGTCCCCGTCCTGTACAAGCTAAAAGGATTCTCCGAAAGTGTACTTCGGAAAACCAACAAAGTTTTCAAAGTACACTAAATATACCTCGCAAGTTTTATGCCCGTGAATTTTTCCATCGCCTCGATATTAATATCGTTTCGGTTCTCGCCTTTGGTGTTGGTCTGCAAAAGACCGCTTTCCTGAGTAAAACGGAGCGGCAGCGGATGAACCACGGAAGAATTCGTGAACACAACTTTCACATTGTTTTTCAGCTCCATGAATTTCAGCCATATGTCATCGGTATTGAGCGAATACTTTTTGATTGCCTCAATATCAAACGCCTCCTCAGGAAGGATGTGGGGCGGGTAGAGCACTCCGCCGCATCCTGTCGCAAGAAGCGAGAAAGAAGGCTCAAGCTGATGCGTGAATTCCCACTTCCAGTTCTTGTATTTGTTCAGAGTTCCGTCCGTACGCTTCGTCATAAGATTCGTTCTGCGCGCCGACACGCACCTCGGGTACTTTTTGTAAGAAGCCATCAAATCAGCAACAAGGTCATGGTCATAAATCGCATCGTCATCGACCGTGATAAGGACTTTATCCGGGTACTCTTTCATAGCGAAGAAATATTTCTTGTGCGGCATGAGATTCTCAACGCCAGTCCGAATCTCAAAATTGTACTGCTCAAGTTTCCTGAGCCTTTTTGGAATATCCGACTCTTTTGTGTCAGTCCCAAGATACAGGATTATTTTCTCAGGCATAAGGCTCTGGTGCAGAAGAGAGCGGATAACCAGATGTATTCCGTCAAGCCTGTCCGGATATGATGTAAGCGAGATGATTACATCATGGGCAATGTTCTGGTTCTCCTCAATCGGAAGGGAATTCTCGTACTCGATTTTTGCGCGGTGAAAAGCACGGTTCTTTTTCTCTATTGCCGTTTTGAGCAGATTGAGAGCAACGGCATTTTTCTCCAACAGCGAGAAAGCCCCGTACGTGACGGCTCCGATAAAAAGTCCGAGCACTACTTGAAGAATCCTGTTTGAAATAACATCAGTGCATAAATCAACAATCACAAGCATCGAAACAGATGTAAGGACAGACTGGAAAAGATTTACCAAAAATTTTCCGTGAATGATGTGCTTGTGTGAGTTGAAAAACAAAATCAAAAAGAGCACTATCTGAGATACGCATGTCGCTATTGACGCGCCGAAAGCCTGATATTTTCTGATTAAGATTGAGTTCAATATCAGGTTCACCCCGAACGAAACATTCTGCCCGATTAAGATTATGCGCTCCCTGTTCTTCGGAACTAAAATCAAGTTCTCCACGGCAAGGATAAGCGTAGTGAAAATAATCTGGAGGCACAAAAGTCGCATTGAGGGAATTGCGGCCGCATAGTTCTCACCGTTGAAAAGAAGGATGAGCGGCTCGCACAAAATGAAAAGCCCCAGGCTCGCAGGAACTGCGTAAAAAATCGTCGTATTGATGGCAGTCCTTACGAGCGCGTAATATTCTTTTTTCTGGTTGTTAGAGTAGTAATAAGTACACCGCGGAAGGAATACAGCAAGTCCTGCGCTCGTAAGAGTCATAACGATATTGACGAGCTTGTTCGCGGCAGAATAATATCCTACCTGCTCAGGGGCGCACAAAAAACCGAGCATCGTCGAGTCCACGATGGCATAGAGCTTTGCGCTTGCGGCAAGAGCAAAAAAGATTATCATCTTGGAAAAATGCTTTTTCAGCTCGATTTTTGTATGCCTGAAAATATTGACATAGTGCCTGGTGTAGAAAAGAGAGAATGTGTTCGTTCCAACGCAGTAAAGAATTCCCATTACCGCATATTTCCACAAGTCGGCGGGCGTATGCACGAACATAAAAAGAAACACAAGGCTTACAATCTGGAGTACGACTGAGCGCAGCGCAATTGCCTTGTAGTCTTCCTTTACGGCAAGAACCCAGCTCAAACTCACCGACTCGAACACGATTTTAACAGCTGTAATCAGAAGGAGCGTCCTTACCTCGGAGAATTTGTCTATGAAAAAAAGCCCTACCGCAAAAAGGAGCAGAGAAACGGTCATAGAAATCATGTTGATTACGAACATTTCCCGCGCGAATTTGTCAAGAAGCTCCTGGTTGTCACGAATCTTTGAGCCTTCACGGGTTCCGTAAGTTCCGATTCCCAAAGAAGCGATAAGCAGGAACAAGTCAATTATGGAGTTGACGAAATTTATCTGCCCGATTCCGTTCGGAAGAAGAATCCTTGATGCATAAGGAAACGAAATCAACGGGAACAAAATGGACATTATAGATCTGATGAGATTTAATACTATGTTTCTTTTTAATGATTTTGCCATCTTATATTACAAAAGACCTTTGCCCCTCAATATTTTCTCAAGGTTTCCCCTGAAACTGCCCATGTTGAAACTGCGGCTCCGCTCAATCGCGGCATCTTTAAGCCGCTCCCTGAGCGTTTCGTCCTTCGCCACGGTCTCCGTGTACATCACAAGCTCAGAAACAGTGTTCCACTTGAAACCACAGGAATCATCAACGATTTCTTTCTGTCCGCCCTTGTTTATAACTACGGGAACGCAGCCTGCGCTCATAGCCTCAACAGTGGAGATTCCGAAATGTTCGCAGAGGAAAGGATTTTTCTCCTCGTCCACGGAAAATCCCTTTGAGTGCCAGAAAATCTTGGACTCTCCGTAAAGCTCGGAAATCTTGGAGAACGGAGCGTTCAGGACGAATTCTATGTTCTCGCCAGCAGCACGGCTCATTATCTCCTGGCTGTACTTTTTCTGACATTCAGGAACACCGCCCGCAATCACGAGCTTGTAGTTTTTTCTCAAAAAATCCGATGACTTGAAAGCATCAAGCAAAACCTCAAGGTTTTTGGATTTCTCTATTCGTGAGCAGATGAAAATCTGATTTTTCTTCTGCCCCGAAAAAACAGATATTTCTTTTACGGGCGGATAAAGCACGAATTTTCTGTCAGAATCAATGTCATACCATATTTTTGTCAGGAATGACTTGGTGAATTCTGAATTCGGGAGAAATATATCGTACTGGCGCGCATACTTTCTGCTCTTTAGTCCAAGCCTGAGCCTGGTGGGCAAGCAACAGCTTTTTTTAATAGTTTCAAGCCGCTCCATAGGAAAATGGATTATGCAGACATTTTTTTTCGCCTTGAAAATATAATGCCCGCGGCTGCAATAAAAGAACAAGTCAAAAAAACGAGAGTTACATTCCAGCTTTTTTCTAAGAACAAGCCGTGAGAGCCATGAGCTCTGGCTTGCAGAAACAAGGCGCGCGTGAACATTCGCCTTTGAGATTTCAGTTCCGAAGCGGGCGTTTACGGAATCAACGAACGCCTCGTCGGAAAGTGAGTCCGCCTTATCATAACACTCTGTGACAAAATAAATCTCAGCCCCGCCGAAAAGCCCCTGAAGGGCCTGACAGAGCCGCGCCGTATAAGCCTCGGTGCCGCCCGTGTTATACAGTATGTCACAAATGTAAAGACCTATTTTCATACAACCATTCTGCCTTTCATAAGATTTGGTACATACTTCCTGTTATATTTTGAAATCATAGGGTTAGTCCACAGAAGCACAAGAAGTATTTTCAATATAAACGCCTTAACAACAGAAACATTCTTTTTGCAATAATAGATTCTTGACACATTGTTGCAGATTGACGAGTAGCTTGTCATTTCCTCAAAATAATGCGACTTCTGGTCTTTTGATGACTGTCCCTCAAGATGGATGATTTTAGGTCCGTCGATAAGAACTCTCTTCTTTCCGGCATTTTTCATCCTGAGCTGCATATCAACCTCTTCAATGTAAAGGAAAATATTCTCGTCAAAACGGGCATAATCATCGTTCATAAGGAACAAGTCCGCACCTACAACATAATCTACATCCCCGAGATAATTGTCATAGAACAGCTTCTGCTTGGAAGTGTCCGGAAGCTCGTGCCTGAATACGACGCTCTGGACAAAAAGTTTCCAAAGACCATAGTTCGCCTTAAGCGCGTCCACTATAATCTCAGTGAAATTCGGAAAAGAGCCTTTTGAAAGAACGGTGTTTCCTTCGATGTCAATAAGGTTGCATCCGATTACCCCGATGTTTTCGTCCTTACCATGCTCTTCAAAATAATCGAAGAAGATTTTCAGAGCGTTGTTTTTTATGACCGTATCGCTGTTGAGGTAGAACACATATTTTCCCCGCGCAATCGTAAGCCCGCGGTTGTTCGCCGTACCGAACCCAAGATTTTTCTTGTTCTCTATAATACGGACATCGGGGAACTCACTCCGTATCATTTCGCACGAGCCGTCAACAGAGCCGTTGTCGCTCACGATTATCTCGAAATTGATTCCTTCCGTGTTGTCGATAATAGCCTTTATACAATCCTTTATGAGATACTTCGTGTTGTAATTTACGATAATGACGGAAACATCCCTGTCAATTGTCTTTGACCTTGCGATGCACTGAGGCTTGTTCTCGCCGTAGCCATTGTTGTGCAAGTATTTTTTCAGCAGGAACAGAATAACATTCAGGATGTAGAATTTCATCGAAGCCGATTTTATGAAAATCCGCTCGAATTTCGTTTTCTCAGAAAAATCCGCGTACCGCTCAATCTTAGGGAAAATGCTGTTCCATTTCTTTAAGTCGGAAACTATGCGCCTAATTGATTTTGAGTAATCGATTTCGACAAGATAATACTTACAGTTGAATTTTTTTCTGTTTATAAGCGGCGTGTCCGTCGGAAAATTATTCTGCTTAAGGATATCCACAATCATCAGGGTTGCCTGGAACTCGTCCTGATGGTTTTTCTCATTCATTTTTCTTGTTACGGAGTCAATTCTGTAGAAATAATTGTACAGAGGAAGCTCTATCATCTTTATATTACGGCACTTGCAGAGCGCGCTCACGGAAATCAAGCTGTCCTCGGAGAATGTGAGACCGTCCGTAATGGAAAAATCAATCGTGTCAAGAAGCGATTTTTTGAAGATTTTGTTCCATATGAGAAACGACAATGAGCCGTCATTCGTAAGGATATTCCTTACATCATTATCCGCGTTAGGAATGTTCTGGTATATTATTGCAGAATTCTCACTGATTCGCGAAAAACCAAAGAAAATGACATCATAATCAAAATCGGACGTAAGACAGGTGGAGTAGGCGTTTTTTTCAAGCCAGTCGTCGCTGTCAAGGAAGTGTATATATTTTCCGCACGCCTTGTAGAACCCGACTTTCCTTGCGATGGCAACGCCCTCGTTTTTTTTGTGGATGACCTTGAAACGTGGGTCTTTTTTTACTATTGTGTCACAAATCTCTGGGCATGTATCTGTTGATCCGTCATCAACGAGAATGACCTCAAAATTGGTAAAATCCTGACGCACAAGAGAATCTACGCATCTTTGAAGATATTTCTCGACATTATAAATCGGAACAATTACTGAAAGCAAAGGCGAATCCATAAACCTAACCAATTAAATCAAATAATTTTTTTTCGTACTGATTTCTTCCGAAATCATCTTTTATAATACCATGAATCATGTCTTTCTTTGAAGTATTCTCGGACACGATTTTCTTTATATCCGAAAGAAGCTCCGGAATCGACGCGCTGTCCGTCACCTTGACGAAATCATATTTCTCAAGCTCGGGCATGACGGCGTACCTTGAGCCGATTACAGGAATTCCCGCGCACAAGGCTTCCAGCGTGGCCATCGAAAATCCCTCGTAGTGGCTCGGGAAATAGAACACATCTCCGCTGTTGTAGAATGCGTTCATGTCCTCGAACTTAACACCGGTCTGAATGGACGTTTTCTTCCGCCCCTGGAAAAGATAATTGTTCTCGCCGCTGACAGTCGCTATGCGAAGCTCGAATCCGTCCGTTTCCTCGATTGCGCGCGAAAGCTCCAGAAGTTTCTCAAGTCCCTTGCGCGCACCGAGCCTTCCTGAGAAAAGAATCCGCACCGTCCTTGGGCGCGCGCCGCCCCCGAATTCAGATTCGGAGCCTTTGAGCGGAAAAAACACGGAGTCGTTCACGAAATTGTTCAGCACCTTGATTTTCTCGGGCTTTATCCCGTAGAACGAAATCATTTCGTTCCGGCAGTTCTCGCTCACGGCAAGGTTCATCCTGGCGATTTTCGCCGAAATCTGCTCCATCCGCGAAATCCGCCTTTTGTAAAGGCTTTCCTCCTCGCATTTTGCCGCTATGACTCCCGCGGTCGTTCCGTGATGAATCGAAAAATCGCACGGATAAAGGAACGAATGCCAAGATGTTCCGATTACGATTTTGTTCCGCTTGAAAAAAAGCGAAAGAGACATATAAAGCGACTGAAAAAGCCAGTCGCCGTGCCTGAACGGCTTTTTCCGCTTCGATATGACCTTGACTTCGTATCGCTTTGACAGGATTTCATAAAGATAGCGGTTGACGCGCTCAACGCCCCCTATGTTATCAAATCCGAATTTTGAAACTATGTAAATTGTTTTTTTCTTCATTCTTTGATTCCCCGAAGAATATGCTGAAAATAAAAGAGATTCGGAAAGAAGCGTATTGCGAATCCTTTCGCAGTCGCCTCCTTGTACTGGCGCGCATACATGACGAAATCGCGGCGTTTCCTGCTTATGAGGGCCTTGTTCATAAGCGAGAAAATGCGGGCTTTTTTTATCTCGCCAGCAGAATAAGAGCCTGTCCCGTATTTTTCAATCGCATATTTCTGAATGTCAAAAACAGACTCCTCGAATTTCTTGTTTTTCTCGTAATCCGCGTTGTTGGATATTGAGCCTGAAAGAATCCTGTACGAAGCCGTTATCTCATGGACATAGAAGCATTTTGCCACGCTGGACACGCCCAGAAGCATGGGAAGGTCGAATGTCATAAAATTATTTTTCAGAAAGTCCCCGAAGCAGCATGATTTTTCGTAATCGCTGCGCCTGAAAACAATCGTAGCCGCGCATACGAAATTTCCGTAGAGAAGTTTTCCGTACCAGTTTCCGCCAAGCCCCGCGTCGTCAGTTTTCTGGAACGCGCGGATCGTGCGCCCGCCCTCGTCAACAGTGCGGTAATCCGAAACGCAAAGCCCCAGCTCAGGGTTGTTCTCAAGGACAGAAACCTGCTTCTGGAGCTTTTTCGGGTCAGTCCAAAAATCATCGCTCTCAAGGATAGCTATGTATTTTCCCTGCGCCCGCTCCAAAAGCTCTCCGTAGCTTCTCATAAGCCCCATGTTGGCGGCGGGGAAAAAAACCTTGATTTTTCCGGGAAATTTCTCTTCGTAGGACAAGGCAATCTGCCTTGTTGCATCCGACGAGCAGTCGTCGTTTATCAAAAGCTCGTATGAGAAATCAGTTTCCTGCGAAAGGACGGACTCAATCGCCCTTGCGATGAACGGGGCGTGGTTGTATGCCGGCATCAAAACAGAAATGTCCGTCATCGCGCCACCTGCTTTTTTCTGAGCGAAGAAAGAATTCTGTACGAAAAATACATCATGTTCGCAAGGAAAAAATGATTTTTGTCAATCAGCCGCACCAAAGCGCGGGTAGATTTTTTGTTGAAGTCTGACCGTGCCTCGCAAAGGACACGGAGCTTCTGGCCGCGCATGAAATCATATTTTCTGAGCGACAGTGGAGATTCATTTTTCAGAAATTCGTACTTTATCTCAGCGTTACGAAGTTCGATAACATCCGAAATTTTGTCGTAAAAACCTTTTTCCCCGGCGAACTTCCGTATCTCCGTGAATTCAAGCTCTTTCTGCCTGAAAAAAGTTCCGCGCCTGAGCTTCATAACGAATCCGATGAATTTTCTGTAATTATAAAGTTCGTTCGGAATAACGACTGTTTTTTTTGAATGGAACAAAAGTTTTACCGATGTTATGACATCTTCGCCCACATTTATTCCGTTCTTCCAGTCGATTTTGTTGTCCTCGTACAAGCTCCGCCTTGCGAATTTGCACCAAATTGACGCAGGTATCTGATGCTGAAGTAAAAGCCGTATCATTCCGATTCTTTCATTTTCCCCGGAAGTAAATCCGTTCCCGTCCTTCTGAGCGCGAAGGACAAGCTCTTTTAGCCGCTCGTCGCGGATAAATGCTTCCGCGTCAGTGTCCGTAATGTACTGGCCCGCCTCGCAAATAACAAGGTCCGCATTTGTGCTGACGGCAGTATTGTAAAGAGTCTCGATGAAATCAGGGCGGACTGAGTCATCGCTGTCGGCATGGGCAATATAAAGCCCCCTGGCGTTTTTTATGCCAGTGTTCCTTGCACCGGCAAGCCCCTGGTTTTTTTCATGGCGGATAATCTTAGCGTCGATTCCGTCATGCCGCCCGATTACGGACTTGAGCTTGTCAACGGAAGAATCGTTTCCGCAGTCGTCAACGAAAATGAACTCGCATTTGTCCGCCATTCTCGCTCCGAAAAGGGACTCGGCACATTCTTCGATAAAATCCTGAACATTGTAGACAGGAACGCAGACCGAAACGAGCGGAACGGACATTTTTCCTGCATTATCGACAATATCGCTCATTGCTTTCCTCCGGAGCGCAAAAATACCCTGTAAAAAAAATACATCATGTTCGCAAGGAAGAAATGATGAGCGTCAACGAGCCGAATAAGAAGCAAAGTTGTCTTTTTGTTGAAGTCCGGGCGTTTCTGGCACAAAAGCCCAAGCGAAATGTTCCCTAGGAAAGAATACTTTCTGAAAGAGAAAGGTTTCTCGCTTTTCAGATAATCGTAGCGGATTTCAGCCCTCCTAAGCTCAAGCAAGTCCGAAACATATTCCAAAAAACCGTGCTCAGAAGCGAATTTTTCAATCTCCGAAAATTCAAGGGCTTTTTGCTCAAGCTCGTTGAGCTTTTTCAGTTTAGTCACAAAACCAATGTACGATTTGTAATTGTACAGCATATCACGAATGAAAACGGTCTTTTTCGAGAAATAAAGCAGCTTGACCGAAATTACAGGGTCTTCGCCCACATTCAGCCCTTCTTTCCAAAAAATTCCGTTGTCCGAAAAAAGGCTGCGCCTTGCGATTTTGCACCAAAGCGTGGGAAGCATCTCATGGGCGAGCAGGGCGCGGACAAGCTGCTTTCCTGCGGTTCCAGTGTCAAAGTCGCGCCAGTTGTTGCAGACGACAAGATCCGCGCCTGTTTCTACGGCGGTGGTATAGAGCTTTTCAAGGAAATCAGGCTGAACGGAGTCGTCAGAATCAATGTGGATTATGAATTTTCCCGTAGCGTTGGAAAGGGCAGTGTTCCTGGCCACGGCAACACCGCTGTTTTTTTTGTGCCTGATGATTTTAATCCGCAAATTTTTATGCCCGCTACAGATTTCTTCCAGAATTCTGGGGGAAGAATCGGTGGAGCAGTCATCGACAAAAATAAACTCACAGTTCTCCGCCATTTTTGCGCTGAAAAGGGACTCGACACATTCTTTCAGATATTTTTCTGTATTATATACTGGAGTACAAATTGAAATTAGCGGTTCTGTGCCTGTAGTCATTTTTATTTTTCCTCTTTCGATTTTATAAGAAATATCATTTTCTTTAAATCCCATTGACACAGAAAAAATAATTTTCTAATATGAGCCTAACAATGACGTTTTATCAGACGCAATCAGAAATTCGCGCGGATTTCTGACTGAATCTGATAAAGCGTCTTTTTTTTTGCACGGTGATTTTCCCTTGTCAGTCTGCAGGCTGGCTAAAATCAACCGCCGCAGCTTTTAAAAAGGGGTTAGCAATGACAGAAAATACACTTTATGAACCGTCGTTTGAGCATGATTCTTGCGGAATCGGAGCGGTCGCAAGCATTGACGGAGTAAAATCACACAAGATTGTGGACAATGCTCTTTCCATCGTAGAAAAACTTGAGCACCGTGCGGGAAAAGACGCAAGCGGAGAGACAGGCGACGGAGTTGGAATTCTTGTTCAAGTAAGCCATAGTTTTTTTTCGGAAGCCGCAAAAAAAGGCGAGATTTCTCTGGCAGGAAAAAAGACGGAGCATTTGGGAGAGGAAGGAGATTACGGAATCGGAATGTTCTTTTTCCCGAACGAAGCTCCAGCAAGTCCAAGTACGGCTTCGGAAGCAGAAAAAGCGCGGTTTGAGAAAGTCTGTGCCTCACAGAATCTGAAATTCCTGGGCTGGAGGCGCGTGCCTGTAAAAGGCGAAGTTCTGGGACAAAAAGCAAGGGACTGTATGCCCCAAATCTGGCAGGGATTTGTTGCCAAACCAGAAAATTGCGGGAAAGGCCTTGAGTTCGACAAACTCCTTTATAAAGCACGCCTTGCCTTTGAAAAGGGAAATTGCGGGGGCGTTACGGGGGCGGAAGCCCCTGTAGAGGGGGTAGGCGGAAATGGCAAAGCCATTGTAGCCGAGGGGGAGACTTCCCCCGACTGGCTTTCAACTCTCCACTTTCAACTTTCTACTTATGTCTGCTCCTTTTCAAGCCGCACAATCGTTTACAAGGGAATGTTCCTTGTTGCCCAGCTGCGCACTTTCTACCTTGACTTGCAGTCACCACTTTATGATTCTGCCATTGCCATCGTCCACTCGCGCTTCTCCACGAACACGAACCCCAGCTGGCAGAGGGCGCATCCGAACCGATTTATTGCGCACAACGGCGAAATCAACACAATCCGCGGAAATGTTGACCGCATGATTGCCCGGGAAGGTGAGGTCGATACAAAAGGCTCTGATTCTGCAATGCTGGACAATACGCTTGAGTACCTTACGATGAACGGAATGGATTTGCCGCTTTCGGTGATGGTCTGCATTCCTCAGGCATGGAAACATGACGACACTTTGAGCCAGGACAAAAAAGATTTCTATCACTACTGGGCTACGATGATGGAAAGCTGGGACGGTCCTGCGGCGATTTTGTTCAGCGACGGGGACATTCTTGGAGCGACCCTGGACCGAAACGGCTTGCGTCCGAGCCGCTACTACATAACGAGCGACAACACTCTTATCCTAAGCTCGGAAGTGGGCGTCCTTGAAATTCCTGAGAGCAAAATCGTAAAAAAAAGCCGACTTATGCCGGGAAAAATGCTCCTTGTGGACACAAAGGCAAAAAAAATCATTACTGACGATGAAATAAAGTCCTACTATGCAAGCCAGCATCCTTTCGGCGAGTGGCTCAGCCAGAATCTCGTCCAGCTTTCGTCGCTCAAAATTCCGAACAAAAAAATCCCTGTATCGACTCAGGAAATGCGGGACAGGCTTTACCGCGCTTTCGGCTGGAATTATGAGGATTTGAACGAGATGGTCCTTCAGATGGCTAAGACAGGAATTGAGCCGATTGGCTCTATGGGCGTTGACACGCCGCTTGCGGCGATGAGCGACAATCACCCCGGTCTTTACGAGTATTTCAAGCAGCTTTTCGCCCAGGTGACGAACCCGCCGATTGACTCGCTCCGTGAAAAAATCGTCACCGATACGACTGTCTATGTTGGAAGTGACGGAGACCTTCTTAGCACAAAAGGAAAAAACTGCCATGTTTTGGAAATTCACAACCCGATTCTTACTGGCACGGACATGATAAAAATAAAGGCGCTCGACCAGAAGGGCCTTCGCACGACGACAATCTCCCTTTTAATTGAAGTTGAAAATATAAATCTTGAAAAGGCTCTGGATTTACTTTTCGGGAAGATTGATTCGGCTTATGATGAGGGCTACAACATCATAGTTCTTTCTGACCGCGGCGTTGACGAAAATCATGCGGCAATTCCTTCGCTTCTTGCGGTTTCTTCCGTGGAGCAGTACCTTATCCGCACCAAAAAGCGGACTAAGATTTCGATTATCCTTGAAAGCGCGGAAGTCCGCAATGTTCATCAGGCGGCAATGTGTCTGGGCTATGGAGCCAGGGCAGTGAATCCGTACCTTGCCCATGAGGCAATTGCCGAGCTTATTGACAAGAAAATCCTTGACAAAGACTATCATACCGCAATCGATGATTACAACAAGGCAATTATCAACGGAATCGTAAAAATCGCCGCAAAAATGGGAATCAGCACGGTTCAGTCCTACCAGTCGGCGCAGATTTTTGAGGCAGTGGGAATCTCAAAGGAAGTCACCGACAAATACTTTACGAACACTGTGAGCCGTGTTGGTGGTATTACGCTCAAAGAAATAGAGGAGGACATAATTTACCACCACAAAAGGGGCTGGAATCCTGACGGGCTTCCGGAAAACAGGCAGCTGGAGCCAAGCGGCTACCACAAACTGCGGCGCGGTCCCGGGGCGGAGGACCATCTTTACAATCCTGAGACAATAATCGCCTTGCAGGAATCAACCCAAAAAGGAGACTACAAGCGATTCAAAGAATACACGGCACTGGTTGATGCGGACGAGCATCCTCACACTCTGCGCGCAATGCTGGATTTCAATTTTGACAAAAACGGCGGAATCCCGATTGAGGAGGTTGAGGGCGTTGACGAGATTGTAAAGCGGTTCAAAACTGGAGCGATGAGCTACGGCTCAATCAGCGAGGAAGCCCACAAGTGCATGGCAGAGGCAATGAACCGTCTGCACGGAAAAAGTAACTCAGGCGAGGGCGGAGAAAAGCCTGAGCGGTTTGGAACGATTTTCAATTCTGCAATCAAGCAGGTGGCTTCGGGAAGGTTCGGTGTTACAGAAGAATATCTTTTGAACGCAGAAGAAATACAAATCAAAATGGCACAAGGCGCAAAACCTGGCGAAGGCGGCCATCTTCCGGGAAAAAAAGTTTACCCGTGGATTGCCCAGACTCGGTATGCCACACCGGGCGTAAGTTTGATTTCACCTCCGCCGCACCACGACATCTATTCTATAGAAGATTTGGCTCAGCTTATCTACGATTTGAAGAACGCAAACCGGAAAGCCAGAATAAGCGTCAAGCTGGTAAGCGAGGCCGGCGTCGGAACTGTTGCTGCGGGAGTCGCAAAGGCAGGCGCTCAGGTAATATTGATTTCTGGCCACGACGGCGGAACAGGGGCGGCTCCGATTTCTTCGATTCACAATGCGGGCTTACCTTGGGAACTCGGTCTTTCCGAAGCGCACCAGACTTTGATTCAGAACGGCTTACGGGGGCGCGTAATAATCGAAACAGACGGAAAACTTATGAGCGGCCGGGATGTTGCTATTGCGGCTTTGCTTGGTGCGGAAGAGTTCGGATTTGCAACTGCGCCTCTCGTAACGATGGGCTGCCGAATGATGAGGGTCTGCCAGAACGACACCTGTCCTTTCGGAATCGCTACTCAGAACGAAAAACTCCGGGCGAATTTCAAGGGGAAGGCCGAATATGTAGAGAATTTCATGCGCTTTATTGCAGAAGAACTCCGTGAATACATGGCCAGACTCGGAATCAGAACGGTAGAAGAGCTTTGCGGAAGGACGGATTTACTCAAGCTCAAGGAAAAGCAGGGCTTTAAACGGGCAAACCTTCTTGATTTGAGCAGGGTTCTTGCAAGCGGCGAAAGTGAAAGCGGAAAACTGAAAACTGAAAACGAAAAGTGGAAAGCAGAAAGAAGCCTGTTCGACTTCGGCCTAGCGAAAACACTTGATATGAGCAAGCTGATTCCTGACTCAGACAAACTCTCAGCTCTCAACTCTCAGCTCGCCGCTTTATCAATTTGTTCCACGGACAGAACTGCCTGCACGATTCTTGGAAGCGAGATTCAGAAAAAATATGGCAGCTCGATTGATGAGGATTCGTTCACTGTTCATTTTACAGGCGGGGCAGGCCAGAGTTTCGGGGCATTCATTCCTAAGGGGCTGAGCGTCTATCTTGAGGGGGACGCAAACGACTATCTTGGAAAGGGCTTGAGCGGCGGAAAAATCGTTGTCAAAAAGGCGGCTGATTTTTCTGGCAGTGCGGACGAGAACATTATCATCGGAAATGTCGCGCTCTTTGGTGCAACGAGCGGTTCTGCTTTCATAAACGGTGTTGCCGGAGAGCGGTTCTGCGTGCGGAATTCCGGGGCTACGGCTGTTGTTGAAGGAAGCGGCGACCATGCCCTTGAATACATGACCGGCGGATTTGCCGTGATTCTTGGCGAAACAGGACGGAATCTTGCTGCCGGAATGAGCGGAGGCGTGGCTTACATTCTTGACGAAAAGCACGAGGTTTACAAAAAACTCAACCGTGAATTCGTTACGATGTACGACCTTGACGATGAAGTTACGGCTCTTGTCTCAGAAAAAGATTCTCAGGCTTCACAGAGTTCTGCTGGCACAAATCCTGATGTCAAAAAACTCCGGAGTCTTCTTGAAAAGCATGTGAAAGAAACTGGCTCAGAAAAGGGCAGAAAAATTCTTTCTGACTTTGAGAATTATATTCCAAAGTTCAAAAAGATAATTCCGAACGACTATCTTAAAGTAAAAATCGCAGAATAAATAACTTTGAGCTGGTTTAGCGGGGGCGGCTCAGAAAAAAACGCTTACTGAGCCTGGCAAGTTTGCAGCCGCCTCCGTCTTATCACATAGGCATAACCGCCACACCTGAGTTTTCTGCACTTGTGCAAAGATATGATTATTGTGATACACTGAATTATAGGAAAAAAATCATGTCAAAAACAAAATTACCAGCCGATTTTTCAGGCGTTCATTTTCATTTTGTCGGAATAAAAGGAACTGGAATGGCAGCCCTTGTTGAGATTTTTCATGCCCGCGGTGCTGTCATCACAGGCTCGGATGTTTCGGAGCGGTTTTACACGGACGAAGTTCTTGAAAAACTTGGCATCAAAGCTCTTCCTTTTGACTCCCGGAACATAAATGATGAAGTTCAATATGTGATTTATTCAAGCGCATACTCAGCGGAAAAAAATCCCGACCTTGCCGAAGCGAAAAAACGCGGACTACCGATGTTGCTATACACCCAAGCTTTGGGCGCTCTCAGCGAAACAGCTTTTTCCAGCGGCGTGTGCGGCGTTCACGGAAAAACAACCACAACAGGAATCGTAGGAACGCTTCTGAAAGCAACAGGCATTCCAAGTCAAGTCCTTGCGGGAAGCATAATCGCAAGCTTCGGTAATTCCTGCACTATGACGAACCTTCCTTCTGGCTCGGAAGCGGGGGAAAAGCCCCTATTCGTGGCCGAAACATGCGAGTACCAGAGGCACTTCATGGATTTCAGCCCCAAGAAAATCATTCTGACTTCGGTTGAGAGCGACCATCAGGACTATTATCCGACATTCGCAGACATTCAGGAGGCGTTCGTTGATTATATAATGAAACTTCCAGAAAGCGGCGATTTGATTTATTGTGCCGATGACAAAGGTGCGTCGGAAACTGCCGCCATAGCGTTCAGAAAGCGTCCTGACCTTAACCTTATTCCTTATGGCACGGAGGCGGACGGCGACTTTAAGATTGAATTCGGGAAAGTCCTGGGCGGAAAACAATACTTCAAAATAAAAGCTCTTGGCGAATTCGCGCTCTGCGTTCCAGGAAGCCACAATGTAAGAAACGCAACTGCGGCAGTCGCCCTCGTAATACGCCTTCTTTCTTCGGTTGGAAAAAATCCCCTTGATTACACAGATAAAATCAAAGCAGGACTTGAGAACTTTTCTGGCGGAAAAAGACGCAGCGAAATTGTCGGACGGGCAAAAACACCGCTCGGTCAGGATGTTATTTTCATAGATGATTACGGTCATCACCCGACTGCAATCAATACGACACTTTCTGGCTACAAAGAATTCTACAAGGGATATAAACTTATCGTTGATTTTATGAGCCATACATACACGCGCACACAGGCTCTTCTCGAAGAATTTGCCTCAAGCTTTGCGGCGGCTGATGATGTAATAATAAACAAAATCTACGCAAGCGCACGGGAAACTCCGGACGCTACGACAGTCACAGGCGAAATTCTTGCCGAAAAAGCAAAACGCTATCACAAATCTGTTTATTACGCAAAGGAATTCGATGAAGCCGCAAAGCTCGGAACAAAGTTGCTTTCAAAAGACTGCTCGGAAGAATTTCCGAACGGATATATTTTCGTTACGATGGGGGCAGGGGACAATTGGAAAGTCGGAAAAATGATTCTTGACGAACTTAGCGGAGAAAAATAATGACTGAAGAAAAAGCAAAAGAGCAAAAAGAAAAATATATCCGCCCCACATGGGACGAATATTTCATGGAAGTCGCAAGAACAATCGCAAAAAGAGCCACATGCGACAGGGGCAGATCAGGCTGCGTAATTGCCCGTGACAACCAGATTCTCGTAACAGGATATGTTGGAAGCCCCTCAGGGCTTCCGCACTGCGATGAAGCCGGGCATCTTCTGAAAAACATGATTCACGATGACGGAACTGTTACGCAGCACTGCGTAAGGACCGTTCATGCCGAGCAGAACGCAATCTGCCAGGCCGCAAAGCGCGGAATCTCAATTGACGGCGGAACTGTCTATTGCAAGATGACTCCGTGCAGGACTTGCGCAATGCTTATAATAAACTGCGGAATTAAACGCGTTGTTTGTGAAAAACACTATCACGATGAAACAGATTCAATGAAAATGTTTGCTCAGGCAGGAATAAAAATCGAGCACCTGGAGGATTCTGTCCAAACATATGTGAATATGTAAAAATAAGGGCTGTCTTAAAAAGACAAGATGCGGTGGTTAAGTTTGTCGTGCGAAGCTGCGGAATACTAACGACCACATTTAGTGTTGATGGTCATTTCGACAGGCTCAATGACCGTATGCACGGAACTTATTAGACAGCCCATATTTTTGAATATCGGAAATTACAAGTTTGCCAGAAGCCACTCTTTGAACTGGCTGTAATCGTTCTCCATCGGAACAGCCCTGTCAGGAAGACTCATCACTTTTTTGAGCCTTTCTGGAATCTCTGGCGTAATGCCAGCAGCTTTTTCGACAGTTGAGCCGAATTTTGCCGGATGTGCCGTTTCAAGAATAATTCCTACAGCTTTCTTGCTTATAACAGAATCAGCCCATTCAGGAAGGTTCGGTGTAAGACCTGGCTTAGAAATATCGTTCTTCATACCGTTCTTCAACGCTTCAATTCCACCTGATTTTATATCGTACCATGCCTTCCAGCCGACCGCGCCATGAGGGTCAATAGTGTACTTTGTCGTTTCTTTGCAATGCCTGATTGAATCCAGAATTCCGTCATTGTCAAGCCAGTAAGAAGCAAACAAAGAGCGAACTTGCTCCAGCGTGTACATAGCGGATATTCGCTCATAATTACTTGGCGCACCAACATCCATAGCATTAGCGTATGTGGTCACGGACGGGCGGGCATCGTAAGAGCCTGTTGCAATCCAGTCAGGAACAGTTCTGTTTGAATTCGTTGCAGCTACAAAACCTGTTATTGGCGCACCCATTTCGCGGGCAATAAGACCAGAAGTCAAATTACCGAAATTTCCGCTGGGAACGACTTCGATAATATCGCTGTCAGGTCTCTCAGATTTTACCTTCAGGCTCGAATACATATAGTAGAATCCCTGTGGCAAAAGACGAGAGATATTTATTGAGTTTGCGGATGAAAGCCTGAGCTTTCCTCTCAGTTCCTCATCTGTGAAAGCTGTCTTAACAAGCTTTTGACAATCATCAAAAGTACCTTTTACTTTCAGCGCACGGACATTTCCGTCAAAAGTAGAAAGCTGCTTTTCCTGAAGCGGACTGATTTTTCCCTCAGGATACAAAATAGTCACATCAAGCCCCGGCACATTGTGGAACGCACTTCCCACAGCCGAACCAGTATCACCGCTGGTCGCTACAAGAATATGAAGCGGGTCAGACTCACTTCTGTTGAAATAAGACATCACACGAGCCATAAAACGCGCGCCGAAATCTTTGAATGCGCAGGTAGGTCCGTGAAAAAGCTCAAGAACATAGGAATTATCGTCAATAGAAACGACAGGCGCATCAAATGGATATGCATCCTCAATAAGCGCAAGCAAATCAGCATCAGGAATTTCGCCCTCAACATACGGTTTTGCCATCTCGAAAGCAATTTCCTTAAGATTCGGAGCTTTTTTCAAAAAATCCGCACCTAATTTCGGAAAAGAAACAGGAATATACAATCCTCCTGTTTTTTTGTTCATTCCATTGATAACAGAAGTTCTGAAATCAGTCTTTACGCTTTTGTCCCTTGTATCTGTATAAATCATTTTGAATAATCCTTAAAGCCCGTAATTAAAAACAGATGCGAAATATTCGGCTATTGCATTTCTGGCAGAATCCAAATTCGTTCCTGCCAGAGAAACAGATTTGGAAGCCTTGCTCAGAACAGAGCCATCAGAAAGGCTCAATGCCGTAGCTTCGCCAATCAAGCCGCTCGCATCCGAATTATATTTGATTGTGCCGTAGATAACGAAAGAAGAGCGTGAGCCAACAAGAGCTTTTGTTTCTTTGTAGACCGCATTCTTATCTCCTTTTACGACAGCATTGTTTATCGTGGAATTGCTGTTTCCGACACCCGTGAAGCCAAGCCTCATAAGGGAAGTCAACAGCTTTGATGACGAGAGCGTATTGCTCAAAAGGGGAGTGCCGCTCTTGTTGTAGTCAAGGACGGCGATTATTCCGCCGGAATTGCGGAGATTTGTCCTGACTTTGTAAGGAATTTCTACAGTAAGGTCAGAAGCGGCTTTTGCGATTTTCTCATCTTTTATATCACCTTTTGGATAGAATTTCACGCTGCTGGAGCAAGCAAAAGACGCTGCGCCAGCAGAAAAAGAAGCATGTCCGCTTTCATCCGAAACAACAGAAGTCTCGCCAAACACAACATCGCCATTTGATTTTGATGACGGGTAGACAACCGTAAGCTCAAGACCAGAAACAGGAGTGCCGTCAGAACCTGTCACCGAAACAGAGAACGGAGACGCAAATGATTTTGTCTTTATAACTTCTTTCGGAGACGAAACAACCGAAATAGAGATTCCGCTGACTTTTTCCTGATATTCCTCAAAAGCAGTCTTGACTTTTACAGGCGTTACAGGAGGCGTATTTTCAGAAATTTTTGCTTCTTTATCATCTTTCTCAAGCAGAGCCGTTTTGTCAGATGAGTCTGTTGCTGGTGTCTGAGGCTTTTTCTCATCAGACTTTCCAGAACTCTGATTATTTGCTGGCTCATCTTTTTTCTCAGCCGGCTTCTCGTTTTCTTTTTCCGTCGTTGCAGATGTTTCTTTCTTTGTTTCTTCTGTTTCGCCAGACTGATTAGAAGTACTAACACATGAAGCTGCTAAAAATGCACAGGCAGCCGAAGCGAACAAAATTCTTTTTGAATTTGTCGAAATTATCATTTTTAAATTACCTCCAGAGCAAAACCTCTGTAAATCTTCAAAATGTTTAAATTAAATCGGTTGATTTTACAATATTCATACCTTTTGATTTATATTCTTCCAAAAATTCCTCGCCAATCCTTTCGTACAACTTTACCGATGATGTACAATCCTGAATCAAACTAATTTTCTTTGGCTGAATATAAATGCACAAATCGCGGAGCGTATTTGCAACGCAGTGCGAAAGAGCCTCGCCTGCAACAAAAATCATATCTGACCTTTTCAGCTTCTCGATTAATGAATAATTTGTTTTTGTGGTTACATCGGAATCATCCTGAACTTCAGCACGGACCGCGCTGTAATGCTCAGTGAGCGGAGAACTGGATTTGACGACATAGCTCATAGAATTACCATGACGGGTCTTCTCCCAGTTGTTAAGGCTTTTCCAAAGCTCCGGGTAAACACAAATACCGTTCGTTCCCTGAATGCAGTGCGGAGGCCATATCGTAAGCTCATATCGTCCCTGGCTTTCAAGTGACATAAGGTATGAATCAACCATTGGTCTAAGCCCGAGAACAGCAGGATTATAAACGCCATTCTCAAAATCTTTATGAGTAATCACGGTAAAAGGAGCAGGTTCTTTTCCCTCCTGATTGACCCAAAAATTAGGATGCGCAATATGAAAGTATGGATGACAATCTAGAGTAACAAAAACGGAGTCTATCTTTGATATATTTTTCTCAACAAAGCTCGAAAGCCTTGCACAATCTTCCTCCGCGCCAGGCACATACAATGCGCCATCGGGAGAACAAAAATCATTCTGCGGGTCAATAACCAATAGAGATACACTCATAATATTTTAGTATAAATAAACTTTCCTTTTTATTCAACAGAATAAACAATTGTTTTCAACAAGACAATACAACGAATTGTAATTTGATTTTCTTTAAACTAAAATAATCCGTATGAATATGGAAGCTTTCGTTTTAGGATGCGGCGGAATGATGCCCCTTCCTTACAGACATTTGACATCAGTTCTCCTTCGCAGGGACGGCGATCTTTTTCTTTTTGACTGCGGAGAGGGCACTCAGGTTTCGTTAAAACGGCTGAACTTAAAGTGGAAAAAAATCGATGCGATTTTCATCTCGCATACACACGCCGACCATGTGACCGGTCTGCCAGGAATTATGATGCTGTCATCTCAGGTTGACAGAACAGAGCCGCTTTACATCTACGGTCCTCCAAAAATCGCCGAGTATGTGGAATCATCAAGGAAAGTCCTTGATATGTACATAAATTACCCTGTCATCGTAAAGGAAATCACCGCGCCGTGCGTAGTCCATGAAGGGGACGGATTTTATATCAGGGCGTTCCCGCTGCAACACACAAAAACATGTGTCGGATACACGCTTGAGGAACTTGACAGACCAGGCGAATTCAACCCTGAGAAAGCAACGGAGCTTGGTGTTCCGCGCGGCCCGCTCTGGGGCAAATTGCAAAAAGGCGAATCTGTCGCTTCTGAAAACGGAACGATTGTTACGCCCGAGGACATAATGGGAAAACCAAGGAGCGGAAGGAAATTCTCTTTCGTGACGGATACGCAGTATATCCCTACGATTGCAAAAGAGGTCAGAGGCTCGAACCTCCTTATCTGCGAAGGAATGTTCGCAGACGACTGCGCGGAACAGGCAAAGGAAAAAAAACACATGACAAGCCGTCAGGCCGCAACAATCGCAAGGGACTCCGACTCCATGCGCATGGCAATGATTCACTACTCGCCGCGTTACACCGACCGCGACCTTGACCTGCTTCTCAGGCAGGCTCGCGAAGTTTATCCCAGGGCGGAGCTTACAAAAGACCGCATGATTTTTGACATTCCGTACATCGATTAGAAAATGGTTTCCGTCCAGCATTTTTTCAAGATTTACAAGTCAGAGCCAGCGGTAAGCGATTTCTCAATGGAGTGCAAGGCAGGAGAAATCGTCGGGATATTAGGACCGAACGGGGCTGGAAAGACGACCCTTCTCAAAGCAATATGCGCCCGACATTTCGCCACAAGGGGAAAAATCCTTCTGAACGGAATCGATGCGAGCGAAGAGCCTGAAAAAGTCAGGGCAATGACCGGCTTCGTGACTGAGCAGGCAAGCTTTCCCGAAGAGCTGAAAGTCTGCGAGTACCTGAAAATGATTTTTGAGATTCATGAAGAATTCAAAAAATCAGAAAAAAAGGATTTGGATTCTCTTGAAAGCATAAAAAAGCAATTTTCCCTAGAATCGGTTTGGAACGAAAAAATCAAGAATTTGTCAAAAGGATTTCGTGAACGCGTCAATTTTTCTCAGGCACTAATTCACAATCCGATGGTAATTGTCCTTGACGAGCCTGCATCAGGGCTTGACCCAGCCCAAATAGTGCGCATGAGAAAAACCGTCACCGAACTCAGAAAAAATCACGCGATTATCCTGTCAACGCATCTGATGCAGGAAGTTGACGCCCTCTGCGACAAAGTATACATACTGAACAAAGGAAGATGCGTTGCTTCTGGAACTCAGGAAGAAATTACGGATTCAATTGGATGCGCTTCTTTGGAAGAGGCATTTTTCAAGCTGACAAGCTCTTAATCTGAATTCGGGTCAAAGGCTGCCCGACAAGAAAAAAAAATAATGCCCGAGATGGGAGTCGAACCCACACTCCATTGCTGGAACTAGGACCTGAACCTAGCGCGTCTGCCAATTCCGCCACCCGGGCTAAACAAGATTCCAAAAGAATAAATGCTTTCGGAAATAATGTCAATCACCAAAACAAAAAAAACGGCCATTTACGATTCGGCAAGCACAATGACCGTATGCAAAAACTTAATCCTGCGCTGCAGAACCAGTGTTCATGTTAGAAAGGAAAGCCTCATTGTTTCGGCTTTTTTTCATCTGATCAAGGATAAGTTTCATAATGTCAGCTTCTTCCATAGGATTGATTGCCTTTCTCAATACCCATATTTTCTGGAGCGTAGACTCATCGAGAAGCAAATCCTCTTTGCGAGTACCGCTCTTCTTGATGTTAATGGCAGGGAAAATACGCATTTCGGAAAGTTTTCTATCCAAATCGATTTCGCTGTTTCCCGTTCCCTTGAACTCTTCAAAGATAACTTCATCCATGCGGCTTCCAGTATCAATGAGAGCAGTCGATATGATTGTAAGGGAGCCTCCCTCTTCAATATTGCGGGCCGCACCGAAAAATCGCTTCGGCTTGTGGAGCGCATTTGAATCAACACCACCCGAAAGGACTTTTCCAGAAGTCGGAACGGTGATATTGTATGCGCGCGCAAGACGCGTGATTGAGTCAAGAAGGATTACAACATCCCGCTTATGCTCAACAAGACGCTTTGCCTTCTCAAGGACCATTTCCGCAACCTGAACATGGCGGGTAGCCTGCTCATCAAATGTTGACGAAATTACCTCGCCCCTGATTGCGCGCTCCATCTCCGTAACTTCCTCCGGACGCTCATCGATAAGAAGCACGATAAGGTAAACATTCGGATTATTCGTGGTTATTGCGTTCGCGATTTTTTGCATGAGGATTGTCTTTCCTGCTTTCGGAGGAGCAACAATCAAAAGCCTCTGGCCTTTTCCGATTGGTGCGAACAAATCAACGATTCGCGTGCTGTATTCAGTGGAAATTGTCTCAAGCGTAAGCCGCTCGTTAGGGTAGAGCGGGGTAAGGTTCTCGAACGGAACGCGTGTCTGAGCGACCCGTGGCTCGTCAAAATTTACAGTTTCAATTCTTAAAAGTGCAAAGAACCGCTCGCCGTCTTTAGGACTTCTTGTCTGACCAGAAACAGTATCGCCGGTTTTCAGGTTGAAAAGCCTTATCTGGCTCGGTGAAACATAAATATCATCAGGACCAGGAAGATAGCTGTTCTGTGGGCTTCTCAAGAAACCGTAGCCGTCAGGAAGGATTTCAAGCGCACCAGAGGCAAAGATAATTCCGCCATGCTCTGTATGAGCTTTCAAGATTGAAAAAATCAAATCCTGCTTTTTGATTGACGGCAAATCTTCTTCTGAAAATCCTTTTTCCAATGCCAGAGAGCGAAGCTCCGGCATACTCATTTTTGTAAGCTCATTGATTATAAGGCGAGGCTTAGACTCATACTCCTCAGGATTCTCGATAATCTGCGCAGCCTCAACGGCCGCATCCTGAGCAGCCTTTCGTTCCGCATAAGACTGCCTGTAACTCCGCCTGTTGTTTCCGTAGCGCGGATTGCTGGAAAATCTTCCCGGACGGCGCATATATTGCTGGCGCATATGCGGCTCGTAAGTACCGCCTTCTTCCGTAGGCTCCGGAGATTGCGTCGCCTCTGACGAAGCTGCCTCAGGATTTGCCTGCGCTTCCTGATTTTGCTCAGAAGGAGGCTCTACAGGGGCTTCCTCATGGTTTTCTTGCTCTGCGACAGGCTTCGCAGGCTCTTCACTCTGTTCTTCTGCCGGCTCTACTTTTTCCTTTTTTGCGGCAAGTCTGCGTCTTGGACGCAAAACAACTTTCACAGGCTTCGCTTCTTCCGAATTCTGCTCTTCCTGATTTTGAGTCTGATTTTCTTCTGCTTGAGTCTCATCAGAATTTTGCTCTTCGAGCTGCTGCTCGACAGGTTCTGAAACTTCTTCCGAAGTATCGGAAAAACGGCGTCTCGTTAATGCCATTTTAAATTCTCCATCGTAAAATGAGTTTTATATCTGGAATTGATAAAAAGAAATACTAAAACGATATTCAACCTAAAAATACTAGAATCTGGATTGATTATATTTTCGATTATAGATTCTAAAATAAAATCTGTCAAACTAATTTTCCTATAAAAATAAAATTTTCCAAAAAAAATCACAATCTAACTGATAATTTTATGAGAAAGCCATTTTCTTGAGCGAAAACGGATAAAAAAACAAACCGAACGGATAGTCCAGTCAGAGGCCATTGCTATCCAAACGCCGCCAGGCCCGAAGCCGAATCCGCGAATAAGCACCATCGCAATAGCAACACGGCAAGTCCACATTGTGACCATAGAAACAATCATCGAAAAGCGAACATCGCCAGCCGCCCTAAGCCCGTAAGCAGGGAGAAAAGAGCCGCACCACGCGAACGGCTTTACGATATGAACCAAAATCGTAAGGTTGACAGCAAGGACGGCAGCTTCCTTTTCCATTCGTGAGAAATATGTCATGGGGAAAACAAGAGCGATTACGGCGGCAGAAGAAACAAGGAGCGCAAAGAAACCGAACTTCGTCAGCTTTTTGATGTACTCTATGGCAAGGTTCTCATCGCCCGCCCCGATGCACTGCCCCACGAGCGTCATCATCCCAAGCCCGATTCCAATAGCTGCCTGGCACGAAAGGCTCTCAAGGGTGGAAACCATTGCATTCGCGGCAATCTGAGCTGTACTCAGAATAGAGAGCGTAGACTGAATGGCAAGTTTTCCGAACTGAAACATTCCGTTCTCTATACCGGTTGGAACTCCGACCCTCAGAATTCTGAAAATCATCTGGAAATTCGGTTTTATTGAAAGATAACTGTCAATCCTGATTTTTTGCTTTGTTCTATTAAGAAAAATCAAAATCACGAAAGCGCAGAACACTCTGGAAGCAAGCGTACTGATTGCCGCTCCCCTAACGCCCATCCCAAAGGCAAAAATAAGAATTGCGTTCCCGCCGACATTAATTATGTTTGAGACCGTGGACACAGTCATCGGAAGCCTTGAGTTTTTGTCCGCACGAAACATGGCGGCTGCGGAATTATAAACTGCGATAAACGGGTAGGACATAGCCGTGATGAAAAAATATATCCTTGAATTTTCCATTACGGCAGCATCAACTTTTCCGAAAACAAGTGATAAAATCGAATCACGGAAAAGAAAAGCGAAAATCATTCCGAGAAGCGATATTACAAAAACCGCAAGTATAAGCTGTTTTCCGGCTTCACTAGCTTTTTTTGAATCACCGTTACCAATGAACTGGCTCGCAATAATCGCACCGCCAGTTGCCATTGCAGAAAAAATATTTATGACGAGTATGTTTATTGAATCAACGAGCGAAACGGCAGAAATGGCGGCAGAACCAGCCGTAGTGACCATAACGGTATCAACCGCGCCCATGAGCGAATTCAAAAGCTGCTCCACCATCAGCGGAACGAGCAACGCCCAAAGCTGACCGGCTGTCTTGTTATTCGGCATTGTCCTGCTCGCGGATTTCAACACGCCTGATTTTTCCGCTGATTGTCTTAGGAAGTTCCTTAACGAACTCAAGAACCCTCGGCTGCTTGTAATTCGCAGTGCGTTCCTTAACATAAGTCATAAGCTTAAGCCTAAGCTCTTCCGTAGCTTCAAAACCTTTCGCAAGAACGACAGTGGCCTTTATTGCCTGACCGCGCTTTTTGTCCGGTATTCCGGTAACGGCACATTCAAGTACGGAAGGATGCTGCTGAAAAATGCTCTCAACTTCAAACGGACTGACACGGTAGCCGGAGCTTTTTATCAAATCATCGCTCCGTCCAACGAACCAGATATATCCGTCTTCATCGTAATAAGCCGTGTCCCCAGTGCGATACACGCCGTTTGAGAAAACGCTTTTAGTAAGATTATCATCTTTATAATACCCTGCGAAAAGCCCAATCGGTCTTTCGCCGTGGAATTTAAGCACGATATACCCAGTCTCACCTGGATGCGCCTTATTTCCGTTCTCGTCAACAATCTGAAGGTCGTAGCCAGGAGCCGGCTTACCCATTGAACCGGGCTTTGGCTCAATGCCCAAGAAAGTGCCGGCTGCTATGACGCTTTCAGTCTGACCGTACCCCTCGCGCATTTTAAGCCCTGTCATGGAATAAAACTTATTGTACACCTCAGGGTTCAGAGCTTCTCCCGCAGTAACGCAATATTTTAGAGAAGAAAGGTCAAACTGAGACAAATCCGTGCGCACAAGATATCGGTAAACAGTTGGCGGCGCACAAAAAGTCGTAACCTTGTAGTCGGAAATTTTTTGCATCAGAAGATGCGGCTTGAACTGAACCATATCATAGACAAAGACCGCGCTTCCGCAAATCCACTGACCGTAGAGTTTTCCCCACATGGCCTTTGCCCATCCTGTTTCGGCCACGGAAAGGTGAAGTCCGTCGTCAGTGACATTCTGCCAGATTTTCGCAGTGACTATGTGCGCCAGAGGATAGATAAAATCATGCTGAACCATCTTAGGGTAGCCCGAAGTTCCAGAAGTGAAATAAAGAAGCATTATGTCATCGTTCTTAGTCTGGCATTTTTCCCGCCCGAAATCGTCGGACGCAGCCGAAACGCCGGCATGGAAATCAATCCAGTCGGAGCTGACATTTGCTGACTCAGCCTCGGACTTAACAAGAATAAGTCTTTCCAAAGAAGGCTTGTTGACGCGAGCATTCTCAATCTCCTTAACGACAGGATCCTCGCAGACAATTATTGTCTTTACATCAGCGGCATCAATTCTGTATTCAATATCTTTCTGCAAAAGCTGGTTGGTGGCAGGAATTGCGACTGCCCCGATTCTGTGCAATGCAAGGATTGTAATCCAAAACTCCCAGCGTCTTCGCAAAATCATAAGAACCTTGTCGCCTTTTTTCACACCGAGCGAAACAAGGAAATTGGCAGCTTTTTTTGATTCTACGGAAAGTTCCTTAAAATTCAGGATTTTTTCACCGCCTTTATCGTCGCACCAGACTATAGCACGCTTATCAGGAGCTTTCTCCGCATACACATCAACAACATCAAAAGCAAAATTGAAATTGTCAGGCCGCCTGATTTTAAAATTTTTTCTTAAATCGTCATAGTCCTCAAAATTACAATCATTTTCAATAAAATTTTTTATCAGATTCATAAAATTACCCTACAATAAAATTGGACATAATTCAAAAAAAGCTGCAGAAAACAAAGCTACTGTGGAATATCAGATTTCATCAAAAGAGAATCCTTGAATTCCTTTGAGGCGATTGAGAACAAATCAACATCAGAAACAGTGTCCAGCATCTCAACCTGTCCTTCAAAATCAACATTGTCAGCGATTCTGAGACGGGAAGACTTTAAGTCGCCTTTTACGGAACTTCCTGAACAAAGTTCGATTTTTTCATCAGCATTTATGTCGCCACTAACTTTTCCGAACACGATTACAGAACTGGCAGTTATGGAATCAACCTGACAAATAGCGGTCTTATCAACTTCAAGGTCACCAGTAGCCTTTATTGAGCCGTTGAACTTTCCTGTTATGACAAGACTATCTTTAAATTCAATAGTTCCGTTAAATTCAGTTTCGCGTCCGAGCACGGTAACATTTTTTTTATCATCATTCATAGATACAATGTAACCTAAAAATAAGTTTTTTTCTATCTCTACCAAAATAAAAAATAAGGGCCGCCCTAAAACACGGACAGCCCTTACCACTTTAAGACAACAGTCTTATTTTGCAGAATTAAATGTCACATTATAGAGTTTTGCCATGCGTGACTTTTTTCTTGAAACTGCATTGCGTGTAAGAACGCCCTTACTGCGAGCTGAATCAAGCTTTGACGACAAAGCCTTGAGTTTTTCTTCAGCTGCCTTCGCATCTTTTGCCTGCACTGCTTCTACAAACAATTTTGCATAAGTGCGGCACTCGCTTTTGATAGCTTTATTGTGCAAACGGCGGACTTCGCTCTGCTCGTGTCTTTTTTCTGCTGATGATTTTTTGCCTGCCAAAGGAGGACCTCCAAAATTAGAAAACTGTATTAAAATATAACAAAAAGCACTTATCTAGTCAATAAAATTTACCGACCGCGTATTTTCTTCATGAATTTTTTGTGATACCACGCTCTGAAATCTTCAGCAAGCGTATACAAACGGTACATCACGGAGTAGGGAACATCAAAGCTGCCCGGTCTGTGGATTTCCTTTCCGCCAAAACCAGTCTTAAAAAGATACAGTCCGTGCATAGGATGTTTGTCGTCGCCTGTCGGCGGAATCCCGTAGAAATCATATATCTTTGAGCCGAATTTTTTCGCGTCACAGATTGCAGTCCACTGCACAAGGTACGCTGGCATCAGGTTGCGCTTTTCGTTCCCGGAGCAGCCGTAGAGATAAACGGCCTCATCCTTACTGAACAGCGTTATGATTGCAGCAAGGTCTTTTCCTTCGTGGCTTGCGATGTACAGGGTGATTTTTATCTCATCGCAGCTGCGCTCAAGTAAATCCTTGTAGTATGAAAGCGGGTGAAGCCCGATTCCGTCGCGCTCCGCAGTAGTCTTGTAAAGCTCATAGAACGAAGAAAGGTCTTGCTCAAAGCTAGCATCAGATGCGGCCACAGCCCGAACCTGAACCCCGTGCTTATCCGCATAGCGGATATTGTACCGCCATTTTGACTTCATCGAAGAAAGAAGCTCCTCCTCGCTTTTAGACAAATCAAGAACAACGCTGTCCGGAGGCTGGACATCCACTTTAGTCTTGACAAACCGAATTTTTTCCTTTTTTGCGATTGAAAGAAGTCCGCTCACACTCTCGTTCCGTGCCTGAACATCGTCAAAATCAAGGGGGATATCAAACCTTGCGCACAAAGTGTTTTTCGGAAGAGATGATTTTATCGCGGAGGAAAAATCATAAATCCGCCCGACAAAATCCTCATTGCTCTCTGAGTCCTTTTTCTCAGGGGCCAAAGGAATGTATGCGATTGAAAATTTCATTAATCCTAATGAAAAAGTCCTGTACAAAACAGAAACATTCTCTTTCCTGACTGATTTCCAGCCGTGGTTGCACTTAAAGTCAGCCCAGAACTGAGTCTGCTGAAATCGTTTTGAAATAGTTTCCATGAAAAAATCATATCACAAGGAAAACTTTTTTCACATTCACTTTTTTGAGAATTTTCTGTAGACTACAGTAATTTTATGACAGAACTGTATATTTTTGATTGCGACGGAGTTATAATCGATTCGGGCGAGGACATTGCGGAAGCCGTGAACGAAACTTTCCGTCATTTCGGATACTGGCCCGTTCCTACGGAAAAAATCATTTCGTTCATCGGAAACGGAGCCAGAACTCTTATCATCAGGGCTTTGAAATTCTCCACGAAAAATCATTTTGACGAGTCCAAGACAGAAAAACTCGCCGAAATCATTGACTGGTACATTCAATATTACTATGCGCACCCAATCGTAAAAACAAGGCTTTATGCAGGAATCAAAAATTTTCTTCGCGTCCTGAAAGAAAAAAACAAAAAAGTCGCCATGCTCACGAACAAGCCTGAGAAAATAGCCAGAAAAATCCTTGAGCAGCTTGATGTTCTACAGCACTTTGATTTTATAGTCGCACCAGAAACCACAGATGACAACGGCAAGAAGATAAATCAAAAGCCAAGCCCTGACGGAATTCAGTTCGCGCTCAGAAAAATCAACGAAAAATATGGGATTTCGCTTGCAAAAGAAAATGTGATAATGATTGGCGACAGCAAAGTTGACATTCAGGCCGGAAAATCGTTCGGCTGCAAGACTGTGGCATGTAGGGGAGGGCTTGGCAACACCGAGGAGCTTCTTTCCGAAAACGCTGATTTCTGTTTTTCGGTGGCAAGCGAGCTTGAGAAATTCATAGACATTCTGTCGGAAGATGACAGGGAGCAGACTTCGATGCAAAAATTCGCTCTCAAGAACGAAGTCCCGATTATGCAGGACGAAAGCTCCGGCTTCATCTGCGACTACATTCTGAAAAACAACGCCAAGCGAATTCTTGAGATTGGGACTGCAATCGGATATTCATCGGTAAAATTCGCAAAGCTCCGAGACGACATACAGGTAACGACGATTGAGATTGACCCGGAGAGGTTCGCCGCCGCAAAACGCAACTTTGAGGCGGCAGGGCTTTCGGACAGAATCGAAATCATATTCGGGGACGCACTTACAGAGGAAATACAAGGCAAATTCGATGTTATTTTCATTGATGCCGCAAAAGCCCAGTACATCAAATTCTTTGAGAAATTCAAATCAAATTTGTCAGAAAACGGCGTAATAATCAGCGACAACCTTTCTTTTCACGGAATGGTCGAAGATTTGAGTCTGACGCACAATTACAGCACAATCAAACTCGTAAAAAAAATCAGGAAATACATTGAATTCCTGAAAGGAAACAAAGACTTTGAAACAGAATTTTTCAAAGTAGGGGACGGCATTTCTGTTTCAAAAAAAAATAGACAAAATAAAATAAAAAGGCTATAATTCTATTGATGAAAAAAATCCTCCTTGCGGTTATGCTTTTTTCTATTCTATTTTTTTCCTGCTCAAAACGGAATGTTATTTCTGAGGCGGAGCAAATCTCAACGCTAAAAAGCCTGAGCGAGAAAAAAATCAAAGAGGTCTATTGGACAGATCAAATCGAAAGCGGACGGTTGCAGGAGAACATATCAAAAATTCCAGGCATCGCATCTGATTTGCGCGTTTCGCCAATAATGGTTCTTATCTCGCAGAACCAGAACACGCCTATTTACCCGGTTTATTCAGATTTCGGCTCGCTGGACATCTCGTCTTTGCCAGAAAACATTCTCTCAATTGTGGAGAATTTTTCAAAAGCAATAATAAGCGGGGAAGATGCGGACGGATTCATGGTTAAGTCAAATCTGTTCAACCTTGCTTTTTTCTACGAAGATATGCGCGGCTCAGGCAGGCTGAATTTTACGGATTATTTGATTGGTGAGCCTTTCGGCTCGGGCGATGAATACGAAGTCCCGGTACGGCTTTATTCTTCATCATCAAAAACAGATATACGCCTTTTCCTAGTGCAAGAGAACGGCGCATGGAAGATTGACCAAATTCAGTTCAAGTGAGAAAAAAAAATGAATGGCTGCGCAACAATCCTATATGGAAATTCAAAGACCGAATGTGTTTTCGATGAAATAGACCCGTCTGTTCTGAATATAGACGAACTTTTCGTAAAAAACATCGCAGAAATATCGCTTTTCTCAGATTTTGCCCAGGAGAGGAACATAGCGGCCTATTATCTGTACTCGAAACAAACCGATTCTCAGGAAAAAAAAGATAATGTTCCGAAAATCCTTTTCATAAATCAGGAAAAAATCATTTTCGGCTGCAAGAAAAATGATTTTCCGTTCGTGCAAAATTCCGAGTATATGATTGAGCTTTCTTTTCCACTGAAAATCGCAGGCCCAATAAAGACAAGGAAAATATTTGCGGCGTTCGTAGTTGAGCGCGTTTTCAATGAAGAGGAAAAATCCTGCATAATATGCAGAATCTCGCGCGTAAAACAAGAGGACATCCGCTTTCTGGAGGAAAGGGCCTAATTCTTCTTGCTCCCGAGAAAAATTGCGATTGGGTGCAAAAACGAAATGTTCTCGCAAACGATTTTTACGATTACTGTGAGCGGAACTGACAGGATAAGCCCCACAAAGCCCCACAGCCACCCCCAAAGAGAAAGGCTTACAAGAATGACGAAAGGCGAAAGCCCCAGATTTTCGCCCTCGATTTTAGGCTCCACCACATTTCCGATGACCATGTTTACAATAAGAACAGATATTGTGACAAACACAATCGGGAAGGGCGAAGGATAAAACTGAATCAACGAGAACAATACAGTTACTGCCCAGGAAATAATCGAGCCGAAGGTGGGGATAAAATTCATTATGAACGCGATGAATCCCCATACGAGAGGGAAGTCCATGCCCACCGTCAGAGATGCCAAGAAAACGAAAATGCCCGTAAGAATCGAAACCAGAAATTTTATCGAAATGTAGCGCGTAACTTCGGACACAATCTTTATGATCATGCGCTCCATTCTTATTCGGTTCTTGCGCGTAAGAGCAAGGACAATCTTCTTGTTCATAAGGTTCATCTCGGCAAGAAGGAAAATCGAGAACAAAATGACTATGAAAAGCGACTTGAAAAAAGAGTATAAAAACCCCGTGAATCCGACAGCGAATTTTTTCAGAGTAGGGAAAAAGTCAAAAATCTCCTGGACATTCTCAAAAAAGCTCAGGTTCTTGTCAAACTGAAAGAAAGTAAGATATTTTGAATCCGACTCCATTATTGCGTAAATCGCTTTCTCGTATATAGCTGAAAAACGCTCCTGATACTGCGGAATAGACGCGATGATTGATTTTACGCTCGCAAACAGGATATTCGAAAGTCCGAAGAACAATCCAAAGAACAATGTGTAGATGATTATGGTTCCAAGAAAAAAAGGAACTTTGAGTTTTCTGTGTACTTTGTTTATCAGCGGAAAAAACAAAAACGCAAGAAGAACGGCGACAACTATCGGCTGAAGCACCGATGACAATAGCTTAAGGATTGTGAAGCCCGTCACCACGCCTAAAAAAAGGAGTATGAAGCAAATTAACTTTAGCCAGTAGCTGTCGTTTTTTTCCATGTTTTTACTTTGACGGCTTGTATACAGGCGACTTCACATCTTTCTTCGGACCGATTTTGTCGAATCCGCAGATTGGGCGCAAAGCCTCCGGAACAGTCACGCTTCCGTCCTCATTCTGATAGTTCTCAAGAATTGCAAGCATAGCGCGCCCAACGGCAATCGCAGTACCGTTAAGCATATGAACATACTTGTTCTTTCCGTCGTCATCATGGTATTTCACATTCAGGCGGCGCGCCTGATAATCAGTGCAGTTTGAAGTTGAAGTGACCTCGCCGTAGTCACCGTCAGGATGCTCCTCGTTCGCGCGTCCTGGCATCCATGCCTCCAAATCCCACTTACGGTAAGCTGGCGCACCAAGGTCGCCCGTGCAGGTGTCAACGACATGGAACGGAATGCCAAGACCTGTGAAAATCTCCTCCTCAATAAGACGGAGCTTTTCGTGAATCTCATCGCTCTGCTCAGGAAGGCAGTACACGAACATTTCAACTTTGTCGAACTGATGTACGCGGTACAAGCCCTTTGAGAACTGACCCGCACCGCCAGCCTCACGGCGGAAGCAGTGCGAAAGGCCACAGTAGTAAAGTGGCAGCGCAGACTTGTCAAGAATCTCGCCGGAATGGAAACCGCCCAGCGTAATTTCGGCAGTGGCAACAAGGCAAGTGCCCTCTTCCTCAATCGCATATACATTCGACTCGTTTCCGCGCGGATTGAAACCGATACCTTTGAGAATTTCTTCTTTTGCCACATCAGGCGTGATGAACATAGTGAAGCCATGCTTGCGAAGAATGTTCAGCGCGTACATAATCAGGGCTTCCTCCAAGAATACGGCCTCGTTCTTGAGATAGTAGAACTTCGGACCGGAAACTTTCGTTCCGCGCTCAAAGTCGATAATATCAAGCTCTTCGCCAAGCTGAACATGATCTTTCGGCTTGAAGTCAAATTTGCGCGGAGTGCCGACTTTTTTAACCTCAAGATTCTCCGTGTCAAGTTTCCCGATTGGCGTTTTCGGATGGCACATATTCGGAATCTGCCTGCCTGCCTCGTCCAGCTTAGTCTCAACCTCGGAAAGTTCCTTCTCGGTATTTGCGACATCCTCTTTTATCTGCTTTCCTTCCTCAATATATTTGGCGCGAGTCTGGGCATCGAGCTTTCCTTTCATGGAAGCCGCGTTTGCATTGCGTTTCTGCTGCAAGTTCTGCAACTTTGTAGTAAGAGCCGTCCGCTCATCAAAAAGCTTAACGACCAAATCCGCATCAGCAGTCATATTCCTGTTGATGATGTTCTTCTTGACCTCATCAAGATGTTCTTTAATAAACCTATAATCCAACATTTTTAGAAAACTCCTAAAACCTAGTTTAATTCATAAGTGGCATTTATGTTTACCGTGACCGTCGTTTTTCCGCCAGAAATCGGAGTCGGAGCAGCCTCTTCATCCGCATCCATAGCCATATTCGCAGATTTCATCATAACTGCTCGCGGAAAGTTCGAGTTCTGCTGCTCAGAAATCTCAAGAACTTTTCCGAGCCTTGCGCCGCTCGTTCCCGCAATCAACGTGGCATTCTCAAAAGCCTGCTGAACGGCAAGCGTCCGTGCCTGCTTTACGGCAAGCTCCGTGTTCGTAACTCCGTACTGGATATTTGAAAACTGGTTTGCCCCAGCTGCCAAAGCAGTGTCAATAACTTCACTTACTTTGTCCATATCCCTCACAACGATTTTTATCTGGTTCGTGACGATGTAATCGCCAGGAACTGATTTTCCGTTGACATAAGAATTCTCACGGTACACAGAAAAATTCTCCGTCGTAACGCCATCTTTATCAACGCCCTTTGAAATGACAGCCGACTGAACGGCAGACATTTTCTCGGCATTTTCTTTCGATGCCGCAGAAACTTCCATAGCCCTTGTGACAACCGAAAGAGCAATCGTGGCATTGTCAGCCTCAAGCGTAACTGAACCTGAACCATGAACGCTCACGGTTCTTTTTGGATAATTAACCTGCTTGATTGAACAAGACGAAAACAACGCGATTGCAAGAAGTGTAACTGACACTTTTTTCAAACAGTTTCTTTTCATTATAATTCCCACCCTTAAAATTAATCCGCACTATCAATTTTAGCGAATATCGATGTAAAACCGCTTAAGATAAATGACCCTCTGATTAGCTTTCTGCCACAGGCTGCTTGCAGGAAAATTCTTGACAAGCGTGTCATAGGAGTCAATTGAAGAGCGAATATTCCTTACGCTACTCTCGGATTCATAAATCTGGCCGAGAAGATAAAGAGCCTCGTCCTCCCTGTCAGTGTCCGAATTAAGATACTCCTGGGTCTGTGACAACGCGGATTCAAATTTTCCGTCAGTGAACGATTTTTTTGCATTCTCCAAAAGATTAACGCCTTTTTGAGCTGAAACCTCCGGCTCTTTGTCCTGAGGAACGACGATATTCTCCAGAGCCTTTACAGGCTGCTCGGAAGTTTTTGCCGCATTTGACGCCACGGCAGCTCCCGTTGTGTTCTCAATAACAGTCTTTACCTCGCCCCTGACCGAAGGAACATCTTCTTTCAGAGGCTCGGATTTTTTCACCTCCGCGCCATTACTCTCAGGCTTGGCATTTTCAGAAAGCTCAGGCTTCTCAGAAACAGTCGGAGCCACGACATTTTCCGCAACATCGTCAAGGTTCCGCACTGGTTTTGCCGGCACAATGTCCGCATAATTAGGAGCTGTAACCCTTGAGCCAGTTGCAGAGCTTTCGTTCTCCACAGTGACAGAAAGATAATCGTCAATATATTCGCCCGTAAGATTGTCATTTTTGTAGAAATGGAGCAAGGTTGTGCCAGGCTTTTTTGACCTGAGCGTGAACAATGTGTCTCCCTTTCCCAGCTTCCGCCCGAAAAACGTCATGTGCTTGTCAGGAGAGTCCTCCCCAATATACGCCCATCCGCCGCCCGCATAAACGACATCAAGGTACTGATTGTTCTTTATAGTCACAGAGCGCGAAGGAACAATCCGATTTGTCTCCTCCGCATTTTCCTCAGGCTGCCCAGCTTCAGAAGCGATTTTATCATCCGAAAGATCCTCGGCTTTTTTCTCCTCGGAAGCCGCCGAAATCACGGAAGGAGCTTGTGGAACAGAAGCAGGCTCCGGGGCAGCTTCTTCCGTGTCCTTAGCCGCAACCTGAATTTCTGGCTTTACGGCCGGCTCAGGAACTTCCGTTTTCTCCGCTGCAGGCTTTGGGGTCGGCTCGCTTGCATTAGGAACGATGACTGTTCCCTCAGAGTCCACCGTTATAACTTTAGCCTCGATTTTCTCAAGCTCCTCAAGGACGACTTCTTCCTCGGGAGTAGATTTTGCCTGATTAGTAGTCGGAGCGGCCTCAGATTCTTTCTCGAAATTGATATTCCCGATTTTTTCCAGCTGAGGCTCATCGATTTCAGGCAAAGGCAAGGCTTCCGAAGTCACCTTCGTCTCCTGACCTTCGTTTTCAAAGACAGTCGTTAAACTCCCATGAGATGACGCAGTTTCGCCAAATGCTAAAACTGTTGTCGAACAAATAACTGCAGCTAAAACTTTTTTCACGGTGCCGCTCCTGTTATATCATCTACGATTTTATCGTTCACGGACTCAAGCTGACTTACTGCTTTCGCATCAGGATAGGTGAAAAATGTGTTCAATTCTTCATCGCTCCATTTATTTTCCGTAGTCCTGAACGGATAATAATCCTTTTCAATTATCGGCTCGTTCGGACCCATTATCTGCTCATCGGCAACAAATTCTTCAACTTCTTGCTCCTGAACTTTCGGAGGGCTGCTCTGAATGAACAAAATGACAAGCCCCAGCACAAACAAGACACATATCAGGGCAATAATAATGAACACATGAGGCTTCTCGTTCATATAATCCGATATGTTCTCCTTGATTTCAGAAAAATCAATATCCATGTTCTATTTATCTCCTTCTTCGCTTGAACTATCAGCAACCAAAGCCTGCTCTTGAGCGGCAAGCCTGGCTTTCTCAGCTTCCTTCGCGGCTTTTTCCTCTTCCCGCGCTTTGCGCTGTGCCTCCTTAAGCTCTTTTCTGTGCTTTACGATTACAGGATCGGTAATCGTTCCGTCATCATTATAAATCCTTTTTGGCGGGCGCGGAGGAACAACAGCATTTTCATCTACCTCAACATCTTCGTCAACGAAAGTATCTTCCTCATCAATCACAGCCCCTGTTTTTATGTCAACATCGGAGCGCATGGCAATGATTTTGCTCACGCCAGATTCCTGCATAGTAACTCCGAGCATTGTCGAAACGCCCATAACCGTCTTTTTGTTGTGGGTGATTACAATGTACTGCGACAGCTTCCCGAACGCGCGCAACGCCTGAACGAAGCTCGTAACGTTCCTGTCGTCAAGAGCCGCATCAATCTCGTCCAAAAGACAGAACGGAGAAGGACGCACCTGATAAGTCGCAAACAAGAGCGCAACGGCTGTCATAGTTTTCTCGCCTCCGGAAAGAAGCGCGATATTCTCCAGCTTTTTTCCTGGCGGCTGCGCGAAAATATCAATTCCAGAAGTAAGAACATTCTGCGGGTCGCTCAGTTTCAGCTCACCTCGTCCGCCGCCAAAAAGCCTCCTGAACATATTGTGGAAATTCTTTTTTATCTGGTTGTAAGTCGTCAAGAAAATTTCCGTGGATTTTGATTTTATCTCCTCCGAGATTCTCAGAAGATTCTCCATAGAATTCTTCGTGTCGTCAAAATTTTCCTGAAGCTTCTCGTACCTTTCTTTTTGTTCGGCAAATTCCTCAGGAGCCATTAAATTCACCTGACCAAGCCCCTTGAATTCTTCCCTCAGCTTTGACAAAGACTCCCGGAGAACAGCAGAAGATGTATTAATCTCGTACATCCGCTCCTCAAATTCCATCAAGTCCCTGGAATGTGTTTCGATAAAATTCTGCTTGATGTTCTTAATATCGTTTTCGTTCGTGACAAGATTAAGCGTAAGCTGCTCGAATTGAGCCTGACATTTCCTTTGCTCCTCGCGCTTTTTCTCAAGAAGCTCGCTTTTTCCTGAAACACTTGAGCTGCACTGCTTTATTTCAATATCAATTTCGCTCATTTTCTCGGCACATTCCGAGCCGCGCCGCTCAATCTGGCTCAGGACGCTCTGGATATCCTCAATCTGCTCCTGGACATCATCCTGACGCCTTGTTTCGTTGAAAAGCTCCTCATCCGTAGTCCGCAGCGAATTCTGCTCGCTCGCAAGGTTTCTTTTCAAAAGCTCCCCTGAATTCTTCGCGGCGGAAATCTGGGCCGACATCTGCCCCTCGCTTACGCGCAGATTTGAAAGAGTTTCCTTGTATTCTTCTATTTTTACGGAAAGATTCGCATTCTCTTTCTTGAATGTCTCTATTCTTTCCCTGATTGTCTTTATCCGCTCAAGATTCTCGGAAATATTCCTGTCAATCTCACGCTTTTTCGTGATAATTCCTTCTGGAGACAAAAATTCGTCAATAAAGCTCGGGGTAGTTTTGGAATAATCTGAAACAGCAACCTCGATTTTTGAAACGAGCGAAGAAATTTCGCTCATTACAGAAACTGCATCTTCAGCGAAAGATATGTTCTCCGATTCACTGTGTCCTTTTATCCTTGAGAAGTCTGAGAAAATATTTTTCCGTCCTTCGGCAAAGACCTTGAGTTTTCCAATAAGCACATCAAGCTCTTCCTTCGCTTTTCGGCTCGCGCTCGCAGAAAAACCAGAATCCCTGAGTCTTGCGTCAAGCTCCGTAACTATATCTTCCGTTATTGACTCAAGCTGCTTCTGAAACTCAGCCCGGTTGTCGTTCAGGCTTTCAATCTCAGCCTCGCTCTCAGAGATTTTTTTTGCGTTCTCGGTTATCTGATTTGCGGCCGTATCGATACTTTCCTTGAATGTGTCAATATTCTTTCTGACATCTTCAAGCTGCCTTGTCTTATCATGCAAATCAGCTTCCTGCTCGTCAATTTCTTCCGTCAGGCTCTCAATCCGCTCCTCGATTGCCCGCTTATGAACTTCAAGCTGCCCGATTTTCTCGCGTATTCTGTTTGCCTCAAGATTAAGGCTCTTAGCCATATCGCTTTTTCCATTTTTCTCGGCCTGAATCTTTATGAGTTCCTGCTGAAGCTCATTGAGCTGAGCCTGAAATTCCTTGATTTTATCATTATTCTCGGTCAGAGTGCTGAGGATAGCATCGATTTCAGACTGAATCTGATTTCTTTTCTCAGAGATTTCCTGTTTTTCCTGCGTCTGCCGGGCCTGATTCTGAATGAAATCTTTCAGCTTCAACAGCTGTATATCAAGCTCGTTATTGAAAATCTCTTCTTTTATCTTGCGATATTTTATTGTCTTTTCGCTCTGTACTTTTAGAGTCTCGTAATTTCTCTTGCTCTCAGAAAGTGCGGCCTGAATTGTCTCCATGTTTTGCCGGGCGCGCTCAAGTTCCCGCTCAGCCTCCGCACATTCAGCCTTGCTTCTGGAAATTCCTGCCGCCTCCTCAAAAAGATAGCGGCGATCCTCAGGCTTGCTGGATAGAATCTGGTCGATTTTTCCCTGCTCCATGACGGAGTATGCGGACTTACCTACGCCCGTATCCATGAAAAGCCGGCGTATTTCCGTGGGACCAACCTGCCGGTTATTGATGTAGTACTCGCTTTCGCCCGAGCGGTAAAGTCTTCTCTTCAAGGCAACCTCTGGCTCATCAATCGGAAGAAGATTGTTCTCATTGGAAATTGTAAGCGTAACTTCCGCAATATTTAGGGGAGGGCGAGTGTCAGTTCCATTGAAAATGACGGATTCCATTGTGTCAGCCCGGAGATTTTTTGCCCTGTTCTCCGCAAGAACCCATTTTATGGCATCAACGACATTGCTTTTTCCGCAACCGTTCGGTCCGAGCAAAGCCGTTATTCCGTCTGCAAATTCAACATGAGTCTTATCTGCAAAAGATTTGAAGCCATAAATATCAAGGTATTTTAGAAACACGAATTTTCTCCGTCAGATGTTATGAAAGTAATATTATATCATTTTTTGCCATTTGCTTCAATTTCGTCAGATGATGAAAGCTCTTGCGGCGAAACGAGCCTTCCTTTGTAAAGCATCCTCGGATAAACAACGATTCTCAGTTTTTTCTCCAAAAATGAATATTTTCTCATCTCATACTCATCGCCAATAACAATATTCAGTCCGGTTTTTCCCGCCCTGGCAGTCCTTCCCGCACGATGTATGAAAAAATCATCGTTGCTTGGAAAATCCATCTGAACCACATGGGTCACATCAGGAAAATCAAGTCCACGGGCCGACAAATCGCTAGTAACAAGAATCCGTACCTTTCCGCTGCGGAATTTATCAATCGTCTGCTTCCTTGAAACTTTGTCAGCCTTTGCGTGGATTCCTTCGCAGTCAACATTTTTGTATTTGAGCTTTGAGACGATGTTGGCAACCTGATCTATCTTCGATGTGAACACAAGGACTTTACCGCCTTTTTCTGCAGAAAGCAGCTTGCGAAGCGTCTCGATTTTGTCCCGCGTTTCAGAAAAAATCGCTATGTGGGTGATGCGCTTTCTAAGGACATCTTCCTCTGGAAGGCGCAATATCACAGGCTTCTGAGAAAAATGCAAGTCCGACATGATTTTTTCCGTGGATTTCGTTATGGTCGCGCTTGCGGCAACAAGCTGAACTTCATGTCCGAGCGAAGCTAAGAATTCAAGGGTCTGGTCTCTCAGCTCAGGTGAAACAAGGCGGTCAACCTCATCAAGGACAACTGCCATCGCAGAATCAATCTTTAGCTTGCGAAGGTGGAACAATTCAAGAAGTCGGGAAGGGCCGCCTATGACTATGGAAGGCTTTTCCTTAAGAAGCTCAACTTGTCTTTTTATTGGCGCACCGCCCACAAGCAGCGCGGTCTTTTCCTCCGTAACAGCTTTTGCCTGAGCCTTTATCTGAGAAGCAAGCTCTATCGTAGGAGAAATTATAATCAGCCTGACATCTTTTTTCTGGGAACTTACGCCCTCCGCGCCAGAAATTTTCTGAACAAGGGGCAGAAGGTATGCGAATGTTTTTCCAGTTCCTGTCTCGCTCTGGAAAAACACAGACTTACCTGACAAAATCTCAGGAATCACAGTCTTCTGAACATTCGTCGGAACATTTATACCGATTTCAGAAAGGGCAGCCGAGTATTTTTCTTCAATTCCAAGATTCCCAAACGAGGATGCGTTCAACTGCTCATTATTACATTCGACTTCATTCATAATGTTAATATAGCATAGCTGAATAAAATTTACTATAATTTTAAAATTATGAAAATTGGAATAGATACCTTCGGGTGCAACCACGGAAATTCCGACACGGGATTATACCTTTTATCTCTCGCAAAGTACTTGAAGAATGATGAAAATATGGAATTCGAATTTTTCGGCGAAGAAGAAGACCGCTACATCTTCAACCACGACAATAATTTTAAATTCGTTCCTATGTATCTTCCTGAAAAACATAATTCTCCGTTCTGGTGGCATATTGTCGGCTTCAACACTTTCTGCAGAATCCAAAAATACGATTTGGTCATAATTCCGTCGGCAATCAAATTCATTCCGCTTTTTTCACCTACACCAATAATTGCAATCTTAACCGATGTAATCTCAAACAGTTACAAAAACGAGAGCTTCCTAAAACGGTTATGTATAAAAATAGGTCTTAAAAACGCAAAAAAAATCATAGTGCCAAGCAAATTCATAAAAAATAGCCTCAAATCGCTCCGCATAAATCAGGAGAAAATATCAGTAATCCACAGCGGCATTGACCATTCAATATTTTACGCAAGGGCAGAGGTATCTGAGAAATATGTCGAAGTCTCAACATTCTCAATCCAAAAACCGTATTTTATTTTTGTGGCGGCAATTTCCTCGCCAGAAAAAAGGCACTGTGAGCTGATAAGGGCTTTTTCTATTTTCAGAAGCACGCATCCAGACTTCAAGCACAAACTTGTTCTTACAGGAAATGAAGGAGAATACATAAAGGAAGTCCAGAACGAAATTGCGCAGTCTCCGTTTGCAACCGATATAATCATTACCGGCTACATTCCGCACGAAGAATTTCCGAAACTTTATTCTGAGGCGGACGGATTCATTTTCCCATCAGAAAACGAATCCGTAGGCATGACGATTATAGAGGCAATGGCGGCAGGCATTCCGGTAGCCTGCTCAAAAAGCGGCGCGCTTACAGAGATTGCAGGCGACTCGGCACTCTTCTTTGACAGCCGCAACATAGACGAAATTGCAAAAACACTTGAAACAATCGCCAAAAAGAACAAGAAAGACATAAACACAGCCGAAGAAATTTCCTGGGCAAAACGATTCGACTGGGCAAAAACAAGCGAAGAATTATTGAATACGATAAAAAAACTTATAGCAAAATAAGGTCAATAAAAAAGCTGCCTGAAAAAGCCTCAATCAGGTCATTGAATTCATACGAATGACCTTACTGACAGATGCTACGACCGTTACCACAGCAAACCTACAGAAACGACCAAAACACCACTGCTTTTTGGACAGCCTTTTTGATGAAAGAATATCTCGGCGAAGAAATTACTACTCGTCTACAGACACGCCGATATGTTTCTTCTGGAAACGCTTGAGCATTGCAACCCCGTTTCTTTTTCCATTGTAAACATAACCGCCGTCCCAATATTCAAGAGCTGCAAAAAGAGCGTTTCCGCCGTCCTGATCGTCCGATTTCTTCGTTCGGAACGATACATAATTGGCAAGCTCCTCAAAGTCAGAGGCATGGAGAGCATCCAATCGCTTGCGGTTGAATTCATTCCATTTCTCCAGCTCCTTGAACCCTTCGCCCTCATCCTGCACGATGATATGCGCGTGAGAAGGGCTGAATGAATACCAGACCTTAACTTTTTTGTTTATATCACAGTTATTTCCGTGTTTTACTGCATTTTTAATAACTTCCGAAATCTGCTGCTCAAGCAAATTAATTTCTTTTATCTCAAGTGGGGCAGACTGAACGATTAAAAGAGTAAAATACCTAATCTGTCTGAAATCAGAAGGGAACTCCTTATACAACATATTCGTTGTATCGAAAAGCGGATCATTATCGTCCGAACGCAGCTCTTTGTAATCTTCCATAATCCATCCTCCTTATTCATTAACCATCAAAAGGGCTTCCTCAACACTGTTGGCAATTGGAAAATATCCCATCAGCTTTGTGAGTTCGACAACTTTTTTAACAGAACCATGAATATTTGAAATAGCAAGCTTCAAATTCATCTTCTTAATAGTTGAACAAATATAAATAAGAGCACCAATTCCAGACGAGTCAATATAATCGACCTGCTCAAGATTGATTATGAAGCTCTTGACATTTTTCTCAAGCATCTTCATTACCAGTTCCTTAAGCTTATAGGAGTTGTACAAGTCCATCTCCCCGTTTACATCGATGATATAAATCTCACCGTTTTTTCTAATTTTCAGTTCCATAAAAACTCCTTTATTTACTGAACTTTTATTACAAGAAGTGTTTGATCATCGTGCAGCATCTCTGATCCAATAAACTTCTTCAAATCCGCTTTAACAACATCAGCAATTTTATTTCCTGATAGTTTGTTATTTTCTTTTATTATACTCTTTATTTTATCGATTGAATATTGCTTTCCGCTCGTATTCAACGCTTCATTCACACCATCCGTGAACGCAACTATTATATCATCTTTTCCTACAGAAAATTCAATATCTTTGTATGTTGACGATTTTTCAACTCCCAAAGGCTCACAAGTAACCGAAAGAAGGTCAACCGACTGCGATATTGCGCTGTACCTAAGAACGGAAATATTTCCGCTGGTAGAAAGCTGAACTTTCCTGCTTATAGGATTATAATTGATTAACGCAACAGAAGCAAATCTGTCTAAATTTCCTTCGCTGCACAAACCTCTGTTGGTCCAGCTGAGAATAGTACCAGCCGTCTGCGTTGTGTTAACGATAAGGCGGAGCATAGCCCGAACCATCGTAAGAACAAGAAGGGAATTCATACCTTTGCCGGCTACATCCATAAGGACGAAAGAATACCTATCCTGACGCGCAGAAATCAAGTCAAAGACATCGCTACAAACACCAGCCGTCTGCTCAGTAAAAGTTCCGATTGAAAGCCCGGCTACAGGAATCAGCTTTTTGGGAATTAAGCCAGCCTGTATTTCGGACGCAATCTCACTTTCCTTAGTAAGCTCTTTCTGTTCCCTGTAAGTCTTAAAACTGATTGTTGTCTGCAAAGAAACTTCAGCAAACCCGACAAGAGTTTTTACCCAATTGAATTCATTCTCGGAGAACGCCTCTTTGCCAAAATCACGGGAGAGGGCAAGAAGTCCTACAACAGTATCTTTGGCACGCAGTTTCAGCGGAACAAGAATCAGGCTTCCGAGCTTCAGGAAATCCTCAGGACCGTTCTGGAACACTCGCTCGTCATCTGTGGGTCTAACAAGAAGCTCCGCCTTTCCGACAGTAGCAGCCTCTCCGAAAATATTGTCGCGTAGAGGGAACTGCTCGTTCTTGAACCTGATTGACACTCTCTCGGGCTTGTGCGGCAAATCATCTGCCAGCTTGTACGGCGGCGGAAAATTTCCGAAGAAAGATTTGACGGCAATAATATCATCAAAGTCATCGACCATAAGAACAGCACCGCCGTCAGCCTTAGAAACTTCAATACAGGTCTTATTGATTGTGTCAAGCAGAGCTTTTGTATCGCCATCGAGAGCAAAACTCTGTGCGGCAAGGCTTATGAAATTCTCGCCCTTGTCAATCAGATTTATTTCCTCAGGCTTTACATCCTCAACGATTATTTCTTTTGGAGGCTCAATAGCAATCTCAGCCTCCTCTTTTTTCTCCACCATAATCTCCTGCTTTCCGAAAATACGCAGTACGCAATAAGGAATAAGCAGAAGTATTGCAAGAAGAAGATAAAAATTATAATTAAAGTTCGGATTTATAAAAGCTTTTACACTGGCATAAACGAGAACAGCAATAGCCAAGTAGAAAATAAAGCTTACTTTTGCCACCCTTCTTATTCTTATTATAGTTATCAGAACAGCAATTACAATTGCTATGACAGCTATACCTATAAGGGGAATATTTGCAATCGTGCTGGACAATTTTTATCTCCCATGAAAATATATTTGATGCTTACGCAAAGCATTAGATATTCTATCATCGGTACAGTCAACCGTCAAGTTTTTGTTTTTTTCGATTTTTTTATCAAAAACCTTTGGATTCTGTTGAGTACGCGCCTGAAAAACGATGAACGATTTCCGAATTTTCTCATAAAAGAATCGGCCACATCGTCCAGTGAATAATCGCTTCCGAATTTCTGCTTAAGCTCGTCCCAGTATTTTATGAGCCAAACATACAAATCGCTCTTAGTCCTTTTTTTGAAAAGGCGCATGATTTTGTGGCTCTCGATAATCCGTATGACAGGCAGATAAACAGTGTCGAACCAGGACATTATCGCTTCTTCCATCGATATTTCATCGGACTTGTTCATGTTTATATAATATTTGTGAGTAAGAATATGATTGTATATAACATCATATTGTCCTGTGACAGAAAAATCCAGACACCAATAATCGGTTACATCACCAAACCCCGTTTCGCCATAAAAAACCCGCTTCTCATAATAAATAACCTGCTTGGTCATTTTCTGAAGCGAATCGCCCGGATGAAGCTTTATCTCGCTCTGAAGGCTCACGACCTCAGCGTCGATGAACTCAATTCCCTTTGCCTTTGCGACAGATACACGGTGGTTTCCGTCCCGGACAAAATATACCCCGCCAAGCTCGTACAACGAAATCGGAGGAAGGGCAATGTCGTTCAGATGCGCCATATCAATATGTTCCCAGCGAGTTTTCAAATGAAGCCGCTTCGGAAAAAAACGGTTGTCAAAATCCTGATACCGTCCCTCGCTTCCGACAATAAGTTTGACGGGAATGACCTGCATTCCCTTGTAGACCTCGTTATTGGGCTTGAGCATTTTCTTTATGTCAGAAAATGAAATCAAAGTCGCCTCGTCAGGATTCAGAAAATGCTGAATCTCATTGAAAAGAGCTTTGTTCCGCGCTTTTGAGAAATCATCTTCCGTCTGCGTAGACACCATCTGGCTGCTGCTCATCATTCATCTCCGTTCAATTCGATTATGTGGTAGCTGTAAGCGTTGACCACGCTTGTATTCAAGACCTTAGTGACCCTTTCCTCGTTCATGTCGTAAAGATGAATATGACCGTGAACAAGATATGTGGGCTGAAATTTTTTTATGAACCAGTTGAAACAATCGAACCCGATATGACACGGATCCTCTTTGTCATGGATATGCCGCGGCGAAGCGTGCGTAAGGAAAATATCCAGCGACTTTCCGTAAATCAGCTTGTAGAAAAACAATTTCGGCGCCATTTTCAGAAGATGAAAAAACATCTGCCTGTCAGTGTACTGGCACAATCCGTTATTGTACCGCATCGAGCCTGACGCGCCGGCTATAAGAAGAGGCCTTTTCTTCCCGTTTTTTCCGATTACGGAAAGATGACCGTCTTTCAGAACTTTAAACCCCGCGTACATCGCGCCGAAACTTCCGCCCATATCAAGAGCTGTATGCTCCTCCGCGAAAGTCGGGTGTGGTCCTGTCGGGACTTTTTTCTTATGATAATAGCCGAATTCAGAAAGATTGTGGTTCCCGAAAACAAAAAATGTAGGCTTATTCAGCGAAGACACTATGAAATCAATGTATTCGGACGGCAAATCACCTGCGCAGAGAACAGCATCAACATCATGGAATCGTTCTTTTATCTTGTTGCTGTAAACCAAAGGGTCAATCTGGTCCGACACACACAAAAATTTCATATCAGATTCCGGCTTTTGAAAGAATAACTTCCAGTCTCTCTTTGCCGACAAGCTCAATCGGGCGGCTCTCAGCAAAGCCTGTTGCCGAGCCTGTGAATCCTGAGCTTGTGCATACAAACGCCTTAACGCAGTTCATGGACTTTGATGTGTCAAGAATCTTTCGGATAGTTCCGTCCTCAATCGGATCAGGCTCTCTGAAAAAGCACAGGAGAATGTTCTGCTTGCGCTGGCTCTTCCAATCATCACTTCCAGACTCAACGGCAATCATCTGAACGCCCCATTTCTTCTCCTCCAATTTCTGGCAAGCGAACCCCATGCCTGAAAGAGCCGCCTTCTTGCATATCTCAGAGAATTCATCGGACGAGCTTGTAAGATATTCCTTGAGGCTGTCGTTGGCCTGCAAATCCTTGTACTCGGAAAGCTTCGCTCCTACATCTTTGAACGAATGGTTCACATCGTAAATTGCCTGCCAGTGACCGATTGCATCCTCAATCTTTCTGTTTTTCTCGTAGCATGCGGCAAGAAAGTAATGAGCGTACAATGTTTCTGGGGACTTAGGGTCTTTTGAAGCCTGAACGGCTTTCTCAAACTCAAGCTGAGCATTGTCCAGGGCATTCGCCATCATGTAGCATGAACCACGCTCCAAAAGCGATTTTTGCCTGAACTCAGGGTCGCGCAATGCTTTTTCAAACGCCTTGACCGCACCAGAATAATCTTTCGACTCTTTTAGGATTTTTCCAAGATAATAGTAGCTTGAGAATGTCTCTGGATCTAAAGAAATTGCCAAATCAATTTCTTTCCTTGCTTCCGCGAGCTGCTTTGCCTTGAACAAAGCCAGTCCCAGCGATGCATGAGCCTTAACATGGCGTTTGTTCAGGCCTATGGCCTTCTGGAAAAAGCCAAGCGCCTGCTCAGCCTGATTCTTCTGCTCGTAGATTTTTCCGCACATATAGTAGTTATCAGCATTCGTCGGATCGAGCTTGGTCAGAAGCAAGAACTCTTTCAAAGCCTCATCGCTCTGATTGAATTTCATAAGAAGCTGGGAAAGCTGCTTTCTGAATTCCGTCTCAGGGAGAGTGCCATTGAACACGGCGTTTTGATTCACAAGCTTGAATTCCATAAGAGCAAGCTCATTTTTTTTATCAGCAAGATAAGCCTTTCCCAAATAGTAATGCGCAGGATAATCTCTTTGGTTTTTTGCAATCAGAGACTTTGCGACTTTTTGCGCCGCCGCATATTTCTGCTGCTTTATGAGCTTTGCTATTGCATCGAGTTTTTTTGGCTGGAGCATTGATTTCAGCAAAAAAACAACAATAAAAGCTATAGCGGCAATCAAAAAAGCAACTATTGCAACCTGTACAACTGACATTAAGAATTCCTCCCGAAGACAGTCAACTAAAAAAAATAGACAATGATATAGAGTAGACTTTTTAGGGGAATATGTCAAATATTGTTGAGATGTTTGATTTACCTATGTTCGGGAATTTTTTTTAAGGAATGACAACTGAATGACAACTGAATTTCATATTTACAGACGGAAAATCCGCTCAAAAAACAAAACAAAATCTCATTGGTATTTTTATTTTCTTGACTCACACGGAAAAAGGATTTACAGAGCCTGTAAGAATCAACAAGCGGAGGGGGGGGGGGAAGGGAAAAAAACAATGAAGAAATGGACTAACTTCTGAACAAGTCTCCTGTTGCGCTTGTTCAATTTTGTCCTTGTCCTGCCGAGAAATTTAATATGAGAAAAATTATTTTTTTGAATTTGTTTTTCGCTTTATCATTTCTTTCTTTTCCGCAGCCAGCAAAGAAAACTGCCGTAACCGAAAAACAAAAAGCCGTCGTTAACCAAAAATTCGAGGAGGCCGAGGAGCTTTTCAGGATGAACAAACCAGCCGAAGCAATACCTCTTTTTGAAAGCATCATAAATGACGATACGGTGAACCCGCTTATCTGGGTATATCTCGGAGTCTCATATTACCAAACAGGTGAATACGAAAAATCAATAGAAATATGCGTTAAAGGACTTTCAAACCCCGACACGGAGCACAAAGTCCTCGCGTACAATGCGGGAAATTCAGCGTACCTAATGCGAAACTACGCAAAAGCAGATGATTTCTATGCAACTGCGATGAAAGAAGATTCCTCATACGCACCGCCAGTTCTTAACAGGGCGAACGCGCAGCTCAAGCAGGACAATATTGAAGGCGCGAAAGAAAATTATGAGCTGTACCTGTCTCTGAATCCAAGCACGCCGCAAAGAGAAAATATCGAGCTGATGATACAAAAACTTACTCGTGAGATTCAAGTCAGAGAAAAATTGAAGCCAGAGCTTCTGACGGCAGACTTGAACATCGCAAACGAAGATGTGGAAGCTCCATTTGAACCTGAGAAAGTCGTGGAGGAACTCTTGACTGAAGAAAAACCTGTCACGATTCCGAAAGAGCTTGTAAAAGATGAGGCTGTAGCTCCGAAAGTCACCGAAAGTCCGAAACAGCCTGTGCCTGTAGATGAAGGAACAAAAATTTCTGTTGAGGATAAAAACGCGCCTTTACTCGCAGCGGAAAAAGAACAAGAAAATCCCGTTAATGAAAAAGTCGTTTCAGAAACAGTCGTTCGCCCGGAAGTTCAGGCTGAAATCGAGCCAGAATATGTCGGTTCTGAAGCACAGGCTCCTTCTATTCCGCCTGAGCAGCTTAAGCTTGCGGAAATCGTCAGGAAAGATGGCAAAAATTCGGAAGAGCGAGTAAGAATTGACGAAGAAATCAGCCGTTTTGAAGAAGAGAGGCTTCGCCTTGAAGCTGAGAACAAAAGGCTTGAAGAGGCAAGAAAAGCAGCCGAGGAAGAAAGACTCCGCATTGAGGCCGAGAATCGCAAGAAAGCAGATGAAGAAGCTGCGCGGATAGCCGAAGAAAACCGCCGTAAGGCAGCCGAGGAAGCCGCAAGAATCGCCGCAGAAAAACAGGCGGTAGAAGAAGAAAGGCGTAATCTTGAGAAAGCGAAGTTTGAGGCAGAACTTGAAGCTCAGAGAAGGGCAATGGAAGAAGAACGCCGCAAAATGGAGGAAGATGCAAGGCTTGCAGAAGAAAGGCGAAAAATAGAAGAGGAGCGAAAGGCATTTGAGGCTGAGCAAAAAAGAATTATAGAAGAAAACCGTCGCAAAGCCGAGGAAGAAGCAAGGATAAAAGCCGAAGCCGAGGCAAAAGCTAAGGCTCAGGAAGAAGCTCTCCGTCTTGCTGACGAAAAACGCAAGATAGAAGAAGCTAAAAAAGCGTTTGAGGCTGAGCAGCTGAGGCTTGCCGAAGAAAATCGCCGCAAAATGGAGGAAGATGCAAGGCTTGCAGAAGAAAGGCGAAAAATAGAAGAGGAGCGAAAGGCATTTGAAGCTGAGCAAAAAAGAATTATAGAAGAAAACCGTCGCAAAGCCGAGGAAGAAGCAAGGATAAAAGCCGAGGCCGAGGCAAAAGCTAAGGCTGAGGAAGAAGCTCTCCGTCTTGCTGACGAAAAACGCAAGATAGAAGAAGCGAAAAAAGCGTTTGAGGCTGAGCAGAAAAGAATTGCTGAGGAAAACCGCCGCAAAGCCGAGGAAGAGGCAAGGCTTGCAGAAGAAAGGCGAAAGATAGAAGAGGAGCGAAAGGCATTTGAAGCTGAGCAAAAAAGAATTGCCGAAGAAAACCGTCGCAAAGCCGAGGAAGAAGCAAGGATAAAAGCCGAAGCCGAGGCAAAAGCTAAGGCTGAGGAAGAAGCTCGCAGGACTTTGGAAGCAAAAAAAGCCGCCGAAGCAGAGCTTGAGGCTCACAGAAAAGCTATGGAAGAAGAACGCCGCAAGATGGAAGAATCAAAGAAAGCGTTTGAGGCTGAGCAGAAAAGAATTGCCGAAGAAAACCGCCGCAAAGCCGAGGAAGAGGCAAAGATAAAAGCCGAGGCCGAGGCAAAAGCTAAGGCTCAGGAAGAAGAGCGAAAAGCTTTGGAGGCAAAAAAGGCTATCGAAGAAGAAGCCAAGCGGCAGGCAGAAGAAAAGGCAAAGAAAGCTGCCGAGGAAGCCCGAAAAGCCGAAATTGCCTCATGGCCAGCCCCCGCATCTGAAATTTTGCTGACAGGAGGGAAAAATTTCACCCCGGATGGCGACGGGCATAACGACACTGTTGTTTTCTCACCAAGCATAGATTATCTTGAAGATTCTCCCGAAAGCTGGTCTCTTGATATTCTTGACCCGCAGGGAAATTTGTTCCGTTCAATAAAAGGAAAAGGCGAGCTTCCGAAAAGCATTGAATGGGATGGAAAAAGCGACACCGGAGAAGTCGTTCTTTCAAAGAATACTTATACCGCAAAACTCAGCGTGGTTCCTTCTGCAAAAGACAGGTCAAGAACAGGAAAGTCTTCTATTGTTTCGACAGAAAAGATTTATACGGGACTGCTTTTGCAAGTCATTATTCCAGGACATGAATGGAAAATGGTTGTCAACTCAATCAATTTCGTTCCGAATGCTGCTCTTGATTCCGACAAACTCACAAAAGAACAGAAAGCATGGAACAGCGAGACTTTGGATGAAATCGCCGCGGAAATAAAGGCCCACCCCGGAGCAAAAGTTGTAATCGTAGAGGGCTACGCGAACAATGTCAGCGGAACGGAGAAAGAAGACCGAGAGGAGCTTCTTCCTTTGAGTCAGGTTCGTGCGGATGCCATAGTCGAAGAACTCGTAAAGCGTGGTGTTGACCGAAAACTTTTGCAGTCCACGGGTCTTGGAGGCGCGAATCCTCTTGCAGCCCATGAAGACAGGGCGAACTGGTACAAAAACCGCCGCGTAGAGTTCAAAATCAAAAAGTAGCTCCGAGGATTTTTACAAGCTTTCGCCTCTGGGAAAAAAGCTTGTTCAGAAAACTTTTGAATCCGCGAAAAAACAAAGAATAAAAAATATCGATTTTTTAAAATTTTTTTCTTGCGGATTCAAAATTTTTGTACTATAGTTTAAATAATTTGGATGTGCTTTCCAAAAAGCTTCATTCCATTGTTTTTCTTCTATGCTTTGTCGTAGAAAACACCTCCTTTGACGCAGCTGCAAGTTTTGTAGCTGCGTTTTTATTTCCCCGCTGTTTTCAATCTTGGCTTTTTTCAGTAAAATCAAATATTATGGCACAGTTAATTCAACCAAGAGTCCTCAAAGGATTCAGAGACATCTTACCGCAGGCAGAAATCGAACGGGCCGACTTGCAGGAAAAAATCACACGCGTATACCGCTCGTTCGGCTTCGTTCCAATCGACACACCGGTTCTTGAATATTCAGAAATTTTGCTCAGAAAATCAAACGGCGAGACCGAAAAACAGGTATTCCGCTTTGAGGACAACGGAAAGCGCGATGTGGCCATGCGATTTGACCTGACCGTTCCGTTCGCGCGCTTCACTGCGGAGCATGAGAGCGAGCTGTATTTTCCGTTCAAGCGGTATCACATCGCGAAGGTTTGGCGCGGAGAAAAGCCGCAGGCTGGGCGTTACCGCGAATTCGTGCAGTGCGACATAGACACAGTGGGAAGCGACAGCGCGGCAGCCGATTTTGAGATTCTCAGCGTAATGAAGGCGGCTCTTTCCGAAATCGGCGTGGACAACATTACAATCCATGTGAACCACAGGGGCATTTTCAACAGATTCCTTGAAAAAATCGGGCAGAGCGAAAAATCAGAGGATATTCTGCGTTCGGTTGACAAGCTCGCGAAAGTAGGCGAGGAGGAAGTCAAAAAAGAGCTTGTGGAGTTCACGGGAAGCGAAGATGCGGCAAATGAGATTCTGAAATACATCGCAGGCGGCAAAGATTTTGACGATACGCTGAAAATCCTTGAGGAAATGGCTGGCGGAGAAGCGGAGGACACAAAAAGAATGCGCGAAATCCGCGAGATGATGAAAGCAGCCGGAATCGAATCAACTTATGTCCTTGACCCGTCCATAACGCGCGGGCTTGACTACTACACAGGCATCGTCTACGAAACTTTCCTTAACGACCTTCCGTCAATCGGCTCAGTCTGCTCGGGCGGACGGTACGACAACCTGGCGGGGCTTTACACAAAGACAAAACTCCCGGGCGTTGGCGCGTCAATCGGGCTTGACAGGCTCATCGCTGGCCTTGAGCAGCTTGGAAAAACATCCAGAAAAGGAAGCTATCTTGACGCGGAGATTTTCTGCATGGATAAGTCTCTCGCAATCCACTATCAGGGAATCGCCGCAAAACTGCGCGCCAAAGGCATTTCAGTAGAAGTGTTCCCAGAAGCAAAAAAAATGAACCAGCAATACAATGTAACGGACTCAAAAAGCGTAAAGTGGGGAATAATCGTCGGAACGAACGAAGCCGAGAAAAATGTGCTTACACTGAAAGATCTGACCACAAGGGAGCAGTTCGAGAACCTTACAATAGAACAGGCCGCAGAAAAGATTCTAGGAAAATAAAAGGATAATGGGTCTGTCTAAAAAGTATGAAAACGGTGGTTGAGTTTTTCGTGCGAAGCTTGGAAACGCTAACCACCACATTTAGTGTAATGGTCACTTTGACAGGCCCAATGACCGTATGCGCATAACTTATTGGACCGCCCCGTCTTTTATTTCAGGTTCATTTCTTTTACTGCGCTCATGGCTTTGAGCTTGTTTGAATAGACTTTTACGGCATTTGATGAAATCCAGCCTTCTTCAATGCAATACCAGACTTCTTTCTTGCCACTTGAGATTTTTGTTGATTTTTCGCCCTCTATGCGGCGTATGTCACCTTTTCTGAAATGTCCCGTAACGGAAAACTCATAGCCGGCATCAGTACGGCATACGGCATACGGATCCGTTACGACAACCCATTTTGTTTCAATATCAACTGCATAAGGATCAGAATTGTCAAATTCAAAAATCTGGTCTTTTTTTACGCAGGACGAAAAAATAAAGAGCGAAACAAAAAGTGCGAGCGAAACGGAGAAAAATCTCATATCAATCAGAAATTGAATCCGCAAGATATTTTGCGACGAAAGGAAAAATGAGCATATCAGAATCAACGAAATTCAATGTTGGAATCTCGGAAAGCTCCGCCCATTTGTACTCCGTATGCTCAGTAAGAGCGAATTTTTTCTCGATTCCGTCATGCGGAAGGAAAACCTCATAGGCATGAAGGGCAACTATGTCGTCATTATGCTTGAAAAAAGTCTCAGCTACGCTAGAGCCAACCTTAACATCAACACCAAATTCCTCGCGGAATTCCCTGATGACGGCAGCCTCATCGCTCTCTCCGGCCTCGACCTTTCCGCCTGGGAATTCCCACCTTTCGCCCATCTGACCGACAGGATTTCTGTGGGCTATAAGAACTTTTTTTTCATTAAAAGCTATGCAAGCAATAGAGGTATTTGACATGAAGCTCTCCTGTCCGAATAAAAAAACAGCCTGATTCATAAGAACCAGGCTCTAGCCACAACGGGAGTCGAACCCGTCTCTCCGCCTTGAGAGGGCGGCGAACTAAACCGATATTCGATGCGGCCGATTTTAGAAAAAATAGAACTGACCAGTAATAAGCCAGTTCTATTTCCCCAAGGAGGATTCGAACCCCCACGATCAGAACCAGAATCTGAGGTGCTACCATTACACAATCGGGGAATAACCAACGCCTTGCGTTGATGTAAAAAATATATATCAGATAAAAAAAAGTGTCAATATAAAAATCAAAAAAAATAAAAAAATTTATCAGATAATTTTTTTGGTGTTTCCTTAAATTTTCTTGCATTTTTGGGCTGCCCTAAGCAGGAGGCCTTTTTGTTTCGCCATAAAACAAAAGTGCCTCTGGCAGCGGAGATTTTTCTTTCCGTGGCAGAGGCACTTGAAATGGAGATGGGGAGAATTGAACTCCCGTCCGAATGTGTAATACAAATATGTCTACATGTTTATCCGTGCGAGGTGGTTGTCGGGAAAAGGTAGCAACACGGCAAGCGTCTCTTCCGTATTCTGAGTGAATGTCCTTTCCGCGCCCCAGAAATCATGGAAAGCAAGTCCCTGTTTGTGACGGAAAGCATAAGGCTAGGAACAGCGTCCTATGAGTTCCGGCTCAAGCGCAATTAAGCAGCGAGAGCTTCTGCGAAAGAAGCCTCAACGACTTCTTCTCTTCTTTTAGGAAGGATTGCAGTTATTTTTTTCTCAGTTTAGGGAACCTTGACTCCCACATGCAATAAGTGCGTCAGCACAATCGTCGAAACCGGTGCATCCCCTTATCGTTCGCAATGAATATAGTATCAAAAAGAATTTAGGTCAATAGCTTTTTCATAATTTCAAAAAAAATCATCTTTATTTTTAATTTTTTTTTCGGAAAGAATTGGATTTCTTCGGAAAACTGAAGTTTCCGAACAGCTCTATTATTTTTTTTCATTGATTTTATTATAATAAGATTATACTTATGAAACGCACAGATTTTAATTCTTTCATCTCGGGCTTCATTGCAGGAATTCCGGTAGGGCTTGGGTATTTTGCCGTAGCTTTCTCGCTGGGAATCGTGGCCAAAAACGCGGGTCTTACCCCTATACAGGGATTCATAGCAAGCTTCTTCAATCTTGCCTCGGCGGGGGAGTACGCCCTGTTCAACTCGATGCAGAGCGGGGCTACATATTTTGAAATCGCGCTCATAACGCTCGTCGTAAACGCAAGGTATCTTCTTATGAGCTGCTCTCTGAGCCAGAAATTTTCGCCGGAAACAAATTTTCTGCACAAGCTTTTCGTTGGCTTTGCGGTCACTGACGAGCTTTTCGCGCTTGCCGTTTCGCGCCCGGGAAAACTCAGACCAGTTTTCAGCTACGGGGCTATGCTCGTGGCAGTTCCACTCTGGAGCTTAGGGACATATTTCGGGATTCTTGCTGGGAACCACCTTCCGCAAAGCCTGGTAAGCGCACTATCCGTGGCACTCTACGGAATGTTCATCGCAATAATCGTGCCTCCAGCCAAGAAAGACCCAGCAGTGCGCATTGCGGTAATCACGAGTTTTGCGGCAAGCTTCATATTTTCGGTTCTTCCGCTCGCAAAAAACATATCGTCGGGGACAAGGACAATAATCCTGACGGTTGTGATTTCTGCCGCTGCGGCGTACATAAGACCAACAGACGATTCCGACGGTACGGAGAGCAATAAAAGCCAAATTCAGGAGGGAGCAGAATGAAAGACAACCCGTACATCGCAATCTTCACGGCATTCTTCGTATCATACGCAATCAGGGTGCTTCCGCTTACGCTAATCCGAAAACCAATCAAAAACAAATTCGTAAAATCATTCCTGCATTATGTTCCTTATGTTACGCTGTCCGTTATGACATTCCCTGCCATAATCAGCTCAACTCAGACACCTGTTGCAGGGGCTATGGCATTCGCGGCAGGAATAATACTGTCGTTTTTCAACGCAGGACTTTTTCCCGTAGCGTGCGCGTGCTGCGCGGTCGTTGCAATTGTGGAGCATTTTCTTGTGTGAAAACTGTGCAGATTTCTGTGAATTCTGATAGAATGGATTTCGTGCCTCCTGCACGACCACTAACGCGGAGTTTTTTAAGGAAGAAATAATGAAAAAAAAATTCGTGAAATATATCAAGATTCTTTCAATCGCGCCTTTATTTTTTCTCTCAGGCTGCAGCAAGTCGCCTGAGATGACGCTTGAAGAAATAGAAGCATACAGGGCGGGAAGCCAGAACGACCTAATCGGCAAGACTGTTTCACGGCCGTGGAAAGACGAAGGCTGGAAAAACGGTTCGGTCGGAGGGATATGGAACACATCAATAACGGGAGACCCGAAGAGCTTCAATATACTGATTGCCGAGCGCGACGCAGAAACCGCATCGATACTTTCTCCGCTTACCGAAGCTCTAGTTGATTACAATGTCGTGAAAAAGAAATGGGTGCCACGGTGCGCCTCTTTTGAAATCAAAACGGACGAAGAAAAAGAGACACTTGATGTGATATACACGCTCAGGGACGATTTGTACTGGAGCTTCTACAACGACTCAAAGCCGAAAGTCAAAGTTACTAGCGAAGATGTGGTGTTCTGGTACAAGGAGATAATGTGCGACGAGCAGATTGGCTCATCGTCATACAACTCCCAGTTCATGGAGATGCCGGACGGAAGCGAGGGGCTGATTACAATAGAAAAAATCGATGAGCTGTCGTTCGCGTTCCATTTTCCGCGCATAGTCGCAGAGCCGCTTTTAGCCACGAACATGAGCTTCGGGCCGGCGTTCTTGTACAAGCCCGCAAAAGAAAAAGGCGGTGCGCAGGGCATTAAGGACCTTTTCAGCGTAGCGACGGACCCGAAGCTGATTCCGAGCATGGGCGAATACTTCATTACCGAATACACGCCAGGTCAGCGCATCGTCTACGAGCGGAACCCGAACTACTGGGAAAAAGATCAGGCCTTGGAAAGCGTCAATTATCCTCAGAAAAAAATCGCGCAGATTGTGGGCGACAGAAACACCGAATACCTTCTTTTCAAGCAGCAAAAGCTGGAATCCTACTCCCCGACGCCAGAGCAGCTGGACGACATGGTATCCGCTGCGAGCAACAAAATCGACCCAGAGGGAAAACTGCTTTCCGTAAAGTCAGGATTCACTGTGTTCAACTCTGCTGGAGGAATGAGCGCCCCGATGTGGACTTTCAACCAGAATCCGAAGAACAAGGACGAGCATTTTTACAAGTGGTTCACGAAAAAAGAATTCCGCCAGGCGATGAGCTGTATTCTGAACAGGGAGCGAATCATCTCGCAGGCCTACAGGGGGCTTGCCGAGCCGAAATATTCATTTTTTCCTGAGGCGAACACTTTTTTCAACGAGAACATCGTGCTGAAATACCGTTTCTCCCACGCCCACGCAAAAAAACTCCTTGAGTCGGCAGGATTTTCAGTTCGGAGCGACGGTTTTTTATATGACCCTGACGGGGCAAAAGTTGAATTTGACCTGACCGTTACAAGCGCAAATCCCGTTTACTGCGACATAGCGCAAATCATAACGGATGAGTGCAAGAAAGCCGGAATCACGGTGAATGTGCGCCAGACCGATTTCCAGAAGCTTGTCGAACAGCTCACATCCACTTACGACTGGCAGTCACTGATTATCGGCCTTTCAGGGGCTGCTATTTTTCCGACGCAGGGAAGCAATGTATGGGTGTCGAGCGGGAACCTTCATATGTGGTATCCTCTTCAGGAAAAGCCGGCAACGGACTGGGAGGCACGGATTGATTTTTTGTATAATGCGGCAAAATGCACTATTGACGAAGAAAAAGCCCGCGGACTGTGGAACGAATATCAGGAGATAATACTTGAGCAATGCCCCGTAATTTACCTTGTGCGCTCAAGAAATTTCTTCGCGCTGCAGAACCGATGGGATTTTTCAAATGTGTATTTTGACAATATGAACGGAGCAGAGACAAGGCATGTCTTCTTGCAACAATAGGGCTGTTCGGAAAACTGAAGTTTCCGAACAGCTCTAATAACGGAAACATTCTGAGTGCAGTGCGAAATCCGTTTTAGAATATGCGGATATTTCGGCGCGCTCAATAGGAGATTTTTATGTTTGATACTACAAAAGCATTTTTCAAAGTTTTGTTTTTCATGCTGGGGCAGACCAAACGCCTCCGTGTTGTAAAAAAGCTCGACAAAGAAGGAAACTTTGCCGAGCGCGACAGGCTTGTGAACGAAATCGTGCCGAGCTGGGCGCAGTATTGCTTCAAGGCAACCGGGGCAACAGTTGAGGTTTCGGGGCTTGAAAAGATTCCTAGCGACACAGCCGTAGTTTTCATCGGAAACCATCAGGGGATCATGGACATTCCGGCCTTGTTCGGCTACCTCGGAAAACCGATGACTTTCGTGGCAAAGGCGGAGCTTGGAAAAATTCCGATTCTTTCGGACTGGATGAAAATGCTCCAGTGCACTTTCATCGTGCGGAACAATCCGCGCAAATCAATACAGGCAATAAAGGATGCTGCCGAAGGAGTCAGGAAAGGCTACTCCCAGGTGATTTTCCCGGAGGGAACGCGAAGCAAAGGCGGGCCTCACAACGAGTTCAAGCCCGGGAGCTTTAAGCTGGCGTTCCTGTCAAAGTCGCCGATTGTCCCTTTCACGATTGAGGGAACATACAAAATCTATGAGGAAAACAAGAAAGTAGTTCCGGGGCAGCATGTGAAGATTACGGTTCACGACCCGATTAATACGGAGGGGCTGAGCCGTGAGCAGCAGAACGGAATTCCAGCCATGGTTGAGAAAATCGTTTGCGAAAATCTTGCCTAAGCTCGGAATGAAAGCCTGCGGTCAGGCATAAAATCGTGGCGGGCAAAAGTGCGGAACTGACAAACACAGGAATATTTCTCAGTAAAGTTTTGTTCAAAAATTCGTTTCAGATTAACAAAATCCTCAAATTATTCGTTTCAAAAGAATAATTTGAGGATTTTGTTCTTGACAGACGAATATTTTGAAAATATCATTTTAAAATGAGCATTTCAGAAGCAATCAAAGATTTTGAATCTGTCATGGAGCGGAAAATTTCTGCTCTTCCAGAACGCATAAGGCTCTGGACAACAGAGTATCCATCAAAAAACATTCTTCCCAAGAATATGATTCTCACAGGGCTGAGAGGAAGCGGAAAATCTACTTTCCTTCTGTACAATTCCCTGCATTGCGGAAAAAAAATGCTTTATTTTTCCGCCGATAACCCGATACTTGCTTCTGAAAACATTTATGCCGTAACTTCGCAGATTTTCCTACAGGGATATGACGGCGTTATAATCGATGAAGTTCATTTTGCCAGAGACTGGAGCCGACACCTTAAATCCATGTACGATGATTTTCCGGACAGAACCGTTTGGGCAAGCGACTCGTCTTCGCTTATTCTCCGAGAGGGAACTGCCGACTTGTCACGCCGCTATGTTTTTGTCCGTATGCCGTTCATGTCATTCCGAGAATTTTTGTTTCTGGAAACAGGAAATGTGTATCAAATAGCAAATCCATTCTCTGAGCCTGGTACGGAAAATCTTCCTGTAAAACCTGACGCAAAAATTCTGAGCCTTTTTGAGCAGTACAAAAATTACGGAACGCGGCCATTTTATCAGGAAGGAAATTATGAGGAGCGAAGCCTTGCCGTCCTTGAAAAAACACTGAATTCTGATGTTCCGTTTTTTGTGCCTACGATTACTCAGGACAATCTTCGCCTTATGACAGCTGTTGTGGGGACGCTTTCCAGCGCAAGCATCCCGAGGCTTCAGGTAAATTCCCTTTGCGCCGATTGGTCAGTCAGTGCCGACAAGCTGTACCAGCTTCTTGAAGTCATGGACGCAGTAGGTGCGCTAAGAATAATCCGCTTCCAGAACGACACAAAGGCAAAAAGCGCGGGGGCAAAACTTTTTCTGGCAGATCCATGCCTGTATTCGGTTCTCCACGGAAACCAAGGAAGCAAGCGCGAGGCTTTCGTGGCAAGCATCTTGCAGGAAGCCGGTTTTTCCGTATTCGCAGCACGGAACGAAACGGAAGGTGATTTCATCATATCAAAAAAGACCGGAAACCTGCTGCTTGGAATAAATCCTTCTATTAAAATCGAAGTCGGCGGACGAAACAAAATCCTGAAAAAATCAGACTGGGTAATCAAGGACAACGCGGACTTTCCTTCTCAAAAAGCGATTCCGCTGTGGCTTCTTGCATTCATGTGGTAAAAAGTCCGAAAAGCTGTGATATAATATTGGTTGGAGGAAATATGGGAACTTTAAGGGATGCCGTTTATGGAGTTGCGGTTGGGGACGCTCTTGGCTCGCCAGTGCAGTTTCTTGACAGGGCTACTTATCCTCATGTGTCGCAAATGCTCTACTGCGAGATTTTTGGCAAAGAGCCTGGACTCTTATGAGAATTATTCCTATTGCATTCGCTCCTGATGCGAACGACAAAGCGATTGACGCAGTTTCCTCAATTACCCACGCGCACGAGATATCCTGTGAAGCGTGCCGAATCTACATTCACATAGCCAGAAGCCTTCTTGCCGGAAAATCGGTGGGCGATGCGATAAAAGAAAACACGAAGGATGTTTCCGAGACATTCGAGCCACTTTTTTCTATAGAGCAGAGGAAGCTAAACACCATAAAATCTTCGGGCTTCGTCGTCGATACGCTGGAATCGGCTCTTTGGTGCCTTTCCACCACGGATAATTTCCGCGACGCTGTGGAAAAAGCCGTGAATCTGGGCGGAGACACCGACACAATCGGAGCGGTGACGGGCGGACTTGCAGCCATCGCATACGGCTTTGACGCAATCCCAGCGGAATGGGTAGGCGCGCTCAGAAAGAAAGAAATGATTGATGAGTGCCTGTTCTGAGCATGGAAATTCTGTGACAAAATTTTTTCTATAACGGAGGACAATACTATGTTCATTGGCGATGACGAAGACACCGAGAAACAAAGGTTCAAGCTGGAAAATCCCGGTAAGAACGAGCTTGTAATTCTGGGAGTAAACCCAAGCACGGCGCGAGGAGAATCCAAATCTTTTCCAGCAGGAAAAACATGCGATGATCAAACCATAAAAATAGTAAAGGGATTCGCAGAAGGAAACTGGAACAGCCACGATATTAAATTTGACGGCTTTCTGATGCTGAATGTCTGTGCGCAATCAACATCAAATCCTCGTAATCTTGATTCTAATGACAAGCTGCATGAAAGAAACAAGGAAAAAATCAAAAGCTATCTTGCAGATCTTTCAAAAAAACAAGAAATATCAGTTCTGCTTGCTTATGGAAATGCTGTTGAAAATACTAAAAAACCTTTTTTGCGTAATTATTTGAAAGATATTATCGAAATAATGAAAAGCTACGGAGTAAAATTTTATCATTTAGGAGATTTTACAAAATCGAATAATCCCCATCATTTGTTACACTTGTCATATGACAGCGAATTTAATCTTATACCATAAAATAAAATCCCAAAATCAGGAGAAGATTATATGAAAAAACTTATTTTGCTTATAGCTTTGGCTTTTGTTTCTTTTGCGGTCGTAAGCAAAACGCCCTGAAAAAAAATCGCAGTATATACATTATAATGGTAGTTCTATTCTACTTGATGATAATGATATAACCGTAAAATATCTTGGTTCGGATGATTGCATCCTTTACGAGGACGCATGGCGACTCATACAAGAAAAGAAAGAAAAATACACAATCGAAGAGTTCGTAGAGGACGCAAAAAAAAGCCGTGGATATGACGGCGAGACAGGAAGTGCTCTCCGAGAATTTGATTTAGCAGTGATAAATGTCATCAGAAAGTTCAAGAAAACTCTTTCTGCAGGAGACATTTATTTCGTGCATATCATACCAAAAGATAAATCGCGGACGATTGAGGTTCTTGTAGAGGTAATTTCCGAGGATAAAGGCTGGGTTGCAGAAAAGAAAGTATACCCTCTAGGCTATCTGAGTGGAAAACATTCTATGTAAATTTTCTTGGTGTGGCCGGAGAAATTTCAACCACACCACTGCGCTATTCTTCCGATTTCGTAAGGCGGTACTCGTATTTTCTGAGATGATTTTTCACCAGAATTGATTTTTCGTCAATCGTAATTTCTTCCACAGTTTCTTTTCCGCTCATAATTTTCCGGACTGTAGTTCCGCCGGACTTTTCCTCCGTGAGGGACAGTTTCGTTTCGGAATAATGGCTTTTTAGCGTCTTAAAATCCGCAAAGGCATTCTGAAGGTCAAGGACAATGTACTCGGGCTTCATTTTCTTTGGGGCAACGACCGAGTTAATCGAACAACTTTCGCCGTCATAGATTATTTCCCCGAGCGTAACGCCCAAATCCGAGAGCAGCACTACCGCAATCTCCTTCTTGCTCAGAGTCAGGTATGCGATAGACGACAATATCTTATCTCCGAATTCTCCCTCGAAAAGATAATAGTCATCTATCTCAGATTTTATCGAATCAACCGGAAGAAGCCGGACTTTCACGGAGTTCGTTACATATACAGGGCTGAGTTTTGTTGTCGCGCACGAGAAGAACAAGAAAGCCGCCGCCCCGAGCACGAATAATTTTTTAAAAAAATGATTTTTCATGGAAATAATTATAGAAGAAAATAAAAGAGATGTCAGGTATTCGCGAGTTTGCCAGATGTTTTTTTTGTGGTAAAATAACGAATCTTGCGGTAGTGTGGCGGGGCGTACACTTACGCAAAAGAAGTCCTAGGCTACGATTACGGCTACGACAGATTCTCTTACGAACGTGAAAAACAAGTATGCTTATGAGGAATACGAAAAATCCCTGAACGAGGAATTCTCCGTAATCGTATGCGATGTGAACAACTTAAAGCAAGTGAATGACACGATGGGGCATAAGGCTTGCGATGAGTACATAAAAAAGGCATTGCGGAAGGAATGTCATCTTACGACAGCTCTTATGATAAAAGAGTCATTTCTATCTTTGAGCGCGCCGACAGCCAGATGTACAAACGAAAGAGGGAACTGAAAAGGCTTCTTGGCGCAATTGCAACGAACGATAATTCCAAGTAGAATCAATGAAGCTGTTCTGTAAGTGAGTTTTCAGAGCAGTGCCATTGATTATTTCTTTTGAGGTTAATTTTATGAATATTGCTTTGGAGACTTTGAAAGCGCGCGGATTTTTTGCGCAATGCACGGACGAGAAAGCTCTTTCCGATTTGATGGACAAAGGTCCTATCACTTTTTATGTCGGCTGTGACCCAACAGGCCCTTCGCTTCATATCGGGCATATGGTTCCGTTTTTCGCGCTCAGGCATCTTCGCAAATTCGGGCATCACGGAATCGCGCTCATCGGAGGCGGAACTGCCAGAATCGGAGATCCGTCAGGAAAAACCGAGATGCGCAAGATGATTTCTTATGAGCAGATTGACGCGAATGTAGAAACAATCAGCAAGCAGCTCGATAAATTCATCGGATTCGACGGAAAAACATCGTTCGCCGCGAACAACAAGGACTGGCTTGCGGACCTGAACTACATCGACTTTCTGCGCGACATAGGCTCTTGTTTCTCCGTAAACAAAATGCTCTCCTTTGAAGCATACAAGCAGCGTCTTGAGCGCGGTCTTTCGTTCATCGAGTTCAACTACCAGCTTTTGCAGAGCTACGATTTTCTCTGCCTTCACGAAAAATACGGCTGCGCCCTCCAGATTGGCGGAGACGACCAGTGGGGCAACATCACAGCCGGCGTTGACCTTATCCGCCGAAAGCTCGGCGGAACTGAGGAGCTTAATGCCGCGCACCAGGCATTCGGACTTACTTTCCCGCTCATCACAAGAAGCGACGGAAAGAAAATGGGAAAAACCGAGAAAGGCGCGATTTTCCTTGACGAGAGCATGACGAGCGTATTCGATTTCTTCCAGTATTGGCGCAATGTTGCTGACCCTGATGTTGAGAAATTCTTCAAGCTCTTCACTTTCCTTGAGCTGGATGAAATCTCCCAGATTTGTGCAGGCGACATAAACGCTGCAAAAGAGAGACTTGCCTATGAAGTGACTAAAATCATCCACGGGCAGGATAAGGCTGATTCCGCGCTGTCAGGCGCAAAGGCGGCTTTCTCAGGCGAGGGCGACAAAACCCAGATGCCAACCGTGGAAATCGCAAAGTCTGAGATTGAGGCGGGGGCAGGAATCCTGAGCCTTTTCGTCCAGACAGGCCTTTGCTCATCAAACGGAGAGGCGCGGAAACTGATTCTCGGAAACGGAGCGTCACTGAACGGACAGAAAATCTCCGACCCGACGCTCAAAATCACAGCCGAAAACCTTGATTCAGACGGGGAGCTTGTCCTAAAATCCGGAAAAAAGAAATTCGTCAGGATTGTCTTAAAATAATCGAAAAAGAAAATATTTTCGCAGGCTTGTAGCTAATAGAGCTGTTCGGAAAGCGGAAGTTTCAGGACAGCTTTATTTTTATAACAAATTTTTCTGAAACCTAAAGCAAAAATCTTGTAAAAATACTATACTCTCTTTCCATGAACATAAACGAAGTCAAAGGCGAAAAAATCTCAATCAGAGGCGCACGCGAGCATAATCTGAAAAACATTGATGTTGATATTCCAAGAAACAAGCTCGTAGTAATATCGGGGCTTTCTGGAAGCGGAAAGTCATCACTTGCGTTCGACACGCTCTTTGCGGAGGGGCAGAGGCGGTACATGGAAAGCCTTTCTTCATACGCAAGGCAGTTTCTGGGCAGCATGGACAAGCCAGATGTTGACCTTATCGAAGGACTTTCGCCCGCAATCTCAATCGAGCAGAAGACGACTCACAAAAATCCGCGCTCAACGGTAGGAACTGTGACAGAAATCTACGATTATTACAGGCTTCTGTTCGCAAGAATAGGGCGGGCGCACTGTCCGAAATGCGGACGAGAAATCAACGAGCAAAGCGATGACCAGATAATCGACACGATTTTATCATGGAATGAGGGGACGCGCGTTACGATTCTCTCACCGGTTATCCACGGAAAAAAAGGCGAGCATCAGAAAATCATAGACGACGCGAAAAAATCCGGCTTCGTACGTGCAAGGATTGACGGGCTTAATGTTGACCTTGACGACTCAATAAAACTTGACAAGCAGAAAAAGCACACGATAGAGATTGTCGTTGACAGAATCGCACTCAAGTCTGACTCCAGGAAGCGTCTTGCAGAGAGCATTGAAACGGCTCTTTCGCTTGCGGGCGGAATCATAATCGTGCTGCGGCGGGTGAACAAAACTGACGGAATCTACGAGAGCGTTGTGCACGAAATCCTAAGCCGCGGCGGGAAGATTGACGGAGAAAAAGATTATATAGAAGAAGAAGTTTTTTTCAGCCAGCACAACGCCTGCCCTGACTGCGGAATATCAATCCCGGAATTGCAGCCCAGACTTTTCTCGTTCAACAACCCTTTCGGAGCTTGCCCTGAGTGCAGCGGAATCGGTGAGAAAATGGAGTGGGACTTCAAGAAAATCCTCCCGGACCCTACCAAGAGCTTTAACGAGCAGGCTTTTCCGTTCTACAACCCAGATTCAGAATGGAACAAGGCGATGTTCTCGGCAGTGGCAGAGGAAGGAAAATTCTCCCTTGACACGCCTTTGTGCGAACTCTCAAAAAATCAGTTCGACTACCTCATAAACGGGGACGAAAATAAAAATCTCCGCTGGATTTACCAGAAGCAGAGCGGCGAGGGATTCTCCGAGTACAACAGACCGTGGCCCGGAATCCTTTCGGACATGAAGAGGCGGCACGCCGAGGCTTGGGGCGAAAACCAGCGAATCAAGATGGAAGAGAAGTATATGTCCGTTTCGGAATGCTCAAGCTGCCGCGGAAAAAGGCTCAGACCAGAGGCTCTGGGCGTTACCGTAGGCGGAAAGAATATAATCGAGCTGTGCGCCATGAGCGTTTCTGAAACAATAGATTTTTTCAAGGCTCTTTCCCTCACGGACACCGAAAAACTGATTGCGGCCCAAGTTCTGAAAGAAATCAGGGCTAGGCTAGACTTTCTGAAAAATGTGGGACTTGACTACCTGACGCTTGAGCGGAGCGCGGGAACGCTCTCGGGTGGAGAGGCGCAGAGAATCCGCCTTGCCACGCAGATTGGCTCGGGGCTTACCGGCGTTATGTACATTCTGGACGAGCCTTCAATAGGGCTGCACCAGCGCGACAACGAAAGGCTCATAAACACACTGACTTATTTGCGCGACTTGGGAAATTCCGTGATTGTGGTGGAACATGACGAGCAGACGCTTCGCACGGCGGACTGGATTGTTGACATAGGTCCCGGCGCAGGAGTTCACGGCGGAAAAATTATGGCATCGGGAACGCCGGAAGATGTGATGAAAGTTACGGAGAGCGTTACCGGACAATACCTCTCAGGAGCCATCCGCATGGATATTCCAAAAGAGCGCAGAGTCGGGAACGGACACAAAATCAAAATCACCGGGTTAAAAGAGCATAACCTGAAAAATCTTTCAGTTGAGATTCCTCTCGGAACTTTTGTCTGCATAACGGGGGTTTCTGGAAGCGGAAAATCAACTCTCCTTTCGGATGTGCTTTTTCCCGTCATCTCAAATGAGCTTATGCGAACAGACTATCCGTGCGGCGCATACAAATCAATATCCGGACTTGACGCAATAGACAAGGTAATAAACATAGACCAGACACCAATCGGGAGAACGCCGCGCTCCAATCCTGTCACTTATGTGGGAATTTTCGACGCAATCAGGGAACTGTACTCTACAATGCCTGAAAGCAAGGCGAAAGGCTACACTCCGGGACGGTTCAGCTTCAATGTGAAAGGCGGGCGGTGCGAAAAGTGCCAGGGCGCGGGAACGCTCACAATCGAAATGAACTTTCTTCCCGATGTGTTCATTCAGTGCGATGTGTGCCACGGAAAGCGATTCAATCAGGAAACGCTTGACGTTCTCTACAAGGGAAAATCAATAAGCGATGTTCTTGACATGACGATTGAGACGGCTTGCGAGTTTTTCAGCTCGATTCCGCATATTTCAAGAAAACTTGAGACTCTGAAATCGGTTGGGCTGGGCTACATTCAGCTCGGTCAGAACGCGGTGACGCTCTCGGGCGGAGAAGCGCAACGGGTCAAACTTGCGACAGAGCTTGCAAGACCTTCTACCGGAAAAACGCTCTACATTCTCGATGAGCCTACGACAGGTCTGCACTTTGCGGATGTAAAGGCTCTCATGGAAGTCATCCAGCGTCTTGTTGACAAGGGAAATTCCGTTGTGATGATTGAGCATAATCTTGATGTCATCTGCCAGGCTGATTATATAATCGACCTAGGACCTGACGGCGGTTTCAGGGGCGGAAACATCGTAGACAGCGGAACTCCGGAGGAAATAGCCGCACGCTATGAAAAAACCGGCTCGTTCACCGGAAAATTCATCGCCGATGAACTGAAAAAAAAGAGAGAATGATTAGACCTGTTCGGAAACCTATTGTTTCCTCACTGGTCTTGCGTAATTTTTCAGGCTAAAGCCTTGCAAAATTACAGAATTTCTAAGGTTCGTGTTCGGAAAACTGAAGTTTCCGAACAGCTCTAGTTATAATTGCCAATGTTGCCGTTCGGAACAATCTGATTTTTCTATGAAATCCGTTTCCGAACAGCTTTTATAGAAAAATCGATTAAAAATGGAAAATGCTAAATGCCTTCTGAACTCAATGTTTTCTCACAAAAGGAAATCGCTGCGGATATTCTTCACATCGGTATTTTTTTTGATGTGCGCATTCGTTTCCGCAGAATCAAGTAAGGACAAAAGTTCTTCAACAGAAAAATCAATAATCAAAATTGAGCACGCTCAGAAAACAGAGTACAAAAAAAAGGAAGACTCGGACGAAGACATGATTATCCTTTCCGGCGAAGTTCGTGTTTCCGTAACGAAAGGCTCTTCCACAACGGTCATAACAGCGACGAACATAAATTTCAACAGAGCCACGAACATTTTGTACGCAGAAGGAAACATAACGCTTGAAGGAACTGGCACATCAGCTGAAGGAAAAGAACACATAACAGCAAGCACGCTGGTTTTCAATACGCTCACGCTGGAAGGAATCTTCGACAACGGTCGTGTAATTCAGGCGGCAAGCGACGCGCTCTCACTACCAAGCGGCTCAACACTAATCGTATCCTCAGAGATTTTCGGGCGAGACTCAGGAGGAACCGTCGCGTTCAAAAACGGAAATCTCACTTTCTGCGACGACGAGAACCCGCACTGGAAGATTAAGGCGTCAAGAATCTGGCTTTTGCCCGGCGGCGAATTCGCATTTCTGAACGCTCTTTTGTATGTGGGAAGAGTGCCGCTTCTTTGGCTTCCTGCATTCTACTATCCTAAAGACGAGCTTATTTTTAACCCGGCGTTCGGCTACAGAAACAGGGAAGGATATTACATCAACACAACCACATATCTTTACGGAAGAAAGCCGCTGAACGCAAAAAGCAACGCCGACATAAGGACTGCCACAACAAAATCAAGCACTACTTCCGATGACGACAACTTGAATTTCATAAGCCTGATGAAAACGAGCAAGCTCAAAAAACAGAAGCTTGAGGGGCTTATACTCCACAATCTGAACGAAGATTATACTGGCGACACGACGCATTATGTCAAATTCATGGCGGATTACTACGCCAACCTGGGAGCAATGGTTGGACTTGACGCAAACATCGCGCCAAACTCTTTCCTCACATCATTAAAAGGAAACATTGAGCTTGGTTTCAGCAACACAATCTTCAAGAATACGGATAACGGAGCATATGTCGCCACGAATACGAACGGCGAGCGCGTTTCTGACAGCGGGAATTTCATGGGGCTGAAAACTCCGTTCCGCTATCAGGCAAACCTTGACCTGACTTTCGCAAAACCAATCTCAATAAAAGTCGCATTCCCCATTTTCTCAGACCCGTATTTCGGCTACGATTTCAACACGCGCGCGGAAAACATGGACTGGATTGACTACGCCATGAACTCAACTACAAGCAACAACGATGACAGCGACATAACCACAACAACATCGTTCACATGGGACATCACGGCGAACCATACTTTCTCGCTGCCAGAAAAAATCACTCCGTACATAAGCACGCTCTCAATATCAAACATCAATTCGGACATTGTTTTCTCATCAAAAGCGAACACAAAGCTCAACGAACGCTCTGAGTATAAGAACGACAAAAACTGGATTACATACACGCCGGAGCGATATTTTTTCTATCCTTCGCAAATAACGCCAGGAAACATATCGGCAAAAATTGCAGGAAACATCGTAAAGTACCCAAAGACAAAAAAAACAAGCTCCATCTCGGCCTCCCCAAAACTTTCTCCTCCTGACGAGCTTCTTGGCGAAAAAGAGCTTCTTAAGAAAAAAGAAGATGAAGAAAAAAAAGACAAGGAAGATGACAAAAAAGACGATGAAAAAGAAAAAGAGGATGAGGAGAATCCTAGCGAAAAAGAAGAATCAAAAGACGAGATTTTCTCAAAGAACGCTCTTCCGTCACTTACAGGAGTCTCCCCTGGCATACGAACTCTGAGCGACATAACATACTCGCTTGACTATTCTCTTACGCCAACATTTACCTCCCAGATTTCGTACAACTCTGCGACAATCTATACGCCAGAGGATTTTTCATGGAGCGATATGCAGTCAACATACTATCAGACAAAAGCTCCTGTCTCCCTGTCAAGTTCCCTGAGCATAAAAGGCGGATTTTTGTCCCTCACGAACTCCCTTGACTTTACGCCTGTCTATCAGGAGCACCCTTACCTGAAAGAAGCTCTGAAAAACGCAAGCGGTCTTAAGAACGACACATCGAACGGCGGCTATTCGGAAAGCTCCATAAAATCAATCAGGAACGCGGACAACAACGCCCTTAAGCTAGACTTGCTGGAATCAAACTCGCTTACGATAAAACCGTTCTATTACAACGAGTATTTTTCAGAAACGGCTATTTCATGGAACACGACCGCAAAGCTCCTTGAAACAAAATATATCTCCACAGACCCCGATGAGCCTGAATGGGAATACCTTACGATGGATCTTTCGGACAGCGAACGGTTTACGGTCAATAATCTTGGAGTCGTGCTGGCGGCAAAAAAAGACAACTTATCAAGCAAGCTCTCGCTCTCGTCCACGCTCCCGCCTCAGGCAAGCAGGTATTCCTTTGTCTGGAGTCTTTCAAATTCATTCCTTACGCTCTCGGCAGGAACAGGCGTAAAACAAAAAAGCACGACGGACGACACTTGGGTAAAAGAAGATTTCTCACAGTCGCTTTCAATAAAATTGTTCTCATCAAAACTCAGCCTGAACCAAAGTTTTGTATACAATCTTGAAGATGACTACAGCGACTCGCTCAAATTCTCGCTCTCTGGCTACGGACTTCAGTTCGCGTACACCGCAAGCTATGTTTCAGGCTACGACTTTATCCCTGGAAGCGGCTGGAAGGCAAAAAGCTCCACGGACAAATCTTTCCAGCCGTACTCACTCAGCGCAGCGTACACAAGCTCAAAGAAAACATTCAAGTACCTGAATGAGAAAATCCAGTTCGCGCCGTCGCTGTCAACAAGCCTTGTGTACGACTACTTAAGACCTACGGGCAGCTACTTCACATTCATTCCGGCATTCACATTCAAAATAAACAAGCTGCTAGACATAACATTCAGCACAGAAAGCAGGAACAGCTCGATTTTCCGCTATTTCTGCTCCAAAGACGATTATGCGTACTATTATCAGGAAAACGGCGAGCGGAATATGTTCACAGACCTGTTCAATTCGTTCAGGTTCGACGATGAGAGCAAAAGGCGTGAAAGCGGCTTCAAACTCAAGACATTCAAGATTCTTATGACGCATGACCTTGACGACTGGGACTTGAACTTTGAATTCTCAATAACGCCGCGGTACATATCCGCAACATCATCAGAAAACAAGCGCGGAGGAAAAGCATACTATGACTTTGAGCCATACATGAAGCTGAGCGTCTCATGGAGACCTCTGTCAAGCATGAAGACCCAGATTTTGGACAAATACGGAGAATGGAAGTTGAATCAGGATTAAAATATATTAGAGCTGTTCGGAAAACAGAAGTTTCCGAACAAGCTCTATTGTATATGAATTGATTTTGGAAATAATGCGGTCATTTTGGTTTTCAAAGCAACCGTATCTTTCCAAAAAATTGATTTCAGTGAGATTTCCTATAGTTATATTGACAAATTTACTTTTCAGCTCATAATTATATAGAAGTGAACAATGAATTTACGATAGTACTCCCAGATTCATGCGTAATTGCGCAAATCTGCGGAACAAATGACAGCAACATAAAACTCATTGAGAATCATCTGGGGCTTTCTGTCTTTACGAAAGGTAACGAGCTTTCGATAGACACGGATGATGCGTCTAAAAAACAGCAGTTCAAATTCATAATCGACAGGATTCTTGACGAGCTTTCGGAAAGCCCGTCCGACACGGCGAATCCGTCTGATTTGATTTCATCAATACTGAACAATGGTTTTGTCCGTGATGAGATTGACACGAATTTTTCTGCTGGTGATTTCGCAATTTCAATTCCTGGAAGCACGCGCAAAGTCTATCCAAAAACAAAAAACCAGTGCGCGCTCGTAAACGCATTCAGGAAAAGCGACCTTGTTTTTGCCGTAGGACCTGCCGGAAGCGGAAAAACATTCCTTGCCATAGCGGAGGCGTTAAGGCTAGTCCTGTCAAAGAAAATCAACTCCCTAATACTTACAAGACCAGTGGTCGAGGCGGGCGAAAGTCTCGGTTTCCTTCCTGGAAGCCTTGAGGAGAAAATAAATCCGTACCTCCGTCCGCTTTACGACTCTATGAATTCTTGCGTTTCTCACGAGACAGTTCACAAACTGACTGAAAATGGTATTATAGAAATAGCTCCTCTTGCTTATATGCGGGGGCGGACGCTGAACAATGCGGCTGTCATTCTGGACGAGGCACAGAACACCACCACGGAGCAGATGAAAATGTTCCTTACCAGAATGGGAGAAAATTCAAAGGTTTTCATAACTGGCGACATAACCCAGATAGATTTGCCCAAGAGATACAATTCGGGGCTTGTCCATGCCCTCAAGATTTTGAGGGGGATTCCCGAAATCAGCATAGTAGAGCTTGACGGCTCGGATGTTGTAAGGTCATCTTTGGTAAAAAAAATTGTGCAGGCATACGAAAATGAACAAAAATCAGAGCAATAGCGAAGAAAACGCGAACATAATAAGCATGGTAGCATATTTTTTCAAGACAAAATGGAGCTATGTCCTTCTTTTCCTGCTGTTCTTCATGGCAGCCATAGCAATCGTCTATTTTGACACAATGAAATCCGACACGGTGGCTTCGTTCAAACTTGATGAATTTGAGATAGGTCAAGTTGCCGACAGGAACATAATAGCCCCAAATTCAATTCCGCCTGACGAATTCTATCCGTTCGCAATCGAAGAGGGCGAAAAAGTTGTCAAGAAAGGCTTTCCTATAAGCGAGGAAAGTTACCACAAACTTGAGAAAATGGCACAGTCGCATGGTTATGTTGACTACAGGATGTTCGCGAACAAAATGCTGTTCCTGCTCCTTGTAATAGTGCTATGGTCAATTCTGTTTCATCCGTCGCTTCTCGGAAGAACAGTGCAGATGAAGGAGCTTATCCTTGAAACGATACTTTACTCGCTCATACTTTTCGTAACGGTGATTTCGGACAAATCGCTCATGTTCCAGAACGAGTTCCGCATATGCGCCGTAATTCCATCGGCCCTATGCTCGTTTCTGATTGCAATTCTGTTCGGGCAGCGTTCGGCTATGTTCTTTGCGATAGTATCCTCCTTGGGCGTTCTGTGCGTTTGCGATTTTTCAGTGGTTCCGAGCCTGTTCACGCTGGCTAATTCCATCTCAGCCACAAAAATCGTGCGGAAAATCGAGCGGCGCACGGACATGGTTTTTTCTTCGATATTCCTTTCCGTGTTCAACATCGTGTTTATAATCATGCTCAAAGTTATTTTCAAAGGCAGCTTCAGCGACACGATTTTCCTTCTTCCGGCAGTGTTCCTGAACGGATTTTTCTCGGGAATCCTTACGCTCGGCCTTCTTACCCCGCTTGAGATTATAATGAACACTGCCTCAGTGTTCCGGCTCATGGACCTGAGCGACCAGAACAATCCCACGATGCAGCAGCTTCTTATTTCTGCGAGCGGAACATACCAGCACAGTATGATGGTAGCGCAGCTGGCGGAAAACGGCTGCAAGGCAATCGGAGCAAACTCGCTTCTTGCCCGCGTCGGGGCATATTACCACGATATAGGGAAAGTTGAGCACCCTGAGTACTTCACGGAAAATCAGGACGGAAAAAACAAGCACGATGACATAAATCCGTCGCTTTCGGCATCAGTCATAAGAAGCCATGTAAAGCTCGGAATTGAGAAAGCAAAAGCGCTTCATCTTCCGCAGCAGATTATCGACATAATTTCCGAGCATCACGGAAACAGCGTAATCGCAGGATTCTACTACAAAGCAAAAGAAAAAGATCCGAATGTTTCCGAAGAGGACTTCTCGTACCCCGGAAATCCGCCAATCACGAAGGAAAGCGCGGTTGTAATGCTTGCAGATACTGTTGAGGCAGCATGCAAGTCACTTGACAAGCCATCCGTTCCGCGCCTTGAGAAATTCATTCAGGAGCTTATAAACGCGAAGGTAGAGCATCACCAGCTTGACAACTCCGGGCTTACATTCGAGGAGCTGTCAAAAATCAAGGATATTTTCGTTCAGCTTCTGGCGGCATATTACCATTCGCGCGTAAAGTACCCGAATCAGAAAGACCCTGATGAAATCGAAGATAAAAAATCGATTGAATTCAAAAACGAGAAAACTTCAGATGAAACTGAAAGTTCGGAAATAAACCAGAAACAGTCTGAAAAATCTGAAACCTCAAAAGAAGAAAATAATTTTAAGAACGATGATGAGGTAAAATCAGAAAATCAGGACAGTCAGGAAGAGAAGAATGATGAAAAATAATATTTTTGTTTCCGTTCAGGACGGAATTGACGAGCCAGAATGGATTTCCAAAATCGCTTCGTTTGAGGAGAAAATCCTTGAGGAGCTAAAATTTGACGGAGAGGAAATATCGATTCTGTTCTGTAACGATGAGTTTATCCAGAATCTCAACAAAGAATACAGGAACATTGATTCGCCTACGGATGTGCTTTCATTTGAGAACGGCGAGAAATACACGGACGAGGACGGCACGGAATGGAAAAGCATGGGCGACATAATAATCAGTATGGACACGCTTCCAAAAAATGCCGGGTATTTCGATGTTTCACAGGACGAGGAGCTGAAAAGGCTTCTGATTCACGGAACGCTTCATCTGAACGGCTTTGACCACGGAGAGGAGCATATAGAAAAAGGCGTTGAGCCTACGGGAGAAATGCTTGTCCTTCAGGAACGGATTTTAAAACAGCTCAGCGATATAAAAATATTTTAGGAACAGGATATGGGGCTATTTGATTTTAAAAAATTCAAGTCAAAAAAAAATGGCGACTCAGAAAAATCAGCTGCGGAATCGGAGCGTATTCAGGACGCAAGCCTGATTGAAGAAAAAAAGGATATGATTAAAGGCATCGAGGATTTGGGAGAAACTTCCGTAAAGGAAGTTATGATTCCAAGAATCGATGTTGATTTCATTTCTATAGACACGCCCGAAGAGGAGCTTCTAGCAAAAATCGCAGAGAGCGGACACTCACGGTTTCCTGTGTACAACGAGTCGATTGACAATGTTATAGGTGTTTTGTATGTAAAAGACCTGATAAAAGTTTTCTCGCAGAAAGAGAAAATCAATTTGCAGAAAATAACGCGCAAAGCCTATTTTGTTCCAGAATCGAAGAAAATCGACAGTCTGCTCAGGGAGTTTAAGCGCAGGCACATCCATATTGCGATTGCCATCGATGAGTACGGCGGAATGTCCGGCATTGTGTGCATGGAGGACATTATAGAAGAAATCGTCGGTGATATTCAGGACGAATTCGACAACGAGCGCGAGGACATCGTATCTCTAGGTGAAAACTGCTGGCTGTGCGATGCCCGGGTGAATCTTGAGGACCTTAACGAAACTATCGCTACGGAGCTTCCGACAGATAATTTCGACACGCTCGGCGGCTTTGTGCTTGACTTGTTCGGGCGAATTCCCGTCAAATACGAGAAGACCGAATATGAGAACCTTGATTTCATAATCCAGGACATGGAAGGTCACAGGGTCAATTTGATAAAAGTTATTAAAAAGGTTGAGATTAAATCTGACGATAATTAATAGACCTGTTCGGAAACCTATTGTTTCCTCACTGGTCTTGCGTAATTTTTCAGGCTAAAGCCTTCAAAATTACAGAATTTCTAAGGTTCGTGTTCGGAAAGCTGAACTTTCCGAACAGTTCTAATTATAAATTTTTTTAAAGAGAAAATTATGAAGATAAAAGTTTTTGCATCAGTTCTTATATTCGCTCTTTCCTCTGTTTTTGCCCAGAGTCAGACGGCTCTCGGATTTTTTGAGTCCGGGCTTGAGAAACAGAACCGTGATGATTTTTACGGAGCCTCCGAGGATTTCAATCAGGCTTTGCAAAAAAACCCCGCATACGGAGACGCATGGTTTCATCTCTCGCAGGTAACATACGCTATTGGTGATTTCACGCTGGCTCTGACATACCTTGATTCAGCGGACAAATATGCAAAAAACAGAACGGACATAATGAATCTTCGCGGGCTGATTTATATCTCGCTCGGAAAACTTGATGAAGCAAAAAAGACATTCAACGAAATCTTAAAGATATATCCGAACGACTTGGACGCAAGATTCGGGCTTGCAGAAATCGAGCTTTACTCAGGAAGCTACAACGGCGCGAAGAACTTGTACCTTGACGCGCTCAAGCGGCAGACAAACAACAGGAAAGCACTCCTTTCGCTCGCCTTGCTTTCATCTGAGACAGGAAATGATGCGGCTGCTGAGAATTATATTTCACAAGCTCTCAGGTATTATTCAGGAGATGCGGAAGTTCATTACCTTGCGGCGTACCTTGCGGCAAAGAAAGGAAGTCTTCAGGAAGCTGAAAAACGCATAAGGGCTTCCGTTCAGATAAAAGGCGACAGCACCAAGGCCTATGTCCTTCTGGCATCAATTCTCTATGCGCAGCTAAGGTACGATGATGTCATTGATGTTGCCGACTACCTTATCTCAAAAAACAGAAAGACAATCGAGGCGTGGTATCTGAAAGGACTTTCTCAGTACAGGCAGAATAAATTTGAAGCCGCCATATCTACATGGAGCACGGCTCTGTCAATAGACGAGCAGGACGAAATGATGCGCGCCTCCCTTGAGCTTCTTGTGACCAAGATTCTTCCGGTTGAAGATTCGAGAAGGGCAGACTGGGCAAAGTACCACATCAAAAAAGCGCATGACTACAACAAAGTTTTCATGGGCGAAGAAACAAGATACGAGTATCAGCGCGCGCTAAAGCTGAATCCAATGGACGCAGGAACGCGCCGTGAATTTGCGGAATTTCTTTCGCGCTCCGGCATGAACGAGATTTACCTGAACCAGCTGAAATTCATCCAGAACCAAGTGAAGGCAAAGGGACAGTCGCTTGACCGGAAAACATCGGACATAATCGAGAATTACGATGCGCTTATGAAATATTCGCTTGCCACAAAATGGCATGTTGATCCGTTCTACCTTGACAAAGTGCGCTGGCATGTGGGCGTATTCTACACAAAGTCCCGCGCGCAGCTCTTCCATCCTGATGCGGAGGAGATTGCAGCAGGAATGGCCGCGGATATTTTCTCAGGAATCTCGTCAACCTCAGTCGTAGTTGACAATCAGGCTGTAAGCGGCTACGGAGAGGCATACCGCCTTGCACGCAAGAACAACCTTGATTATTTCCTGATTCTTTCGATTGAGGAAAGCGACAGGGAGATTTCACTGGATTCAGTTGTTTATTCAGGACGGACAGGAACTGAGACGGCACGATTCGGCTCTTACAGGACAGGAAACGACAGGTTTGCCTCTGTTCTCAGAACGTTCCGCCGTGACCTGCTCAACATACTTCCGATACGCGGTAAAATCATCGACAGAAGCGTGAACGACATTCTTGTTGACCTTGGAACTGCAGACGGAATCGTTGAGGGCGCAATCATGGATGTAGTCAAAGTCGGGAAAATAACTACTGCAGACCAGGGGCTTGGCGTGGTATTCGATGAAAAGAATCTTCTCGGAACAGTGACAATTACGAAAACAGGCGAAGAGATTTCTCAGGGGCTTCTTGAGCAGAAAGGATTCTACGACAAAGTGAATGTTGGCGATGAAGTCCTTCTGAAATTCCTTCCGAAAAGCGAAGAGGACAATCAGATTTCGGACAATGTTCCTGCCGCAGGAGAAAATGGAAACAGAATTCTTCCGAGCAACAAGGACGAGAAAAAAATCAGTGCGGACGATTTGGGTATCATAAAAACACCTGCTATCATCGAGCTTATACGCGGAATAAAATAGAGTCTTATAAGTGGTTGTTATGTGGTTACTGCGACCGTCTGTCGGTCGGAAGGCAGAACCGCAACAACCACATTATACTTTTTGGAAAATCCTCTTTTTTTATTTTTGCATTTTTCTTCACTTGTGTTATAATCTCTCCATAAAACCACTAGAAAATAACAATGCGAAAAAATCAGATAGACATGACAACCGGAGCAATTTTTCCGAAATTGGTAAAATTTGCCGTTCCGCTTATATTAAGCTCAGTTCTCCAGCTTCTTTTCAACGCGGCTGACATTGTTGTTGTCGGGCGTTATGCGGGCGACAACTCCCTTGCGGCCGTCGGCTCGACAAGCTCCATGGTCAACCTTATGGTCAATTTTTTCATCGGGCTTGGCGTAGGATGCAATGTCGTCGCAGCGAATTTTCTTGGTGCGGGCAAAAAAGAGGAGCTGAACAAGACAGTCCACACGACTATGGTTCTGAGCCTAATTGGCGGTGTAATTCTAACCGCAATCGGAATTATTTTTTCAAGGCGGATTCTGATTATCATGTCGTCGCCAAAAGAAGTCCTTCCGCTATCCACCTTATATCTCAAAGTCTTTTTCGGAGGAATTGTAGCAACTGTCATCTACAACTTTGGAGCCGCACTGCTACGCGCAAAAGGCGACACAAAAAGACCTCTTTACATTCTTTTGCTGGCAGGAGTCATCAATGTCATACTGAATTTGATTTTTGTCATTTTCTTTCATATGGATGTTGCCGGAGTTGCATTCGCAACAGTGCTCAGCCAAATCTTCAGCGCGGCTTGCGTCGTTCTTATCCTTGCGCGGGAGGAAGACGAGTTCCGTCTTGATTTCAAAAAGCTACGCATTGACAGGACGATTCTTGTCAGAATCATAAAAATCGGACTTCCGGCAGGCTTTCAGGGAATGCTTTTCAGCTTCTCCAACATGATTATCCAGTCAAGCGTCAATTCATTCGGAGCTGTTATGGTGGCGGGAAACAGCGCGGCTCAGAGCATAGAAGGATTTGTCTATATCTCCATGAACAGTTTCGCTCAGGGAACGCTCACTTTCGCAAGCCAGAATCTGGGAGCGCAGAAATTTCATCGTATAAGGCAGCTTGTTGCAATCGCAGAATGTATCGTTACTGCAGTTGGGCTTGTTCTTGGTGTGACGGCACTTTTCTTCGGAAGAAACCTGCTCGGAATTTACTCTTCTAGTGCGGATGTTGTGGATGCAGGAATGCTCCGTCTGAGCGTGATTCTTGTGACTTACTGCACATGCGGAATGATGGACTGCATGGCAAGCGCAATTCGCGGGGTGGGGCATTCCGTAATGCCGATGATTGTGACACTGGTGGGAGCGTGCGGACTTCGCATGGTCTACATTTTCACCTTCTTCCAGATTCCGCGCTTCCACACTTTCAGGAGCATTTTCTATTCGTACCCGCTGAGCTGGATAGTGACATTCATTTTCCTGACAATAAGTTTTTTGTGGATTATGAAGCGAATCGAAAATCATGGAGCTAATATCTAAAAGTTACCGTTTTTCCCTTTTTCTCACTGAATTTAAATAAATGTTGAAAATTCCGCAAAAATGTGTTAATCTTTATATTTATAAGACCGAAAATGCTTTTCCAAAAGAAAAATGACTGATTTTCGTAATAAGTTCTTCTTCTTGAGGTTTTCGTTTTTTGGCCAAATCTTTTCTTAATCTTATTATAGGAGCAATTATGACTTACACTGCAGAAGTGGAACATATGTGTCCTTTGGCTAAGGGCGCATATCATGGTCCTGCCCCAATCCCTGAGGAAGGCGAGTGGGTTCAGGTTAAAAAAATCGAAGATGTATCTGGATTCACGCATGGTATTGGTTGGTGCGCACCACAGCAGGGTGCTTGCAAACTTTCTTTGAACGTCAAGGACGGTATCATTGAAGAGGCTCTTGTTGAAACAATCGGCTGCTCAGGCATGACCCACTCAGCTGCTATGGCTTCTGAAATCTTGATTGGAAAGACTTTGATTGAGGCATTGAACACTGACCTTGTTTGCGACGCTATCAATACTGCTATGCGCGAGCTTTTCATGCAGATTGTTTACGGACGCACTCAGTCTGCTTACTCAAAAGACGGTCTCAAAGTCGGAGCTTCTCTTGAGGATTTGGGAAAGAACCTCCGCTCACAGGTTGGAACTATGTTCGCAACACGCAAGACAGGTCCGCGCTACCTTGAGATGACAGAGGGATATGTTGAGACTTGCGCAATCGACAAGGACAACCAGATTATTGGTTACAACTGCATCAATATCGGTAAACTTATGGACGCTCTCAAAGCTGGCGTTGAGCCAAAAGAGGCCATCGAGAAGGCTCGTACGCACTACGGACGCGTAACGGCTGATCAGGGCATGGTAAAACTCATCGACCCACGCAAAGAGTAATTAGGAGGAATAGACTTATGGCATTATTTGAAGATTTCGCAGGCCGCATTCCTCAGGTGAATAAGGCTCTTAAAGAATATGGTTTCAAAGAGGGCGAAGCTGGTCTTAACGAAGCCCGTGACCTCTGCAAAGCTCGTGGTTTTGACCCGTACGAGATTTGTCAGTCAACACAGCAGATTTGTTTCGAGGACGCAAAATGGGCTTATGTTCTCGGTTCTGCAATCGCTATCAAAGAAGCAGAGAAAACTGGTGACAAAACTGGTTCAACTGCCGCATCTAACATCGGTAAAGGCCTTCAGGCATTCTGCTTGCCAGGTTCAGTAGCTGATGACCGCAAAGTAGGCTTGGGCCACGGAAACTTGGGCGCGCGTCTTCTTTCTGAGGAGACACAGTGCTTCGCATTCTTGGCTGGTCACGAATCATTCGCAGCCGCTGAGGGTGCAATCAAAATCGCTGCTAACGCAAACAAAGTTCGCAAGAACAAGCTCCGCGTTATCCTTAACGGTCTCGGAAAAGACGCTGCTCAGATTATCAGCCGAATCAACGGATTCACTTATGTTCAGACTAAGTTCGACTATTTCAACGGACAGGGAACTGACAAGGCTCTCACAGTCGTTAAAGAAATCCCATATGGTTCAAATCCTGACCGCCTTATCGTAAAATGCTACGGTGCAGACGATGTTCGCGAAGGCGTTGCAATTATGTGGCACGAGGATGTTGATGTTTCTATCACAGGAAACTCTACGAACCCGACTCGCTTCCAGCACCCTGTTGCAGGTACATACAAGAAAGAGAGACTCCTTGCAGGAAAGAAGTACTTCTCTGTAGCTTCTGGTGGCGGTACAGGCCGCACTTTGCATCCTGATAACATGGCTGCAGGTCCTGCTTCATACGGCTTCACAGATACTTTGGGCCGTATGCACTCAGACGCTCAGTTCGCAGGCTCTTCATCAGTTCCAGCGCATGTTGAGATGATGGGCTTCATGGGCATGGGCAACAACCCGATGGTAGGCTGTACTGTAGCATGTGCAGTAGCTGTTGCAGGCTCTTTCTAGTCAGCAGATAGCTTCTAGAATCTTTAACCACAGATTATACGAATTTCGCAGATTATAATCTGTGTCATTCGTGACATCTGTGGTTTATTTTTTTCGGTTCCTATAGTATTTTGTATGAATATTTTTGTAATCAGACACGGAGAAACTGACTGGAACACGCAGTTCAGGCTTCAGGGACGGACGGATATTCCTTTGAACGATAACGGCCGGTTTCAGGCAAAAAAAACCGCAGAAGGGCTAAAAGCCGAAGGAATCTGTTTCGACGCTGTTTATTCAAGTCCTCTTTGCAGAGCCGTAGAAACAGCAGAAATCTTGAGTGGTTTTTCAAAAGATAAAATCAAAACCGACAATCGTATCATAGAATTTTCTTTTGGAAAAGCTGAGGGCACAACTCCAGCCGAACGAAAAGAAAATAAAGAGCTTTCTTCGTTCAATGCTTTTTTTGATGATACAAAAAACTATATTGCCCCTCCTGATGCAGAACCTTTGTCGTCAGCTCTGTTGCGAACAGCTGATTTTTGGGAAAATGAAATAAGACCATTGGAAAACAAATGTAAAAATGTGCTTATTTCAACGCATGGAGGCACTTTACAATCGCTCTTATTGCATATTGACGGAAGAGATATTTCTCAGTATTGGAGCGTAAAAATCCCGAATTGCACAGTTAATCTCGTGTCATTGAAAAATAATGTCTTCAAGCTCGAATATACTGCCCGAACATTTTACAGCGGTGGTTTTTCCGGCGGTGCCGACAGTTTTGCAAACTAGATTCTATCCACGCTAAAACAATCTCCGTTATGTTGAAAAACCCGTTAACAATGCGGCTTAGTGCAAACACTAATTCTTAAATCCTGATATTTACAGATTAAAAAATCACCTGAAAAAAAAATACTAAAAAACCTATTGACATAATAGGAAAAGAGTAGTATAAATTTATTATAACCTATCAACCTAGTAGGTAACTAATATATTTCTTTTTTAAGGAGAATTACATGGAAGAAAACATACTTTTCAAGGAATACAATTCCGATGATTATGTGAAGTTTGCAGAAGAGACGGCTTCATGGATAAAAACAACAGGCTCGCTCGGAAAATACGGCAGACTCTGGAGCCAGAGCCCTGATTCAAAAGAAGATTTCACTGACTATCCGATGCTCACACCAAAGTCCCTTTACGGAGGCTCCGCTGGCGTAGGTCTTTTCTACCTTCGCTTGTATCAGGCCACAAAAAAGAGCGAGTATCTCGAAGAGGCAAAATCAGCCGCAAAAGAAATAATCGAAAGTGACGAAGGCTCGGCTTTTTACGAGAGAACCTTGAACGCAAAAGCAAGCGGAGCCTCAAAACTCGTTCATGTAAAAAACATGCCCGGCTGGGCTGCGGGATACTACAATGGTCCTACAGGAAGCGCGTATCTTGTCTTAAAACTTTTTGAGATTACGGGGGACGAGCTTTACAAAAACTATGTGATTAAAGTTGCCGATGACCTTCTGAAAGCAAGCAAAAAATCTGAGGACGGAATTTTCTGGAGCGAGCAGAACGATTTATGCGGGGATGCAGGATTCGTGACTTATCTTGCGGCGATTTACAAGCTCACCGGCGACAAAAAGTATCTTGATTCAGCCGTAAGTTTCGGAAATTTTCTTTTGAGCAAGGGAAAGCCTGCCCCGCGCGGCGGAAAGTACTGGAATGTCGTTGACTTGACGATTATCGACTTTCCGAAAGATGTTTTCTGGGTAAACAACGCGCACGGAACAAGCGGTGTGGGCTGGATTTTTGCGATTCTCTACAATATTTCAAAAGAAGAAAAATTCCTGAATGCGGCTAAAGAAGCTGCCAAGTATATTGAAGGAATTGCGGTGGGCGACGAGAATGCGGTTCTTGTGCCTTATCTGGACAGCCTTGAGCGTGGACCTTCCACAGAGTTCTATTACCTTAGCACATGCCACGGACCTGCGGGAACTTCGCTTTTGTTCCACATTCTCTACAAAATCACTGGCGAAAAACATTATCTGGACTGGGTTCTTCGTCTGAGCCGCGGAATCATCAAGGCTGGCGCACCAGAGATTTTCAGCCGTGGTTACTGGCAGAGTCAGGCATTGTGCTGCGGAACTCCGGGGCTGCTCGAACATTTTGTTTCGGTCTACAAGCTCACGAAGAATACGGAATTTCTGGAATATGCAAAAAGAGCGGCAAAAACCGTAGTAGGGCAGTCATTCGTTGCGGACGCAGACGGTGACATATATCATCAGAAACCATTGCGAAGATGGAGCGGAGCCTGGTGGCGGACAATCCCTACGGATGTTCACTCTTACACAGGGCTTTACATTGGAACGGCAGGAAACGCATGGTCGCTTCTTTCGCTTTCGGCAGCCGAAAAGAACGAAAATCTTATCGAGCTGATTGAATATAACTACTTTAACTAAAAATACAGAATGGAGAAAAAATTATGGCAAAAATTTACGATTCAATTACAGAGCTTGTTGGGGACACACCGCTAGTCCGCCTTCACCGTTACGAAAAATCTGAGGACCTTGAGGCAAACATCCTGGGAAAATTCGAATATTTCAACCCGTCGGGAAGCGTCAAGGACAGGGCAGCTTTGAACATCATCGAGGAAGCTGAAAAACGCGGCGACATTCATCCTGGAATGACTTTGATTGACTACACGAGCGGAAACACAGGAATCGGCGAGGCGACTTTCGCAAACGCAAAGGGCTACAAGTTCGTGGCCGTCATTCAGCCGCTTGTTTCACAGGAACGCTCGCAAATTCTCAAAGCTTTGGGTGCCGAACTTTTGCAGGTTACTGATGTTCCGGGCTTCCCGGAGCTTCTTAAAAACGGACTTACGATGACAGCCTTGGAAAAGCTCTTCAAAGATTTTGCAGCCTCTAAAGGCTGGTACTACTTGAATCAGTGTGCGGACATCAACAATTCTCTGGCTCATGTAAAATCAACTGGCCCTGAAATTTGGGAAGCGACTGGCGGAAAAGTTGATTATGTTGTCCAGCTCGTAGGAACAGGCGGCACTTTGTCCGGGCTTTCAAAATTCTTCCGCGAAAAAAATCCGAATGTAAAGATAATCGGAGCCCAGCCTGCAGAGCAGTCAAAGAAAAATCCTAAATTCCCGGAGCGGAATACAATTGACGGAGTCCTGAACTTTGACGGCGTTCCACAAGAAAATTATCCGCCGCTTTTCACAAGTTTTGACACAAAATATGACGAGTGCTTTGATGTTGTGGCAGAAGACGCTTACGAAACAGGGCGGAAGCTCGTCAAAAATGAGGGATTTTTCGTAGGGCAGTCAGCTGGTGCGGCCCTTTGGACAGCAACCCAAATCGCAAAGCGGCCTGAAGCAAAAGGCAAGAACATCATCGTGATTCTCGCCGACAATGCGTTCAAGTACCTTTCTACGAATATGTACAAATAAGAAAATCGGCGGCTGAATGGCAAAATCTGCCGAAACTGCAAGACTGCGGTCATTTCGGCAGGTCCTCCCGCCACATCCGTCAATCACACATAAGAGCTTTTTTCGTAATCGAAATGCTCACTGATGAACGAGCGACTGTTTTCACAAATACTGGCCTGCATTTTTTCATCGCACGACAAGCCCAGAATTGCTTTCTCGTAGTCAGAAGCATTCTCGCAGTGAATGTATTCCGACCCGGTCTTTGCAGGGATTCCTTCTATTCCTATGGAATTTGTCAGGACAGGAATTCCTGCGGACATTGCCTCCAGAACCTTGATTTTTATTCCTGCCCCAGAAAGAAGCGGAACCACCATGCAGAGAGCTTTCTCAAAATAAGGGGCGGGACTTTCAACAAAGCCCGTAATCCTTATTCTTTCGCTCCTGTATTTTTCAAGAAGCGGGGAGGGGCTTCCTCCGATTATCGTGAAAGAAAAATCGTCAGGAAGATTTTTAAACACATTCTCGATGAACCAGATTACGCACTCATAATTTTCAGGACGTCCCATTGCCCCGAAAAAAATTATACTTTTTGAATCTGGCTTTCTTTGCAAAGAAGAATATTTGTCAAAAAAAGGCGGAACGATTTTTACCTTGTTTCTGAACTGGGGAATAAGCTGCGCGTCTTTTTCGTCAAGAACATCAATCTGGTCGCACAAAGAAAGCCCCGAAATCTCAAGACGCTTTGCAATCTTGTATTTTTTCTCAGCCTCCCTCCGCTCTTTCTCAGTCTTTTTTAGTTTTGCCTCCCGCTCGAAGCGAAGAAAGCTCACATCCTGCTCGCATCCGATTATTTTTGCGGAAGGAAAGGCTTTCCTTATATGCCTGGCAAGCACGATGCAATGCGTCCAGTCAAGGATTACCACATCGGGGCTGTAGCCCTGGCTTTTGAGAGCCTTTATTTTCCGCACGAAAGCCGCTCCGTCAAGATAGCAGAAAAACGGAAAGCGATTGTGCAACCTCATCACAGTAAGCATCTTGTTAACGCACCGCTGGAAAAAAGTCGGCGGGCAATCATTCGTAAAAACATACGGAACGGAAAGCCGCTGCTTGTCGAACAGCGTTTTTTCGCGGTTGCTCAGCTTGCAAAGAAGCGTTATGTCGTAATCAGGCTGCAACTTTGACATATAATAGCAGTTGATTTTTCCGCCCGCCGAATCGTTGTCCCTGAGCGTAGTCCCGAGCGCAAGACCAAGCAGTTTGGGCTTACTCATCCGAGCCTCCCGACGCATTTTTCAGAACATCCTCATACAAATCAATATACTGACGCATGATTGCATCCTTGTCGAAATTAGTCCGTGCCAAGCTTACGCATTTTTCTTTCATGGAAAAAGAATTCTTTACGCAGAACTCGATTCCGTCCCTCAAGTCATCGATGTCGTAAGGACGCGCAAGATATCCGTTCTCCTTGTGAACGATAATGTCCTTTGTACCCGTGGCATCGAAGGCGGCGACGGGAATTCCGCAGGAAATCGCCTCAAGCGTCGTAAGCCCGAAGCTTTCCACGACAGTCGGATTGACGAAACAGTCGCAAATATTATAAAGGCAAGAAAGAATCTGGTTGTTATAGATTGCTTTTGACTCAAAATATTCAATGTCAAGCTTTGAAGTGAACTCGGGAGTGGAAGGCCCGAAAACAACGAGAAAATAATCATCCTTGTTCTTGAGCCTTTTCAGTGCCTCGATAAGATAATAAGAGCCTTTCACGGACTTAGGATTGTCAACGCCGTAATGCGCACCAAATCCAAGTATTTTTTTCCCTGAAGGGATGCACAAGTTCTTTCTAAGCCCGAATTTGTCCTTGGGATAAAACTCTTCTGTGTAGACAAAATTATGGATAAGCTCGCAGCGGTTCTTTGAGAAAAGCATACTGGCCTTGCAAGTCTCCAGCTCCCACACTGACGGGGCTGTAAAAACGATTGGTTTCCCCGCAAGGTACTTTTTCTTCTGCAGCCAGACTTTTCTGCACAAATCGATTCCTTTAGTAGACGCGGGCTTGTTCTTTTTTGTGTACCCCTCCTGATAGCGCATGTCGTTCTCAAGCACATTCTGATAATGCTCCGCGCCGCAGCACGGCCAGCTGTCATGTAGAGTCCAGATTACGGGCTTTTGTATTCGGGCTATATCTTTTATTGAAATCAAGTCACCGTTCAGAGAATGGAGGTGAACGATATCGAAATCGCTTGCGTTAATCCAGTTCACATCTATCCTGGACTTGAAATTCGTTTCGTATGCTATAAGGCTCTCCGTCCTGAATTCAAAATATTTTCTGAACGGCTTTGTGACCTTCCTTACAGCCTTTTTCGCAAGCCAGATTATAAACGGAGTTTTTATCTGCTTTTTTTCAGGAAGCCTCATAACGAAGCTGTGCGAGGTTTTCATCTCGTAAACGCCCAGAGTTGCCTCAACACCAAGCCTGTTCAGCTCCCTCGTAATCATAACGGCCATATTCGGAGAGCCGCCGCCCCAATCCCTGAAATTAACTTCCAATACTTTCATGGAGAAAAAATTTATATCAAACTCATATTCTTTTCAATAGAGCCGCCAGGAAACTTAGTTCTCCGAGCAGCTCCGATATGCTAAGACTTTCGCTTCAGAAAGCGTTTGAGGGCAGTGTATTTTTCAAGTGCGGCTCTCATTCTCCGCAAAATCCCGTGATATTTTTTCTCGTAAGAATCAAGCTCCTCCCGCACTGCTTTTTCCTTTTCCTCAAAAAAAACGAACGAGTCGCGCAGGAATTTCGGGAACGACTTTTCCTGAAGCCGTTTCTCCTCCTCCCTGAGTTTCTCAGGATAAGCCGAGCTTACGCCAGTCTCGCACTCATACTTTGAGATGATAAAATCAATGTGCTTTGTCCTAATCTCCGGCTCGCAAAGAATAGCCCTTATGAAAAAATCCCTGTCGCCCAATATTTTGTACTCAAGGCTGTACGGATATTTTTTTTGCAGGCTGGTCTTTATGAGACAGTTCTGATGGTTTATAGACTTTCTGTAAAGATACCCAAGATTCAGGTTTTCAGGCTGTTTCTCAATCCATTCCTTTTGGCTTGAGAAACAGAGGCAGTTTCCGTAGAGAATGTCGGAATCGTCACAAGCGCAAAGACGCTCAATTCTGGCCACTATTTCCCCGTCAAAAAGAAAATCGCCGCTGTTCAGAAAGAGGCAGTATTTTCCGCGCGCATGGAAAACCCCCTCGTTCAGAGCATCGTACAACCCGGAGTCGGGCTTTGAATGCCAGTACGGGACTCTCGCCGCGTACACAGGGTCAGCCAGAGCCTCCCTGATAACGCCAACGCTTCCGTCCGTGCTTGCGCCATCGATTATTATATGCTCATAGTTCCCTGATGTCTGGCACTTTATGCTCTCGATTGTTTTCCTAAGCCCTGCTTCATTGTTTTTGTTTATCGTAATTATTGAAAGAAGAATATCGTTTGAATTATTCATTTTCTACCATGAGTTGCTTTTTCAGAGTTTTGTATTTATTATAAATACTCAAAAATCTATGCTGTTCAATTCGTTCCAATTTCTTCTATTTTTTCCTCTCGTACTGATTTTTTACTTTGCGCTGCCCAAAAAAGCAAAAAATCTCTGGCTTCTTGGCGCGAGCTATTTCTTTTACATGAACTGGAACGCAAAATACGGCCTTCTCCTGCTCAGCTTCACGCTGATAACATACCTTGCGTCAATTGTCATAGAAAAAACAAGGAAAGTCAATAAAAATGAAAACGCACAGAAAAAAATTCTTTTGATATTCGTATGCTCCATATTCATAATCCTCTCCGTTCTTTTTTATTTCAAATACTTCAACTTCTTTCTGCAAACAGTAAGCAAGTTTTTTAAATTCCTTCATATACAGCTCTCATTCAAAAAATACGACATTGTGCTTCCGGTCGGAATATCTTTTTTCGCATTTCAGGCAATCGGGTATCTTGCCGATGTAATGCGCGGTGACACAAAAGCTGAGAAAAATTTCTTCAGGTACGCGCTCTTCGTGTCTTTTTTCCCGCAGCTCGTCGCAGGTCCAATCGAAAGAAGCAAAACGCTCCTGCGCCAGCTTGAAAAAACATACAGCTTTGATTTTGAGCGTGCGAAGGACGGAATTTTTTCCATTATCTGGGGCTTCTTTCTGAAACTGGTCGTAGCGGACAGGGCGTCCGTAGCGGTAGATTTCATCTTTTCAAACGAAAACTCCACCGGGCTGCAGGTAATCTCGGCCACATTCCTGTTCGCATTCCAGATATACTGCGATTTCTGCGGCTACTCAACGATTGCGCTCGGAGCTTCCAAGATTCTCGGAATCGACCTTATGAGAAATTTCAACAGCCCGTATTTTTCCGTAGGAATAAGCGATTTCTGGAGAAGGTGGCACATCTCGCTGTCGTCATGGTTCAGGGACTACATCTACATACCGCTCGGAGGAAACAGATGCTCTGCACTCAGAAGGAACATGAACATCATGGCTGTCATGCTCGTAAGCGGAATATGGCACGGCGCGGGGGTCAACTATATCCTTTGGGGCGGACTGCACGGGGCTTTGCAAATTGCGGAGAATTTTTTCCAGCCTGCTCTCGGGAAGATAAACAAATATGTGCGAATGTTCCTCACATTCATGCTCGTGTGCGCGGGCTGGTTCTTGTTCAGGTGCGTCTACATAAGCCGCGGGATAAAAATGATAAAAAGCGTCATCCGAAATTTCAGCCCGAAGAACATCTTTTTGAACTCAACCGAATTGTATAACCTTGATGCCGCGAATCTCACGCTGCTTCTCATTTCAATACTGATTGTCCTTTTCGTCGATTTCATCTATTACAAGGGATTCAGCATAAAAGAATTTTTCCTGAGACAAAAGCTAATAGTCCAGTCAGCCCTGATTGTATTCTTCGCTGATATTGTCATCATATTCGGAATCTGGGGTACGAGTTTCAACAAATCGGCTTTCATTTACTTCCAGTTCTAGGAGGGCTAGGACGATGAACAAAAAACTAAGAGCAATTTTCTTTCCTTTCTGCCTGATTATGATTTTTTTCTCCTGCCTCTTTTTCTCGGAAAAAATGAGGAGGCCGGACGAAGACTACAAGCTCAGGCCGTTTTTGGAAAGCCAGACAGAATTCGACATTCTTTTCTTCGGGACAAGCCATGTTCTTACCTCAATATTCCCAATGCGGCTGTGGAACGATTACGGAATCACAAGCTACAATCTTTCCGCGCACGGCTGCCCAATCCAGCTGAGCTACTGGATTCTCAGGAACACGGCAAGGATTCACAAGCCCAAGTTCGCGGTACTTGATGTTTTCGCACTTGCAGGCTGCCAGCTCGACATGAACCAGTACCACAGGGCGTATGACGCAATTCCGATGAGCGCAACAAAGCTTGAGTCCTTCATTGATATTTTCGGAGCGAAAGATTTTCTGAAAGGCTTTTCTTTCTCGATGAACCACAATTTCTGGGACAAAAGCTCTTACGGAACTTTATACGAAACGACGGCAGAGATGGGAGCCGAGCCAATCTACCTGATACGATTCAACCACAGCTTCGGCACAATCTCACGGGAGTTTCCGGGGCATGACACCGCGGAAATAATCTATGTTCAGAAATTCATCGATTTCTGCATGAAAAACAATATCATCCCTATCCTGACATTCATTCCGTTCGATGTGGGGCAGGACAGCCTAAAGCCGTGGGCCGAATATTTGTTCGGGAAGGCAAGGAAAATGGGCGTTCCGTGCCTTGAAATAGAGAAGTCCGGAATCGTGGACTTTGAGATTGACATGGCGGACGCAGACTCGCACCTTAACCCGAACGGCGGGCGGAAAGTTACGGATTACATCGGAAAGTTCATCGCCGAGAATTATGAAACCACAAACCACAAAGCTGATGAGAATTATTCCGCATGGCGCGATACTTACGAAAATTACAAGAATATCCTCAGAAGCAGGCTTAAAAGCCAGAAAGATTTTAAAATGGTCCTTTTGTCTTTCGACAAATCGCTTTTTTCAGGAAAAATCAAAGTAAAGGAAGGGCATAATTTCTCAGCCGCGGAGAAAAAATTCCTTGACGAGCTGAAAGACTCAGTTTCAGTCGATTATGTAGACGAGGACATATTCTCATTTGAAATCTTCGACAAGGAAAGCCATAGCCTTATAAAGAAATTTGATTTTTAGGTTCAATTTAGAATTTTTACAATCCCAGCCCTTCCGCGAAATCTTGGCATAAAAATCGGCCAGCGTCAAAAACATGTTTTTTAGACCTGCCCAAGATTGAATCTAAGTCCCTTTTTCGATACACTTTCAATATGGGTAACACAGCGATAAAAGTTGAGCACCTTTCAAAACATTACAAACTTGGTGTAATCAATAACGGAACGCTGCTCAAGGATATTCAGTCATTTTTTGCGCGCTTGCGCGGAAAAGAAGACCCGAACGGAAAAATCGGAAGCAATTATATCGACAATAGTGAAGGTTTCTGGGCCTTGAAAGACTTGAATTTTGAAATCAAGAAAGGCGACAGGATAGGAATCATCGGACATAACGGAGCCGGAAAATCAACGCTGCTGAAAATCCTGAGCCAGGTGACAAGCCCTTCGGAGGGAAAAATCCGTATAAACGGAAAAATCGCAAGCCTTCTTGAAGTCGGAACGGGCTTTCATCCGGAGCTTACCGGGCGGGAAAATATATACATGAACGGCTCAATTCTCGGAATGAAAAAAAGCGAGATTGACAGGAAAGTTGACAGCATCATTGAATTCTCGGAGATAGGCGAGCATATCGACACTCCTGTAAAACGGTACTCAAGCGGAATGTATGTGAGGCTCGCTTTTGCCGTGGCGGCTCATCTTGACAGCGACATCCTTATTGCGGACGAAGTGCTTGCCGTGGGCGACGCGGCATTCCAGAAAAAGGCACTTGGAAAAATGAACCAGCTTAGTGAGGGAGAGGGACGGACTGTTCTTTTCGTGAGCCACAATATGGCGCAGGTAAGGAATCTATGCAACAAGGGTATAGTTCTGAAAGACGGACGAATCGTGCGTCAGGACAACGACATAACGAAAAGCATAGACTGGTATCTTGGGCGGAATCCTGACGGGGAGCTTATTGAGACCACGAGCTGGCATAACGACGGCAGTTTTGCCAACGAGAATTTCTGCCCGCAGTCGCTTTTTGTGGTTGACGAGAGCGGAAACACTGTCACCAAGGCACTGGAGTACGGAAAGGGCTACAGAATACGGCTTGACTTCGACACGGAAAAGCCTGACACAAATGTTGATTTTTGGATAAGCATACATCTTGGCTCAGAAATCATCTATAAAATCAATATGCCGCAGGATTTCACCTACAAAAAAGGCCAGAATTCAGTAGATTTCGTGCTTCCACAAGGCTCTCTGCCTCCGAGCAGCTACATAGTCTCGCTCGGCTCAAGCCTAAAGAACACCAAGTACATACTTAATCCGTACAACTACGATTTGACCCTGTTTATGATGATCAGGGACAACGGCTCAAAACGCCTTCCGTTCTGTGCGGAAAGAAGAACATAGATTAAAATAGAATAGAGCTGTTCGGAAAACTGAAGTTTCGGAACAGCTCTAATAAGGTGGCTGTTCCAAAAGTATAGAAAAGCAGTGTTTTTGACTGAACGCTGCACAATACGCAATAAGCTTATTGGACCGCCCCAGGAGTTTTTATGAACATATCGATTATCGGAACAGGCTATGTCGGGCTTGTTTCAGGAACCTGCTTCTCCGAGATGGGGAACCATGTCTGGTGCATAGACATAGACCAGAAGAAAATAGAGAGCCTGAAAAGCGGAAAAATCCCGATTTACGAGCCGGGGCTTGAGGAAATGGTCATCCGTAACCACAAGGACGGGCGGCTAGACTTCACCACTGATTACGCCGAGGCAATCCCGTCAAGCGACATCTGCTTCATAGCTGTAGGAACGCCGCCAGGAGAGGACGGCTCTGCGGACACGCGATATGTCCTTGCGGCTGCGGAAAGCATAGCCGCCCATATGAGCGGGTACACTATCGTAGTCGATAAGTCCACCGTTCCCGTCGGCACTTCGGAGAAAGTCCGCGCGGCAATACAAAAAGTCCTTGCCTCCCGCGGTGATTCGCAGGGCATTGAGTTTGATGTGGTGTCAAACCCTGAGTTTTTGAAGGAGGGCGTTGCGGTTAACGACTTCATGCGTCCTGACCGCGTCGTAATCGGCTGCGACAACGCGCGCTCGGAGGCAATCATGCGCCAGCTCTACGAGCAGTTCACGCTGAACGAGCATCCGATAATCTGCACGGACATAAAATCGGCTGAAATCACAAAGTACGCCGCGAACGCAATGCTCGCCACAAGAATCAGCTTTATGAACGAGATAGCCAAGCTCTGCGATAAAGTTGGCGGCGATGTGCGCGCTGTAAGGCAGGGAATCGGGACGGACTCAAGGATTGGAATGAGCTTTTTGCACGCAAGCTGCGGTTACGGCGGCTCATGCTTCCCAAAAGATGTGAAGGAGCTTATAGCAGTCGGAAAGCGTAACGGCATCCAGATGCGCATCGCCACTGCGGTGGAGGATGTGAACAACGACCAGAAACATGTACTTGCGGAGCGGATTGTGGCCAAATACGGAGAGAATCTGCGCGGAAAGACGTTCGCGCTCTGGGGCCTTTCGTTCAAGCCGGAGACGGACGATATGCGCGAAGCTCCGGCAATCACAGTGGTGGAGGAGCTTACAAAGCGCGGCGCAAAAATTAAGGCCTATGACCCACAGGCATACGAGATGGCAAAGCACTATCTGGCGCATATTCCGCAAGATTCAATTTCATATGAGCCTGATATGTGGAATGCGCTTACCGGGGCGGACGCGCTCATTCTTGTAACAGAGTGGAAGCAGTTCCGCTCACCAGACTTCGGAAAAATCAAAAGCCTTTTGAAAGAGCCTGTCATATATGACGGGCGCAACCAGTACGACCCAAAGCAGATGAAAGAGAAGGGCATAGAGCTTCACTGCATAGGCCGAGGGCTTGTCTAATATGAAGACGCTATCGCTAATCATTCCTTGTTACAATGAAGAAAAAACACTGGAACAAATAGTGGAGCGATGTCTCTTGCTCCAGTCGGAGTCGCTTTTGCTGGAGCTTGTCATCGTAAACGACTGCTCAAAGGACTCAAGCGATTCCGTGTCGAAATCTCTGGTAGAGAAATATCCGAAAATTGTGAAATATTTTTCCCACGAAAAGAACATGGGAAAAGGCGCGGCTCTACGCACAGGATTTCTGAAGGCAACAGGTGATTTTGTCGGAATTCAAGACGCGGACATGGAGTATAATCCAAAAGATTATCTTACGATGCTGGCGCCTATTCTGGACGGACGGGCGGACGTTGTGTACGGAAGCCGGTATCTTCTGCCCGACACGCGGCGTGTTTTGTACTGGTGGCATACAAAGATGAATAAGTCGCTCACGACATTCTCAAATATGTTCACGAACCTTGACATAACTGATATGGAAACATGCTACAAACTTTTCCGCCGGGAAGTGATACAAGAAATCGCACCACAGCTCAAGGAAAACCGTTTTGGTTTTGAGCCTGAGGTAACAGCGTTAGTGGCAAGGGGTGGCTACCGGGTGTACGAATGCGCGATTCACTACAATCCACGCACCGTTGAGGAAGGAAAGAAAATAAACTGGAAGGACGGTGTCCGCGCGCTTTACTGCATCATGCACTACAGCGCGAGCACAGCACCTGTTCCCATGCAGCTCATAATATACTTCTTCATAGGGGCGTTCAGCGCAATCTGCAACCTGACCGCATTCTTCATCATGCGAAAATCAGGAATGGAACTTACCTGGTCGATACTGGCAGCTTTCGCAATATCCGCATTCGTTAATTATCTTCTGTGCATTGCGATTCTTTTCCGTCACAAATCTCGATGGAACAGTTTAGGTGAGATTGTAGCATACATCATAACGCTTGTAATAATGGGCGCGCTTGACTGGGGCGTTACGAAAGGACTTATTTCAGCCGGAATGTCACAGGGAGCCGCAAAGACAATATCTGTAATAGTCGGTTTCTTCGGAAACTATATCTTGCGCCGAGTATTTGTGTTCCCAGAGAAAAAACGAAGAGGCGTGTAAGGAGAATCTTGAAATGAACAAAAAAACAGTTCTTGTAACAGGAGGAGCAGGCTTCGTCGGCTCTCATCTTTGCAAAGCTCTCCTTGAGCGCAAAAACCATGTCATCTGCATGGACAACTTCTTCACAGGACGGATGCGGAACATCGAGCTTCTCAAGGAAAATCCGGACTTTGATGTGATTATTCACGATGTGACGCTTCCGTACTCGTTCTATGTGGATGAAATCTATAACCTCGCATGTCCTGCAAGCCCTCCGCACTACCAGAGAGACCCAATCGCCACATACAAGACAAGCGTGTTCGGGGCAATCAACGCACTGGAGCTTGCCAACAAATGGAACGCAAAGGTGTTTCAGGCATCTACGAGCGAAGTCTACGGAGACGCGCAGGTGCACCCGCAGCCTGAGGAATACTGGGGCAATGTGAACCCGCACGGAATCCGAAGCTGCTACGATGAAGGAAAGCGCGGGGCTGAGACACTGTTCTTCGACTATCACCGCCAGCACGGAACAAGAATCAAGATAGTCCGCATATTCAACACATACGGTCCTGCAATGAACCCGGAGGACGGTCGCGTCGTGTCAAACTTTATCATCCAGGCGCTCCGCGGCGAGGACATAACAGTATACGGCGACGGAAGCCAGACAAGGAGCTTTCAGTATGTGGACGACCTTATCCGCGGCTTTCTGTGCCTCATGGACTCGGATGACAGCGTGACGGGACCTGTGAACATGGGAAACCCCGGCGAGTTCACTATGCTGGAGCTTTCCGAGAAAGTCCTTGCGCTTACAGGAAGCAAGTCCAGGCTCGTGCATAAGCCTCTCCCTAGCGATGACCCTAAACAGCGCAAGCCTGACATCACGCTTGCAGAAAAACTCTTCGGCTGGAAGCCCGAGATTGACTTGGATGAAGGGTTGAAAAGGACGATTGAATATTTTAGGGGAATGATATGATAAAAGACAACTGCACTTGCAAAGAAGTTTCTTTCAAAAAAACAGGATACGGTAAATAAATGAAAAAAATATCCACAATTGTGCCAGTCTACAACGAAGAAAAAAATGTTCCTCTCATGCTCAAGGCACTTCAAGATGTTGCCGCAAAACTCCCGGCGTACAACTTTGAGTTTCTGTTTGTGAACGACGGAAGCAGGGACGGCTCGTGGGAGGAGCTTGAGAAAGCACATAAAGCCGACAGCCGCGTTGTCTCCATCGATTTGACGCGGAACTTCGGAAAGGAGCTTGCGCTCACGGCAGGAGTCCGAAACTGCACAGGGGATGCGGCGATTTTCCTTGACGCGGATTTGCAGCACCCGCCTGAGCTTATTCCCCAGTTCGTCGAAAAATGGGAGAACGGAGCGGAAGTCGTCGCTAGCGTACGAAAATCCACGAAGAAAAAATCGCTCATAAAAAACCTCGGCTCAAAACTGTTCTATAAAATCATGCGTTACTGCGGAACAGGAATAACTCCGAACACAACGGACTTCAAGCTGATTGACCGAAAAGTTATAAACGAGCTTGTGAAATTCACTGAGCACAAGAGGATGTTCCGCGGACTTATCGAATGGCTGGGATTCCGCACCGAATACATAGAATTCGTCGCTCCGGAAAGAATCAACGGAGTCGCATCATACAGCGTCTCAAAACTAGTCAGGCTTGCAGTCTACAGCATGGTGAGCTACAGCCTTCTTCCGCTCAAGCTCACGAGCTATCTCGGATTTCTGATTGCTGCGGTGAGCTTTTGTCTTATGTGCGTCATGTGCGTAGTGCGCTTCGTGTACAGAAGCCCCTTTTTCAGCCCGATTTCTTTCGTAATCGTTACGAACACGCTCATTCTTGGAATAATCCTGACAGCGTTCGGATTTCTCGCTCTCTACATAAGCCAGATTCAGACTGAGACCATGAACAGGCCTCTTTATGTTGTGAGGGAAAAACTGGACAAATGAACATGGAACTTTCGATTTTAGTCTATTCATGCTGGAAAAACCGCGATATGTGGGACATTTTCCTTGCTCTTTTCAAAAAATACTGGGGCGACTGCGCATATCAGCTCGTGCTTCTCACCGACAAGCTGGAATGCGATGAGTCTCGATATGCGTTCAACAAAATCATCGCGCTTGACGGCTCTTGGTACGAAATGATTACGAACGGGATAGAAAAGTGCGGAACACCGTTCGTAATGCTCTTCATGGACGACTATCTTTTCTGTTCAAAAATGGAGAACGCGCATATTGAAAATTACATCTCGCTTATGAAAAAATATGGCTGCGCGAACATAAGATTCACAAAATCCCCGTTCACCAAGCTCATTGATTTTGAGACCGACAGGCAGTTCAACAAAGTAGTCCCCGGTTCGGCGTATTCGCTCTCAACTCAGATTGGAATATGGAACGCGGAATTGCTTAAAGGCTACATGAGAAAAGAGTGGAGCGCATGGGACTTCGAGCGAATAGGCTCGCTTGAGGTTAAAGATTACGAGCATCCAATCCTTGAGACGAAAGAATTCCGAATGCCTTACGCAGAAGGCGTGCGCAAAGGAAAATGGCTTCCTGACGGCGTAAAAGTCTGCGAGGCGAACGGATTAAAAATCGATTTTTCAAAAAGACCAAAAATGGGCTTTATCGATTATTTTATCGTGAACATGAAGACGCTGATTCTGAAAATGAACCCGAACTTCGTGCAGAAAATGCAGAATCTTATGCAAAAACGGTGACTATGCAAAAATCAGAAAACGATTTCGCTCTTGTCCTTCTCTGCGTAAAATCCAACATACAGGAAACTGTCAAAAATCTGGGGGTATACCAAAAATTCCTTTCGCCAAAAAAAATCGTCGTCATAGGCGCAAGGGAACTCGGGCAGTTTGTTCCGATTGACGGATCCACGAGCTTTTGCGATGAGGATACGATTCTCGGAGGGCTTACGCTCCGAGCGGTGCGGGATGAAATAAGCGCGATTGAAAGCCTGGCAACGCACAGGGCTGGCTGGTACTTCCAGCAGTTTTTAAAGCTCTCATATGCGTTCGCGTGCAAAGAAGAAAGCTACCTTGCGTGGGATGCCGACACTATCCCGCTTCATGAAGTCCAAATGATTCAGGACGGAAAAAAACTGTTCGATGTGAAAACCGAGTACAATGAGGCTTATTTCGACACAATCGCAAAAATCCTTCCGTGGCTAAAAAAAGAGAACGATTTTTCATTCATCTCAGAGCATATGTTGTTTGAAAGCGCAATAGTGCGAGAGATGATTCAGAAAATCGAGGACGCATCCGCCCTTCCGTTCTGGAAAATAATCCTCCGCAGCATTGAAAAAAGCCGGCTTCAAGGCTCTGCTTTCAGCGAATTTGAAACATACGGAACTTATGTGACTAAGTTCTATCCGGAAAAATACGGAATCCGAAAATGGAAGTCGTTCAGGGACGAGGCAGTGTTCTTTCCAAACGGCGTTTCAGTAACGGATTTCAATAAGCTCGGAATGAAATACGATGCAAAATCATTCGAGAACCACGAAAGCCAGAAAAAGCTTTCAAGATTTCTGGGACACAAAATTTTCCAGAACAGATTTTTCATTTCGCTTTTCATTTGGGCAAAAGAGGGCGCAAAAAAAATCATTATGCAAAAGGAGAACAGAACATGGGCAGCACCACGCGGATAACGGTCATCACAATCACATACAACTGCGCCCAGTCGCTTTCAAAAACGGTGGAGTCAGTGCTTTCTCAGGATTATGATAATATCGAATATATTATAATCGACGGAAAATCAACTGACGGAACTTGGGAAAAAATCAAAAGTTACGAACAAAGGCTTTCAGAAAGATTCGGAGACAGATTTTTCATACAGAGCGAAAAAGACTCAGGAATTTCCGATGCTTTCAATAAGGGAATTAAAAAAGCTTCTGGCGATACAATACTTCTTCTGAATGCGGGTGATTTTTTTGTGTCGTCATCCGAAGCAAGAATGGCCGCAGAGGATTTTGAAAGGTTCGGAAACCCCGGAGTGCTTTACTACAGGGTCAGAATCGGGAAAAAATCTTTCATGCCAGGCTCGGACGCGCAAGACGATGACGATAAAATCTGGGAGAGCTGCCAGGTTCCGCATCAGGGCGCGTTCGTCAGCCGCAAAACTTATGAAAAAATCGGCGGCTACGACACGGCTTTCAAAATCAGGATGGACTTTGACTTTTTCGCGCGCTGCTTCCGAGGCGGGGTGACTCACAAATATATCCCGAAAGAAATGGCTTCCTACGAGATTGGCGGGACTTCTATGCAGCTAACGAACGCAAAACGGTTCTACGCCGAAGGGCTTTCCATAATGAAAAAATACGGTCTTCCAGTCACACAGGCCGACAAGCTCCAGCCGCTCATACCGAACTGGTTCCGCCGTTTTGTGCGCCTTTTCATAAAGCGGTAGCGGAAAATAACGAGGAGGCATGATAAAATTACATCCATGTAATTTTATCATGAGCAGATTTTGCCGTTGGCAAAACTGCGATTTCGTGCCTCCTGCACGACCGCTAACGCGGAGCTTTTAAAGGAGGAAAACAATGTGTGAAAAAAAACTAGCCCCAATCGTTCTTTTCGTATACAATCGCCCCGAGGCAACGCAAAAAACTCTGGAGGCACTGTCAGAATGTTATCTTTCCGAAGAATCAGAGCTTTTCATATTCGCGGACGGGGCAAAGCCTGGCGCAAGAGCCGAGCAGCTTGAAAAAATAGAGCGCACGAGAAGCATTGCCCGCTCAAAAAAATGGTGCAAGTCCGTCACTATCACGGAAAGCAGCTCTAACAGGGGGCTTGCCGCGTCGGTGATTGCGGGTGTGAGCGGCATAATCGATAAGTTCGGGCGGGCAATAGTCCTTGAGGACGACATAGTTTGCGAAAAATCGTTCCTCAAATACATGAACGGCGCGCTTGACTTCTACGACGAGAAAAAGCATGTCTGGTCGATTGCTGGATTTTCGCCGCTTCTTTTTTCCACATCAAAGCTGAAAGGCGATGTTTACGCAGGCTACCGCGCTTCAAGCTGGGGCTGGGCCACATGGAAAGACAGATGGCAGAAAGTTGACTGGAGCGTTTCGGACTACGGCGAGTTCATGGGGAACAAGAGCAGACAGGCTCAGTTCAACAGGGGCGGAATCGACATGACGAACCTTCTTTCTATGCAGATGCGGGGCGAGTGCGACTCGTGGGCAATCCGCTGGTGCTACCAGCAGTTCAAGGAAAACGCCATCACTATTTTCCCAAAAAAGTCACAAGTCAAAAACATAGGCTTTGAGAACGACGGAACACATTCAAGAAAATCAATCTTGCAGATTTTCAAGACCCAGACTCTAGAATACGAAGAGTCCATAAAATTCGATGACTGCCAGATTGACGAAAAAATTATGAAAGAAATGCTCAGGCTCTATAGCCCAAAAATTACGGACAGGCTTTTGCTCGTCCTTGCACGGATTATCTTGTGGAAACATAAAAATTCTTGACATCTCGTTTAACAAATTTTAAAACCTGCAATATAATATCCATATGAAACCTCGATTTGCTAATTTTTGCTCATTGATTTTCAGGACAATCAGAAACGGTCTGATTATGGTGCTTCCGATTCTTTTTATCGGAAGTTTCTCGGTTCTGCTTGTTTATTTTCCGATTCCGGCTTATCAAAACTTTATCTCTACTTTTTTAGGTGGAACAATCCAGCATCTTCTTTTTATGGTACTGATTTCAGCATGGACCATACGAGCCTACAGTACCTTCAGTACAATCAGTTTGATTTGGTCAAGTTGGACGGAAATCTTGTGAAGTCACTTCTTGGAGTGATATAATCAAGGAGATGAAATCAAATAATTTTTCTAATCAGACTCATTTTATAGGGGTTCTTCTTCCAGAAGATACAACACTTTCTCTTGAAGATTGCAGGCGGTATATGAATGAGGCTTATGGCTGTAAAAGCGGTCATAGAACTCCGATTCATGTCACGCTTGTTCCTCCTTTCAGGCTGCAGGACGAATATGCTACAGCCGATTTAGCAGAAACGATTCAAAGGGAAGTGATACCAAAAGCTCTGGGTTTTACAGCCCATATTGATAATTTCGATGCTTTCGGAGACAGGACTTTGTTTGCAAAAGTAATCCCGGATGCGCAGTGGACAAAATTGCGAGATGAGACCACAAAGGCGGTATTGAATGATTTTCCTGGCTGCACGAAAAAAGACCAGAGACCTTTTCAGCCGCACGCAACGGTGGCAAACAGAGATATACCGAAAGGCGTAATGACAACAGCCCTTCAAGTTATGAATGAGACAAACCTGACTGAGGATTTTCCAGTTGATAATATCACAATTTTTGAGCGCAAGGGAAACACCTGGGAAGCTGCCATCAGTTTGGAACTGCGCTGAGTTCGGGATAAATGCGGTAGCTTTTGCGCTGGTTGCCCTGTGGTTTTCAGGCTGTGCGTCTACGAACGGAATCGCGGCTCCGACTAAAGCCGATTTTCAGAAAACCACTTCCGCAAAGCCTTTTTCTACAATCATCAAAGCTATCAGTAAGGTTGAGAACTACTACTGCAATATCTCGGCTCTGAGATATTGCCCCATAACTTCCTATAATGCGTATTCTGTCTACCAACCTATATCCAAACAGCTCTTTCCAGATTAATGCGTTCTGAACCAGAGTAAAGCCCCAGTTCAGAACGCCCTTTTAATACGAACACAGTGCGTTTTTTTCGCTCACTGGACAACAGAGCTGTTAGGAAACTTCAGTTTTCCGAACAGCTCTAATATACGCAATTGTTACCTGCAGCCACGGAATATAGCTTCGTTGTAGACATCAACATAATTCCTGCAGCTTGCCTCCCATGTGAAATCCTGTGACATGGCGCGTTTCTGCATGATTTTTATGTGGTCTTTTTTGTTATAATATGCGTATACGGCCCAGCCGACAGTATCGTAGACCGCGCCTGGCGTAAGCGAATCGAACATGAAGCCCGTTCCATCACCAGTCTGCTCGTTGTAATTCTGAACAGTGTCAGCAAGGCCTCCTGTTCTCCTTACTATAGGCAGAGTTCCGTACAGCTCCGAGTACATCTGGTTCAAACCGCACGGCTCGTACTGGGATGGCATCAGGAAGAAATCGCTTCCAGCCTCGATAAGGTGGCTGAGCTTTTCTGAGTATCCGATTTTTGCCCTCAAGTTCGGGAGCTTTGCCTGCAAGTTGTTGATTTCATCCTCAGCCCACTTCTCGCCAGTTCCGATTATTGCGAACTGAACATTCATCGTGGTGCAGATTGAGTAAATTGAGCCATATGTCGGAGCGAACACCTCCGCAATGCCCTTCTGACTTACGAGACGACCAACCATTCCAATAACAGGAACATCCGGGTTTACAGGAAGTCCGAACACCTCCTGCAACGCTTTTTTACATGCGGCTTTTCCCTCCATGTTGTCAGCGTCAAAATTCGCCGGGATAAGTTTATCGTTCTTCGGATTCCAAGTCGCAACATCCACGCCGTTCACGATTCCTTTTACGACATCGGAGCGGACGCGAAGAAGCCCATCCAAGCCAAAGCCACCTTCGATTGTCTGAATCTCACGCGCATATGTTGGCGATACTGTAGTGACCATATCCGCACATGAAATTCCAGCCTGAAGGAAATTAATCGCGCCGTTACGCTCAAAGCCCGCACCGTAGTAAAGTCCCCAGTCAATTCCAAGGTCAGAGAATTTTTCTTTTCCGTAAACGCCCTGATACCCCATATTATGAATAGTATACACACTGGCCGTATTTTTGAAAGCTGGCTGATGTCGGCAGACATATTTCAGCAGCACCGGAACAAGACCTGCGGACCAGTCGTGCGCATGGACAATATCCGGATACCAATGGAGCTTATTGCATACCTGAAAAGCTCCGTGCGCAAGAAGCGAGAATCTGTACGGATTATCATAGAAGTCAGGCTCCGCACGAGTTCCATAAACTCCGTCACGCCCGAAGCACTGCTCGTGGTCAAGGAAATAAACTGAAACTTTCGGGAAGCCAGGAAGAGGCGCCGTATACACCTCAGTCCACTCCTGCCCCATTCCGACCGGAACTCCGAGAGGACCTTCGAGAGGCGTTAGCTTTTTCCTGTCGATTTTGTAATATCGCGGCATTACGATTTTTACATCATGCCCCATTTCGCTCAGAGAGCCTGCCAAAGCGGAGACCGCATCAGCAAGTCCGCCTGTTTTTGCAAAAGGAACGCATTCCGCGCTGACCATCATGATTTTCATTTTGAACCTCGCTCTTCTTGTTATTTATTTTCAGCCATTGCTTTTAAAAAAGCTCTTTCTGAATTTATAATTGTTTTTTCGCTTACACAGTAAGCCAGCCTGAACCAACCTTTTCCTCCGAACCCATTTCCTGGTGCGCCAAGAATAAGATATTTTTTCAGGTAGTCGCAAAAAGCCATATCGTCATCATTGAAATTGTCCGGAACTTTCACGAAAAGATAGAACGCTCCGTCGGGGCGCGCATATTTCAACCCCGCTTTGTCAAGGATTGCCATAAGCTTGTCGCGCCTGTTTTTGTAGCTTGAATAATCAACTTCCGCATCCCATGATTTTGCGATTACTTTCTGAAAGAAAGCCGGCGCATTTACGCATCCAAGAGTCCTTAGCGCGAAGATTGCGCCCGACACAAGGTTCTGAGCATCATCTGCTTTCGGATTTACGGCAATATACCCGATTCGCTCCCCAGGAAGGCTCAGGTCTTTGGCAAATGACGAAACCACAACCGTCGAATCATAGAACTGAAACGCTGGCGGAACTTTCACGCCGTCATAAGTTATGGCACGGTACGGCTCGTCACAAATCAAATAAGGAATTCTTCCCGATGACTTTCCGTATTCTCTCAGAACTGCGGCAAGATTTTTTATATCATTTTCAGAATATACTTTTCCAGTAGGATTGTTAGGGGTATTTATCAGGATTGCGGCCGTTTTTTCTGACAGCTTTGATTTTATCGCATCAACATCGAGAGAAAAATCGCTTTTTGTAGGAACCTCAATAAGCGAGCCACCGTGATTTTTTGCGTAATGACGGTATTCTGCAAAAAACGGCGCCGGAACCACAACCTCGTCCCCGGGATTGAGTATTGCCTTGAACACGCAGTTTAGCGCGCTCGCAGCACCTACAGTCATTACGATGTTAGCCCCGGAAACGGAAACGCCCTGCTCTTTCGTAATTTTTCTGGCAATTTCCTCACGAACGAACGGATATCCCGCATTCGGCATATATCCGTGGCAGCCGTGAGAAATATCTTTTGCTTCTTCCTGAATTGCCTTTACGACTTTTTCAGGAGGGTCAAGGTCGGGGTTTCCTAAAGAAAAGTCGAAAACATTGTCATCACCATACTGCTTTTTTAGTGCAATGCCTTCCTCGAACATTTTTCTGATAACAGACGAATTTTTGTTCGTCATAAGCTCTTTTATATGCTTGGCAATCATAATCTATGATTATATCACATAAATCGCAAATTCATAAATAGTTTTTAGAAAATCCTGTCTAATGCAGTTTAAGCCGGAAAAGTTTTGAGCCGCGCTTTGGATTCCACTTTGCCTTTCGCTCCGGCGGAAGCGTGTCGATGGAGTCTGGTCTGAAACCTATTTTCTCGAACCAGTCCGCAGTCTGCGTCGTAAGGATGAACACATTGTCAAGATTAATCGTCCGCGCCTTTTCGAGAAGATAATCAATCATCTTCGGACCGATTCCGATATGGCTGCAAGTTTCGTCTACCGTAACGCAAGCAATCTCGGCCTGCGTCCTGTCGTATATGTGGAGCGCGGCGCACGCACGCACCGCTCCGTCAAGCTCGTAGACAATGTAATCGTTGAAAGTCTGCTCGAACTGTTTCTGAGTTCTTGGGAGCAGCACTTTTTTCTTTACGAACGGTCTTATGAGCGAAAGAACCGCCGCAATGTCCTCGCGCCGCATCGCCCTGAATTTGCCGTAGTTCGAAGCATAAATCATCGTACCGGAGCCAAGGTCACTGAATATTTCGCACGGAAGAGTTCCCTCAAGCGAGCCGTTCAGTATGTGAACGCGGGTAACGCCAGAAGTAACTGCATTTCTCGCCAGTTTCACTATGTTTATTATGTTCTCAAAAAAATCCTTGTGGATGCTCATATTTTTCAGTTTTGCTTTGTCGGCTTTTTTGTTCAGCAAAAGAAAATCGTCCAGCTCCTCAATGTTCATAGCAGGAATACACCCCTCAGGCGAAAGCCCCGCACCTTCAGGAATAGAGAAATATTTCTCGGACAGCTCCGCGTTCGGGAGAATGTAGAAAAGTTTGTCAGCCTTGATATGAACCGCAATCTGGGAGGCAAGCTGCGTCGATGAGATGTTGTACGGTTTTCCGTTCAGGCTCCAGCCTATACATGGAAAAATCGGGATAAAACCATTGTTCAGAACGGTCTCAAGCGTTGAAACATCGATTCTGTCTATTTCACCCGCGGTCGCGTAGTCGATTCCCTCAAGAACGCCCTTCCCGCGCGCCCTGACCCAGTTTCCGATAACGGCTGTCAAGTGCTGACCTGCAAGACTTGTCATAACGATGTTAGCTACATCAAAAGCCGCGTCTTTTATTATTGGCATTGCGCTCTCATCGGTTATTCGGCTTCCGTTTTTGTTTTTCCACGGAATCTTTGCTTCGGTAAGATTATTGTCTATCCGCTCCTTTGCCCCCGGAACGATTATAACCCTTAGTCCGGCTTCGTGCAGAAGCGATATGTCCCTGATATGTGAGGAAAAAAGCGGTGAGTCGATAACCCTGTCGTCAAGATGGATTACAACAGCCGCATTTTTGAATTTGCTTATGTATCGTATTACATCCCTGATTCTTTCTGCTTTTTCCTGAATGATGTTCTCAGAAGAAACAGTTTCGTTGCTTATTGATTCTTCCATATTTTCCTCCGCTAAGACTAAATTTCAAAAACGAATGTTCCGCCGTCTTTTTTCGGAAACTCCAGGCGGAACGCCTCAAAAGAAAGCTCCTCGCCCTCCTTGAAATTCGGGTTGTAGAGCTTGTCGCCCCGCACAGGAATTCCGCAGAGCGCAAGATGCGCCCTCACCTGATGGCGGAATCCTGCCACAATTGAGCAGATTGCAATTTTTGCCGCAGAATCGAACTGAATCTGCGTCGAATAGATTTTCCTCTCGCATTTTTTCTGAGCCGCCTTTCCTGAATCGTTTGTAACGGGGCGAACCGCCTGATTCTTGCGTCCAAAATACCTGAACTGGCTTTGTACTGTCACAGTTTCTGACTCTGTTAAAGCCCTATGTTTCGGAAAGCCCTCCAGAAGGGCGCTTATATCAGAAACTAAATCAACATTCGCCCGATACCATTTTTTGAACTGACCGCTTTTTTGAGCCTCAATCAGAAAATCGAAAAAATCCTGGCTAGTGGCAATCAGAACAAGTCCTGAAGTTTCGGTGTCAATTCTGTGAATAAGCCCGTGCTCTATTTCCTTTTTTCCCGACACGGCTTTTATCTCAGGAAAAAGTTTTTCCGCCAAAAAAAGCGCGGAGTTCTCTCCTAAAGAAAGCGGCGCGGTAGGAAGCCCGGATTTTTTTTTCAGAACTACGAACGGCTCTTTTTCGCTTGGAGAATGAATTATCTTTATTGCCTCATCTTGATTTTTCATATCATTCATAACGAGCTGCCAAATAAGTTTTTGTGCGGAGGTTTTCAACATATTTACCGTAAGGCGCAAGCTCAAGCACCGCAGCTTATACTTTTCAGGCAGCTCTAAAACCAAAGTTTCTAAAGATTTCCTTTTGTAAAATCCGAAAAAGGAAAACCTGACTTTCGTAAAAAATAAATCACTTTTTTAAACCTCACAGGTGTTTTCGTCTTGAAAACTGAATTTTCTGTTTTATTCGGAAGCCTTATTCTCAAGAAAAAAGCATGGAGCATTAGCTGAACATTATGATTCTTGAAAGCCGTTTCGCTTATCCTTTTTCCGTAGATTGGGTCTCCAAGAATCGGGCAGCCAAGATATTTCATATGGACGCGAATCTGGTGCGTCCGCCCAGTCTTGATTCTGAGCCTGATAAGCGAATACGGTCCGTATGTGGCTATAACCTTGTAGATTGTGCGGGCAAATTTTCCTTCCGTTGTGCCTGTCACGGCTTTGAACCGTTTTCTGTTCTTTGGGTCGCGCACTATCTGAGTCTCGATTTTTCCCCCCAGGATTTTCGGAACCCCAGTGCAAATTGCTATATATTCTTTAGTGATGGAGCTTCTCTCTGAGAACTGACCATGAAGCCATTCCTCAGAATCACGGTTTTTTGCTGTGATTATGATGCCAGATGTATCCTTGTCAAGCCTGTGAACGATTCCAGGACGCATTTGCGAAAGAACCGCAGAGCTTGTAGCGTCTTTACTATGCGGGAATGCCTCGCGCCCCCAATGGTACAAAAGCGCGTTCACAAGAGTTCCGCTCCAGTTCCCGTTCGCAGGATGCGTCACCATTCCAACGGCTTTACTCACGACGGTAACATTTTCATCCTCATAGATTATGTTGAGCGGAATGTTTTCAGGCACAATATCAGTAGGAATATTCTCTTCCCACTGGATTTCGATTTTGTCCCCAGCCTTGACTTTTGCAGAAAGCTTGGAATTCTTTCCGTTCAGAAGTATTTGCGTAAAGCCCGACTTAAGCTTAGACCTGTTCATTCCGTCTGAGATTGAGGCCATATATTTATCCAGTCTTATTTCCGATTCAAAGTTTTCCGGAACGAGCGCGCTAAAAGACGGCACTTTCAACTCCTTCTATTTCAAGATAATTGTAATCCTTTTCAGCTTCTGGAATAAGCGGAATTACCTTAATCTCCCGGTAGGCGTTTCTCTCCCGCATCTCCCTTGAATGTCTGTTCATTATTGATATGAACAAATCCGTGATTCCAAGAACGGTGCAAGCTCCGAGCGAAATGCCTATAATCCGCCACTGGTCATCCTCCGTGAAATTAGACGAGCTTTTGTCTATAGGATTTGTCATTTGACCGTAGACTGCAAGCGAATATGCGATTGTAGTCCATAGCGTTACGAACGGAAGCGAGCCGAGCGTTATGATTTCCGTCCTTCGCAAGTCTTTTGCCCACGGCGGAAAATCATCCTCAAGAACTCGCTCTGATGACGGCGCGTTTTGTGAAATGTCCGCCTCTTCGGAAAAAGAAAACTGCGAGAAAATGAAAAAAAACAGTACCAAAAAAGCAATTTTCTTCATTTTGAGTAATCACGCTCCCCAAAAATAGCAGTTCCGAGGCGAACCATCGTTGAGCCTTCCTCAATCGCAATAGGAAAGTCCCCGCTCATTCCCATGGAAAGCTCGCATAAATCCAGTTTTTTAAACCGACTCTGCATCTTTTCCTTCAAAAAACGCAGCGTCCTGAATGAAGTTCTAATCGCTTCGGAATCCGTCGTGTTCGGGGCCATAGTCATAAATCCTTTCGGAACTATGTGCGGATAAAAACCTTCCTCGCATTTTGAAAGAAGTGCCGTAAGCTCGTCCTCGGAAGTAAACCCTGCTTTTGATTCCTCACCCGTGTGGATTTCAAAAAGAACCGCAACATTTTTTTCAATCTTTGAGCATTGTTTTTCAATCTCATCCAACAGCTCAGCTCTGTCAACTGACTCGATGCAGCTTGCGATACGGACAGCTTCTTTGACCTTGTTGCGCTGCAACGAGCCGATTATGTGAAGCTCAGGGGAAAAACCTTTTTCCCGCACAGAATCGAATTTTGCGGCCGCTTCCTGGACGCGGTTCTCCCCGAACAAGCTCTGCCCCGCTCCAATCGCGTCAATGACGCTTTGTTCGGAATGAAACTTGCTTACGGCAACGAGTTTTACGCTCCCCTCAGCCCTGCCGTTTTTTTTCTCGCAGCTTCTGATTTTATCGAGAACCGCACTGATATTTTCTTTTATGTAAGTTTCTGGCATTTTATTTTCCCTGCTTCAAGATTTCATTCAGACAGTCTGAAAGCGCAAGAAGCTCTTCTATGTTCATTCTCTCGGCCCTCTGCGCAGGATTTACGCCCGCTTTCTCAAGCACCGTGTCGCAGTTTTCGCCGCCGTTTGTCAGTGCCAGAAGATTGTTCCGCACAGTTTTTCTCCGCGATGAAAAAAGCTGCCTTATCATCTTCATAAAAAGCCTTGGGTTCTGGCATCTCGGAAAATCAGCCTTTTTTGTCATAAGGACGGCGCGGCTCGCCACATTCGGAACGGGCCAGAAATTTCCGCCCGCAAGTTCCAGAACTGTTTTTACATCGTATGCCCACTGACACAAAACCGAGAACGAGGAATAATTTTCCGTCCCAGGACTTGCAATCATTCTCTGAGCTACTTCTTTTTGAATCGTGACGACGATTTTCTCAAAACGGAACTCCTCGTTTATCGTGTCAGCGATGATTGTTGCCGCGACATTGTACGGAAGATTCCCGAAAAAACATTCCGCGCCTCCGTTCTCATCTGCATATTTTTTCCAAGTTTTTAGAACATCGCCCTCAACGAGAGAAAAATGATTTTCTTCTTCATATGACTTGAAAAATTCCCTCAAAAGCCGTGCAAAACCGTGGTCTATCTCAAAAGCCGTAAGCTTTCCGCCCCGTCTGAGGATTTCGTCTGTCATAGCCCCGAGTCCAGGACCTACTTCCCAGACGACGGTGCCTTCTTTTACATCAAGGGCATCTATAATTTTTCTTCTGGCATTTTCGTTCACTAAAAAATTCTGCCCGAACTTTTTCTGCATTGCCATTGAGTTTGCGTCCAAGAATTCTTTCAACGCCAGAGGCGAATTGTAATCAGGATGATTCATACTTCGTACTAACCTACTTTTATGCTTGGGGCGTGCGAAAAAAAGCACACCGATATTTTTATGACATAATAAAGACAGTTCATAATAACATTAAAACCATTTGAAAGAAAAGGCAGTGCAAGGCAAGTTACGATTGAAAAAAGACCAGCGTACAAAAAAATCGTGACTAGCGGTGAAACGACAACTGATGCGATTACCCCGACAGGCATAATTTTCCCGAAGATTGACACTGCCACAGGGGCAGTTAAAATCTGTGCCGCAGCACTGTCTCCCAGCGACTTTCTGATTTTGGGAAAAATTGCGGGGCTAATTATTTTTGTAATTGTCCCGGAAAGAATCAGTATTCCTGCCAGGGACGCATAGCTTAATAAAAACGCAGCTTCTTTCAAATGCTCGGGAAAAATCATCGTATGTATAAGAAAGCTTGCCGAAAGGACAGAGACAGAACTTGGCCGCGAAAGCCTAAGCAGCCAGTTCAGGAACAAGATGAGCGAACACAAAAAAGCCCGGAAAAGAGACGGGGAAAGCCCCGCGAACAGGACGAAAAGCATTGTCGCAAGAAGTTGCGCCGCCTCCGCCCATTTTCTTCCAGCCCACTTTTTCCCGAAAAAAAACGCTATTCCGCCGAAAAGCGAAAGATGCATTCCGGAGAGCGCGAGAATGTGTGAAAGCCCCGCATTTCTGAATGAGTCCGAAACAGTTTGCTCCGTGTATTCGCGGCAGCCAGAAAGGAGAGCCAGCAGAAGACCGCCCGCATTTCCCCAGCCGTACATCATGCGCCTGAACTGAAGGCGGCACGCTCCCCTGCATTTTGCAAAAACAGATTTCCACCCGATTAATTCCGCATTCGTCACATAGAAAAAATCACCAGATTTTTTAAAATCCGCTCTGAGTTTCGCTCCGTTTTCTATAAAAATACCTTTTTTTCCTTTTGATTTTGTATAGATTTTTCCTGGAAAAAACGCCTCCACGATGTCAGTCGGAAAAAAGAGCGTTATTTTTCCCGTACTTTCGGAACATTCCCCGTTTAATGACCGCGCGCTTTCAAGGAAAAAATCAGCTTTGTACGCTCCGCCAAACGCTGACGATTTCACAGGATTAGAGCAGACCGTTCCCAGCGCGGAGATTATCCTGTCTTCCGGAACAAGGCTTTTGTACGGATATTTATTTTTCGGAATGATAATACCCGTGTAAATTAGAACCGCACATAAAACTGCGCTTGCAATAACAGGATTTACAAAAATCTTTTTTACCATTTCAATGACGCAAGGGCGACCCTTGCAGCATTTACGACATCTTCGGAATAATCGAGATATGTAACGTACAAAAGATTGTCGAATGCCGTTTTGTCGCCTAAATCCCCCAGACTTTTTATAAGAGCAAGCACAACCTGCTCGGAAGGACGGGCATCACTTCCGACCGCCCCGTTAAAACCAGCAAGGCAGTCTGAAAGAGCGGAGCTTATCTTTGACGACTTCAAAACCGCCGTAAAGCGGATTGTCTTTATAAAATCGTCATCGGAAATAAATCCCCCATCATATTCTTTTTTTGACAGGGTAAAATTCCTTGCTACAAGCTCAGTTGCATGCGACCATTTTTCATCCGCGATGAACTCAACGAGGCTCATCTGAAGCCGAACGCTTTCCTCAGAAAAATCCTGCTGATTTTCCATAGTATATAGGGTCAGAGAAAGTGCGTTTTCGACAATATCCATCTGATAATTTTTTGTTATTTCAGAAGAATTTTTCACAAGCTCAAAAATTCTGGAGATTTTAGAGATTTCCAAGGATGAAACGAGATTAAGAGTTTCTTCCTTATACTTATTCATCAGCGCGACCAAAGATTTTCCCATCTCAGAATCGTACAGAGGCTGCGGACCTGAAACATAATTTTTGAACAAAAGCGCAAGCGAATCCTGATTCCCGATTTTTCCGAGTGCCTCGAACGAATTCTTCACAAGAATAGCCGGCTTTTCCCCTTCCGACTCAAGAAAACCTACCGAAAGCTCCCTCACGAGTGCCATCTCAGATTCATCCGAAGCAAAATCCGGAAGCTTGTCCAGAATGATTGTCCGCACATTCGTATCGGTGCATTTTCTGAACACAGAAATAAGTTTCTCAATGATTACCCCGTTTTTCCCCGGACTTTTTTCCAAAGAAAGGACGGAAGCGATTCCGAGCGCGGACAAATCCATGTCGCCAGTAAGGATTGAAGCATTGGCGTCCAGAAAATCAAGCCCCATCTCGGCAAGAAGTGTTTTTTCGCTTCCTTCCGCAGAACGGATTGCAGAAGTTTTTTCCGAGATATTGCCTTTTACGAATTTCAGGACAAGCTCGCTCGTTTCCGCGCATGAAAGAGAAAAAGCTACCGAAGCAATCAGCGCGATGGCTGTTTTTTTATACATAGCTGCCATTGCTTTCCGTACCAGAAATTTTATCTGCCTCAGGCTCCGAAGAAGTTTCGTTAAGTCCGTCTTCCTGCAGCTCCACGATGCCCGATGTATCGACATTCACCTGCGACGCTTCGAGCAGCTCCGTGTCGTTGTTGACTTCCTCCGCAACACCGTTCTCTTGCATTTCATCTTCCTCCGTCTGGGACAGAGCTTCAAGAACTTCTTTCTTTTCAGAAGGAAGTATATTGTAGACAAAGCTGAGAATATGATTGCGCATATCGTTCTCAAGGTGAAGGCATTCAAAATGAATCAAAGACTGTTTCGTTTTTTCATCGTACTCAATGGCGCGCGCGATGCCGAACATCACAATCATCTTTTCGCCAAGCTCAAACTGGATTTTCAGCTGCAACCCCTCAACGGCCTTTCCTCCGACCCTTATGAGCGCACCGTCTTCGGAAATGTCCTCAAGAAGGCACTTAAAGCCCGGGTCATTCTCTATTACATTGAAATCAATCTCGTCCCCGCCAAGGAAGTACATCTGCGCGTACATATTGCACTGGCAGCGGACAGACCTTCTTTTCTGCGTCCTGAGCAGTTTGTCCGTCTCCATAAGGTACAAGACAGGAATTCCGTTGTAAACCCCCGCATTCACTACATTCGAGTCGAACACATAACCTGCGTCACCCTTGCGCCATAGGTACACATTCACAGTTTTTCCTATCCACTCCGTTGACGGAATCATATAAAGATTTTTTTGAATCGGAAGTTTTATGATTATGTTTCCGTTGTTTGCTATGATTGTTGATGCAAAAACGCCTTTGCCCGGAAGAATAATATTGAGTTTCTGCCCGTCCGAGAGAGCGCGCGTTGAATCGAGACCTTTTTTGTTTTCGCGGTCTATATCGATTTTAGTCCTGTATTTGTAGAGCGTTGAAAGAAATTCCTGATTCTCAGGCGTATTTTCCTCAGGATTGTTCTTCATCTGCGTGGTGAACGCTTGTATTGCGTTGTTCAGCGACGGAACTGATATGTAAAGTGAATTCGGCTCATCAAGCTCTATTTTTTTTGCGAGTTTCCACAAAAGTAAAATCTCAGTGAAAGAAAAACCTTTGTCCTTTCCTGCCACGAAAAACCTGAAATTGGCATCATATGTTCTGTACAGCCTTACAATGATGAAAACAATAAGAATCGTTATTGCAATTCCGACCATAAAAATACTCCTAGAACGAAAAAACCATTCCGTTATATTTTATCGCAAATTTTGCTTTTTTTCTATAAAATAATCGCTCTTATGGAAACGAAAAAATCATTGAAAAAACTTCAGGACTGGCTTGACCAGTACCTTAATTTTGAAAAACTTCCGCAAAAGAACATTTTCTGGCTTGATACGATGCAGTTTCTTTGCAAGAAATTCTCCTCTCCTGAGACTTTTGCACCTTCATTCCATGTAGCTGGCTCCAAGGGAAAAGGCTCCGTCGCCACATTCATTGCTGCGATTCTGAGCGAGGCAGGTTTCAGAACAGGGCTTTACACATCGCCCCACATCGTTGACTTCGCAGAGCGCGTTACCATGTGCCACGAATTTTTCGATGACGATGTGTATGAAAGGGCTTGTGATGAAATCACCGGCGGAATGGCAGCCATCCGCCAAGACGAGCTTCCTTGCGGGCGTCCCGTAACATGGTTCGAGCTTGTCACGCTTTTTGCGTTCCTTGTTTTCAGGCAAGCTAAAGTTGATTTCTCCGTCTTCGAGGTGGGGCTTGGCGGAAGGCTTGACGCAACGAATGTAATTGTGCCGCGGATAAGCGTCATCACTCCGATTGAGCTTGAGCACACGGAATTTCTCGGCGACACCGTGGAAAAAATTGCTTGCGAAAAAGGCGGAATCATAAAGGAAGGAGTTCCTGTCATCATAAGCTCCCAGAAAAATTCCGTGCGTGGTGTTCTAGAGAAAATCGCCAGCGAGAAAAATGCCCCTGCCTATTTCTTCGATAACTTGGTGACTGACCTTGAATTCAAATATATAAAAAACATCTCAGACTGTATGAAAAATCATACAGATATGAAAAATAAATGCGCAAAAAAAGATACATTATATGATAATTTCTATGAAAAGATGAAAGTCAGTTTTAAAGCTCCGATTTTCAAAAGGAGAATAAGCGCGAACATAAGGCTTCTTGGCGAAGTTCAGGCCCAGAATGCGGCTCTTGCCGCCTGTGCGGTCAAAATAGCAGTTCCTGAAATAAGCGAGGATATTATAGAAAAAGGTCTGGAGAACGCTTTCCTTCCCGGAAGGTTCGAGGTGTCGGAATGCGTCAAGTTTCCGAAGATTCCGCACTTAGTTCTTGACGGTGCGCATACTGTCAACTCATGCGCTTTTACAATGAATACGCTCGCGCAAGTGTTCGGCGGACAGAGATTCGCGCTTCTTTTTGCATGCGCAAAAGACAAGGACTCGTTTGACATCGCCCCGCTTTTTAAGGACAAGTTCGAGGCGGTGTTCGTCACAGTTCCGGGAGCCGTGAAGCAGTCTGACTTGAAATCAGTTGAAAAATCTTTCTCCGCGTGCGGAATCAGCTTTAGTTCAAGCGAGGATTTTAAGGCGCAGATAAAAAAAGCCCTGAATTTTTCAGATGAGCACGGAATCTCCCTCCTTGTGACAGGCTCTTTCTATCTCGTCAGTGAGGTAAAAAAAATTCTTTCCGAATTTTAGCTTTCTGGGATTTTTGACTGCGGACTATTCCACGAACACGCGCGGAACTCTTTTTCCAACCCCGCAAGTGATTTCGTACGGAATAGTCCCCGTTTCATCGGCCAGTTTCTGAGCTGTCTGCACGGCCCCACTCTCTTTAGGGCCGAAAATCACGGCTTCGCTCCATCGCTCAACGCCGGAGGTCTCGCCAAGCTCCACCATGCACTGATCCATGCAGATTCTGCCCCGTATGGGATACGGTCTTCCGTTTATTGCGACATCGATTCCTTCGCAGAACCCACACGACTTGGAGAAACGCCTGAAAAAGCCGTCCGCATACCCGATAGGAAGAACCGCAATTTTTGTCTTTTTTTCTGAAGTCCAAGTCCTTCCGTATGAAACTGATTTTCCAGGCTCAAAGTCCCTTATTGAAACGACACGCGTCGTAAGAGCCATGACTGGTTTTAGGTCAATCTGCTCTCCTTTCGAGGAAAAATAATCCCTGTCAAGCTCATCCGGGTAATATCCGTAGACGATGATTCCCGGTCTGCACATATCAAGGTGCATCTCCGGCTTGTCAAGAGTTATGGCAGAGTTCGCGCAGTGCCTTATTCCAGGATTAATTCCAGCTTTCCGTATACTCTCCGTAGCAAAGACAAATCTTTCAAACTGCTTTTCCGTATATTCACGATCCGTTTCCTTCTTTGAGTCCGCCACGGAAAAATGCGTGCATACTCCGCCAAGAGAAAGAAATTCCGATTCATCAATGTATTTTGCGAACCGAACACATTCTTCAGGAAGGCACCCGATTCTTCCCATGCCTGTATCAACTGCAAGATGAACGGAGTATTTTTTTTTGCCGGCTTTTCGGGCTGCATCCTCAATCATCTTTATGTAATCAAAGTCGAACACAAGAGGCGTTATCTCATTGAGAACAAGCTCATCGGCTTCTTCCGGATTGCACAAGCTGAGCATAAGAAGCGGAATAGTTATGCCACCTTCCCGAAGCTCCACGCCCTCCCGAACCCTTGCGACTGCAAGAAAATCAGCCCCGCACAAGACAGCTTCCCTGGCGCAGCGCAAGGCTCCATGCCCGTACGCATCGGCTTTTATTGCAACGCACATTTTAGCTCCGGGAGAAATTCTTCCTTTTATGAGCTTCAAATTGTGCCTCAGATTCTCGATATAGATTTTTGCTATCGTAGATGTCATATTTTCCTCGGACATTAGAGCTGTTCGGAAACTTCAGTTTTCCGAACAGCAACCTTAGAAATTCTGTAATTTTGCAAGGCTTTAGCCTGAAAAATTACGCAAGACCAGTGAGGAAACAATAGGTTTCCGAACAGGTCTATTATCTCTTGGAGAAGAACGCTCTGATTTTTCCAAGTACGCCAAGCTTTTTAGGAGGCTTTCTGGCAGTATCCTTTATGTTCGTGCTGAAAGTTTTCTTCTGGCCGGCCCGCTTTTTCTGGCTCTTCTTCGCGCTTTTGCTTTCCGAAGCCCTCTTGCTCTTGGACTTCTGCTTTCTTCTCTGCTCTTTTTCCGCGCCGTCCGCATTGCCGCCATTCGCATACTTCGACTTTAGGTACATAAGCCTCTCATCCGATGTCATCGCAGCCAGCTTCTCGATTTCTTCCTCTGAAGAGCGCGCCTTTTCGCCAGAGCCTGTTTTCCGTGAGGTCTTTTTGGAAGATTTTCTTTCTTTCCTGCTGTCTTTTTCCCTTGAGAGACTTCTTCTCTCTCCGTGATGCCCGAACCTTCCGTGGTCTTCGTCGCTGTCAAGGCGGATGTATATTCCCTCGCTCTTATCCGCAGAATAGTCCTCGTCAATCGCCACCCTCGACGGAATACTTTTTTCTATATAACGCTCAATTGGCATGAGCGAGTACACATCCTGCTCAGAACAGAAGGTGTAAGCTTTTCCCGTCTTTCCTGCACGCGCCGTTCGCCCAATCCTGTGGACATAATTCTCGGCTTCGTTCGGAAGATCATAGTTCACAACCATAGCAAGATCGTTCACATCTATTCCGCGCGCGGCCACATCCGTTGCCACAAGAATCTTTATTTTCCCAGCTTTGAAGCTGTCCATGATTTTCTGGCGTTTTTTCTGCGGAAGATCTCCGATGATGAACTCAGATGGGATTCCGTTCAGGGCAAGTCTCTTAGACAAGATTTCGCAAGTTTTTTTCGTATTGCAAAAGATTATGAGGCTGTCAGGATTTTCTTTCGATAGAATCGTAAGGAGCAAGTTCAGTTTTTTTTCGCTTGACACATGTATAAGCTCCTGGTCGATTTCGTCAACAGTTATGTTCTCCGCCTCTATAGTGATTTCCTTTGGTTCTTTCGTATACTCGTACGCAAGGTTCTTTACATTCATGTTCAGAGTGGCAGAGAAAAGCATCGTCTGCCTTTTCTCCGAGCCGGGGATAACTTTTATGAGCTTTCTGAGGCTCGGGTAAAACCCCATGTCGAACATTCTGTCCGCTTCGTCCGTGACAAGATACGCCACGCGGCTCAAATCCATCTGCCCCGACTCCTGCAAGTCGATTACGCGCCCAGGCGTTCCGATTATGATGTCGATTCCTTTTTTCAAATCCGCAATCTGCTTCTCATAACCAACGCCGCCAAAAAACGATGCGAACGAAAGCCCCGTGTATTTTCCGAGCTTTTTGGCCTCATCCTCAACCTGAACCGCAAGCTCCCTTGTAGGAACAAGTATGAGCGCGTTTGCCCCGCTTTCGTTTTTTGAGCTTAAAAGCTCCTGCATTATGGAAACAAGGAAAGCAGCTGTCTTTCCCGTTCCTGTTTGTGACTGAACATAGAGATCCGAGCCGTCAAGCGATGCCTGCAGAACTTTTTCCTGAACAGGCGTGCAGGTGACATACCCAGCCTCTTCAATGCCTTTCTTTAAATTTTCATCAAGATTTAATTCTGAATAATTCATTTTGATTTTCCTGTTCTATTTTCTGAAATTAGACCTGTTCGGAAACTCATTAAGTTTTCTCACAAGTCGTCAAGTTTTTCAGGCTAAAGCCTTGCAAAACTTGCATTCTTTTTAGGTTCGTGTTCGGAAAACTGATGTTTCCGAACATGTCCATTATAGATAAAAACCCGTTCTGATAATGAAGTCAGCGGACAGGCTGGTTGTTTTGTAAACATCAGTTTACGCCTGATAAAAAAAAAGACTGAATCTTTTGATTCAGTCCCTTTAGTTGCCACCGGTTGGAATCGGACCAACGACACATGGATTTTCAGTCCATTGCTCTACCAACTGAGCTACAGCGGCGAAGTGATAACTATATTATCAAGAACATAAATTAATGTCAATGGATTTTTTTTTATTTTTTTTGTTTTTTTCATTTCAACAAGAATTTTACTTTTTTTTATCGCTATAGATTGGAAACAAAAGAATTTGATATAATACCTTGAAATTTGGTACACTGTTTAACGAAATATGACGGTAATTTACGGTTTGTTACTTCTTAATGTTCTCGTTTTTGTCCATGAGCTAGGGCATTTTCTGCTTGCTAAAAGATGCGGTGTTCTTGTCGAGTCATTCTCAATCGGAATGGGGCCAGTCCTTGCGCACAAGGAGATACGAGGAACTGACTGGCGGCTCTCGCTTTTTCCGGTCGGCGGATACTGCGGCATGAAAGGCGAAAAATACGCGGCCGAAGAAGACGAGTTTGTAGCCCATGACGCTGACTCCTTGTACGGAACGCGCCCAGCGTACAGGGCGTTGATTGGATTCGCAGGACCTTTTTTCAATATGCTGTTCGCATTTTTGGCGTACTGTGTGATTGCATGGGTCGGCTACACTTACTATTCCGCCGGAAACACAATTACACTTGCCACCGATGTTTATCCTGAGATGCACTCTGCGGCGGCCGACGCAGGGCTTCTGAGCGGAGACACCGTCCTGAAGATTGGCGGAAAGAAAATATCAGATTTTTCCGACTTGTATTCGGAGGTGGCTGTAAATCCGGACAAAGATTTGGATTTTGAGGTTCTGCGCGACGGACAGGTGCTTCATTTCATAGTCCACACTGATTTCGACAAGTCATCGGGAACTGGAAAAATAGGAGTTGTTAGCGACAAAAATTCTGTTCAGAAAAAGGAATCTGAGCGTTACTCGTTTTTCCAAGGGCTTTTCCAAGGCGCAAAAGAAACTTTTTCCACGGTGAGGCTCACGCTCAAAGGAATATCGCTTCTTTTCAAAGGAGCAAATGTTACCGAATCCGTGAGCGGACCTGCGCGCATAACGACTATGCTCGGCGGAACTGCAAAGGCTGGTTTCTCGGAGAATTTCAGGACAGGCATCTGCTCCGTGCTTGAGTTCATGTCGCTCATAAGCATCTCCCTGTTCATAATGAACCTTCTTCCAGTCCCAATCCTTGACGGGTATCTTGTTTTGACATCATTGATTGAAACTTTTTTCCATGTCCGTGTTTCATCAAAAGTACGGACTGTAGTGCAATATGCCGGGATTGTTCTGATTGCCCTTCTTTTCGCAGTTGCGATGACGGGTGACATAAAATATTTCATTGGAGTTCTTGTAAAAAAATAAAATTATGTCTGTTAGGAAATTTCTTGCTTTTTCAGCTTTATCTTTTTCGCTTGGCATTGCGTTCGCTACGGGGGCGGACTCGACTCAGGCACATGCCTCCGATGTGACGCAGCTTTCGTATGCAGACGACTCCGTTTTTTCCTCAGGAAACGACGGTTTTCTTATAAAATGGACAAGCGATGATATGGGCGAGCATTTTCAGGTAAGCGACCTTGCTATAAAAATGATGGCAAGAAGCCCGAACGGAACCGATGTGGCAGTTTACGAAACTGATGGCGGCGCAATAAACCGTATTTCGGTCTGGAACTGGAAGACCCATGCAAAAAAATACACAGTCAAGATGCCTGCCACTGTCACGAGCCTGTCTTACTCAGCCAGAGGAAATTTTATTTTCTGCGGAACGGCAAGCTCTATGGGCGCTTTGGTTCTTAACGCCTCGTCAGGCTCAGTCATGAACGGCAAGCTCAAAGAAAGTACCGGCATCGTGAATTTCATAACGACTTCCGACACAGAGAACACGGCGGTCATGTATTCCCCGAACGGAACGCTCTCCTATTACAATCTCAAGTCGGGAGCAAGGAAAGCAAAGTTCGGAACTGAGGAAAATCTTTCAGGCGTTACGATGTTCAATAAATCAATCTTCCTTGCAGGAAAAAAGGACGGACAGATTTTCATCATTCAGGGAACATCAGGAAAAAATATCGCCACTTTTAATGCGTCGAACGCCATGCTAATAGACTCTATGTCCAAGGACGATTTGTACTATATTGTCAGCGGAAACGGTCAGTTCTCGCTTTTCAAAGTTTCCAGCGAGGGAAGCAAGAGCGTTTCCGCCCCGCTTTTAGTGCGCACTTGCAGCGGGCTTAAACCAAACGAGAAAATAACTTCCGCCTCATTTGAGAAAGATTTTATCTATGCGGGGACATCGGCGGGGAATATCTATAAATTTGAGTTCGTTGCGCAGGAAAGGGTCGATTCTATAATTCCTATCACGGAAAAAATGTATGAGCGTATTTTTGATGTTGCAAGCGCAGGCGATGGATTTTATTTTTTGACAGGCAGTTCAGTGTTCAAAAGCTCGTATGAGTCCGAAACTATTGAGGAAAAAGGTCGGAACGACTCGTACACGGACATAGTCCCGTACAAGAACGGAGCCGTGCTTTGGTCGCGCGGAACGAGGAAGTCTCCTGTCCTGTGCGACTTTTCCTCAGGAACTCAGAAGATTCTCTTCAATCCGAACGGAATCGTTCAGAAACTTCGCGTTTCTGGTGATTTGCTCGTTGAAGTTGAGTCGAATTCCAGCGTTATCAGCTACGACTTGGTTTCCGGAAAGCGGGAGGTGCTTTACGGCGGTACGAGCATTCAGGATGCCGTTCTTCTTGGCGAAAACGATTTGTATGTCGCAAAGACAAAATCAACGCCTCCTGCCTCCGCGCTCGTCTATGTGAACAGAAGGACAAAGGAAACAGTCCCGCTGAGCATCGCTCACGAGATTGTGTATTCTCTTGCCGTTGACGATAAGAATCCGTCCAAGATTTTCGGAATCGCGCTCGGCTCAGATACAAAGGGAAAGCTCTCGACATCGATTTTTGAGTACGATGTCCGTTCCAAGAGCACTCGCAGCATGATGCCAATTCCAGAAGAGGATGGGGACGCGTTCATTTACTTAAACTCGTCAGTTCTGTACACGAATCTTGGAAAAGCACTTCTTCGTTCGTACAATCTTTCTTCTAGCCGCGACTTCATGTACAAGCGGTCAGCATCGCTTCCGCTTAAAGTCGCCAGAAACGGGGGGCGCATCGTTGTCCTTAACCGCGACGGCTCTGTGAGCTGGTACAATTCGGAGATAGCAAACGTTCTTTCGGACTGGTATCTTACGACGGACGGAAGCTGGATGGCTTTTTAATCAGGAGGAGGCAAAACTGAATGAGAATTACAGGCGGAAAACTAAAAGGAAGGAACATAAAATGCCCGGATGGGATAATTCGCCCTGCAATGGACAGAATGAGGGAATCTGTTTTTTCGATTCTTGGCGATTTGGACGGAAAATCATGGCTTGACCTTTTTTCAGGAAGCGGAACGATTGCGATTGAAGCTGCCAGCCGAGGTGCAAGCCGAGTTGAGCTTTGCGAGAAAGACAGAGTTAAGGTAAGGCAGGTTCTTGAAAATGTGTCCGTCACGGAGAAAGAATGCGGCGTCAGGATTTCATGCCATTTCCTTTCCGTAGAGCTTTTTCTGAAAAAATGCAAGGACAGTTTTGATTATATCTTCCTTGACCCTCCATTCCCTTATAAGTTCCGTCTTGAGCTTATGAACACGATTTCCGAAAGAAACATTCTGAATCCGGACGGAATCGCCATGATTCATTTCCCGGAGGAAGATATGCTTCCTGAGCGGGTCGGCAATCTGATTCTTTCCGACAAGCGTGTTTACGGGCGGTCAATCGTTCATTTTTACAAAAAAGCGGCTGTTTCAGACGCGGAAAACAAAAAAAATAACATTTAGCTATGAAAAAAAATTTATAGCTATATTGACATAAAAAAATAATGTGTTATGATTTAAAGCTGCATGGATGCAGAAAATCTCAAAAAAAAGCTTTCGCCGCATGACATTCCGAACGGATTCATAAAAGTCACAGACAAGCCGGTACAAACGCTTAGTTCCGAGCAGAAAGCTCTTTTAAACAGAAAGGGCAACATTCTCTTCAACGAAGGAAAAATCATCGAGGCATGCAGGATTTTTGTCACGACAGGATATTCCGATGGGCTTGCGCGCGTCGGGGATTTTTATCTTAGCAAAAATCAGGATTTGGATGCCCTTAAGTATTATATTCTCGCAAAGAACAGACGGAAGCAGGAAGTTGTTTTTGAAAGGCTTGCCAAGCTGATTTCTGCGTTAATAAAGTAAAAAAGTGTTTGAGGTAAGAAAATGTCAGACGAACTGATAAAAGAAATTGACTTCCCTGACCAGGCTGCGCTTGATGAGCAGGGAACTGAGGTTTCAAAATATTCAAAGCTCGGCTACCAGCTTTTGAAAGAAAATCGCGTTGATGAGGCAAAAGAGGCTTTTTCAAAAATTCTTCTTGTCGATGAGAACAATAACTATGCCCTGGTAGGACTTGGAGACTGCGAGAGAAAGTCCAATAACATCCAGAAGGCCGTTGATTTCTATAACAAGTGCCTTTCATTCCATCCTGGAAACAACTACGCGCTTTTCGGACTTGCAGACTGCTACAAAGCCCAGGGAAAGTTCGGCAAGGCAATAGAAATATGGGAGAGATACCTCAAGATTGACAATTACAATATTGCAGTCCTTACGCGCGTTGCCGATGCGTACAGGAAAGTAAAGGATTTCCAAAAATCGCGGAAATTCTACATGGATGTCCTTGAGCTTGAGAAAGACAATCCTTACGCTCTTATCGGTCTTGGTCATCTTCACTATGACTTCAAGGACTATAAGTCTGCCCTCTACTACTGGATGTGTGTTTACGAAAAAACCGAGTCCTCAGCTGACATCAGGGTTCTTACCGCAATCGGGAACTGTTACAGGAATTTAAAGAATTTCTCGCAAGGAATAAAATTTTTCGATATGGCACTCTCCGTGGAGCCTGAGAATTTTTACGCGCTTTTCGGGCTTGCAGACTGCTACCGAGGCTTGAACCAGCAGGACAAGTCCATCATTTACTGGAACAAAATCCTTGACATTGATCCGAACAATAAAATTATCCTTACCCGTGTAGGAGATGCGTACAGAAAGCTCGGAAAGTACCAGATTGCAAAGGATTTTTACAACCGGGCCATGTCAATTGACTTCGATATTTATGCGGCCATTGGTCTTGCTCTCATATTGAAAGACGAAGGCTGCTTTCATGAGTGCATAAAGCAGTTTTCCGACTTAATTCGGAATGATCCCAAGAATTACAGGCTCTACCTTGATTTGAGCGATTGTTATATGAAGATGAACGACAGGGACAAAGCCATAGATACATTAAAAAGCTACTCAAAAAGCGGACTTAGAAGCACCGCAATATCCGAAAAACTGTACCGGCTTGAAAATGAAAGACGCGGGGCTGTATGAGCCAGGAAAAAATCGCGCTTGCGGGGTTGCTTCCTGAGGAGATAGTACAGACTCTTGGTTTGTCGCAAGCATTTCGCGGAAAACAAATTTTCCAGTGGATCGGAAAAGGCGCGGAATCATTCGATGAGATGACAAACTTGAGCGTTCAGTTGCGCTCGGAGCTGAGCAAAAAAGCAGTCATGCGTTCCTCTTCAGTTACAAAAGTTCTCAGGGACAGCGACGGAACAATAAAGCTTCAGATTACACTGAAGGATTCTCTTGCCGTTGAAACCGTGCTGCTTACCGACAAAGAGGGACGCAAAACCGCTTGCGTGTCTTGTCAGGTCGGCTGCGCAATGAACTGCGCTTTTTGCCAGACCGGTCATCTGGGGCTTGCAAGAAACCTTGATGCAGGTGAAATCGTAGAGCAGTTTTTATATCTTGAAAAACACGCAGGTCCTTTGGATAACATTGTATTTATGGGCATGGGAGAGCCTATGATGAACCTTCAGAATGTTCGGAAAGCTGTTTCCGTGCTTACATCAAAGGAAGGACGCGCTCTTTCCGGAAGACGCATAACGCTCTCAACATCAGGCGTAATTAAGGGAATCTACGACCTTGCCGACAATGGTCCTGCAATACGGCTTGCGGTTTCGCTCACTACGGCTGATGCTGAATTCAGGGAAAAGCTCATGCCCATTGCAAGAACAAATCCGCTCGGAGAGCTTCAAAAGGCAATATCATATTTTTCAGAAAAAAGCGGAAAGCGCGTCACACTTGAGGCAGCCCTTCTCCACGGAAAGAACACTGGCGAAGACAGCGCGCGCAATATGATTCATTTCGCAAAGGGCCTTGATGTGCATATAAACCTCATACCGTGGAATCCAGTTGAGGGGCTTCCTTTTGAGGAGCCAACTCCTGCCGAGTGCAGGAATTTTGTCAGGATTCTTGAGGATGCAGGCCTTAATGTTACGCTCAGGACAAGGCGCGGGCGAGAAATTGGCGGTGCGTGCGGTCAGCTTGGGAAGACGCTTTCCGAAAGCCAGGGGAACGGAAATCGTCTTTTGAACGATGAATTTGATTGAAATATGATTTTTTGAGGCATATTCACAAATTTTTTTTTCAAAATATTGAATATTCGCATTTTTTTAATTATGATTAGTATCGACCATAATTAATTTTAGTCGGAGTCGAAGATGGAAAAAAAAATATATGTTGATGGAATGTTTGATCCTGATACAGCCGCAAAAGTAAATGCTGCTGTCAGCGGTGTTGCAGGCGTAAAAAGCTGCAACGCAAATCCAGATAAGTCACAGGTTCTTGTTGATTTTGATGAATCTGTCGGAGGAATTGAGGATTCCATTAATTCTGCGATTTCTAGCGCAGGTGTTGCCGTCCTTGGCTAATCATTGATTTTTTGAATTTCAGCCATTCTATTGTTCAAAAGCGAATAGAATGGCTTTTTTTTGCCTTTTCTGAAATATTATTTTTTCAGAGGCTGCTTTTTATGAAAATTCTTTTTTTCAGTACGAATTCCAATTTTTTTGATACAAATATTTTTCGCCTCCAGCTTCCGGTCCATCAGTTTTTTTGGGAAAGACTTGTGGAGAAATTTCCTGACGATGAGTTTATTGTCGCTACGCAAAGCCCCGGAATGTTCCTCCTTGATATAAGTGGCGGAAAGCCGATTAACAGGAATATTTACTGCGGAACAATTGAAAAAGTCAGGTTTGAGATTATAGAGCCTGACGATGAGGATGAGATTGCTGATTTTATCGCCTCGTTCGCCCCTGATGTTGCGGTTGCGGCAACATTTTATGTCAATCCATTCGACTGGCTTTCGATAAAAGATTCAATCGTTGCGGAAAAACTCAGCGGCAAAGGTGTCAAAGTTATATGCAATCCGCTTGAAACTACAGTAAACTGCTTTGATAAATGGAGAACTCATCAGACACTTGAGAAATTCGGACTTTCCGTGGCAAAAGCCGTGTATGTTCACCATGAGCTTTTTATAAACGGCGGAAACAGACGCGAAATAAAAAGCAATGTTTACAAATCTTCAGTTCTTGAACAAATTTCACACTTGCATTTTCCTGTTGTCGTAAAAGATACAGTCGGCCTTAGTTCATACGGAATGGATGTCCTTGAAACTGCCGCGCAGGTGCGGGATTTTTTAAAATCGAAACGATTTACTTCCGACAGGATTATCGAAGAATATATCGAAGGCTTTCAGTTCGGAACGGAAATATACGGAGCTGACGGCAATTACGCAATAATGCCCCCGTTCATTTTTTCAGTAAACAAATATGGAATCACAAGTCCTAAACAAAGCGTGAAAATTGGTCCAGTTCTAGACGGAAATTTTTCAGTAAAAGAGCTTGAATCGGAATTATTGCGCATGTCAAAATGCCTGAATCTTTCTGGCGTAGCGCAAGTTGACCTTGTTTTCTGCAAAGATGAGAGGAAATGGTACATAATAGAAATCAATCCGCGCCTTTCGGGAATGACCGAAACTTACTCCGTTCTTCGCGGAATGTCCGTGTACGAGACTCTTTCTTGGCTTGCGCATGGCGTAATGAAAAAATCCGTTCCTGAAAAAAAGCTCGTGATGAACATAAAACTTCCTCTTTTGGATAGCATGACTTTCTCCAGATTAAAATCAATTCCGTTCGTGCAATTCGTTCATCAGGTTGAGAACAAAGCCGCAAAGCAGATCCGCGAGAAAGGATATTGTGAAGTTGTCTTTACAGGCTCTTCCAAAGAGGAGCTATCCGATAATCTTGAGTTTCTTTCAGAAAATTTTTCTTCCGACATGGAAGAAAGCTTTGTTGAAAACGCAAAGAAACTACTATTTTTTGTCTGATTTTAAATTTTTCGCAAGCCATTCGCTTTTATCGATATAGACAATTTCAACCTTTCCGTTTTTTTCGGAAACATCCGTAACAGCGTATTTGTCATAATTCTCGATAAGCCAGTCGTCATACACCGTCCAGTTATCAAATTCGCTCGTCATTATACCTCTCCAACCATTTTTCGGAATTCAGCTTCGTCAATAATTTTGACACCATATTTTGCAGCTTTCTGATTTTTGCTTGAGCCTGATGTTGTGTCGTTCGTGACCAAAAAACTAAGGTCTTTGGTGACGGATGATTTACAGCTTCCGCCGTTTTTCTTAACAAGGCTTTCGGCATCAGCCCGCTTCATTGTCCTTAGCTCTCCTGTGAAACAGAATGATTTTCCGTCCAGTTTCCCTCCGTCATTTTTCTCTATTTTTATGATTCCGCTTTCAATAAGAGCCTGCATTTCTGCTTTGTTCTCAGAAAGCCCCCGAACGAATGTTTCTGCCATCGTTTCGGCAAATCCATAGACTTCCGCTACCTGTTCGACCGTCGCAGAAAAAAGACTTTCCAAAGTCCTGAATCCAGCTTCGACCAGTTTCTGAACCGTTGTTTCGCCTACCCCCTCTATGTCGAAACCCGCGATGAATACAGAAAGGCTCATTGTCCTGTGGTTCTGGATTGACTCGAACACTTTCTTTGCCCCCAGAGAATCTTTGTCTTTTTCGATTGACTCCTCGTTAAGAAAATATTGCGCGAGCTGGGCTTCCGTAAGTGAATATAAATCCGTTATAGAATTGATTACTTTGTCCCTGAAAAGCGAATTTACAAGAGTTACGCCAAAATCTCTGATGTCAACGACATTTATCCACTTCAAAAGCTGATGCAAAATACGCTTGGAACATGACTTGTTCGGGCAGTAAAGCCTTGTTCCCTCGTCTAAAAGCTCCGCCCCGCAGGTGGCGCATTTGAGAGGAATGTCGATTTCGCGCGTTGCCCCGGTTTCTTCGGACAGCACGCGCTCTATTTTTGGAATGATTTCGCCGCGTTTTACGACTACGACCTTGCTTCCTATCCGTACGCCTAGAGCCCTCATTGTCTGTGGGTTTGAAAGGCTGGCCCTCTGAACCGTAGTTCCGTTCAGCTGAACCTCGTCAAAGATTCCCACAGGAGTATAAGTTGCCCCGCTTTCGCTCCACTCTACGCTCCGAAGCGTGGTTACCGCCTCCTCAAGCGAGAACTTGAACGCAATCTGCCTGTCAGGTCTTGCCCTGCGCGCGTCCTCAAGATTTATGACGCGCTCTTTTATTACAAGTCCGTCAATGTCATACTCAAGACCGCTGCGTACTTCCATGACCTCTGCCCTGTATTCGATAACATCTTCCGGCTTTTTCACAATTTTGAGCGGGGAAGTCTCAAACCCCATTTCCAAAAGCCATCTGATTTTTTCCTCTTCATCCGAAAAAGGGTTTTCGCCGTCCGTTGAAAGCGCGTCATATGTTATTAGCTTCAGGTGTTCGCTACCCTTGCCGTCTTTTCTTTTCATAAGACCGTTGGCAGCATTGCGGCAATTTGCCTTGTCAGCATAGAACTGCTCGCGGACGGAGTGCGTCATTATAACTTCTCCCCGCACAGCCCCTGTAAAATCAACTATTTTATTGTCTTTTCCTATCAGCGCGATTTTTACACCGCTCATTTTTTTTGCATTTCGTGTTATCTCGTCCCCGATTTCTCCGTTCCCGCGGGTTACGGCTCGTACAAGATTCCCGTGCGAGTACTGAAGCTCAAGCGATGCCCCGTCCAGCTTGTATTCAATCAGATATTCATCGTAAGCGTGATTTTTTGCCCACTCAAGGAATTGTTCAGGATTGGCGGCTTTTTCCTGACTTCCCATTGGCATTATGTGCCGCGCTTTGGGAAAATTTCCTGAGTCCTCGCCTATTTTTTTCAGTATTGGATTATTCGGATCAATTGATTTTAGCTCATCCCACAACGCATCGAATTCGGCGTCTGAAATTTCTGCTTCTCCATTATAATAAGACTTCTGGTATTTTTTTATCAAAGTGACAAGTCTTGAGATTTTTGAGCTTTCATCAACATCGAACAAATCGGACATGCTATTTCCTAAAAATATGGATTTATTTCATAAAATATAGCAAGGAAATAGATATTTGTCAAAATGTTAGATAGATTTTTTCTTCGCAATATTGTAAAATTCCTTATACTCGTTCGGAAAACTTAAGTTTTCTAAAATTTTAGACAAGCATTCGGAGTTTTTATGACTTTTCTTTCAGTTGAATTCGGAATTTTTATTTTTTGCGTTTCAATTGCGTTCTATTTTATAGAAAAAACAGCTGTAAAAGAAAATTTCGCCGGACAGCTCTTGTTTTTGGCTGCAAGCCTTGTGTTCTATTGTTTTTCAGATTTTCGCTTTGTTTTTTTCCTTCTATATGTAGGTATCATTTCGTATATCTCAGCCTTTTTCGTAACGGGGCGCAGGAAACGCTTATGCCTATTTTTTTTCATTGTCATGGAGATTCTTCCGCTTTTGTTCTTTAAATACGCAAATTTCTTCGCGGATATGTTTTTTCCAGAAAAAAAGGTCTCGTTTTTCTTCCCGCTCGGAATTTCGTTTTTTACTTTTCAGGCCCTTTCTTACACAATTGATGTTTTTATGAAAAAAATCGAAAGGGAACGAAGCCTTGTTGCTGTCATGCTTTTCGTAAGTTTTTTTCCGTCCATAACGAGCGGTCCAATCCAGCGGGCCGATTTTCTGATTGAGGAGCTTAAAAAGAAAAAATCTTTTTCCTATGACAACATGACTTGTGGACTTAAGCTGTTCGCGTTCGGGGCTGCGCAAAAGCTCATCGTGGCAAATTCCCTCGCGCTTTATGTTGACGGAGTTTACTCGGATATTTCAAAAAGCTACGGCTGCGCGCTTTTTCTTGCCAGCGTTTTGTACTCATTCCAGATTTATTTTGATTTTTCGGGCTACAGCAATATGGCCATCGGAATAGCGCGATTCTTCGGTTTTAACCTGGGGCGCAACTTTGACCACCCGTATTTTTCGGAATCGATTGGTGAGTTCTGGCGCAGGTGGCATATTTCGCTCAGTTCGTGGCTACGCGACTATGTTTATTTTCCACTCGGCGGAAGCAGATGCTCAAAGATGCGCTGTTACCTGAATCTTCTCGTCGTGTTTTTTGTAAGCGGAGTCTGGCACGGGGCGCATCTGAACTTCGTGTTCTGGGGGCTTTTGCACGGCGTTTTCCAGTGCGCACAGAGGCTTTTTGCCCCTGTACGCAAGCGATTTCCCCTGCCTCCACTGCTCAGGATTCTTGTTACATTCGCGCTTGTTTCTTTCGCATGGATTTTTTTCCGCATCGAGAGTTTTGAAGACGCATTCCTTGCAATAAGAAAAATCTTATGTACTCCGTCTGAGCTACTCTCATTCTCTGGAATCTCCTCCTTACATGACGGAAAGGAACTTTTTAAGACGCTTTTCAGTCTCAATTCAAAATCAGTCGGATTCTTTCCAGGATTCATAAAAACAATTTTTTTCTTGATTTTGTTCATCGCAATTGATTTTGCAACAAGAGACAAGGACGGGCTTAAAATCATCATGGAAAAAGCATGGTTCATCAGATGGGGACTTTATGCAGTAATGCTCTGGGGCATTTGCTATTTTCTGTTCTTCAAGAACAGCGGGGATTTTTCCGCAAACTTCATCTACAACAATTTTTAAGAGGTTTACATGAAAAAATTCTTAATAAAAATGATTTTTGTCCTTCTTCTACTTTTGGTTTTCCCCGGAAGTCTCTTTATTTTCAACAGTTATGTTGACACTTTCAATATCTTCCATTGGAGAAACATACGCTTTACCGATGCCGAACCAAACAAAAACTTCATAAAGACGAAATATGTAATTTCAAATCCTAAAAAATTCAATGCGTTCGTGCTAGGCTCGTCCCGCTCAGGAATGCTTCTTCCCGACTGTCTTCCGAAAACCCTGAACGGAAAGGAGCTGCACTGGTACAATTTGGCATATTCAGAAGGAGTACCGGCCGAGAACCTTGAGACAATCAAAGCACTTCTCAACGGAAAAGTCGATGTATCATTCGTTATCGTATCTTTTGACTGTCTGATGATGCACCTGAATAACGAAGCGCACAAAACTCAGCTTTTGCGGCTGTCCTATCCGCAGTACAAAAAAAATCCGCTCGGATTCTACAAGAATTATTTTATCAATATTCCGGCAAAAACAATCGCCTCTCAGGTTCTGCACTATAAGCCTGAGAATCACATGATATCTACCGAAATATTCTATAAATATGGAGTTAATTCCGCGGATATGGGACTGTCAACAGAATTAGACGACGAAAGGTACAAACCGTCTATTTTTGAATACACAATGACAGATTCTTGGAAGAGTCTGAAAGAGATATGTGATTTTTGCAAGGAGAAAGGGATAAAAATAGTTCTTTTCACCAGCCCTGTCTACGAATCGAATTATCGCTATGCAGCCGCTCACGGCTATTTGGATATGCTCGGAAAAATCGGGCGGCAGTGCGAGTTCTACAATTTTTCAGGTCTGAACAAAATTTCCACCGACAGGAAATATTATTTTGAGGCAAGCCACTACCGCCCTGTGGTCGGTCTTATGCTTGAGAAAATGATTTTCTCTGACGATGAGGCGGAAAAGGAGCGTACACGCCGGGAAGTGGCGCTGAGCGAAGAGTACAAGGAGCTTTTCGGAATAAAGGTAACCCCCGAGAATGTTGATTCTGTGGTCGAAAAGCTAAAGAAGCAGTTTCGGGAATTTGACAAATGAATTTTTCAAGAAACAGAGATTTTAAGAATGGTTCAGGTGATTTTTCGTTTGACTATTTAAAATCCTGTAATTAAAATAAAAAGATACGCGATGTAATGATTTTGCTTTCGCTGATAAATATTTTTTTTCTAGGAGAAATAAAAATGGGAAAGACCATTGCTCAGAAAATTTTTGAGTCACATTTGGTAGACAGTCCTTTCTCTGGAACTTATGTTCTAAAACTGGACAGGGTTTTCTGCCATGAAATCACAACTCCTGTTGCAATCAATGATCTTGTTGAAAGAGGTAAGGACAGGGTTTTTGATCCAACGAAAATCAAGGCTGTCATCGATCATGTAACGCCTTCAAAAGACAGTAAAACTGCAACGCAGTCAAAAATCCTAAGGGACTGGGCAAGACGGAACAACATAAAAGATTTTTTTGACATTGGTTCAAACGGCGTTTGCCATGCAATTTTTCCTGAGAAAGGTTTTGTCCGGCCAGGATACACAGTCATCATGGGTGACAGCCACACTTGCACGCACGGAGCTTTCGGGGCATTTGCAGCCGGCGTTGGCACTACAGACCTTGAGGTAGGTCTTTTGAAAGGAGTCTGCTCTTTCCGCGAGCCAAAATCAATCAAATTCGTTCTTAACGGTAAGCTTAAGGACGGAGTTTTTGCAAAGGATGTCATTCTCCATCTCATCGGAAAAATCGGCGTGAACGGAGCGACTAACTGCGTCGTTGAATTTACAGGTCCTATCGTTGACAATATGGATATGGAAGAGAGAATGACTCTCTGCAACATGGCTGTCGAAGCTGGCGGAACAAGCGGAATCTGCTTCCCAGACGCAAAGACGGTTGATTATCTTTGGGAATTCATCAAGGACGAATACAAGACAAAAGAAGATGCAATCGCTGATTACGCTAAGTGGCGCGATGACGCTGACGCAACTTATGAAAAAGTCTATACGCTCGACTTGTCCGATTTGGATCCAGTCTGCACTATAAACTACAAGCCTGATCAGATAAAGAAAATTGCTGACATGAAAGGCACTAAAGTAGACCAGATTTATATAGGCTCGTGCACGAACGGACGAATCTCAGACCTTAGGATTGCTGCGAAGGTTCTGAAAGGTCATCATCTTGCTGACGGCGTTCGCGGAATCGTAAGCCCTGCAACACCAAAAATCTACAAGATGGCAGTTGACGAGGGAATCATAGACATTTTCCTTGAGGCCGGATTCTGCGTCACTAACCCGACTTGCGGAGCCTGTCTTGGAATGTCGAACGGAGTTCTTGCAGAAGGTGAGGTCTGCGCGTCAACAACAAACCGCAACTTCAACGGGCGCATGGGAAAAGGCGGCATGGTTCACCTTATGAGCCCTGCTTCTGCCGCAGCTACGGCAATAGCAGGAACAATCACGAACTCAGAGCTTTATAAAGGTTAAAATCAAAATAAAGACCTGCTATGAAATGTCAATCATTTGACGAAGCATTTTTCAATGTTTTTTCAGCAAGTTTTGAGACATCAACATCAGGAGGAAAAATAGGAACGTAATCAATATTGTTTTTAAGAACAGTGAAGACAACATTGAGA
>JAFSJW010000088.1 GCA_017449265.1 Treponema sp.
CAACGGGAAACAAGGATTACTGGGCAAAATGGCTAGAAATTATTACCGTGACAGCCAAAGCAGATCCGTCTACCACAGGCACATACTATGCCACATTCTACGACAGTACCAAAAGTTATACTGCCGACTGCGAGGTCTACTATGCCACCGCAAATGCAGGAGGAAGATTTACGCTCGAAAAAGCTGAAGGCAATGTCATAAAGGCAGGCGAAGGCGTAATCTTAAAGGCAACCGGCGAAAATGTAACGCTCACAAAGACAACGGCAAGCTACGACAGCCTGCTTACAGGAAGCAACACTGAAACTACCGTAGAAAATGCCCTCGTGCTGAGCCTCGGCAAAAACGGAGTCTGGTTCTACAAATATTCCGGCACACTTGGAGCAAACAAGGCGTATCTGGCACAGTAGCCGGAACTGTGACCGACAACCGTTAATACCCCGAAAAAAGCATCGTTCTTTGAACAAATGACGCAACGACGCCGCTCGGAAGTCCTCATGAGAAGACGTCCGAGCGGGCTTTTTATTCTTGAAAATGGCGTGTGGTCTGTGAAAAGCGCAGATGGAGTAGATGCTGAAACAAGTTCAGCATGACACTTGCTTCTAGGACAGCCTTTTTTTTATGCGCTGCGCCGAAAAATGCCGCGCCCCATTTTTGCGCTGTATTCGTAAGACACAGTTTTCTGCGCGGTGTTTCCCGTCCCCACATAGTTTGTTCCGCCAGAGCAAGAAATTATCGAAAAAAGAAAAGATGATACTATTAAAATGTTTAAATTTCTCATAAAATGATTTTTAACTTCCCTACTTTGAGTTGTCAAGAAAAAATCCGAGAGAAAAAATGTACAGTGTATTCGTTGTTGATGATGAACCTATTGTTCTCGAAGGAATCCGTTCCAAAATCGACTGGGAAAGCTCTGGTTTTGTTTTTGCAGGTGAAGCCACGGACGGTGAGATTGCGCTTTCTATGCTCCATGAAGTAAAACCGGATATTCTTATTACCGACATAAAAATGCCTTTTATGGACGGATTGCAACTTGCGGCGGCAGTAAAACGGATTCAGCCGTGGATAAAAATCATAATCCTCTCAGGCCACGATGAATTTGACTACGCCAAAAAAGCAATCTCAATCGGAATTGAAGACTATCTTTTAAAGCCTTTCACACCTGACGAGCTTTTGAAAAGCCTGAACAAAACGGCTGTACAGATTGACAGGGAACGCAAGCAGCTCTCGGATATTTCAAAGCTCAGGGAGGAACTAAAATCAAGCGAAGTACTCAAGAAGAAAGAATTCCTTAGCAATCTTGTTCATGGAGCGGAACTTTCCGCCGTCATGCAAAAAAGTCAGGAGCTTGGAATAAACCTTATCTCGCGCTTTTACAAAGTTCTCATAAGCAGGATAAACAGCCGCACGGCAAACCAGCAGAACCAGCAGGAGGCTTGCTCGCTTCTTAATTCGTACTCTGCAAGCTGGGAACAGGAGGAGTGCTTTTTCCATCACTCGAATCTTCTTGTCTGCATTTTCAAAGGAGCTAACCGGGAGGAGCTTGACGAAAACATTTTCCATGCGGCGGAAGCAATCGGTCATATTGCCACGAAAAACAACGACTGTACAGTTCTGACTGCAATCGGAAAAACAGTGGAGCATCTTTCGCAGCTGAACATTTCCTATGAGGACGCAAAGCACATTCTTCAGATAGAAAACAATGTATCGCAGAATCGCATAATCAGCTCTGATGATTTGGAGCAAGGTTTTGATTCAAAGCCAGCGTCAAATACAAATTCAGGGCTACTTGACTTAAAGGAAAACGATCCGCTTGTAGACAGGCTCAAATACGCAGGCAAAAATGACATTTCAGCTATTATCGAAGAGTCAATGGAGCTTATAAGAAGCAATCCAGGTCAGTTCAATGTATTCGCGTCGTATATCCTTGTGGATTTGATTTTTTCAGTCTCAAAGCTCGTTGAGAAACTTGGCGGAAACATAAAAGAACTGAAACCCGAGATATTGCAAAGAAAATTCGTGGACGATGCCGTTACGGACGAAAAGGATTTCAGGCAGAAAGTGGAGCAGGTCCTGACATTCGCGCTGGAATACCGCGACTCAAAGATGACAGGAAAATACGGCGATGTTATTCTGAAAGCAAAACGCTTTATCGAAGAAAACTACGCTGACCAGAATACTACGCTCACTACGGTCGCACAAGCCGTTGCTCTAAGCCCGAACCATTTCAGCACGATTTTCTCGCAGGAGTGCAAAACGACTTTCATCGAATACCTTACGAATGTGCGCATTGAGAACGCAAAGCGACTTATCCGCGAAACGGACATGAAAGGCTACGACATTGCCTACGAGTGCGGATTCTCCGACCCGCATTATTTCAGCTACATTTTCAAGAAGAACACGGGAATGAGTCCGCGAGAATACAAGGGATGTGGTCAGTAGGACGAATCGTGTTTTTATCGCATCACAAATGCAATCGTATTCTGCGCAGAACTCATTTGTGGTAATGTGTTCCGCACTGCAAAATTTCAATATAAGACTTTTCACCATCTTCAACAATTCTGTAAACAATGCGGTTAAAATCATCAATTCGTCGGCTCCAATATCCTGACAAATCATCTTTTAACGGCTCAGGCTTTCCGATTCCAGTATAACCATTACGGTCAATATCTTTTAGCAGGGCATCGATTTTTTTTACGAGCCGCTTATCGGAATGAAGGTTCAGAAAATCTTCCCAAGCCTCATCAGTCCAAAGCTTATCCATCAGTCAACCTCACTGATTTCATGCTTTGTGAGCTTTCCCTGCTTTGCGTGTTCCAAAGATGTTCTGAGCCTTTTTTGATTTTCTTCACCCCAGAATGGGTCGGCTTTTATCTCAAACGGAATGCGGTTTTCGCGCAAACAAGCGTTCATAAACATATTTACAGCTGCTGTAACCGTTATTCCAATGGAATCGCAGAACCCCTCAAAAGAATATTTTCGTTCATCAGTCGTTCTAATGCTCATGGTAGCCATACAAATACCTCAATATGCTTAATATTTAAATACAATATAACACAATGTATTTCACAGGTCAAATTTAGAGTGCGGATTCTCCGAACAATACTATCATCTGATTTTATGTTTTTATTTTGCTTTTTACGGTATAAAATAGACTAGTTTGGAAAAAAGGAATTTCCAAACAGCTCTAACATTCTATACAGGAGAACCAAATGAATAATTTCACTTTCTATGCGCCGACTAAAATCGTGTTCGGCAAAGGTACTGAAAATCAGGTTGGCGCACTTGTCGCATCCCAGAATTGCAAAAAAGTCCTTCTCCATTACGGAAGCGCAAGTGTCAAAAAAACAGGTCTGCTTGACCGAGTAAAAAAATCCCTTGACGATTCAGCGGTGTCTTATGTAGAACTTGGAGGAGTAGTTCCGAACCCGCGCCTTTCGCTCGTTCGGAAAGGAATCGAACTTTGCAAGAAAGAGGGCGTTGACTTTCTTCTTGCCGTAGGAGGCGGTTCCGTAATTGACAGCGCAAAAGCAATTGGGTACGGATGTGCTAATGATTTTGATGTTTGGGACATTTTTGAAAAAAAGAACCAGCCCAAAGCCTGCCTTCCGATTGGAGTTGTCCTCACGATTGCAGCGGCTGGAAGCGAGATGAGCAACAGTGCGGTAATCACAAACGAAGACGGATGGAAAAAGCGCGGAAGCAATTCAGACACTTGCCGCCCGCGATTTGCCATAATGAACCCAGAGCTTACAATGACGCTTCCTGAGTACCAGACAATGTGCGGAGCAACCGATATTCTTATGCACACAATGGAACGCTACTTCACCAGCAACGGAAACATGGAGCTTACGGACGCAATCGCAGAGGCTCTTATGCGTACAGTCATCAAAAACGCGGAGATTCTGCTCAAAACCCCGGCTGATTATAATGCGCGCGCCGAAATCATGTGGGCAAGCAGTCTGAGCCACAACGACCTGACAGGGCTAGGGAACGGCGGAAACGATTTCGCAAGCCACCGTCTGGAGCATGAGCTTGGCGGAATGTTCGATGTTGCCCACGGCGCAGGTCTTGCCGCAATCTGGGGAACTTGGGCCAGGTATGTTTGCAAAGACTGCCTTACGCGCTTCAAGAAATTCGCCATCCAGGTATGGGGCATTCCGGACTCAGGCTCTGACGAAGAAATCGCGCTCAAAGGAATTGAGTCAATGGAAGATTTCTACAGAAGAATCAAAATGCCAACAAATCTGCGGGAGCTTGGTGTTACGCCTACGGACGAGCAGATAGCAGAGCTTGCCAGAAAATGTGCAATTGCGACTGGCGGCAAAGTCGGAAGCGCGAAAGTTCTTTATGAAGACGACATGAAAAAGATTTTTGAAGCCGCAAGATAAAAAAAAGCGGAAAGCCCAAAAAAGGACTTTCCGCTTAATTAAAATTAATTAAGGGGCAAATTGATTACAAGCTGTAATTGGCTCCTGCCTTGCTCTGAACATTGCTTTTTGCCGTTGATGTTGAATCAAGGCTGTAAGAGTAGCTTACAGAGAATGGCTTACTTGAGCTTGTGCTTGACTTGCAGCCGCCAGAAGAGCTGTCTGAGTTTCCGCTTGAATAAAGCGTTCCGTATGAATCCTTGAAGCTGTACTTAATTCCACTTCCGAACACATTGTTCTCAGCGATAATAAGAGCGTTGGCTCTTACTCCGACTGCATACTGCTGTGCATAGCGTGGGTTTGAAGCATCAAAGTAGTTGTTGAACATATGAATACGGCTGTTTCTTACCATTGGCAAACGCTGACCGCAGTTGTAGAAGTAGTTGTGGTGAAGCGTAATCGTGCGGGTTGAGTTAGAGCCGTCCGAATCGCTTGAACCAATCAGCATAGTCTTGTCGTGGTCCTGGAATTTGCACCATGAAACCGTGATGTTGCTTACAGAACCCTTCATATCCAAAAGTCCGTCATAAGTCTGCCATTTTTCGTTCGTTGAGCCGCCAGTCTTAACATAAGACACGCCGTAAGAATCTTTGAGCGTACAATGGTCAATCCAGATGTTGCTTGAGCTGCCCTGAATTACGATGCAGTCCAACTGAGCATTGTAGCCGTCATTTTCCTCGTGATGCGGGAACGGATCGTAAGCATCCTGAATCTTGAGGTTTCTGAGAACTACATTTGACACGCTTGAGATATTGAGCATTCCGCCCCTGATTGTAGCAGAAGAGTTCTTTCCGACAATCCATGTGTTTGAAGCAATATTCACCTTAATCATGTTTCCGTAAGCAGAGTTGCATGCCCAAAGCAATTTTCCGAGTGAAGAGGCCGGCGAAGAAGATGACTTGTCATTCGTAGATGTTGAGCATCCCTTTGCGTAAGCCGTTACGAAAGCTGAGTAAGAAGAATACTTTCCGGATGTGTTCGTAGAAACTAGATTATCAAGTTTAGATGTTGAGCCGCCCGCGCTTGAAGGCATATATCCGTCAGAAAGGTCAATATCGCCGTTTACATAGATAATGTAGTTTCCTTTCTTTGCGTAGTTTATGAAATCTGAGCGATTTGAAACAGTCACAGTGTTAGCAGGCTTAGAAACTTTTGCAAAACCAACAGGAGTGTCGTTGATTGAGAGATTTCCGCCAGATGCCGTTGAACCAGACTCATTTCCAGAGCTAGAGCCGCTTCCTGAGCTTGAGCCAGAAGAGCTTGTGCCGAACCCATTGTTCTTTGCGAGAGTATCAACATCCCAAACATTTGAATCTGCTACAAAAGTTCCGCTTGTAGTGACTTTTCTGTTCAAGATTACATTTCTGTTAGAATATTCAGCAGATTTCACTGAGCTTGAGAGCGTTCCGATTGTGCTGTCTTTTGAGCCGAATTTTGAAGCTGCGTCAGAATCAAGTTTCCAGCCGATGTACTGCTGGTTTCCTGTTCCCATTGCAGAAGATTTTGCACATTTGCTTGCCCAGCCGCTTCCGCTGAACGAGCAACCTACGACTGCACCCTGATTGTAGTAGTTGGAGTTACTTCCCCAAGGATTTCTGAAAAGATATGTTGTCTGTCCGCTTGCGCTTGAGAGCTTACAGTTCAGAAGAACCACGCCTTTTCCCATCGTTGAAGAAACATTCGCGCGTGGAGCCATGATGTAAGACTCATGGTTTGCAGCCGCGCTGTCATATATAGAAGCAATCGTACACTCTTCGTAAAGCGCGACTCCTCCGCTTGACTCCATCCAGATGAAATCTACATCGCCTTCAACATAGCATTTGTAGAACCAAGCCTTTCCGATTGTTCTCATCGTGTCCTGATGAGATTTGAAAGCACAGTTATAAGCCGCAAGAGTTCCTGTTGAATCAAATCCGAGAACTTCTGACTGAACGTTGCTTGAGCCGTATTTCGCGCGGCTGTAGTCGCTCACAAGGCTCAAGTTCTGCAAAACGATGTTGCATGAGCCGCAAAGTTCCATAAGCTCGCGTCCTTTCTCAGTCGCCATGTTAGTTCCGTGTCCTTTGATAACAGTATCTGAGTAAGAAGAAGTTGCTCCGCGGATTGTGATTGAAGCAGAACCATAGTAGTAGAGATAGCTCTCGTTGTAAGTTCCGGCTGGAATTACGATTGTGTAGCTTCCTGATGAACCAACCGCAGCCAATGCGCTTTTGATTGAGCTGTAAGTTCCGACCGTGCTTGAGCCTTTGTAAAGCGTGATTGCGCTTACAGAAGAAGAGCTTCCGGAGCTTGAGCTGTTTCCTGAACTAGAGCTGCTTCCAGAGCCAGATGAAGAACCACCCGCGCTTGCGTCGGTTTTGATGTAATAAATGGAAATCCCGGAGCCAAGCGACTCAAGGTAGTAAGTTCCAGCCGACGGAGCTGAATACACATACTGCGCAATTGAAGATGAAGTCTCTTTTTTCTCGATAACGGCACCGCTTGAATTAACCAAAGCAAGATACCTGCCAGCAGCACCAGTCGCAAAAACAGTGACAGTAGCCGCATTTGAAGTTTCAAAACTTATACATCGGTAAGAACCGGCTACGCCAGCTCCACCCAAGTTCACCGACTGACTGAAAGTCTTTCCCTGAAGACTTGCCGAACTGTAAGGCGTTGACACAGTTTTTGCGCTTGTAGCATAAATCGTGTAATTTCCACTCGTGACATTTGCTGTAAAAGTACCGTGCGCAACATTGTCAGCATAGAAGGATGATATTCCGGAAATTGCAGCGCGGTCATCTGAGAGTTCTTCAGCAACAGCAGAAGCCCCAGAATCGCCATCCGAAACGGAAAGATCCGAACAGCCTGCGAAGAACAAAGCTGTTCCCAGAGCAAAGAGGGCAGAAGCTCTCTTTAGAAACATTTTTTTCATAGGTTTCCCCTTTTAATAATAAAACTTTTTTTAATCAATTTGAGCTTTTGTTATCATTTCGCAAAAACTCAAATATCTCTAACTATATCCTATCCCAAAAAGTACAAATGTCAATATCATTTGGAGAAAACCGACATATAAAAATATGAATTAGTCACAGCTAACAGAGTTTACATTAAATTTTTTGTATGCGAATCCCAAATTTGATGATAAAATATAGGAAATATCAGAATGCTTAGAATCAAAAAAACTAGTATAAAAATCGCAGCTCTAATTGGCATCGTTGAACTCCTTGCAATGTCGGTTCTTTTTGTCGCACTAAACTACGGCATCACAAAAATCCTGAAAAACCATGCAATCAGTTCGATGAATTCTTTTGCCCGCGACAGAGCGCAAATCGTTGAGACATATATCGAAAATTGCTGCGACTTCATTGACGGATATGGAAAATCCCCCGTAGTCAGCAAAATCTTACAGGACAAGAATAATCCCGCGAATATCCAAATGCTCTCAGAGCTTACAAGCAAGTACGCCTCTGGCCACAATTCTCTTGAAGGGCTTTATGTGGCCGAATGGGACACAAATGTTCTTTGCCATATAGACCAGACTTACATCAATAAAGCTTTCCGCCAGCCGGACGATGCAAAAGCACTTGAACGAAAAATAAAGGCAGAGGGAAAACCGTTCTGTCTCGGAATCATAAAGTCCCCTGTAACAGGCAAAATGATTCTTTCAGTTTATACGCCAGTTTTTGATGAAAAAAATGAAGCAATCGGATTCGCAGGAGCGGCTTTTTTTACAGAAACTCTTTCCGAAAAAATTGCAATGATTACGGACGATGAAATCGAATATTCACTAATCAATGCTTCATCAAACGATTATATTTTCAACAAAGACCCGAGCCTTGTCGGAACAAACTGCAATGACTTTCAGATTTTAAGAACAATCCTGAGTCTAAAAAAATCAATTGGAAAAATCAAAAGCAAAAATTTCAGGGCGAGCGAAAAGATAATATCCTGCTATTATATGCCCAAAAGAGATTGGGCTTTTGTCATTGAGGACTCAATCGAAAATGTATTCGGAATCGTAAAATCCGCACAGGAAAAATTGATTTTTGCCTGCATTCTCATAACGATAATAATGGTTCTGGTTTGCGCATTCACGGTGGACTACATGACTTTTCCGCTCAGAGAAATAAAATCTCAGATTGAAAGATTTAAAGCCAACGATTACACGCACCACAGCAAGATTAAAAAATACTGTAGCAGAAACGACGAGTTCGGAACTATAGCGAATGCCGTCGAAGAGCTTCATTCTATCCTTGAAAACCAGCACCTGCTTTTCTCAGAGCTGCTTGAGGCACAGACCGTCGGAACTTTGGTAACAAACGCAGCCGATACCGAAATCATTCTTATAAACAAAATGGCAATCCAGCTTTACGGACTGGACCCGGCAAAGAAAAGCACCCTGACACTGGAGAAAATCAAAAGCATATTCACTCAGGAAGAAAGAGAAAAAATAGCAAAAGTCAGGGAACTAGCAAAAAATTCAAAAGAAGAAATAGTTTTTGAAACAAGCATAATACATGGTGACGGAAGAAAACTTAATTTTCTCAGCCATGCGAAGAGCGCGCGTCTATCAAACGGCGAGCTTGTTATTATTTTCTCATTCATAGACACAACGGCGCAAAAAAATCTTGAGGAAAATCTTCTGCATCTTTCTGAAACTGACCCGCTCACAACAATTTCCAACAGACGAAGCGGAGAAAACAAAATCCGAGACTCAATCAGAAAAGGCAAAAAAGGAATGTTCTGCCTTTTTGACGCGAATAAATTCAAATATGTAAACGACACTTTCGGTCATTCTGTCGGCGACAAAGTTCTGATTGAAATAGCAAATTGCATGAAAAAATCATTCCGCCCGAACGACATTCTAACCAGACTGGGCGGCGATGAATTCGTCGTGTTCGAGCCTGACATTACAGACAAAGAAACCGGAAAAGCGATTATTGAAAACTTCATCAAAAATATTGGAAGAATTTCTATCCCAGAGCTTAACAAACATAAAATTTCAATAAGTATCGGAGCCGTTCTGATTAACGACAACGAAACATTCGAGCAAATATACAAAAAAGCAGATTCCCTCATGTATGACTGCAAGTCGCGGGGCGGAAATGTGTACAAATTTTACTGATTGAATCTTTTAAGGAACTCTTTGAGCCTGTCGGTCTGCGGATTTGAAATCATTGACTTTGGCTCGCCCTGCTCCACGATTACGCCTCCGGCCATGAAGATAATTTTGTCGGAGATGTCACGCGCAAAAGCCATTTCATGGGTAACGACAATCATCGTCATTTTTTCAAGCGCAAGCTGTTTGATTACAGAAAGAATTTCGCCCGTAAGCTCAGGGTCAAGCGCGCTGGTCGGCTCATCGAACAAAAGCACCTTAGGTCTCAAGGCAAGCGAGCGTGCGATTGAAACACGCTGCTGCTGACCGCCGCTCAATTCACAAGGATAGTAGTTTTCTTTTTCTGAAAGTCCCACATCGGCAAGCAATTTTCGCGCAATCTCAACGGCTTCTTTTTTAGGAGTTTTCAGCACATGAATCTGAGCGTCGATGATATTCTGCAAAACGCTCATGTGCGGAAACAAATTGAAATTCTGGAAAACAAACCCAAGATTCAATCCGACTTTCCGCAACTCAGCTTTTGTAGCATATTTTCCGTTTTCGGCAACCGTCTTTCCACAGACATAGATTGAGCCATCATCAATCGTTTCTAGCTGAGCAATACATCGGAGCATCGTTGACTTTCCGCTTCCGCTAGGCCCGATAATTCCCAAAATTTCACCCTGCTCCACATCAAAAGAAATATTCTTTAGAACAGGCACTCCGTCTGAGAAAGTTTTTTTTATGTTTTTTACGCTGATGATTGACATTTCTACTCCCATAAAAAGTCCGCGTTAGCGGTCGTGCAGGAGGCACGAAATCGCAGTTTTGCCAACGGCAAAATCTGCCAATGATAAAAATTACACGGATGTAATTTTTATCATGCCTCCTCGATTTCCGCGATTTTTTTGCCAAGAGTTTCGGAAAAATTACGGAATGCAGAAATGAACGAATCAAAAATCTGTGCGACAAAAGTTTCTGCATCTATTTCACTGTAAATATGAACCGAACGATTACGAGCTTTTAACATTGTAAGCCAAATTTCTTCATCATTAACAAAAGAATGAGCAAACCCCAATTTCAGAATCTCGCGTGGCGAACCGTTTTCTGCTTCTAAAACGCCGTGCAAACACAGTGTTTCCTGCAAAGCTTTCCATGCAAGCTCAAAAGACAGATTGAACTGCCCAATCACGCCTGTGCGATAAATTTCGTTCTGCGAAGCCTGTTCTCTTTCAGCTTTTTCAAAAACAGCAAGACTTCCAAGAAAATTGTCAAATTTTTTCATAGATTACAATACCGTCCTTTTCGATTTCTGCATTTAATTCATCAGAAATTTTTTTTGAAGAATCAATAACATCAAATTTTAGCAATGTTTCAGCTTCTTCATCAATGGCAATTTGGAATTCATCAACATTTTCGCCAGTCACGAACAAATCAATGTCACTCCGCTCACGGTTTGTATTTCTAGCACGAGAACCAAACAATTTTATAGATTCTATTCTATATTTTTCTGCAAATCGAATTATTTCAGAAAGAACAGTATTCGGCAGTGAAATTGACATAAAATCCCCTAAATGGCTTCGCGGCGAAACAGCTTGCTACTTGTAATAACTCAGTTTTTTTTCAATCATCACGAAACCAGAAGAAACAACCCAGTTCATTATGAAATAGAAAATTCCTGCGATAAAAATCGGAGCCGTTGAAAAAAGACGACTCGATGTTGTCTGTGCAGTTCTGAACAGTTCTGCGATTCCCAGAACAGAAACCAAAGCCGTATCTTTTACGAGCGTGATTACTTCATTTCCCATAGCAGGGATTATTCGCTTGATTACTTGCGGAAGCACGATTCTGAAAAAAGTCTGCATTTTAGTGTAGCCCAAAACTTTCGCCGCCTCATGCTGTCCTTTCGGAATTGACTGAATTCCCCCGCGGTAGATTTCCGCAAAATAGCAGGCATAATTGACGCTGAGCGCGATAATTGCCGCCACGAATCGGTCATAAGAAATTTTGAAAAGATACGCTGGAGCAAAATAGACCGCAATCAGCTGCAAAATAAGCGGAGTTCCGCGAATTACAAGAAGAAATGCACTAATCGTATAAGAAATCAGCTTAAACTTGGACATTCTCCCCGCCACCAGAAAAAAGCCAAGAGGCACGGAGAAAAGCAAAGTGAGAAAAAATACTTCTATTGAAACTACCGATGCAGAAAGCATCGGCATGATTATTTTTGCCACAATTTATTTTCCAATAATTGAAATATCAGAACCGAACCACTTTTTGCTGATTTTTGCCACCGTTCCATCGGCTGCCATATCCTCAAGTGCCTTCTGAACCTTATCACGCAATTCAGTATTATCTTTTTTGAAAGCAATTCCATACTGCTCAGGAGCAAGGCTTTCTGAGAGAATGATAAAATTCTTTCCTGTAATTTTGAGACTGTACTCAGCTACAACGCTGTCCATAGCAACGCCGTCCAAACCACCAATCTCCAAATCGTTCAAAGCCATGATATTGTCAGAAAAATCGACAATCTGCTTGAGGCTGTTTTTGAAGCTCGGGACTTCATCAACCGCATCAGCCGCGCTGGAACCAGCCTGAACGCCCAGAACTTTTCCGCTCATATCAGAAAGCGATTTTATACCACTGTCCGCACGAACAATTACAACCTGCGCATTGTTAAGATACGGTTTTGTAAAAGCAAGAGCTTCAAGTCGCTCAGGAGTGATTGAGAGACCGTTCCAAATACAGTCGATTTTTCCAGTGTTGATTTCCTGCTCTTTTGCAGACCAAGAAATTGGCTGAGCACGGAATTTAAGTCCCAGCCGCTTTGCGACTTCTTTTGCCAAGTCAATGTCATAGCCCACGATTTCATTGTTATCATCGCGGAATCCCATCGGAGGGAACGAGTCATCAAGACCAAGAACGAATTCATTGCTAGACTTTGAACAAGACGCAAATCCAAATAACATAATAGCGGCAATCGCAGACATAAAAAACCTTATAGTTTTCATAATCGGTTCTATTATATCAACCAATCTATAAATATAGAAGATGCCAGTTCAATAAGTTATTTGCCGTGGTCATTGAGCTTGCAAAAAAAAAGGGCTGCCCAAAAAGTATTGTCATGCTGAACATTTTTCAGCATCTACGCTGTATATCGCTCAGAGATTCCGAAACCAGTTCGGAATGACAATATGCAACGAACTTACTGGACAGCTCCCTAACACTCCCCTCCCAGGGACAACTTGTATAAATCAAGCATCGGGGCGATGCCCCAATGCTATTGATTTTATCCAGCCATTGCGCCGAGCTTCTTCTTTCTCTGCGCAAGGATTATGCTCTGGAGCAATATGAAGAAACAAAGCATAAGACCAGTTGTAATACTCTGCCAGTATGGTTCCTGCAATCCAGAAGCAACTACAATGTTGTTGATTGTTTTGAGCGACATTACGCCGAACAAAGTTCCGATTACGCTTCCCACACCGCCTGAAAGCAAAGTTCCTCCGATGATTGAAGAAGCGATAGCCTGCATCTCAGCTCCAGTTGCGTTTGAAGCATTACCAGCTCCAGTGTGCAAAAGATAGATGAAGCCCGCTATTCCGGCCAGAACGCCGCACAAAACATAAGCTAAGAACTGAGTTCTCTTTACATTGATTCCGAGCATGAGCGCGCTCTCGCTGTTTCCGCCCACCGCGTACAAGTTGCGTCCGAATCGGGTCCATTTGAGCATTGCCCACAAAATCAGGACTACAACAAGCGCAATCACAACGCCAACCTCAATCGAAGACGAAATCCAGTTTCCGTTCCTTGCGTAAGTTCCTAGGAACGGAATGTCAATCTCAAAATCCTTCAAATCCAGGAAAAGCTCGTTGGTAGCCGTTCTAGGAACTTTGCTGACGATTGTTGTCATTCCGCGCGTGAAGAACATTCCGGCAAGCGTTACGATGAACGGCTGAATCTTGAGGCAAGCCACAAAGTAGCCCTGAATCAAGCCCATAGCAAGACCAATACCAAGAGCAATCACAACCGAACTCAGAATGCCGCCGTTGTGGTCTTCCATGAACACGACTGATGCCATCGTAATCAAAGCCACGGAACCACCGACAGAAATATCGATTCCGCCCGTAATCATTACGATTGTAAGACCGCACGCAGTTACAATCAGATAGGCGTTGTTGTTGAACAAATCCAAAAACTGCTGCGGGTTCAAAAATCCGCCGCCCCAGATAATCATCGCAAGCAAGTACATTCCCACGAAAGTACAGATTGTAATCGTAAGAAGAAGTGCCGTATTAGAAAGTGGCTGCTTGTCTTTTCGTGTAAGCATATTCAGAATATTTGCCATAATTATTTAGCCTCCACTTTTGCAGGTTTTGCATTTTTTTCCATAATCTTGTTCTTGAGTTTTCCAATCCATGCCTTTACGACAGGTGAGCCTGCGACAACGATGATTATGATGACGATTGCCTTGTAAGCCTTGACGGCCGTTGAAGAAACTTTCATTGCGTAGAGCGTAATTGTAAGTGCCTGAATGATGTACGCGCCCAGAATAGAGCCTGAAAGTTTGAATTTTCCTCCGCCCAGAGAGTTTCCGCCGATTGCAACCACAAGGATTGCGTCCATTTCGATGTCGAGAAGGATTGTTTCATGGTTGATAAGCCCGATTCGGCAGACATTGATTGAGCCTGCCATCGTTACGCATACGCCAAGAATTACGAAAACCACAAGCTTCCAGATTACAGGATTTATGCCATTGAGCTTGGCCGCCCTCTCGTTTATACCGACAGACTGAATATACAGGCTGAGGGTTGTCTTTTTGAGAAGGAGGTTAATCAGCACAATGAAAACAACAACAACAAGAATTGGCGTTGGAATCGCAATATGCGGAATGAATCCTCCGATGTATTTGAGAAGAGGGCTTTCCACGTTCGGAGTAGCTCCGCCGTTAATCCAGTAAGCAATCGGACGACCTGCCGTGTACAAAATCAACGATGCAATCATCGGCTGAATATTGAACTTTGCGATAAGAATACCGTTGAACAAACAGAAAATAACCGCAACCACGCACGCAAAAACAAGGGCCAAAAGAATAGTTCCCATGTTGATGCTGCCAGCCCTTAAGATTTTTACGAACACAGAGCCTGCGATAGCCGCCGCCGCACCGATAGAAATATCCTGTCCTTTTGTTGCGCTCGTCACCAAAGTCATACCGATTGACAGAATTACGAGTTCCGAAGCTCCGTTCAAGATACTGATTAAGTTTCCTGAAAGAACAGTGTTTCCGAAGTTATTGCTCTTTACCACGATAGAGAAAAAACTTGGGTCACGGATAAGATTGAACACAACCAGAATCAGCAACGCTATAATTGGGATTGCAAGCTGAGACTGAAAAAGTTTTTTCGTCTGATTTATGATTTTATTTGTCATTTTTTGCTTTTCCTCCCGCAATAGTCTGCATGATTACATCCTGACTAAGCTCTTCGCCTTTTAGCTCGCCCACGATTTTTCGGTCGCGCATGACGATAAGCCTCTGACAAACTGAAAGCATCTCAGGTATTTCCGAAGAAATAAATGTAACGCTAACGCCCTGCTCGGCAAGTTTAAGAACTTGTTTCTGAATCTGAATCTTAGTTCCAACATCAATACCTCGCGTAGGTTCGTCAAGAATCAGATACTGAGGATGCGTCAAAAGCCAGCGGGCAAGAATGACCTTCTGCTGGTTTCCGCCAGAAAGCGACTTAATCGGTGTTTCTTTGGAAGCCGTCTTGATTTCAAGCAGCTTGATGTACTCGTCCGCAATTTTTTCTGATTCCGCGCGGGAAATTGGGTGCGTAAAGCCCCGCAAAACCTGCATGGCAAGAATCATGTTCTCGCGCACGGACAAATCCTGAATAATTCCGTCACCTTTTCTGTCTTCAGGAAGATAGCCGATTCCGTTTTTCATCGCATCTTTCGGGGTGGTAATTTTTACATCTTTCCCGTTGATTTTGACTTTTCCGCTCGTAACTCGGTCAGCGGCAAAAATCGCGCGGACGCTCTCGCTTCGTCCAGAACCAAGAAGACCTGTGAATCCGTTGACTTCCCCTTTCTTGATATTGAAATCGAACGGCCGAACGCCCTCTGTAGTCGCAAGGTCTTTTGCTTCGTAGACATTTTCCTTCGTCTGCGGAAGAGGTCTCTTCATGTTCTTGAGGTTTGTCATGTCTTCGGCCTCTTTTCCGAGCATGGCAGAAATCAGCTTGACACGCGGCATTTCGCTTATAGTGTATTCTCCTACAAGCTCACCGTTGCGCAAAACAGTGATTTTGTCGCAAACCTCATAGACCTGCTCCAAGAAGTGCGTGATGAAAATGATTCCGACTCCGTGGCTTTTCAGAACGCGCATGAGCGTAAACAAAAGCTCAACTTCGTTGTCGTCCAAAGATGAGGTCGGTTCGTCAAGAATCAAAACCTTGCAGTCCATATCAACGGCGCGGGCAATCGCTACCATCTGCTGAACGGCAAGCGAGCAAGTTCCGAGCTGCTGGCTTGCATGAGCCGGAATATTGAGCTGCTTCAAAAGCTCCGCAGCCTTTTTTTCCTGCGCCTTGCGATTCACGAATTTGTAGTTTCCGCGGCCAATATACATATTCTCCGCCACAGTAAGATTCGGGCAGAGAGTTATTTCCTGATATACAGTTGAGATGCCAAGATTCTGGGCATCCTGTGGGGAACGGATGTTCACCGGTCCGTCATTTCCCGCAATTCTGATTTCGCCGGCATCCTTGATATGAACACCTGTGAGAACTTTGACCAGAGTTGATTTTCCAGCTCCGTTTTCACCCATGAGCGCGTGAATCTCAGATTCCCGGAGAGTAAAATCCACGTTTTGCAGAGCCTTTACGCCAGGGAACTCCTTGTAAATTCCGCGCATTGATACAAGAACATCATTTTTTTCCATTGTATAACCTTGAAGAAATTGTGGTCATTGAGCTTGCCTACCTGCCGGCAGCCAGGTCGAAATGACCTGCTTAACTGTGTTGGTTTTAACCTGTCTACAAACAGAAGGCTCAACCATCCAGTTCCTTAAAAAAAACGGCGTAAAATATGCAATTACACACTTTACGCCGTCTTATCAGACAATTTACAAGAAACGCCGATTAGTCACCAAGACCATATTTATCGATGTCAGCCTGTGTAATTGTCTTTGCATCAAATCCCTTCTCATCAGAAACGATTTTCTTTGAAGGAACTTTGCCAGTTGAAATCATCTTTTCGATTACAGCAGCCTGGAATGGTGAGCACTGTCCGTCATAGTTCCAGTTGCCAGCCAAAAGCTCGCGCAATGCCCATTTGTTGCAATCGAATCCCATTACAACTACTTTTCCGTTTACGCCGTGTGTAATACCAGCCTCATCAAGAGCAGCAACAGCACCTTTAGCCATACCGTCGTTCTCAGCGTAGATTACGTTGAAGTCTTCTTTTGAGTTGATTACAGACTCAACGATTTTCTTAGCCTCTGCCTCGTCCCATGTAGCTGTCTGCTGAACAACTTTCTTCATTTTGCCAGAAGCGAATTCAGCGTCCAAAGCACCTGTACGACCAATCTGAGCATCTGAACCCATAGCACCCTGAATGTGAACTACTTTGTATTCTGGAAGATTCTGAGCTTTGAGCCATGCAACAGCAGTCTCACCTTCTTTTGCCATGTCAGAAACAACAGCTGCTTCGTAATACTTGTCGCGAACATTAATCATTCGGTCGAACAAGAAAACTTTGATTCCGTTCTTCTGAGCCTTTTTGAGAACTGACTCCCAACCGTCCGTTGCAGCAGCAGAAAGAAGAATGTAGTCAACTCCGTCCGTGATGAACTGGGAGGCAGCGTTCAGCTGCTCATCGTTCTTAAGGCTGTAGAATGTCTTTACATTATACTTTGATGAACTGAAGACACTCTCAAAGTCCTTTACATTAGCAGCGCGGTAGCCTGACTCTGACGGCGGGTTGTTGATAATACCGATTTTGATTTTTCCGTCAGCAGCAGCCTTCTTTTTCTTTGCTGCGAACACAGAAGAGAGACACAAAAGTGCCATTAAACATGCAATTACTTTTTTCATCTAAGATTCCTCCTTTTTAGATGTTTTTTTTGTACAGTTGCCGTTTTTAAAACTGAGGTTTTTTTTCTGAACAGCTCTTTTATATTTTTTATGATAAATCCATATCAGCAATTTTTTAATGCAATTATTTAGGTTTTTTTTTTGATTTTTTTAGGATTCGATAAAAAAGTAAAAAATCTCAAATAGAAAAAGTTGATTTTTTTCTTTCAAAAAGTTGATTTTTTTCCGTCCAAAATGCGATAAATCAATGTCGTTTTAAAAAAATTTGATTATATTAGAAGATATATGGATAATTTTGAAAACAGAACCTTTGACGAAGAACGCGCCCTTTACGGAATCAAAAATTCCCTCGTTAACAACTGCCGCTTTGACGGTCCGAAAGACGGCGAGTCAGCCTTAAAAGAAGCTTCAGATATTGAAGTAACGAACTGCTTTATGAACTTGCGCTATCCGTTCTGGCATGTTACGAACGCAAAAATCAAAAACTGCGAGCTTACGGAAAACTGCCGCGCGGCATTATGGTACGACAAGAACATTGAAATTAGCGGGAGCAAAATGTACGGAATCAAGGCTCTAAGGGAATGTGAACAAGTTTTTCTGAAAGATTCTGTTGTCAGCTCGCCCGAATTCATCTGGAAATGCAAGAATGTGACGATTGAAAATGTAACGCTTGAGGTCTCCGAATATCCGTTTTTTGAAGTCAACGGCGCAAAAATCACCAGGCTCAAAATGAAAGGAAAATATTCGTTCCAGTACGACTCGGACATTGAGATAACGGACTCTGAGCTGGACACAAAAGATGCTTTTTGGCACACAAAGAATGTCACCGTGCGCGACAGCATAATCAAAGGCGAATATTTGGGCTGGTACTCCGAGAACCTTACACTGATTAACTGCAAGATTTCCGGCACACAGCCGTTTTGTTACTGCAAGAACCTTGTTCTGGAAAACTGCACTATGGAAAACTGTGACCTTGCCTTTGAGCGTAGCAGCGTCAATGCCGATGTTCGCAGCAAAATCGACAGTATTAAGAACATTGAGAGCGGAAAAGTCGTAGCTGACTCAATTGGTGAAGTGATTATGGAAGAAAACATCGTTGACAAATCAAAATCAGAAATCATATGCCGTGAAAAAGGCTGCAAATGCGCATGAATCAGAATTCAGAGGGTAATTCTGAGCAAAGAATTTGCTATTTAAAAGAACTCATTTTATAATAGTCTGTGCTTATTTTGGAGGAATATTTTGGAGATTTTTAATCAACGAAGAGTCAGCGACATTTCGTTTGTAATTGATTCGAATCTTTCTGTTTCTGAGGGAAACAGAAGTTTCCTCAAACTTTTCAATATAACGGATCCCAAAATAAACCTCTCAGACTATATGCAGGAAGCAGACTGCAAAAATCTGAAAACATTCCTGTCGAATTTCACGAACAACAATGCGACTAAGTATTTTACAGCCAGCTTAAAAAAAAAGGACAACTTTTTGCAATGCCTTTTGCATTTTTCCAAAGAAAATGATTTGTTCCATGTTGACCTGAAAGAACTGGCCTATTCAAAGGAGCTTCTGGACAAAGCTCTGCTTGAGAGCCGTGAGTTCACATCGGTTTTACAATCATTTGACGCTCACTATTTCATCTTTGACGGAACTACGCTTGTTTTAAAAAACACAAAAGACCTTACGAATATGTTTGAAGGTTCGTTGTGCGACTTCCACGAATATCTGGGAAACTGCTTTAACCTGAATCTTTTCGACAACGACTGCCACGAACAGTTCAACGAGCTTTTCTCAGACCTTGGGGAGTTTTCGGTTGACAAAGCATACAAGCTTCTTATGAACGACGGAAATTCGCTCTCAATCCACACGCGCAAGGTGGGAACACGGAACAACATTATCATTCTTGGTAACATATCGAACACTTCGGCAACTTCAATCGGGGAGAATAATTACAGCGAGAAAAAAGACGGTCTGACAGATCTTTACAACAAGAAGTCCATAACGGAGATGATTTCCAAAAAAGTGAACATGCTTAAGCAGCCCACAACGCTAATTATACTTGACATAGACAAATTCAAGGAATGCAATGACACTTTCGGCCATGTGTTCGGAGACAAAGTTCTTGTGGCAGTTTCTAATGTCATCAAGGACGCGATTCACAGCGTGGGAATGGCGGGGCGAATCGGAGGCGATGAGTTCGTAATCGCACTGGACAAAACATCAGAAGAGGACATAAGGAGCATTACGCGGAACATAAGGCTCGGAATCCAGTGGAGCATCCCCGCGCTTGAGCCTGGAAGCGTTGTGACTTGCTCTATGGGAATCGCGCGCGCCCCGCTGAACACTGCCAATTACGATGATTTGTTCAAGCTGGCAGACAAATGCCTTTACATCGCAAAAAACAAAGGCAGAAACTGCTATGTAATATACAAGCCCGAAATTCACGACAAAGTTATAGTCAAGAATGAAAAAAATCTGAACGAAATGATTTCAGGTCAGTTCTATCTTGACAGCGCGACAAAAGAGATTGAAATCCTAAAGCTGTTTGAAGAGAAAAACACGCCCGAGAACATGATGCTAATTCTCAAAAAAACTCTGGAATATGTGGATGTAATGAAAATCTCAGTGTATGACAAAGACCTGAATCCCATTTTCATCATCGGAAAAGACGAAATCGACTACAGGCACGAATATTTCGACGACAAGTATTTTAAATTCTTCAATGAGTGCGGTTTCCTGCACCTTGACAACACGAATGTATTCGACACGCTGGATAAACGCCGGTATGAGCTTTACCTGAAGCATAATATAGCATCAACGCTTGAAATTCAGGTCAAGGACAAATACGAGCGGCTCAAGTCGCTTATTTGCTACGACATATACAAACCTGCGCGAACATTCGCAAAAGAAAAAATCGTTTTCGCAATGTTAATCGCAAAATTAATCACGAACAATTTATAGTTGTGAATGATTTTTTTTTCAATTAAACTTCATTTTCATATATGAGAAAGTTAATTCCATTCGTATTTTTGATTATTGCGGCAGTACTCGCTTACTTTATTTTCAGCAAGAACCTTTTCAGCGACAATGAGGGAGATTTTTCGTCAAATGTCGTAATTCCGATTATGGAAGGTGAATCTGACGGCTCTCTTGTAAACTCAGATGATTTTTTTGAAGCGCGGGAATCCGTGGCTTTCATCAATCTGAACGCGGACGAAATTCTAGTTTCAACCGTAGAGCTAGATATAGACTCAGACGGAAGCGATGACCAGATTGTGTTCGTAAAAAGCATCGCAAGCCCAGCCATCATTGCAATTGCGGCTACATACAATCCTCAGACAACAAAATATCAGCGTGAAGCTTCGTTTCTGACTGAAATATCACAATCCAGAACTTTCGCTGCCACATCGCTTGATGTACTCGGAAAGCACAAGAATTCGCTCGTATACCAAGGGCTGAACGACGAAGGCAAAATGATTATGAAAATTCTGTCCGTTTACAGGGACAAAAACAGCAAAATAAAAACCGATGTCCTCGGCGATTTTTCTGCCGAAGGTACGATTTTCATACAGCAAAGCCAACGGAGCGAAGGATACGAGCTGAACGGAGAGAAAGGCGAAAGTTTTCCGGTATGGGTTTATTCATCCGAGAACGGAAGCCTTGACCAAATCCAGACTTTGTACGAGTGGAATGAATCTGAAAAAAAATATGTTGCCTCACGGACAATACGGGTGGCGGGCAACAAAATCGCCGCAAAAGAGCTGGCAAAAATTCAGGACGGAACTGTATCGAGCTTTGCGAATTTTCTTGACGGGCTTTGGTACAAAACCGAAAACAACGGCGAAATGCGTTATTTGTATTTTGACTATGAGAATTCTGAAATAATCTTCCAGCTCGGTGACAGTGAGGAAATTTATTCATGGCTCACATCAAATGTAAGGCGCAACGGAATCTATTTTTCTTCCGTCAACAAATCAATAGAGAACTTGCAGCGTCAGTTCGACATCTCGCTTATCGGTCTTGATGAAATTCAGATAAAGATTCAGGACGATGTTCGTATGCTTATCAGCGAAGGAAACTTGTGGGACGGACGGTACAAAAAATACACCCAGGAATTGAAGAAATCAGAAAAAAAGATGAACGAATGTTTTGAGGCCCTCACAAAAACCGAAAACTGGATTTCCGCCGACGGAACTATTTTCAAATTCACAGGAAACGATTATGTGGCCAACGGAGAACGAGTCCACGACAACGGCCGCGTCATTCAGACGGAAGTAAAAGGTCAGACTTTGTTCCAGTTCCGCTCCGATGGAGAGATTCCTTATTTCGGAAAGGCATACCTGCCCTCTTTCCTTGACAAAAATCCTGACAACCTCGTTCTTCAGAGCGTAGTGATGAACTTGAGCGATTTTTATCCTGAGCAAGTTCCTCCAATCATTCTGAAAAAATATGTTCCGCCTAAACCTGAGGAAGAAAATATCGTTGAGGAGAAAAAGGAAGAAGTTCAGGCACAACTTGAGATTGTCACAAACAGCAAGAACCCGGAGCTTCCTTCCCTGTCCCTCAAGATTTCGCCGCAGTATTTCAGTCCGGACGGAGACGGCGAGTTTGACGAGATGACGATTGAGCTGGGCGCATCAAGCAAAGCAGGAATAAAAAACTGGTCATTCGTAGTGAACAATCCTGAAAGCGTGCGCCCATTCTGGACTATTTCTGGCAAATCCGACTTCCCTGACAAAATCGTGTGGAACGGAAAAAGCTCAAAGGGCGAACTCGTTCAGTCCGCAACTGACTATCCGTTTGTCTACACGGTCACTGACAACAACGGCGTCACAAACACCACAAAAGGATTCGTCCAGATTGATGTTCTCGTAATAAAAGAAGGAAGCAAGCTCAAGATGCAAGTTCCTTCTATCATCTTCCGCGGAGACGCTGCGGACTTCAAGAGCGATGAGGAAGTCAAAGCAATGCCCGACTGGAACAAGGTTTCACGCGGTCTTGACCAGCGCACGATTGAGAACAATATCCGCATTTTGTCGCGAATCGTGGAGATTTTAACAAAGTTCCAAGATTACAAGGTTACGATTGAAGGAAACGCAAGTAACCTGACTGGCACCAAAAAGGAAGAGGAAGAGGTCGTGCAACTTTCCGGCGAGCGTGCGCGATTCGTAATGAACTGGCTCATTCAGGAGGGAATAAGCCCCGCGCGGTTGAGTTATGTGGGTAACGGAAGTAAATACATGCTCGTAAGTCCGAGCGACAAAGAAAACCGCTGGAAGAACAGGCGCGTAGAATTCATCTTGCGAAAATAGCGTTTGGAATGGCTTTCAGCGCACTGCACATTTTTTGTATCGCATTGAGCCTGGAACGCACCCAATTTCGCCAAAGTTAGCTCTGAGTCGTACACTCAGAACTAACTACCTGCTCGAATGCGTCCCGCAAGATTTTGCAAAGTGGAGCTTATAATCCCAAAAGCTGCTTTTTCTTTGCATCAAATTCTGTCTGTGTTATGGTACCAGTGTCCAAAAGCCGCTTCCATTTTGCAAGCTCGTCCGCAGCTGAAATCGAACTGGCTGAAACTCCGCCGCTAGTATATGTTGATTTTTTGTTTTCGACTGTTAATCAGCACTTCTAGTATTTAACGCCGTTGACAACGACTTTCTGGATTTTAGCTCCGGCTTCTTTCACTACCTGCGACCTCATTTTCTGAGCCGGAAGCAGCTTGTACTTGTACGGGATGCTCCACGGCTTTTCGGAAACTTCGTGTCCTTCCAAGCCGTTTGAGTTTTCCGCACTCAGCTCAGGCGTGTTTCCTTTGGAAAAAATTTTGTAGAACGACGGCTCGTCGCTTGCGGAATTGTCGTTCGCACTCAAAATTGCCCCCTTGTGCGCACCAAAAAAATTATTCTCCACAATGAACTGCGCGCCTTTTCCAGGGCCAAAGCTCGCGCCAGAATTTTTCTCTGTTCCGATGTCCTCGTAAACATTATTGTACATATGGAAATAACCACCACGCGTCCTCGGCATACGCTGAACGCATCCGTGGTAGTAATTGTGATGGAAGGTTACTTCGCGCTCGTTCGGGTCAGTGAACTTGTCGCTTGAGCCGGAAAGCGTCACCTTGTCGTGGTTCGTGAACTCGCAGTATGAAATCGTCACGTTCTTGGCGCACTTGATATCCAACGCACCATCGTGGTTGTAGTTTCGGTCAAGGTCAACGCACACGCCGTCGGAGAAAGAACAGTGGTCAATCCAAATATTCTCTGGGATTGAAAGATAGCTCGCCTTCGTGGTCTTATCCTCTACGCCCTCAATGACAAGCTGATCCGCGCTTGCTTTCTTTGAGGCGTATTCAGGAATGCTTGTGTCATATTCTGTTGAGCCGTGTGCATCCCAGAAAGAAACATTCTGAATAATGATATTCTTCTTTTCCTGACCAACAAATGCCTTTATCCGTAATCCGCCGTAGGCAACACGCGCATTTTTGACACCTATGATTGTCTTGTTCGAGCCAATGTCATACATGAAATCCTTGTGAAGCCGCATATGGGTCTCGGGGTCAAATTCATCAAAATAACTGTGGTCAGTGTCGCTCACTTTTCCATCGCTCAAATTAACAGTACCGCTGAGCACGATGATGGCTGCCGTATCGCTCAGTTCGCCAGATTTCACAGATCCAGACGCAATAGCATTTGTAAACGCAACGCGCTTTTCGGTGGGAGTCTTGTACAAATCATCGTCTATGACAATAACATTCCCCCTCGCATACGCCATATTTCCTTGATCCGCCCAACCGTTCGTTGTAACAGAAGAACCGCCTTTCACCGTGAGCTTTGCGGGAGCCGCACAACACACAGAAGAAACGAAAATCGCAATTAGAGCTTTACAAATGCAAGATGATTTTTTCATGGAATACTCCCTTAATGACAGAATACATTTGCATTTTATCACAAAATCGTCTTTGTGTCAGAATTTTTGCATCGGAGCCGCGACTCAGCCCGAAATGGCAATCCGTTCTGAGCTTTAGAATCAATCTGAGGGGCAGCCCCGAATAAGCCCGAGCTATACAGAAAGGGTCTCCGCGCAGAGCGAGTTCCGCAAGTTTGCGACTTCTTCCATAGAAAGCCCTGTGATTTTTGAAATCAATTCGTCATTCAACCCCTGCAAAATTGCATTCTTTGCATTCTCAACCGCATTCTGCCGCGCGCCTTCGCTCAGTCCTTCCGCCTTGCCCTCGTCAAACGCCATATGCCGCTGGTGCTTGATTTCCTGATCCCATGTCATATAGTACTTCCTCCATCCGGCGTTTTTCTTGGCGCGGGCGACTTTCTGCTCTATGATTCGGGTGAAATCGTCTTCGGCAGCC
>JAFSJW010000089.1 GCA_017449265.1 Treponema sp.
CTTGCTTTCTACCGACCATAAAACAATTATAATCCCGCTATATCGGTCGGTCAAGCAGTAAAAATAAGTGTTCACCGACCAAAAATAGCAGTTCTTCCTCCTACTGCCCCCGCGTTAGGGATTGTAGCCACGCCGCAGGCGGCCACTGGACTGAGCGAAGCGAAGGAAGCGGCTGGAGCGATAGCGGAATGGCGAAAAGCCCGACCGCCTGCTGCAAGCAGGCGGTAACGCCCCTCTATAAAATCCTCTTCTTTTTTAGTATTATTTTGATTGATAATAATTCGGAATATATTTGCACCTAAAAAAGGAATTGTCCATGAACACAACCCACAAAACTCTTTATCCGCACTACCCGCTCTGTTTCTCTTACCGATGTTGGCCGCTAGTTTCTGCCGGAAGCGAACTCTATCCTCAATTCCTATTATCATGCAAAGGACTGGATTGCTTCTTTCCATTCTAAAAGCAAAAGTTCCCTTCGTATCGGATATATGGATTTCCACTGCCTGCCATTTGTAAACTTGGAATCTACTTCAGAAAAGAATCTCTGGAGGCAAAAGATTCAGCGGTATCGCAATTTTTGGACACCGCTGAAAGGATTTATTCGACAACTACTTCCTCCCCAGACCGCACATAACTCAACTGGTCGCCGAGTTCTTTTTCTACAAGATTTATAATTTGCTTTTTTTTCCTTTTTTAGTTCGGCGTTTTCAAAGTGTCGGAGTTTAAGAAGCGCCTCGTCAATTGCAGCAGGTGCCGTCTTCGGATTAAGACGCCTGATAGAATCTTCAAGAACAGAATCATAAAGCGGAGAATGCCAGTCGCGGTCAACTTCCGGGCCGTAAACATACTCCCATCCCATATTCAGGAACAACTCAATCAGAGCATTTTCATAGGCTTCTTCGTTGTAATCGGCGGACATATAATAAAAACTCCTGAATAGTTAATTATACATCCAAAATGCTAACTTAACAATTTCGTATTACAAAATATGTTTACCTAACAAACTTAGAATTAAATAATCTTACAGATTTTTCCATGTTGTTCAAACAAGAAAATGTAAGCCTTTAATGATTTTGTTTGTATTGAGTCAATAATTGGATTTAGAATTTTCGAACGGGAATTAATAATATAAATGGTTTGAACATGCTTCATCTGAGAAATTAAACTCTCAAAATCAGAAAGCGTATCTATATTTGTATCTAATTCAGAAATATCAATTGAGCGGAGAATAATTTCATCGTCAAAAAGATTTATTTGTTCAGTATAGTTCTGTAAAAAATCAGGCTTTTGAGCGTAATACTCTTCAAGATTGATTTCATCACAAGAGACATCAAATAAAAATTTTTGACGACAATAATATTCTTTCTGCATATTGGTTAGAACTCAAAACAAACATATGTACCACATTCGATAGCTTTTTGAATAACACCTAATACTTTTTCGGCAGCAAATTTTTGTTCGTCTGTAATATTAGTTTTTAAGAAGTCGGAAGTTATCTTTTCAGCCTCAGATAATTTCTCAGCAGGCAAATCTTCTTCTTCAAAAAAGTCGATTAACAAATCAAACTTTTCATTGAATTTATTAAAGATGTCCATATAAATTGACTCTGTTTCTTTATATGTGAGAGTCTCTACAAACATATTTTCTGTGTATTCATCAAACTGGTATTCTTCCATTTCCTGAATACCTTTTTGATTTAAGAAGGCGATACAGTTACATTTGTGATTATCAAAAATTTCTTTGTTTTCCATTTTTACACCTCTCTTATTTAATTACAGCAGGAAGATATTTTGTCATTTCATGCCATTTTTGAATTCTGAAATGAGTGATTTCCTGTCGGTCTGATTTGCTACGACCATGCTGTTTACCTTTTGAGTCGGTATAATTTCTGGGGTCTTTACCATTTATATCTAGATATAAAGGTTTACTTCCAGTCATATCCGCTAGCCTACAATAAGTACCACCTAAGTCAGTAATTATTGCCATTTTACCATTTTTACTTGTAAAAGTAAGTTTCCCTTTATCTACACTTATTATAGGATCTGGCGTAAATTTTTCTACAAAATCATTTAGATTTACAGATTGCCAATGATTCTTATACTTTGAAGAGCGCTCCATCCCTTTTGTTATCTTTCTGGCAAGTTCTGAATTAAAAAAGGCATTTTGCTTTTGCGCCCAGACATTAGTTCTATATTCCGTTTTAGCATCTGACATTTTGCACCTCCCTGCGTCTGCAAGTTGAACGGAAATCAGGATAGACTTGATATTCAATTCCTGATTCTTCAATCATTTCAATAAGTTCATCTTCTATCATTCCATAAATTAAGATGAATTGTGGATTACACTGAAAAATCTTCAATTTGAAATAAAGCAAATCATTTAATGATAATTTCTTTTTCCAGCATCCCAAGGCTCCTATTGCAACAGGCATGTTCTTATAGTAGGCATTTAATGATGAAAAAGTTGTGAAGCTTCCTGTTCTGAAATTAGGAATAATTCGGATTCCATGAAGAGCAAGCCAGATTGTTGCCATTTGGCTTAAAAGAATGTTGAATTTCTGTAAATCCTCATCCCAGCCCATCCTGGGACTTAAGTCAAATCCACAGATTCCAAGATATCCGGAAAACAAACTCAAATCATTTTTAAGATTGGAAAGTCTTTTATAGAGAAGTTTGTCATTCATATAAAAACACAAAGCTGTTTCTGATTTTACAGGAGCTGCGTTTCTATGATTAAAGGGAAGAATGTATTTTGGTTTTTGCCAGAGTATAAATTCAGGTTTAAAGACAGGGTAGCCTTCGTAATTAAACTGAATGTCATTTTGTGATAATTCATGATAAAGCCACGAGGCTATATCATAAACATTAATTGGTATTTTCCGCATAGTACTTTACCTCCTTTTGCGAGAATTGAAATTTCTGTTAAAAGGCTGTACTATATGGAGGATTTGCAACGAACAAATCAAATGCTCCGTTTAGTACAACCTAAATCGAGTAGCGCCACTGAGAATATTGCAGTATTTTCAGTGGCATTTTTTTTCTGTTTTCATATTTTCTCCCACCTCCTTTTGTTAGAATTCGATATCATCAACATTTTCATCTGGTTGTGACAGATAGAAGTTTATTGTATCGCGGACAGAATCTGACAATTTTACATGTCTGCTTGATTCAGCTGCCTGATTTCGTAAATCAACTATCTGATTATACAAATCAGATTCTGAATAAGCTTTACATATTTGCTCAATATTTGGATAACCTTGGTAATTTGATGAGATAAAATATAATTCATAACCATCAAGAATATCATCAGGTTTATTAACACACATCAAATAAAGCCATTTGTTACCAACTATTACTTTATAACAATCCCCTCCAATTATGGCGTTAGAATCATATGTTGAATGATAATAAAATTCTGTATTCGGATCTCTTGGTTCATAGGCGTAGAATAATGGGTGATTACCCTGCTGTTTACATTCATCCATTTTTGCTTTAGATTCCAATTCCCATACAAGCTTGTTATTCTGTGTATCTTTACTTAGTTTATCGAAAAACTGCGAAAGCAGAATTTCATTTGGTGTCAAATTTGATAAATCAACAGAAAGAAGTGTATTTACAGATACATCAAGTTTATTTGAAATCAAGAAGATTAAATCCATAATCGGAAAATTGTTTTTATTATCTTCATTTGCAAGACGTGATAAATATCCAGCACTTACACCGGCTTCAGTTTCTATATCGCCAACCTTTATTCCTTTTTGAGTCGCTAAAAACTTGATATTTTTTCCAAGTAAAGTTTTATCAAAATTTGACATAAAATTCACCTCATATGTATTTATGAATATAATATAAGCAAAATTGAATTTAAAGTCAAATTCTTTTGCAATTGAATTTAAAATCATAAAAATGATTTTTATGATTTTTTCTTATTTTAACCAGAAGGGTCGGAACTATTTGGAATTTCCAAACAGTTGATTTTGTCCACTATACTTTCAGCGGGGCAAACACCATCTGCAATCAAAATCAAAGATACAATTGAAAGGAGCACTACAAGAACTGTAATCACATATACATATACAAAAGACTGAAAGCTTCCAGTCATATCCGCTTCCTGTCAAAGGAAAAAGACTGTAGCCGATTGCTGAAATCCAGTGCATTGTTACAAAAAGATATATTCCCAAACGAAGTATTTTTTCAGAAGCTTCCTTCCACAATTCTTTTGCGGAAATGCAGATTAATGTACATGCTACACAAGAAAAAATCCCGTGGATTTTTGTAAGCTCAGATGCTATCAAGCGTGAAGGCGAATCTGTAGCAGGAAAATCTGCAATATGTTTTACCTGCAGCGCATAAAACAATTTCTTTGTTGCATCTACCATCGCTTTAGTTTCCATCACCATGATTTCAGTTGCGGCAGTATCTATTACTCTTTGAGACATTATGATTTTATAGAAGCGAAACATATCAGGATTTGTACAAATACTTCTATAAGCATCTACCATCTGCGTAAGAATTTTTTCCAGCGGGATTTTATCAGAAAGCATACCCCAGTTCATTTTCCCGCCTACAATATTTTGTTTTGCCTGTTGGCGCAAAAATGAATACATTGTTTTTATGATTTCTTCACGCGACCTAAAATGCTTATACAAAGCAGGTTTTGAAATTCCCAGTTTTTCTGCAATCTGATTCATAGAAACTGCTGACAGCCCATATTCAGATGCGAGTTCCAATGTTGCTTTAATTATTTCTGATTTTCTATCCATATCGCAAGGTTACCAATCGGTAACTATATTGCTATCACTCGGTAACCGTTGTCAACAGCAAATCTGTTTCTCCCATAATAATAAAATATAACACCTACTTGTCATATTTTCATGCTATAATTACAGTATGCACTTTATAAATGCAAAAACAATTCTCACTCCCCACCGTAGGCGGACTTCCAGAGCAGTGCCCGAAAGAAGGACATTCTTAAGCCAGTACTGGGACTACTACAAGACCGACCGTGGCTATCACCCACGCTCACTCAACTCAAACATGGGCTGGGTAAGCACCGCATCAACAAGTCTTATGAACACCAGCCTTCTGACATACTCCAATAAAATCCGCTCGGCTGTCCTCATCGTCCACGGTGAAAAAGCAGATTGTGAAAATTCAAATTTCATTCTATAATAAACCACTACTTTAATAGGAGAATCATCATGAACGAAGTTTACGAATTCATCAAAGCTTGCGGAACATATTTTCTTGCTACACTTGAGGACGGTCAGCCGCGAGTCAGACCCTTTGGAACCGTCAACATATTTGATGGAAAACTTTACATTCAGACTGGAAAATCTAAAAATGTCTCTAAGCAGATTCAGAAAAATCCTAAGGTGGAACTGTGCTGCTTTAACGGAAACACAGGCTCATGGCTTCGACTGGCTGGCGAGCTTGTCCGTGACGAACGACGGGAAGCAAAGGCTGACATGCTGGAACACTACCCGGAGTTAAAATCAATGTATTCGGCTGACGATGATAACACCGAAGTCTTGTATTTCAAAAACGCTAAAGCAACTTTCTGCAGTTTTACTGCTGCCCCAAAAGAAGTTGAATTTTAAAATCGGGCAGTAATTGTAGCCGCACCTGATAGCACATTCCCAAAGCTCCCCCTATGGATTACAGCTACATCTTTCGCTCGGCAAAAATTAAAATTAACTCACTGAAAGACGCTGGTTTTTCCAAAAGCGATGATTCAGGCTATTTTCTGCGGCTGCCAGTCTCAAACGGAGACTTTTATGCAGATTTTTTCCTCTCCCCTACTTCCAAGAATCTGACAGTCCAGCTTTTTGATTCAGCCACCAGCGAAAAATACGCACTTTTTGACATGAACATGGCGCACGGAGCGTTTGTCGCCTCTCTCCGAGAAGAAGTCCAGAAACTTGTTGACAGAATCAAGTCATCCTGCTTTGAAGCGCATGACCTAAAAGACGAATATCTCGGCTGGCTTTCCTCCCGCTTTTCCGCCGCACCAGACTTTCCATGGCCGGACACCCCCGACTACTGTGTTTTCCGCTGTTCAAACCAGAAATGGTTCGCGCTTGTGATGAAAGTAAAATACCGCCAGATAGGACTCACAGGCGAAGAAGAAGTCTGGGTTGTGAACATGAAGGCAGAAAGCGACAAAATCCCGGAGTTCGTCGACAAAAAATCAATCTTTCCCGCCTGGCACATGGATACTTCCGGTCTGAGCCGGTGTCGCCTTACTTCCAGTCACCCTTATCTCCCTGCGCCTTTTCACGCTCGTTTTTCGACATGCGTTGCTTGTCTCTTACCGCGCGTTTTTGTCCTCGTTTTTGTCCACCTTTTCATATCTTACCCGCACTTTTGAAATCAGCTTTTCGTCGGCACCAAGCACTTCAAGGCTTATTCCTTCCACAGCGATTTTTTTTCCTGTTACGGGGATTTCGCCCGCTTTTTCCATAATCCAGCCGGAAAGGGTGTTCGCTTTGTGTTCGATACTTTCGCTTTCTAGCCCGATAAGCGAAAACATTTTGTCAAGCGCGATGTTGCCCGAAAAAATAAAGGAGCCGTCCTCACACTTTTTGGCTTCTGACAATTCGGTGTCGTTTTCGTCCCAGATTTCGCCTACCAGCTCTTCAAGAATGTCCTCCAGCGTAATGATTCCGAGAGTGCCTCCGTATTCATCCAGAACGACCGCTATATGTACATGCTCTTTTTGGAAAATCTTCAGTAGCTTTGAAAGCTTTGAATGTCCGCTGATAAAAAATGGCTTTTGTGCGATTTCTTTTGCACTCGTGAAGTTTGACTTGCTGCAAAAATCTTTCAGATTAATAATGCCGGTAATCTGGTCGAGGGATTCACTGTAAATCGGCAGGCGGGTAAAGCCCGATTCCGTAAAGGCTTTCCGCACCTGCTCAAAATCAGCATCTTCCCTGACGGCTGTAATTTTTACGCGAGGAGTCAGAACATCGCCTGCTTCACGGTCGTCAAAATCAATGACGGACTGAATGAGCCGGGTTTCGTCTTTTTTTAGCGTTCCGTCGTCCTCCGCTTCTTCCACGAAAGTCATAATTTCGTCTTCCGTTATGACTTCTTCCCGGTCAAGCGTAAAGATTTTTGAGAGAAGATTTTTCCAGCCGATAAAAATAACGTTGAGCGGAATTAAAACAAGATAGATTAATTTTATTGCGGGATAAAAAAGCAGGGAAAGCTTTTCGGGATACGCTTTTGCTATGTATTTTGGCGTAATTTCGCCGAAAATCAGCACGGCTACGGTCATTACAGCGGTGGAAATAACCGTGGAGTCGATATGCGTGTGTGAAAGAAGTTTTGCAAAGAAAATCGTAGCGATTGCCGAAGCCGAAATGTTTACGATGTTGTTTCCGATAAGTATCGTGCTCAAAAGCCTGTCGAACTTTCTTTCGGCAAATTCAAGAACTTTTCCGGCGCGTTTGTTGCCGTTTGCACTCAATGTTTTTAATTTTATTTTTGAAACGCAGGAATATGCTGTTTCTGTCGCCGAAAAAAATCCGGAACACAGCACCAGAATAACCAAAGAAACTAATAAATGACTCGATCCATCAGGCATAAAGCCTAACACCTCCAAAAAATAGAATAGCGGGATTTTCTTCTCCCGCTGAGAGTATGATGTAAAAATACAGTTATTGCAAGACTGTTCTTTTGGGCAGAGGGCAGATAGAGACACCACATACACAGTACGATATGACAATCACTTATGCTGTTGCAACGCTTTTTCAGCACTAGATTTCCTCTTACTAACAAGAAGAACGATTCCAAGAGAAAGGAAGTTTGAAATCACAATTCTGATAATCTGGAATTCATCTGTTCCGCTTGTGCTTACAACATGCAAAAAGTTCCCTATAAAATTATTGAAGAAATGTTCAGAAAGTCCAACCCAAAGAACGCCGGTCATATTCACACAGGTTCCCCATTCAATTGCAAGTATGCCGGCGAGCACAATATAACCGATTGCAAAAACAATTGCCTGCACGACCGACATCTGCCCGTCATAAACACCCAGCACGCACATTACAATATGCCAGATTCCAAAAAGAAAAGCCTGAACATGATTCCCAGTTTTAAATCCCCAGTGTTCGGTAACAGATTTGAGAATAAATCCACGGAACATTCCTTCCTCGGCCAAAACATTTATGATGTTCACAATCACACAGATAATCAGAGCCTGAATCGAAAGACTGAATTCTGAAGTTGCACCAGAAAGCCCAAAGTTTGTAATGAATGCAGACAAACGGGGCTCTTTTCCCTGCGCCGCAAGAACTAGCATTTCAAGACCATAGGAAATTGCAAAGGTAAAAATGCCAAGTCCCAGACCGCAAGCGATGTATTTGAAAGTATTCTTGTTTTTCAATCCAACATCAGAAAGTTTAAGCCCACAGATTTTCATCGCAAGAAGAGTCGCGATTATGCAGAAAATTTTTGTGATTACGTTGTCGGCGATTATAGTCTGATCGGTGCGGATAAATAAAAACTCGATGTATTTTACAATTGTAGTTACAACAATGAGAATGCTGATAATTCGAATGATTTCCTTTTTGGATTTTTTGATTTGAACCGGCTGATTTTCCATAAAATGCCTCCACTAGTTCAGTTCTTTCAGTTTATCTATCAGTTCATCATCCAAAATGTCCAGATTAAATGGAGCAAGCATAGATGAAAACAATTTGCACTTTTTCACAATCTCGTTTGGCAAAGATTCAAACACAAGGGGATTAATCCAAAAGTTCACGACAAAAGCCAACAGCTCCGAAAGTTCCTTTGGATATTCCGTTATGATTGAACCATCTGCAATCCCCTCTTCAATAATTGGAAGGATAAACAAAGGTGCGATTTCGTCTTTCAATTCAAGCAAAAGCGAATAGAGCATCTTGGGATTTTTTGCGTAATCAACTCGTCCACCTGACTTATGATTTTCAATAGCAGCTTCAAGAGATTTTTTTAGGACAAGCACAATTTTTTGGCGTCCATTAAGTTCATCTGATTTTATGATCTCTTCGATTGCATCATCAGAAGAAGCTGACAATTCATAAACTACAGCCTGATAAATCTCTTCTTTGGATTTGAAATGGCTGTAAATTGCGCCTTTTGTCAGCCCCCCAAGATTTTTGACAATGTCATTGAGAGAGGTATTTTCGTAGCCTTTTTCCAAAAATAACTTTGTGGCCACAGAAATAATCAATTTTTCAGTTTTTTCAGGATATTTGTTTCTTGCCATAACTATCAAACATACCGTCGGTATCTATATTTAAGATAGATACCGACGGTATGTTTGTCAAGAGCATTCGATTACTTTTTCTCGCACTGCGGATTAGAACACGTGGCTTTCCCTTTTTTTATGTGAGACAAAATATGCGTTCAGCTTGGAAACGGCTTCTTCTATCTCAAAGGGGGCTTCGAGACAGTTAACCTTGTTTTCCTGAAGCAGGCGGTGAGGTTTTGGACCGATTTTTGCCACAAGAAAATAGGTGCAGTCGCTTACAGTCTGGCCGACTTTTACCGCAAAGTTGCTTCCGCAGGAGCAGCCGCTCTCGCACTCTTCTTTTTCTGGGTCGCGGGTTATTTTCCGCTCTTCCAGAAAAGAATAGTTTCCGTCATCTTCGTTCACCTCGTAAACTGAAACTGATTCAATTTCGCCGAAGTGAAGGTTCACGCTCTTTTTGTCAGAAGTTCCGATTGCAATTTTATATGCCATAAATCCTCCGTAAATTCTTGGGCTAGAGAACCTGAACGTTCTTGTCGATTGTTCCGTGCTTGAAGATACCCGAATAGATTTCTTCGGTGAGTTTTAAGCCGCCCGTGTAACCTGTGAAAGTTTTGTTCAGGATTACGTCGTCCACAATCGGCATGCTCAGGTGAATGAGCATATTGTTGTTCTTTTGGGCAACGATTTTTTCCCAGGTGCTTCCGAAAATTACGGCTCTTTTTGAAGAACCAATCAGCTCGAAAAGTTTCTGCTGGATTTTTCCGCCGTCACTTTCAAAGTAAACAACATCCTTGATTTCCTTGCCCAGAGTTTCGATTGTCCCAAGGATTTTTTCCTTGATTGCATCCGTGGGAGGCTCGTCGGTGATGAAAATTCCCTTTGGCTGAAGACCAAGCTCGTTCACAAGATAGTCTGAGACGCCGATTGCATATTCAGAATCAGCAACGAGATACAAATCATTCGGGATATTGCTCCTGAAATCCGACATGAAGTCAGCAAGGCCCACGATGTAGCTGTAGAATTTTTCTTCTTCCTTTTTGATTACCGCCGTAACTTTTTCAAGGTCAAGGTTTGCGAAGGCCGTAAGTTTTTTGAGGAAGAGGCTTGTCGCCTTTCCGCCCACAGGAAGATATGGGAAGTGGAAGAATGGAGTTCCGTATTTTTTCTTCAAGAGCTCCACGGTTTTGAGTCCTACCCAAGGTGAAAGAAGGATGTTGAATTCTGCGTTGGGGATGTTCTGCCACTCAAAAACACCCGCGCTCTCATAGCCAAAGAGAATATTCACATTAAGGCCGATTGAAGTCAGAATCCGCTTGATTTCCTCAAGGTCGCCCCGCCAGAAAGGATCCTGATTTGGAACGACAGAAAAGACGTTCACCAGTCCTTTCTGAACTTTTGGAGTCACATCACCAACAAACTGCTCGATAATCGAATTGACCACAAGCTCGTGTCCCTGATAATTGTTGCCGGTGAAGCCCGAAGTCTCCGCTCCCACGACAGGCTTTCCTTCCTCACGGAATTCGTTCGCAATCGAAACGATGTCGTCGCCGATGATTCCCGAAGTACAGCCCGAAAGAAGGACAAACAAATCCGCATCCAGAACCTTGAAGGCATTTTCCGTAAGAGTGCGCAGCTTGTTTTCGCCGCCAAAAACGACTTCCTTAGTGCCTGTGTTGGTGCTTGAAATCTGTCCGCCGCCGCCAAAACCTTCACCCTGGTTTCCCGCACACTGGGAAAGAGTCAAAAATGTTTTTGAGGCACATCCGGGGCCTGCGTGGACGATTGGCAATGCCCGTGGAATAGCGAGGACTGTAGTCTGGGCCGCAAGGGCACAAGAAAATCTTGGTTGTTCAATTAATTTGCTCATTTTGATTCCGCCTTTTTGTCAAAATAGAATGGGTCGTTCTGGTTAATCCACCATGAACTGTAAGGGAACTTCACATGCTCTGAAATCGTCTTGAAGAATTTGTTCGAGTTCAAGGCGTCGATGATTCTTGCTCCCAGGTTTACAGAGCCGTCGTAGCAGCTCAAAACGTTTATGTCGTTTGCACGGATTGAAGGGATTCCAAGCTTTGTTCCGATTGTTGCGATTGAGTCGTGCCGTGTAATCAGAATGTCCGGCTTCAATTCCTTGAAGATTTTGTACATGATGAAAGGCTGCTTGTTACAGACCGAGAAACGCTCGACATCGCCCGTGTATTTTATCATTTCGTTGAGTGTGTCAAGTTCAGGGCTTTTTGTGTCCGTGGTCTGGTCGTGGTGCAGGGTCGTAACGCCAACGACTTCCATTCCGTATTCGCGAACCATGTTCGTAAGGTAGTGGGCAAAAGAGTCGCCTGAATAAACGTATGCTCTTTTTCCCGCAAGGACTTTTCGGTAGCCTTCAATAATCGGCTTGATTCGCTCGTTTTCTTCTTTGATGAGTTTTTCTGCAAGTTCAGTACGGTTTGTAAGTTTTGCAAGCTCGCGGAACCAGCGGTCAGTCCATTCGATTCCATAAGGTGAAGAGACTTTGAGCTGGGGAACACCGTAATTCTGCTCAAGGGCCGCCGCTCCGTAAGTTCCCAGTGACTCACAGATTGAAATTGTGCAGGCAGCCTCAGACATTATTGAAAGCTGCTCCACGCTTGAGTTCGGAACGATGAGGTTCGGACGCAGGTTGATTCTCTTGAACAGGGCTGAGTAAGCGTCCTGACCTGCAAAGTTGATGATGTTGACCAGATCTTCCTGTTTTTTGCTCGGCTTCTTTACGATTTTACGCAGGACTCCGTGGAAAACCGCGTCAAAGCCGCTTGTCCATGTCTTTGACTTAAAGCCCTCGCAGTAAATCGGCACCAGTGGGATTCCAAGTTCTTCCTCAAGCTCGTCAACGACGCTTTCAATGTCGTCGCCGATGATTCCCGCAGCGCAGGAAGAATGAATCAAAATTGCCTTCGGATTGAAACGCCTGTGAGCCTCAAGAATTGCCTCACGAAGGATTTTGACTCCGCCGTAGACCGTTGAGTCTATTCCGATGTTTGTGGAAATGACCTGAATTTTCGGTGCCTCGATTCCGCGGACTTTGCTTGAAGCCTCTACGCGCTCGTAGATTGAGACAGGCGAAAGGCAGCCCAGGGGAGAGTGAACGACGATTGCCGCGTCACGAATCATGTATGAAAGGACTTCCGCACAGCCCTGTGAACAGTCGCTGCACTGTGAGTAGATTCGCTCGTCTTCCTTTACGGCTCGTTTGCTGGAATCTTTTTGCAATTTGCTCGCCTTTCCGTGAAAGGCAAGCACCGCGCCGAGACGGTTGTCGCGTGTCTCGACTTCTGATTTTTTAATGTCAATTGCCATTTTAGTACCTCCAAGTTTTTAAGTCAGGCTAGATTTCTTTGTAATCAAAGCCCGGGAATTTGTTGTTGTTTTCAAGGAAATATTTCCACATGTCCCTGAAGAAAGTGTCTTTCGGGAATTCCTGAATGATTTCTTTCAGCGCGCTTGCGTAAAGGTCGATGTCAAAGAATTCCTGCAATTTGGCATTGGTTTCAATGTAGTTCCAGTCGGACAGAATCTCATAAATCGAAAGCACGCCGTTATAGTTGGGGTCAGGATTGTATGAGCGGTCTCCGTTTGTATCCTTGTTGTAGATATAGCGGGTAATGTAGTCGATGTCCTCCCCCGTGAGCCGGGCAAGGCTTTTTACAGATTCTTCTGGATTCGTAATATAATCTTTGTATGCCCGAATCTGACCTTTAAGGTAAGCCTTGTAAGCGTCCTTGTTTTTTGCAAAAGAAGGACCATAAGCGTACTGACGGCAGCACACATAATCTTTCTGCATATGCGTAAGGTGGAAAAGATGCTCAAGACCGATTGAGCGGGCAGCCTCAAGGTATTCGGAAGTAATCAGCCCGATATCCAAAGTTCCTTTTGCCACAGCCGAAGAGATTGACGGGTAGCCGTCAATAATCCTGTAGTTTATGTCCTCACCAACTTTGTAGCCATAGTTGTTTCCGAGAGCCGCCTTTGAGACCATTTCTGCCGTAGAAAGATGGATAACACCAATAGTCTTTCCCTTCCAGTTTTCAGGATTTCGCAAAAATTCCGCATCCGCTTTTCTGGCGACGACTTCCATTCCGCCTGAAAGAGTTCCTGCAAAAATCGTGAGGTTCGCCCCCTGCGCTCCGTAGCTGATTGGCGGAATAATCTGCTCGTAGGCGGCATCAAGCTTTCCAGCCACAAGAGCTTCCGGAGTTCCAATCATTTCAAGCGTGGTGTAATTGGGCTTGAATCTATAGGCCTCGAAATAGCCCTTTTCCTGGGCAATCTGAATCAAGGGATTGACGACCTTGTTAGCCGTTACCGCGATGTTGAAAGAATAATATTCTTCCGCAGCCTTTTTTTCCTTGCAACCGAAAAATACAGAGGCTAGAATAATGCTTACTGCAACCAAAAACGAAGATTTTTTAACTGACTGTTTCATATTTTTTCTCCTCTGCCAAAACTGGCAATTTATTTATTATTTATATGGAACTTCGGAAAACCAACAGGGCTTTTCGATGTGCCATTTAATAGTTCCATTTAACAAGACGCTTCTTAGCCTCCTGAATCAGTATGTTCAGAAGTGTCACCACAAAGCCAATGAAGATGATTCCAGCAATCGCCTTGGTGTAGTTGGCATAGTTGAGGGAAACCCGCACATAATATCCCATTCCACTGTCCGCTCCCAGCATTTCTGCAACCGTAAGCGTCATAAGACTTGTCGCAAGATGAATCGGCAGAGTGTTGATGTACCTTGGCAGATTGAATGGAATGATGATTTTGAAAAGAATCGTCGGAGTCGAAAGGTTCAGGACTTTCGCCGCGTTTATGATTTTCTTTTCGACGAAGGCAGTGTTGTTGATTGAGCCCATGAAACTTCCCCAGAAAATACTCAGGAAAATGACCGTGAGAGAAGCCAGCTTGAAAGTAGGCATAATCAGGACGATGTAAGGCGTGTAAATCAATGCTGGAACTGTAGAAAGGGCTTTTGCAATCGGATAGACCGCATTCGTGAGCCTTTTGTTGTAGCCGACGAGCGTCCCCAAAATCACAGATGAAATTACCGAAAGAAAAAGTCCTGCTATAATCAGTCCCATTGAGCTTAAGAATCCCAAAAGAATCGTCTTCCAGTCCGAGACAAAAATGTCGAAAACATTTTCCGGTGCAGGAATGAAAATGAAAGGAAGAAGGTTCAACCGCGAGACAATAAGCTCCCATACGAACAAAAATATATTTACCGAAGCCGTCACATCCTTAACAGCGCGCGATTTTTTTGAATTTTTCAGCTGAGATAAAAAAAGAATTTCAATAATCACAAGCACGAGCGCGAACACGAGCGGAGATTTAAGTCCGCCCCGCATTTCTTTCGCATACTTGCTCGGAAGAATGAAGCACAAGAAAGTGAGCAGGAAAAAGAGGTTCGCAAGATTAAGCACATATTTTGAAATAAACTTTTTCATAGAGAAGCCCCCTCGCTATCGATAAGCTCATTTGTTTCGTGGTAAAAATATTTGACAAGCTTTTGGTAAAGTTCCTTGTATTCCCTACTTTCCTGAATGTAGGAATAATTTCTTGGACGCGGAAGATTGTCCTCGATTACAGCGTAAATCTGCTTAGGAATCATAAAAACGATTCTGTCCGCCAAAAGTTCCGCCTCGTTCAAATCATGGGTAACGAATACGACGGTCTTTTTCTTCTCATCTTCGCGCCACATCTTTAATAGAAGATTCTGCAAGTTCTCGCGGATTTTTGCGTCCAATGCCCCGAACGGCTCGTCCATCAAAAGGATTTCTGGGTCGCAGGCCATAGCGCGGGCAATCGCAACCCGCTGTTGCATTCCGCCGGAAAGCTCGCCGGGGAGCTTATTCTCAAAGCCGTTCAAATCAACCTTATTCAAAAATGTTAGCGCGATTTCGGAAGCTTTTTTCTTCGAGATTTTCTGACCTCTTTTTTTGCTCGTCTCATACACGGCAAAAGCCACATTTTCCTTCGCGCTCATCCACGGAAAAAGCGAATAGCTCTGGAAAACGACGGCCCGCTCGACTCCCGCGCCGCGGATTTCCTTTCCGTTGATTTTCACACTTCCGCTGGTGGCAGAATTAAGCCCCTCCAGAACAGAAAGCAAAGTGCTTTTTCCGCACCCAGACGAGCCGACAATACAAATGAACTCGCCTCGGTTTATCGTAAGATTAATATCTTTCAAAGCCTCATAAGTCGTGTTCTCTGACTCATAAGAAAGCGAAAGATTTTTGATTTCAATAAGTTTTTCGTTTTCCAAAAGTCTAACTCCTTTTTTTCGCGGAAAAATCACAGATTTTTCCGAAACTCGTCTAAAAACTTGTCTCACAAGTTTTTACCGCCTTTGGCAGTCGGCTTTCTACCTACTGTTATAGTAGGTATATAGTTTTTTATGAATCTTGCCTAATACAAATTTTTAATATGAGTGATAGGATTTTTTTATAGGAAGGAAGCGGAGAAGGATTAAAAGCAGAGACGGCATCTGCCACTGGGGAAAATGCCGTCTTTTTATGGAAGAACTTTTTACTTATACTTGAAATCTGGATACCTGTTGTTGTGGCTTATGAAGAAATCCCACATCTCCTTGTAGAAGGAATCCTTGGGGAATTCTTTCCTGATTTCAGTAAGAGCCTGTGCATACACATCGATATTGAAAAACTCGGTGAGGGGGCGGTTAAGTCCCAGCGTCTCATACACTGCAAGGCTTCCGTTGAAATTCGGGTCAGGATTGTGGGAGCGCCCCTGAGTTTTTTCCGTGTCGTACAGATAATCGTATATCCAGTTTTCATCTACGCCTGAAGTCCCGGACATTTCCTTTACAAGCTGCAGCTTGTTCCCTGTCTTGTAATCCTTAAAGGCGCGGATATGAGCCTTCAAAAGCCTTAGGTAAGCCTCCCTGTCACTTTTAAATTTGTCGCAGTTCGCGGTCTGGCGGCAGCAAACATAGTCTTTTTCAAGCGCAACAAGAGGAAAGAGATAGGTAAGCCCCATGTTCTTGCCTGTCTCGACAAAATCCGGGCCGATGATTACGATGTCTGCGTTCCCCTTCTGCACTGCGGCAAGTTCTTCCGGCTGTCCCTGAATGATTTTGTACTTTACGTCTATTTCAGGCTCAAGATTATAGGTCTTTTTGAGGGCGGCCTTTGAAATAATCTCGCCGATTGAAAATGGCTGAACTGTTATCGTCAGTCCCTTCCAGTTGGCAGGATTTTTTATGTCGGGATTTTGCTCGGCGACTTTTGGATTTGCAAGCAGAGCCATTCCGCCGTTCATCGCACCGCCATAAATAATGATGTTTCCGCCCGTTCCGCCATATTTGAGTGGAAAAGCCAGATCATTGTAGGCACCATCAACTTTTCCTATGCTCTCTGACTCAAAAATCTGCTCGCGCTCCAGCGGAACCACGTTGACCTGTAAGTCATATTCCGAAAAATACCTCTTTCCAAGCTCAAAGAGTGGATTCAAGGCGTGCCCCGAAGCCCCCTTCGCAAAAGTGAGGGAATAAAGCGGGCCTGTAGCCTTTTCGACCTTCTTTTCCCTGCAGGAAAATGTGAGGATTGAGGAAAGGACGGCAAGGACTAAAAAGTTCTTTTTGAAATTTTTTTTCATAAAATCACCTCCTGAAAACTGATATCAGGCGAGTTTTGTCTGATATGTTTGGTTTGTAATCGTCTTGCCTTCATAAAGAGTGTTGTAAATGTCTTCAAGAAGGCGAAGACCTCCGTCATAACCCACATAGCTTTTTGAAATGATGAGCTGCTGGTTTATCGGAGCCGAAAAATACTGGAACAAATTTCCGCTGGCCTTCGTGTAGGATTTTTCCCAGTCGCTTCCCAGGACGAGGGCACGGTTTGTTTTTTGCAGCTCCGACTCAATTTTTTGGCGGATAATCTCCGAGTCATTCTCAAAGAAGAGATTGTCCCTGTAGTCAGGGAATTCCGCCGCAAAGATTTTGAGCAGGTTTCTTTCATCCTTCTGATTGGGATTGTCTGTCACAAAGACGGCGTTCGGAATGAATCCGACTTCATCTTCCAGATATTTTGTGACTCCGAATGAAGACAAGCTGTCGCCGGTGACAAAAAGCTCGAAGGGCAGGTTGTTTTGCAGGGACGAGAAGAAGTCGGCCGTGTCCACAAAGTATTCGTAGTAAATCTTTTCTTCCCGCTGAATGACTTCCTCAATGAAATTTTCACTGATTCCGGCAAATTTTCCGACCTCGCGCAAGAATCGGCTTGACTGGCTTCCTCCAATCGGGAGAATCGGATAGTGAAGGTATGGAGTGCCGTATTTCTTTTTGAGATGCTCCACAATTTCAAGTCCGACCCATGGAGAAACAAGCAGATTGAATTCAGCATTCGAAATATCCTTCCATTCAGAAACGCCCCTGCTCGTCACGCCGAAAAGAATGTTCACTTTCAGCCCGATTTTTTCAAGCAGGATTTTAAGCTGCTGAAAATCTCCATGCCAGAAAGGATTTTGAGAAGGAACGTCCGCAAAAACATTCACGAGGCCTTTTTGTACGGCAGGCTTTACGTCTCCGACAAACTGGTCGATTATCGCATTTACCACGATTTCATGTCCCTTGTAGGCGTTTCCCTTAAATCCCGGAGTCTCCGCACCCACGACAGGAAAGCCCTGCTCTGCGAATTCTTTCGCAATTTCAACTGTGTTGTCTCCGATGATTCCTGCCGTGCAGCCTGAAAGAGCCACGAACAGGTCTCCCTTCATAATCTTAAGAGCTCCTTCAATTTCGCTGCGCAAGTCTTTCTCACCGCCAAAAACTACATCAGTCTCATCGGTGTTTGTTGAAGGCACCTGATTTCCGCCTGCATAGGACTCACCGTGATTTCCCAGTTTTGAAAAGCCTGAGACAATGGCAGAGCAGCCGGGGCCGGCGTGAATGATCGGAATCGCATGGGGAATTGCAAGGATTGTTGCCTGTGCTCCCAAAGCACAAGTGTATCGTGGCTGTGAAATTTCTGAGCTCATATTAAAGTCCTCCTACGAAGTGGAAAGCGTCTGTTTTTTCATCAAGCCACCAGTCGGTGTAAGGAAATTCAGCATGGCTTGCAATGTTTTTGTAGAGTTTTTTGGTTTTGAGTATTTTCTGAATCCGCTGCCCAAGCTCGATGATTCCGTTGTAGCCCACGCACTTGTTTGAGTCGCCTTCCATGATTGAAGGGATTCCCAGTTTGTAGCCCAGAACGGTAATAGCCGGATGCCGGACGATGAGAAAATCCGGGTCGAGTTTTGCCAGAAATTTTATGACCTGATAGGGCTGCTTGTTACAGATGGTGTAGTTAGGCACGTTTCCAATCGTCTCCGTCATGAACTTGACAGTGTTGATTTCTTTAGTGTCGTAATTCTGATCGTGGTGATAGGTCGTGATTCCGATGACTTCAAGCCCCAGATCGTGGCAAACGCTGGCCATATTGTGGGCATAGGAAGCCCCTGAGAAGATGTAGACTTTCTTTCCCTTGAAAAATTCCCGCAGTCGCTTCAATTCTTCTCCGATACGGTCATGCTCTTTTCTGATGGCCGCTTCTACGATACTCTGTTTTCCCGTAAAAGCTGCCACGGCACGAAGCCACCTGTCAGTCCATTGAATTCCATATGGAGCCGGTGCAATGACCTGGGGAACACCATAGAGTTTTTCAAGACGGTCGCCGACAAATGTCGCAAGGGTCTCACAGATTGTCGCGGTACAGGCCGCCTCAGCCATCTGTGAAATTTCATCCACCGAACGGGTCTCAACAAGATAATTCGGACGCAGGCCGATTGTCTTAAGGAGCGGGGTAAATGAATCAACGCCTGAAAAATTAAAGATGTTCACCAAATCAGGCTGCTTTTTCTTGGGTGGTTTTACGGCAGTCTGCAGGATTCCGTTGAAAGCCGCATCAAAGCCTGTAGACCAGATTCGGGATTTGAATCCTTCACATTCAACCGCAAAGACCGGAATTTCCAATTCGTCCGTCATTTCCTCTGCAACGGCCTGCACATCATCTCCAACGATTCCCGACGCACAAGAAGTGGTGATGTAAATGACTTTCGGATTATACCGCCTGTAGGCTTCTTCCACCGCATGACGGAGTTTGTTGGCACCACCATAAATCGTGTCTGATTCCTGAATGTTGGTGCAAAGCGAGTGATGGCTGAAAGAATCTTTTCCACGCAGGGTCGCCACATTTGCCATCCCCAAAAATCGCTCGGAAACATTTGCATAGCATCCGATTGGAGAATGACTGACCACAGCCGCATCATGGACAGAATAAACCTGCATGAAGGCACAGCCCTCCTGACAGTTTCCGCACTGGCTGAATTTAAAGCGGCCGATTTTCAGCTTGTTTTCCCGCGAGGCTTTGTCCAGGCCCTTTGAGTCGCCGTTGTATGTAAGAATCGTGTGAAGGCGGCTTTCACGAATTTCAACTTTTTTCTGTAACGCTAGTCCCATTTTAATACCTCTTGTACCTTTCGCTAAAATGTCATGGGAAGGCTACCCAAAAACATGCCGTTAAGGCCCGTCAGCTCCAAAGGAAGCGAACATGAAGAATAGCGAGCCATAGTTTCAATCGCACTGCACAGTTCTTTCTTCAAATCGTTCATGCACGAACGAACCTTTTGCACTTTTGCCGATTCTTTTTTTACAACTGAAAAAAACATACACAATTCCTCCTGTACTGTTTTTGATTTTGATGTACCCTAGATAACCTAGCGATACGATATGTATATATGATTTAAGGAATTGTGTGAAATATAATTTTTTTATAGAAGTGATAGCTTTTTAATATGTATAATTTTTTTTAATAGGAGCTAGCAGGAAAATTTATTGGTCAGGAGAATTCAAGCCGCATCTGGAGCCAGACCACGCCGCCGTGGGTGGAATCCGAGACGCCCTCGCTGTTAAATAATGTAATCAGAAGGCGGCAATATTCGCTTTAGGAACTGCTTTGTCCGCTCTTCCTTGGGGTGATAAAAAATATCGTTTGGAGAGCCTTCCTCAACGACGTAGCCACCGTCCATGAATACGACTTTATCAGCCACCTCTCCGGCAAAGCTCATTTCATGGGTCACGACAATCATCGTATGGCCTTCCTTTGCAACCTGCTTTATAAGGGCAAGGGTTTCGCCGACAAGCTCAGGGTCCAGGGCACTGGTAGGCTCGTCAAACAGAATCACCTAAGCGTCCTGAGCCACAGCCCGGGCAATTCCCACACGCTGCTGCTGGCCGCCTGAAAGCTGGCTGGGAAGTTTGTTCTCAAAGCCGTTAAGCTCAACTCTCTTCAGAAAAGTAAGCGCGATTTCGAAAGCTTTTTTCTTTGAAATTTTCTCACCGCGTTTCTTGTTCGTCTCATACACGGCAAAAGCGACATTCTCCTGGACCGTCATCCATGGGAAGAGCGAATAACTTTGAAACACAACAGCCCACTCAGGAGGAAAACTTTATTTTTTTATTTTTTGTTTTTTCAATATTTTGAATAAGTTATTTCGTTATTCTTCGATGATTGCACCAAATGGCCGCACATGTGGCACATCACCATCAACAGTTGCGATATAAAACACACCTGCTCGTTTTACTTCTTCAAGTAATTTGCTCATATAACGCTCCTATATTTTAAAATTCCAGTCTCATCTGATACCATTTTACGCCGCCATGTTCGGAAGAAGAAAGGCCTTCGTTTTTAAATCCGAATCGTTCGTAAAACGGAATCAATTTCTTTTTACAGGTCAGAACAAGTCCTTTTCTGTTTTGCCTCTTGGAATCTGAAATTGCCGTTTCCATCACCTGTGAGGCAAAACCTCGCTTTCTGTAATCAGGAGCAGTATCAACTCCAAAAATCATCTGCCAGTTGCCCGACTCATCGTGAAGATTCTCGTTCTCATACATCTCATCGGTCAGGTCTTTTTGATTCGTTGCAAGTCCATTCACGAATGAAACCAGATTATCGCCATCAAAACCGAGCCAGAAATGATTCGGAAAAGCCTTTACCCTGCGAAAAATCGATTCTTCGCTTGCAGCCTCGGCAAATGGGAAGCAAATGTTTTCAAGTTCAGAGATTTTTTTCACATCTTCAATCGTCGCATGACGGATTTTTAGTTCTGTTTTTTTGCTCATTGTCTTTTTATACATTTTTTTTATAATCCTGCCCAATATTTTTTTCAGATATGCCCAATAGGAATTTACTATATCTTAGCCAGTAAACAGCCATTACCAGAGTTGTTACAATCCACACAATCGGATAGCCAATCGCTACAAAAGCAAATGATGAAGAAAAACTGGTCGCAACAAAAAGAAAAAGCTGCCTCAAAACGACAAATCCCCCGAAAGTTATTAGTGTCGGGGCAAGAGAATTTCCAAAACCGCGCAAAGTCTGCGAAAAAAGCATGGTTGTAGCACAAAAAATGTAAAATGGGGATGTAAATCTTATGAAAAGTGAGGAATATCTGATTGATTCAGAATCATTTGCAAAAATCGATGACAAAAAAGGTGCAAAAGTAAACATCAAAACTGAAAGAAGAGCTATCATCAAAAAGTTCAGGTAAAATGAAATCTTTACGCCTTTTTTTATTCGTGCAAATTCCCCAGCCCCATAATTTTGGCTCACAAAGGTTGTGACGGCAAAAGAAATGCTCATCATCGGCATTATAATCAGATTGTCGAACCGGGCAAAAATTGCCCAACCCGCAATGCAGTTCTCACCGAAGAAATTTACGTATTTTTGCATGAATGTGTTTGAAAAAGCCGTAAGACAGGCCGAAACCGCCCCAGGAAGTCCAATTTTGAGTATTTCGAGAAGGATTTCACGGTCGATTTTCAAATCTTTCAGCCGCAGCTTGTAATCATCTTCCGCAGAAAAAAGAACCCGGAATACTGGCACAAGAGAAATTCCTTCCGAAATCACGGTAGCAAATGCCACACCCTGAATTCCCATTTTCAGGAAAAAGACAAAAACGGAATCAAGAATGATATTCACGACAGAACTGAAAACAAGGAAATACAGCGGGCGTTTTGAATCTCCAAGTGCACGCAGAATTCCCGCCCCCATGTTGTACAAAATCAAAAAAGAAATTCCAGAAAAATAAATCCGAAGATAAGAATTTGCAAGGTCAAATATCGCGGGAGGAACAGAAATCAAATGAAGCACAAGTGGCGAAACAAATATTCCGAGAAAAGTCAGAAAAATATCGATCAGTACAGAAAAAAGAAGAGCCGTGTGAATCGCTCTCTTCAAAGATATTTTATCTTTTGCACCAAAACTCTGTGAAATCACGACCTGTGCACCGGTTGCCAGTCCATTAAAAAATCCGATTGCAGTAAGAACAAGCTGACTCGTGGAGCCGACAGCCGCCAGTGAATCCCGTCCCAAAAAACATCCGACGATAAAACAATCCGCCGTGTTGTAGAGCTGCTGAAAAATATTGCCCAAAAAGAGCGGGAACGCAAAAATAATTATATGAGACAGGATTCTTCCCCGTGTCATATCGATAACATGGGGAGTTTTACAAAGAGATTTCATATTCATAATGCAAGGTATTTTCCATTCCCCAATTTTGCGATATGTATATCCTCTTTTACAAATCTTGCCTAATACAAATTTCCTATATCAGCTATAAAATTTTTCGATAACTAAAGAAATTGACACACTTAACCTAAAAAACTAGGATAACCGCATGTCAAAAAGTGAAAAAAAGATGAAAATCGTCTACTCGGTCAAGAACGGGCTTTATCTGAACATTACCAACCGCTGCCCTTGTGCCTGCACTTTCTGCATCCGGCAGAAGAACAAAAAATTCTATGTTCAGGATTCTTTGTGGCTGGAGCACGAGCCTAGCTTTGATGAAGTAAAGGCGGCCCTGCTTTCTGAGGATTTATCAAAATACGGCGAATTTGTATTCTGCGGATTTGGAGAGCCAACCGAAGCACTGGATGTTCTTTTAGAGACTGCCCGATTCCTTAAAATCCAGACTCAAAAGCCAATACGAATCAACACGAACGGATTGGGAAACCTGATTCACAAAAAAGACATCACTCCACTTTTTGAAAGACTTATCGACTCAATCTCAATAAGTCTAAATTCAAGCGACCCCAAGATTTACATGGAGAGATGCCGTCCAAGTTTCGGGGAAAATGCGTATTCTTCAATGCTTGCTTTCGCCAGAAATGCCGTAAAATATGTTCCGAATGTGACTATGACCACGGTTTCAACGACAATCACGCACGAAGATGAAGAAAACTGCCGTGAACTGTGCAGAAAAATCGGTACAAACTACAGAATCCGCGAGCTGATTGAGTAAAATCCCCTTTCCCGTACAATACTAACACACAAATCCTGCGATATTCAGAATCCGCCTGATTGCTTCGATGTAACTCAGGCTGATTTCGTCCATTTTTAGTCCACTTTTTGTGATGTAACCAAGCTCAAAGCTGTGGCTCTGGCCGTCATCGGGATTCTGTAGCGGAACAAGGACAAAATCTTCGTTCGTTTCTTCTGCAAATACGCCCGAGAGAAAAGTATAGCCGTCAAGAGTTTTTAGCAGATTCAGTTCCGTGGCCCGGTCAGCAACCGTAATCGCCTGATTCAGACCGTAGCGTTCAATCACTTCATCGGAGAAAAAGGACTTAACATCGTCGGTGTCAAAAGTCACGAAGCGGTAATCCGAAAGCTCGTCCAGGGAGACAGACTCTTTTTTGGCCAGAGGATGATTTTTGTGAAGGTATACAAAGGCGTTACATTCGGTGAGATGATGAAATTCAAGGTTGTTCGATTTGAGACTTTTTGAAATTGACTCCCGGTTTGAGTCGCTGAGGTAGAGAATGCCGATCTGGCTTTTTCCCAGAGCCACATCCGCAATCACAAGCGATGCTTTTTTTTCGCAAAAAGCAAAATCATAGTCTTCGTCCGAAAAATCCTTTACGATTTCCACAAAAGCCTTGCGCGCAAAAGCATAGTAAAGGGTTGTGACCGAAAAAGTCTTTTTTTCGCTGGAAGTATATGTTCTGAGAAATTTTTCGTAATGTGCGTAAAATTCCTGTGCGTCACGAATAAACCTCGCTCCCCTTTCAGTCGGCTTTACTCCGCGGGCAGTGCGCATAAAGACCTGAAAGCCAAGCTCGTCTTCCGCATCATGCACGGAAGACGAAAGAGAAGGCTGCGAGACAAAGAGCTTTTCCGCAGCCTTATTGAGCGAAGGCGAATCCGCCACGCCAAGAATGTATTTTATTTGCTGTAGAGTCATAAAACTCTATTTTTTGCTTTCCGCGTTGATGAACTTTTCGTTGCTCTGCTCGTACCACCATTTTGTATAGGGCAACTTGATTCGGGCGGCAAGGTTTTTCTCGAATGAGCGGTTTGTAACGGTGTCGCGAATCAGTTTTGCAAAGCTCAAAGTTCCCTCGTAGCCAAAGACCGTGTACTCATCTGCAACGAAGACTGCGGCATAGCCCTGCTTGATTGCCCAGACAGTAGTTCCCGGGTGACGGCTAAAGTAAACGTCCGGCTTGTAGCGGTTGAGGATGTTCAAAACCTCGTAGTTCTGCTGGTCGGCGACGGCAACCTTCATGTCCTTAGGGCTGTTTTTGAGCAAATGCTCCAGTGCCGGCGGAACTTGGCCGTTGTCGTACTTGTAATCGTAGTGCCATGCAAGCGCGTAATCGATTGTCATGCCGAATTCCTGCAAAACGCGGGCAATCTCGTAAGTAAAGCCTGGTCCCATTCCGATTACAGCCCGAAGTCCACGAAGCGGCTTGATAGCTTCTTCAATCTGCGGAATGTAAATCTCACGCTGTTTTTTGATGTAGGCTTCAACCTGCTCTTCGCGACCGATTGCCTTTCCGATTCCACGGAGCCATGTTTCAAAGCCCGTGACGCCTGAATGGTTAATTGTCCGCACGTAAGGAACGCCGTAAGTCTCTTCCAAAGCGTTTCCAAGATAAGTTCCCAGAGTACCGCAGATACAGACCGTTGCCAATGCCTCGCTCAAATGGCTAAGTTCTTCGATTGTCGAGTTACAGTAAAGGAACTGAGGATCTGCGTCAAAGACTTCGTTGAAAATCTTTGTAATCTGAGGGCGTGCGCTCTCGTAGAAGTTCTTGATGTTGATGATTCTACGTTTTTCTTTCGGCGGCTTTACGATTCCCTGCAAAACTGCGTGGTCGGAAATATCAAAGCCACTCGCCCAGATTCGTGATTTAAATCCTTCGCAGTGAACAGGAATCACAGGAATCGGAAGTTCCTCGTTGATTTCGTCGGCCAGCCCGTCAACGTCCTCACCGATAACGCCCGAAACGCAGGAAGTCGAGATAAAAATTGCGTCCGGCTTGTAAGTCTTGTAAGTGTGCTCCACGATTTTTCGAAGGTCGTTCATCGCGCCAAAAACCGTGTCCTTTTCGTTCAAGTCCGTGCAGACAAAGACCGAATTAGTTGTTTTGTTGATTCTGGCTGCAATCTGGCCGAATTTTACGTTGTCGTTTGAGGCCATTGCAGTACAGCCTGCAGGTGCGTGATAGACGACTGCCACATTTCGGATTGCGGCAAGGGCATTCAAGGCACAGCCCGAAAGACATGAGCTTGACTGTGAGAAGCATCGCTCGCGGTTTTTGAGTGAGCCACATTCTGAGCGGTAGACGAGCGTTTCAAGGTTACCCACAAAACCTGTAATTGAGCCGAGTCGGTTTTCACGAACGGCGAGATTTGCGTTTTTAAAGTTATATGGCATAAAGAATTCTCCTTAAATCATGGTGGTTGAGCCTGTCGAAACCACCTGTTATTTTATGGTCATTTCGACAAGCTCAATGACCGCTTGCGCGTTTCCTACAATTTCAACTTACTCATTGCGGCTGAGAAAATCTGTTCAAGCAGATGAAGTCCGCCTGAGTAGCCTGCGATGTGGTCGTTGATTACGAGCTTTTCAAGCATCGGATAACTTACGTTCACATAATGCGCTCCGATTTCAGCAGCAAGCTTTTTCTCCCAGTTGGAACCGATAATCAGCGGAGTTCCCGCAAAGTCGGTCTTTTTAATCTGCTCGTGAATGTCGTGTCCGTCTGTCGTGAACTGAACCTGAGTCTGGATTCCGTAGTTGAGGTTTGAAATCTCATTCGCAATCTGTGTACGGAAAGCTTCCGGCGCATCGTCAGTGATAAAGACTTTCTCCGGGAAAAGTCCCATGTCGTTTACAAGGAATTTGGTGACTGCCATCGTGTACTGGCTGTCGCTTGCAACTGTAAACCGCTTGCCCAGAATTCGGGTTTCAAGCAAAGTATCCGCAAATCGCTCGATATAATAGTAGAATTCAGCTTCTTTTTCGGTGATTACCTTTTCAACAAGGTCTTTATCCGCCCCTGTGAATTCCTGTACGGCACGAAGGAATTTTGTAGTCTCGCTCGCTCCAATCGGCAGAATCGGATAATGCAAAAGCGGAATCTTGAATTTTGTCTCAAGATATTTTGCGCTTTCCAAACCAACCCAAGGCGAAATCAAAATAGTGAATTCAGCACGGGCTGCATTCTTGATGTTCTCGATTCCACGGCCAAAGCCAAAAATTGTGTTCGGCTTGAGTCCGATTGCAGAAATAAGGCTCTCAATTTCACGCAAGTTTCCGAGCCAGTAAGGATCCTGCTGTGGCGGGCCTGCGAAAATGTTGACCAGACCTTTGATTGTTCCGCCTGCTTCTTCACGCTCGTCGCGGATTTCCGGACGGTTAAGGTACTGCTCGAAGATTGACTTCAAAATCCAGTCGTGGCCCACATAGTTGTTGCCTTTAAAGCCAGGAGTTTTTGCCCAGATTACAGGTTTTTCTTCGTCCTCAAATTCCTGAGCAACTTCCTTGATGTCGTCTCCGATAATCTCACCCGTACATCCAGAAAGTACCACGAACAAGTCAGCGTCAATGACACGCAGCGCATTGTGAATAGTCGAGCGCAATTTTTCAGCACCGCCAAAGACTACTTCCTTCTCCGAAATCGAAGTACAAGGGAAGATGTTCGGGCTGTAGCGTCCGCTGGTTCCGTTGTTGTCGTTCAGTTTTGAAGCACATCCCGGTCCCGAATGAAGGACAGGAATTGCCCCCGTAATCGACTGAACGGTCTGCATTGCAGCCAGCGCACACTTGTATCGCGGCTGATCAAGAATCTTTGCCATTTTGTACCTCTTTAAATTGTCACACAGATTCGAGATTCCTACGGAACCTCAGTAAAAAATATTTTAAAAGGATTTTGCGTAGCAAAATCGAATCCGTGCGGCAGTATTTTTATTTATTTCGTCTTTCCTTTATTTTTATTCTGTATTCGTTGATTTTTGCTACTGCTTCATCAATCGGAAGAACTATGTCGTAGGCAGTCACATCGTATTTTGCCAGAGCACGAATTGCGTGCGGACCAATACGCGCAACCAGAACATAGTCAACATCGCTAAGAGCCTTCGCAATTTCGTCCATGGGAGAAGAGCCGCTTCCTGCTCCGTTGTGACCGCCGCAACCAGAATCGCTCCCAGACTGCACTCCTCCGCAAGAGCCTCCTGAGCAGGCAGCCGTAACATCTCTTTCCCCGATATCCTCTGCCTTTCCGCTTTCTTCATCGACCTCGAAAATCAAAAAAGACTGAACATGCCCAAAGTGAGAATCGACTGTTCTTCCATCGCTTGTGGCAACCGCAACTTTATATTTTTCTGACATTTTCACCTCTCAGCAGCTTACCTATATTTATAACCTATTGTTTTACTAGGTTTATTCTATAAGTTTTAACCTACTTATGCAATAGGTTTTATAAAGATTTTCTTGTAACTTCAAAAATTTTACTACCACAGCAGCGTGGTAAAATTAGGTTTCGGAAAAAATTCGGTGCAAGTTTATCCATTGATTTCAGGAAGAGTCGCAGAAAGCAATGTAAACCTTGGCTCCTCGGTTAAAAAGGGAGATGTTCTTATTTTTGTGGATGCTTCCGCGCCAGGCAGATTCTATCAGCTTAGTCAGGTTGTTTCCCCGATAAACGGAAGCGTAATTTCAATCCCGCCAAAAAACGGTCTGAAAGTCACATCTGACACGCCCCTTCTCACAATCGGAGACCTTTCTGAACTTGAAATAAAAACTTATCTTCCGGAAAAATATTTCAGTATGCTCAAAATAGGACAAGATGCAGAAGTTCGAGTGGCCTCCCAGCCTGACGAAGTTTTTTCTGCCACAGTTCAAAGCATTTCGCCTGTAGTTGACGAGGCAAGCAGAACTGTTGAAACCATCCTCAAACTGAACAGAGCGGACGACCGGATTACGGCGGGAATGTTCTCAAAAATAAAGCTTTATCTTACCGACTATGAAAATTCCCTTTCAGTCAAGGAAGAAGCCATTTCTGAGCGGGACGGAAAAAGAGTGATTTTTACGATTGACAACGATGGAAAAGCACAAAGCCACGAAGTCAAGGAAGGAATCAGCGTTGACGGAAGGATTCAGATTCTTTCGGGGGCAAATGACGGAGATATTGTAATCACAGAAGGCGTTTCTTCGGTTCAGGACGGAATGGAAGTCAGCATTATTTCTGAATAAGGTGGCAAAAAAATGAATATTTCAAAGAAAGCACTCTCAAACCCGGTTTTAATCATAATCGTTTTCACTTTGCTTGGAATTATGGGGCTTTTCACTTTAAAAAAGGTCGAAATCAACTTGTGGCCGGATCTGAAAGAGCCTTACCTTATGGTTTATACTAGATATGAAAACGCAGACCCTCAGTCAGTGGAAAACTCAATTACAAAAATAATCGAAGACGGACTGGTGAGCGTGTCAAACCTGAAAAAAATCACATCAATTTCTTCGGAAGGAACGAGCATCATAGAGCTTGAATTCAATTACGGGGTAAATCTCGATGCGGCAACAAATGAAGTCCGTGATGCAATTGACTCAATCAGGGATTACCTACCAAAAAATGTAAAAACTCCGGGCATAATGAAATTCACGATGAATTCCATGCCGATTATGACTCTTGCAGTTCGGGGAAACAGAAATGCCGAGGACTTGCGCTATATTGCGGACAAGGAAATCAAGGGAATTCTCACTCAGGCCGCAGGTGTCGGTCAGGCAATCGTAAGCGGCGGGCGCAAGCAGATTGTTCGAGTTGAGCTTTCCCAGAACAGACTGGCAGCTTTTGGTCTTACAGTTCCTCAGATTGCGTCAAAACTCGCCCTTGAAAACCTTGATTTGGGCGGCGGAAAAATCCGTGACGGCTACAAAAATTTTGTCGTAAGAACAAGCGGCGAATATTCATCAGTAAAAGAAATCAACGATACGGTCCTTAAGACAATCAACGGCTACAATGTAAAGCTCTCTGATGTCGGAAGGGCCTTTTTCGGCTACAAAGATGCCACAGAAAGCGTTTACATCAACGGAAAACCGGGCGTTTACATTTCAATCACCAAGCAGTCCGGAACGAACGCAGTGAAAGTCGCCGATGCACTTTATGAAAAACTGGAAGAACTAAAGGAAAATTTGCCCGGAGACATTCAGATTGAAGTTATTTCGGACGATTCGATTACAATCCGCGAAACTCTGAACACACTTTTTTCTACGGCCTGGCAGGGAATTCTTCTTGCAGTGCTCGTGCTTTTCATCTTCCTCAAAAGTTTCAAAAGCACATTTATCATTTCGATTTCAATTCCCCTTTCAATCATCATCACATTCCTTCTGATGCACATTTTTAAAATCACGCTGAATATGATGACTTTGACCGGACTTATTCTGGGCGTGGGAATGGTCGTGGACGCCTCAATCGTTATGATTGACAACATTTATTCTTACCGGGTGCGCGGAACTCGTGCAAAAACAGCCGCAATTCTGGGAAGTCAGGAAATGATTTCATCGGTAATTTCCGGAAACCTCACCACAATCGTAGTTTTCATTCCCTTTCTCTTGTACATGAAGGAACTTGACTGGATGGGACAAATGGCAAAGGACATGATTTTTACGATTGTAATTGCAATTGTATCAAGTCTTTTCGTGGCGATTTTTCTTGTTCCGGTTCTTGCGGGGCATTATCTTCCCCTCACAAATACCACAGAAAAACCAGTGCGGAATGCGGTCCTCAAAAAGCTCTACGATTCTTTTGAAAAGGTCATAGACAAAATCACAGAAGTCTACAAAAAGATTTTGTACGCAGCACTTTCCCACAGAAAGACTACGATTTTTTCTGCGGTGGCTGCCCTTTTTCTTTCTCTTGCTCTCATTCCGTTTTTGGGAATCGATTTGCTTCCGGACACGGACGCCCCTTCCGTTACATTGAACATTGAGCAGCCTGTGGGAACAAACCACGACTCAACTGCAAAAGTTGTGCAATATTTTTCTTCGTTGGCACAGAGGGAAGTAAAAAAATATAAGACAATCGTAGCCTCAACAGGAACTGCTGAAACGGGAGAGACTTCAAGCGAAAACAAAGGAAATGTTACGATTTATCTTCCTTACGCAAACAAACAGATTGATTCGGCTTCCGATGTAAAAAGGAAACTTGAGGCACACTTTGCAAAATTTCCGGGAACAAAATTCTCTTTCCGACGCGGAGAAATGGAAGAAATTGAAGGACCTGCCATTGATATTGTCGTAAGGGGAAATGATTTGGCAGAAGCCTCAAAATTCTCAAAAAAGCTGATGAAACTTATGGAACAGACAGGAAGTTTAGGCACAATCGGCATGGATTTAAAAGAAGGACTTCCTCAGGTTGAAGTTTCGATTGACCGTGAGCGGGCTGCAGATTTTGGTGTAAGCATTGAAGCGGCCGCAATTGAAATCAACAACAGCATTGCAGGCGTTACGGCAACAAAATTCCGCACCAATGGCAACGAATACGATGTTGTTCTGGGCTACAAAAACAGCGACAAGGAAAAAGTCGTGGACTTGGATTCAATTATGGTTCAGGGAAAAGATGGTCTTGTAAGACTTTCTAATTTTGCAAGCCTCAAAAAATCTTTCGGTCCTGTTGAAATCAACCGTCAGAACAGAACCCGCTCGATTCATGTTACGGCAAGCATCACCGACGGCTCAAAAGCCCCGGAGGTCGAAGCGAAAATCAAAAAACTCGTATCAGAAAACTGCGTGATTCCATCGGCCCTGACAGTAAGCTACGAAGGCTCATGGAAAAAAATGCAGAAACAAGGAAGCGCATTCGGTCAAATCATCATTCTGGCGATGATTCTTGTTTTCGGCGTTATGGCGGGAACTTACGGAAGTTTCAAAGCCCCTTTCATCAACATGATGACAATTCCCTTCATGTTCATCGGCGTTCTTGTGGCATATTTTCTGAAAGGTCAGCCAATTTCTATCATGACGATGCTGGGGCTTGTAATGCTTGTTGGAATAGTCGTAAACAACGGAATCATTCTCGTAGATTACACAAATCTTCTGGTAAGCCGGGGAAAATCCGTGCGGGAGGCGACTTTTGAAGCCGGAACAAGCAGATTGCGCCCTGTTCTTATGACAACTTTGACCACAATTTTGGGAATGCTGCCTATGAGCTTCGTAACCACAGGAAGCGCGGCAATGGTTCAGCCAATCGGCCTTGGCGTTTTGGGCGGCTTACTTTCCAGCACTTTCATCACCCTTGTTTTGATTCCGGTTTTGTATTCGATTCTGATGAAAGACCCCGTGGCAGAAAAAAGCAAAATCAAAATGATTGAGCTTCCTTCTGAATCAGAAAAGACCGCCTTGGAAAAGCAGAATGAATACAACGGAAAAAAAGCAGACTTTAGGTGTGAGATTATTGCAAATCAGTCCGTGCAGGAAGAAATCACAAGTCTGCTCGAAGAAAAAATCGAAGGCTTCCAGTATTCAGTAGTCGAAGAAACTTTCGGCCGGGGCTTACAGTCGCGAAAGCTTGGTTCTTCTGTCTGGCCAGAGATGAACTTCGTGCTCACAGCATACATCACAAAAGAAGAGCTTTCGGTCGTAACGAATGTGGTAGAATCCGTAAAATCAATTTTCCATAGCGAAGGAATCCAGATGTTTGCAGTTACGGTGTAAACATTCGGACGGACAGGTGATTAAGCGGCTGCTCTATTGTGCGCACCTTGCCGAACGACCGAAAATCAATTATACTTTCGGTTGGTTCAAAACACTAACAAGGAAAGAAAAAATGCGCAGCGTTTTCCTTTCAATTCAATGTTTATGCATAATTGGATTGTTCATAGAAAGTTGGGTGATTTTCCGCCGGCTAAAAAATTCTCAGCTCAGATATTTATTTCTGAGCTGCATAGCAATTTTGCTCAACAATCTTTCGTATCTTTTTCAGCTGCTTTCAACAACACAAGAATCATACATAACTGCGCTTAAAATTTCGTACGCAGGACGAATTTGGATAACGCTTTTTTCGTTTTTGTTCACTGCAGAGCTTTGCAAAATCAAAATTCCGCGGATATTGAAAAATTTGCTGGTACTTGTTCATCTTGGAATTTATATTTCGGTTCTTACTTTCCAAAAACATTCTCTATATTACACTTGGTTCAATTTTTCGACCGAAGCGATTTTCCCAAAACTTCTTCACGGAAACGGAATACTCCACAGTCTCTACATGGGCCTTCAAGCCTTTTACATAGTCGTAGGGTTCGCATGGCTTTTTATCGCATGGCACAAAGAAAAAAACGCATCGACAAAAAAGCGGCTTATGACCGTAATGATTTCTTTTTCCATAGAATCCCTGTTTTTTGCAATCCAGACTTTCAAAATTGCGGGAATTACACAAGATTATGAACTTCTGATGATTGGCTATGTAATCGGAATTGTCGTAATGTTCGTAGCTCTTTTCCGGTACGACCTTTTGGGAGCAAAGGAAATTGCGCGGGACTTTTTAATCGACCGTCTTTCTGAAGGAATCATCGCCGTTGATACAAATGGTACGATTCAATACTTCAACGAGCCTGCAAAGGAAATGTACCCGAACATCGACAGTGATTCATCGTATGTGCTTGAGAAGATAAAAGAGGCAATTTCAAAAGGAAGCGGAATCAGCGTAAACAACAGGATTTATACTGCGGAAGAAAATGAGCTTGTTTACAACAGCAAGAAATTCGGAAAGATTTACGCGCTGATTGATGCAACAGAACACTACGAGCGATTCAGAAAAGAAAAAGACATTTTGCAGCACGAACTTAGGATTGACCCATTGACAGGTCTTTACAACCGCAACGGAATGGAATATTTTTCCAAAAATCTCTATGAAACTGCCTTGAAAAATGAAAGTCTTCTTTTTGTCTGCGTTTGCGACATGAACGGGCTCAAATATATCAACGACAACTTTGGCCATGAAGAAGGTGACCGAGCCATCAAAAAACTTTCAGAAATCATAAAATCAACGCTCACAAAGTCTGATTTGGCTTTTAGAATCGGCGGAGATGAATTTTTGATTATAGGAATCAGGGATAGTCAGGAACAAGCTTTGAAGATTTTTTGCGAGCAAGTTGAAAATGCAATAAAAAACGCCAACAAAACCACAAATCTTCCATACAAAGTTGACATGAGCTACGGTCCGATTGTAAAAAAACTTTCTGGCCTTCCAAATGAATTTTCCGATATGATGAAAGAATCCGATGCATTGATGTACGAAATGAAAAAAATCCGCGACAAGCACAAGCGATAACTCACGGCTCTTTTCTGAACAGTATGTTTTGTGCGGGCGGAAACTTTTCAACCATCTACCTTTGTCCATCAACTCCAAGTCCGAACAGCGCGTAGTCGCCTTTCACCGGGTCTCCTGGGAAAACCTTGCTCATCTTTTCGGTAAGCTCCACGCACAATTTCATGCTTGCCCCGCGCACTTTTCCGCCCGCCCCAGGCTCAATAAGGGCGAACTTTGTAGCTTCCTGCATAACATGGGTGTCCAGAGGCATAAGAAGGTCTTTTTTCAAAAACCAAGTCCAAAGCCCCATATCAACCGGAGAATTGTCCCGAACCATCCAGCGCAAAAACATATTCAGCCTTTTTGACGCAGAACTGTCAGTATGCGGAATTAGGTTACATTCCGAAGGAAAATTTTCTGCAATAAGCTGGCACAAAAACTTCTTTCCTCCGCTCTCAAGCTTTTTTTCCCACTGCGCCTTAAAAAACTCGCCCAGACTTCCTCCCGACAAAAGAAACTTTCTTTGCGTAGCGAAAAAAATCTTCATAGAGTCATGCGTATACATTCTATAGAAAGATTTTTTTCCTTTATCGAAAAAGGACTCGTATTTCTCGTCAAGGATCCATTCTTCGGGCGACTTTCCCATGACAGAAAGGATTTGCTCAACATGGGAAAGAATCTGACTGCGCCTTCCGAACGCAAGGTTTGCGGCAAGAAAAGCCACGATTTCCTGCTCGCTCTGTCTGTCATACCGATGCATGAACTGTGCAGGATCTGCGGAAAGAAAATCGGCAGTCTCATACTTTTCCGCCAGTCTCAAAAGAACCGAAGAATCTATCATTTGTTCAGAATAAACTCCACGCGTCTGTTCTTCCACCAGTTGTCAACATCGCTTCGCTCCACGACAGGCTGTGTTCCGCCGCGTCCAAGGAAGCTGAGACGGTTTTTCTCCACTCCGTAGCGCACAAGCTCGTTCATAACGAACTCAGCCCGCTTTTCCGAGAGCGGAATAAGAGCGCGTCCGTACTCAGGCGTATCCTCGGACTCCTCTATTGCCGTGCCAGAAACATTGTTCGCATGACCTTCGATTACGACAGTGCAGGCAATGAAATTATTCAACGTTTCCGCAATGCGTTTAAGGACGCGCTCGTTGTTTTTCCGCTGCTCTTGCGTAAGCCCCATCGTTATTATGCTTCCAAATTCATCCTTTTCGCCTGTAACGCCGAAATCCGCGCTGTCGCTTCTGAATATTATTGAAGGAACGCGCATCTTAAGAACGCCATTGTCATCTATAACAAGGAGGTCAATGCTTATAACTCCCTGCTTTGTGGAAACCATTCCCACCTCATCTGTGACCGTAAACTCATACGGATAGTCGGACGCAGACTCAACAAGCTCGCCTTTTTTGCCCATATTGCTCCGTCCGTCCCAAAGAAGCTCACCGGAAATAGCCCCGGTTCCAGAAGCCTGCCAGAAATCTTTTCCGGTCGGGTCTTTTATCTTGAAGCTCCATGACTTTGCTCCGACAGAATGTGTGTCAATGCCCAGCTTGATTAAAAGGTCATCGTTCACGCCGTCGTTGTCAGGAGTGAAAAATTCCGGCGCAACTTCAACGCTTAAATCAGGAGGCGTTATGGAACTTGTGAAAAGGGAAGTGAATTTTTTCTGCACATCGCCTTTTTCGTATACTACATTGAGCACTCCCCTGAATTTTCCCTCCCGTACATTTCCTATATCATCTCTTCCGTCCCAAATGATTGATGAAGGAACTGTCTTTGAGCCGTCCAGATTGCTCCATGATTTGACAACTTTCCCGTCTTCGGAAACAACCGAAAAATTCCAGTTGTCTATACCATCTTTTTTTGCCATATTGACCAAAAACTCCTGAGTGTCAAGCAAACCATCTGAATTCGGGCTGAAAGCGGTTTCCTCGGCAGTCACAAAAAGCTTTGTATCACTCGTATCAACCTGCAGCCCGGTTACCTCAGCCCGAGCCGAGTTTCCGGCAATGTCCGATGTCTCAAAAGAAATACGATAAACACCGTCTGGAACTACATTTCCGTTCTCATCAGTTCCGTCCCATGAAAAGTCGGAGAGACTTCCGCTCACCGAAAACCTGCGCACAGACTTGTTTGCTGAATTCAGGATTGTTCCGCGCCACGCTTTTTCATTCGTTGAAGTAATCTTAAACGGAACGACATCCTTCTGTCCGTCGCCATTCGGAGAAAAAAGCTTGTACTCAGGAACAATCGTTATCTCCGGAACCGCATTGTCTATCGTAACAACCTTGGACTTTGCGTTAGCCTCCGCATTGTTTGTAGAAAGCGTTGTAAGAATAGCAACATAATCGCCGTCAGGAAGTTTTTTTCCTGTGCTATCAGTGCCTTTCCATGTGAACGACCGCGGGAGAGCCGTACCTTTCTGGCTCCACACCTCAACGCCAGTCGTTCTGTCCATGATTGAAAGCTCATGCTCGATTATGTTTTTACCAGCCCTTACGACAGGCGTAAAGATAACGGCAGTTTTCTCGGAATTGAACGCGTTTCGGTTCACGGAAAGAACAAGTTCCGTTGCCGTAGTGTCAACGGTAAAATTAGAACCTACTGTTTTCCCCTCATTCTCGGCATCATCAACAGCAGAAAGAACATAATTATACACGCCGTCATCAACCATAGTCCTGTTTTCTGTAAGACCGTCCCAGACAATTTTTTCAGGAAGAGCCTCATAGTCTTTTTCAAAGACGACTTCCCCCGAGCTTTTGTAAACGATTTTTACATTCCATTTTTTTACAGGAGAACCATCGTCGGGGAAAAGCTCGTGAGAGATTTCAAAACCAACGGCCTCGTCAGGATTGTATAATGATGCATATGAGATGCCCCCAACTGACGGAGGTCTAGTGTCAAGAATGATTACGGGCGATTTCACCTTCCCTGTTTCATAGCCGTTTATGTAATTTGCTACAACACAGGCATTGTAGTGCCCGTCAGGAAGAACTGCGCCATCCTCATCCGTTCCGTCCCAGACAATTCTTGAAGGCGGATTTGACTCTCCGCTGAACGATTTCACAACTACATCATCTTTGTCAGTCACCGAAACATTCCATTTTGAGAGCCTGTTTCCTGTTTTTGCGTCCGGAAGTGAAATCTTAACGTCGAAAGAAACTTTGTCGGACTTTCCGTCCCCGTTCGGAGAAAAGTACCTGTTCCCGCTAACATTTATAGATACAGAAGGCTTGTCCGCAGTGAACACAATATTAGGAACGGAGGCGGACGCAATGTTCCCGGCTTTGTCCTTGCATGAGATTTTATATGAATAAACCCCGTCTTTCACAGGAAGTCCCGAATCATCAGTGCCGCTCCACTCAACGGTAGTCGGCGCAGAGTCTTTCCAAGAGAAAGTCCTGACCTGCTTTCCGTCCAAGTCGAAAATTGCGGCATCCCATTGCTCCTCAACAGAACCACTTTGCACAATAAAAAGCGAATTCTTTTCTCCCTCACCGAAGATTTTTTCCTGAGCAGACAATTTTTCAATTTTTATCACAGGCGGACTCATGTCAACAATCACAGTAAATTTGTTCGTCAGGCAACTGTTTCCGTTGTCATCGCTTGCAGTCACATAATAGTAATACACTCCGTCAGGAGCGACTTCACCGGAATTCATCACGCCGTTCCATATCACAGAAGTAGGCACTTCGACGCTCCGCCTCGTGCTTCCCAGTGATTTCCAGAAACGGGTGAATGTGTTGGCAAGGTCGCGTTTCTGTTTGTTCTTTATTGTACGGACAATCTTGCCTTTTTCATTTTCGACTACAAGCCTCCACTCAACAAGAAATCCGCTCTCCCTGATTTCCAAGGGAACGATAAGATTATCGTTTATTCCGTCGTTGTTCGGAGAAATGAACACAGGCGGCAAGCTGGAAACCGCCGATATTGTAGAGCTAGATGCGAACCATGGATAATACTCCAAAGGCATATTCTCTGAAAAACCAGAATGTAAAATCAAAAAAAACAAAAATGCAGACAAAAACTTTTTCATACAATTATAATCCAATTCCTCTAGTTTCAGATAAAAAATAAAACATAAAACTAAAAAGTAACACAAAATGCCTCTTTTGATAACATCGGCACGAAAACAAGACGCCCGTGAGTTTTCACCCTTTAATTTAATGAATCTCTAACAAAAATCATTGACATTAAGTTGACAATTCTTCATTATTTAAACTATGTCGAAAATAAATTCAGGCGAGTCTTTCTTTCAGAGATTTTTCAATACAGTTCTAGGAAAAAATGATCCTGAGGCGGCTAAAAAAAAGCAGCTGAAAGTCATCGCCAAAAATCTTTCAAAAACTAAATATAAATTCTACAAGGTGGGGTCAGACCAAATGCTTCCGGCGTTCGGAAAGCTGATTTTTGACTTATATAAGGCTCTCGCGCCGTCACAGACTTTCTTTCAGTCGCAGCAGAACCCCAATTATTACAAGCACCTTGTCGTTGATTATTCTCTTTCGGAGGGACAGAAAAAAGTCCTTGAGGAACTTACGGAAGAGTCAATCCGCACATTGTCGTCAAAAATGAAGCTCGACGAGCTTTCAAAAAAAGTCAAGTCTGACCTCGATGTATTCTGCCACGAGTTTGATAAGGAGGCAATCGCAAAAATCGATGCCCTTTACATGAAACTTATGAATTTCAAGCAGATTTCGATGTTCGACTTCTACTTCATCATCAAGAAATTCGATTCTTCAATAAAAGAGGGCGATTTCAGCAGAACCCCAGATTTCAAGCCAATAGACGCTTCTTATGTCTCAGATGACCTCAAGGATTTCCTTACGATTCTCTTGTCAATAAACTTCGCACAGGACTGGTCTGACCTTATGAATATGTTCAGGGCGGCACGAGGCACAGAGCCAGTAAATCCTTCCACCTGGGGGAAAATCACATCGAAGCTCAACCAGATAAAAATGTCGAAGATTCTCGACATGATTATACAGCTCACAACAAAAGACCCGTTCTATATTCCAACAATCGATGAGAAAAAAGAGCCTGTAGTAGAGCCTTACATCGAAAAAATAAAGAACGATGCTCTGGAAACGCTCAGGGAACTTGAGAACCAGCTGAAAAGCTCCAAAATTGACGGCATAGCAACCCAGATTTTCAGCTCATCAAACTTGGATTCTCTCAAATATTACAACGGAGACTTGAACGCGAATGTCCAAAGACGCGGAATAGAAGGATTCGCATACATTCAGGCAATGACATACCTGAAGCATTTCCTTGTTGAGTTCGTAAAAAAAGAAGTGCGCTCATACTCGGATCTTGTAATAATCAGAGGAAAATGGGTAAACCAGGCTTTGTCCCAGGAAATGAGCAGTTCGTTCAACTCACTTATGGAAGCTGGCGGAAAAGTCATTGAATTCGACGCAAAGCATGCCGATGACGGTGAGTTCGGAGCGCGCGTAAAAACATACAACCCGCGCGCCGATAGGGACAAAGAAGCTCAGGGCATGGTCAGGCGAGTCGTTCAGGACAGCGACATGGTTGGAAAAGAGCTTATCATCAACATAACAAAGCTGCTAATCAGCTACGGAAAAAGCACAAAAGCTCTTATAGAAGACTACAGAAAGAAAAAGCCTGAGATGATAACGAACTGGAAAGAGATTGAAAGATTCTCAGATACTCCGATAGAGGAGCTTGGCGTTGAGGTTTACAAAAAGATTTATCTTATGGTAAACCTCATGCAGAATTATCTTGCTTAGTCAGAAATTATATCAGAAGGAGCCGGTCTAAGGCCGTCAACCATAAATTCAGGCGGGATTTTTGACGGGCGTCCTTCTTTGTTCACGCAGCCCCATGTTACATCGGCTTCGGCACAAAGCGTTCCGTCAGCTTTTAGGACTCTCTGGTGAATCACGCCAGAAACCGTCTTTAGTTTGACCGATGTGCTTTCAATCACAAGCTCATCGTCAAAAAAAGCTGAAGCCTTGTAATAAATATCAATGTGCGCCACATAAATATAAAATCCACGCTCGATTATTCCTTTGTAATCGAACCCAATCTGCTTAAGAAAATCCATCCGTCCGTACTCAAGGTAGTTAAGATAAACGGCATTGTTAACATGATTATATGAGTCGCACTCATAAGTGCGTACCCGCAAAGGCGTTAAGTATTTCATAGTAGAATTATACCCACAGTCAGCCGTTGATTTCAATCTATGTGTTATTAGCAGCTATCTCAAAGCAGGAACTGAGAGAGTAATGCGCCCGCCGTAATGAAAGGAACGAACGGAATCACAAAAATCGGGCGCAAAATGTTTTCTTCATGGAATTTATTCTGAACGACTTTTAGGAAAAGATAAAACAAAATGCCAACTAGGGCGGCGAACACAGTAGCTGCCATATTCGCATAGAATCCAGTGTAAAGTGCGGAAAACAACCCGAAAAGTATGTCACCTTTTCCAAGCCCGTTTCCTGAAAACACCCTTGCAGCAAAATAGACAAGCAGGGACGAAAGTGCAGCGGCAATATGATTGTAAAAAAACGAGCATGTTTTTGTTTCCAAAAGGATGAATTCGGCTATATCCGCAAAAACAAAAACAACAATCCCTGCCACAACATACACCACAGGAATTCGAAATTTCCGAATGTCGCTTATTGAAGCAGGGATTGCTATTAGCAGGAAAAAGAAAGTTCTGAGCAGGAATTTCGTTGTCACGAATATCTTTTCCTTACAATTTATCTGAGTACGGAATCCACCAGCTGTTTGAACTCAATGTTTATGTCTGTCTTGGTATAGCGCGGAAGTCTTGATATTCTGAACGTACCATCAGCGTTCTGAATAATTGCTTCCTGACTGTCCTCGTCAACATTATAATCATTGTTCGGTGTATCAGCAGTGAATTTTGTAAAAAGAAATGGCATCATTTCCTCCGATTTTTCATTTTTCTGTTTTTCAGAATCAAAAACAGCCTTTATATTTTTATCGGAATTTAACTTCTCCGCATTAGGAACATTTTTGATTTCATTAAGCACCTTTTTTTCAGCAGATTTCACCTTAGGCACATCTTTCTTTGGCACAAATGAAACATCGAATTCATCCTCATCTTTTGAGTGGGCGTAAAAATACGCATCGAGAGATGAATAATCAGGTTTCTTGGCCTGGAACGCGAATTTTGGGTCAGGAACAAGCTTTTTTCTGTCCGAAGAAGTAAACTTAAGCGGCTCAGAAAGGTCAACATCTTTTCCTGGGTCATAACTTCCGCGCTCAGAAGAAAATTCCGAAAGAGGCACTTCTTCCGAATCAGATTTTTCTTCTGGCTCAGATTCCTCCTCTTCTGCTTCCTCGATTTCCTCTACTTCGTCTAGGGCTTCTGGCTCAGATTCCGCCTCTTCCACCTCTTCGATTTCCTCTACTTCGTCAAGTGCCTCAGGCTCAGATTCTGCTTCTTCCACCTCTTCGATTTCCTCAACTTCGTCTAGGGCTTCCGGCTCAGACTCAGCTTCTTCCACCTCTTCGATTTCCTCTACTTCGTCAAGGACTTCCGGCTCAGACTCAGCTTCTTCGGCCTCTTCTGCTTCTTCAATTTCCTCTACTTCGTCTAGGGCTTCCAGCTCAGATTCTGCCTCTTCTACTTCCTCGATTTCCTCTACTTCGTCAAGACCCTCAGGCTCAGACTCAGCTTCTTCCACCTCTTCGATTTCCTCTACTTCGTCTAGGGCTTCCGGCTCAGATTCCGCCTCTTCCACCTCTTCGATTTCCTCTACTTCGTCTAGGGCTTCCGGCTCAGACTCAGCTTCTTCCACCTCTTCGATTTCCTCTACTTCGTCAAGGACTTCCGGCTCAGATTCCGCTTCTTCCACCTCTTCGATTTCCTCTACTTCGTCAAGAGCCTCAGGCTCAGATTCTGCCTCTTCTGCTTCCTCGATTTCCTCTACTTCGTCTAGGGCTTCCGGCTCAGATTCTGCCTCTTCTGCTTCTTCGATTTCCTCTACTTCGTCAAGGGCTTCCGGCTCAGACTCAGCTTCTTCCACCTCTTCGATTTCCTCTACTTCGTCTAGGGCTTCCGGCTCAGATTCTGCCTCTTCGGCTTCCTCGATTTCCTCTACTTCGTCAAGGGCCTCAGGCTCAGACTCAGCTTCTTCTACTTCCTCGATTTCCTCTACTTCGTCAAGGGCTTCCGGCTCAGATTCCGCCACAGGCGCGCTTCTAGTCTCCATGAGTTTTTTCGGAGCCGTCTCAGATGAATCTTCAAGAAAATCCAAATCGTCTTCCGCAAAGAACTCGCTCGTAAGTTCCGAATCTTTTTTTGCAGAAACATCTTTCAAATCGTCATCGCTAAAGAATTCGGACTCTCCGAACTCCTCAGAAGAAGCATCAACTTTCAGAACATCATCTTCTTTTCCTTCAAGCGTCCTCAAAGTTTCCTCATCAAAGAACCCGTCCGAAGAGATTTCATCGTCATCATTTTCATCGAATCCTTCAAGTTTTTTGAGCTTATTGATAAGTTTGCTTCCCGCATTGTTCAAAATGCTTTTTGCAGAAAGGCGTGGTTTTTTGATTTTTTTCTCATCAGAACGGCTCTCAGAATCATCAACGCTAGCTTCATCCGATTCTGGAACTTCCAGAACCGTATCTTCTTCACCGATTTCTTCTACGCTCTCTTCTTCCTCTTCCACAACATCGTCCGAAATGATTTCTGAATTCGGCTCAGTAGAATCAAGTTCGGCTGAATCAGCTTGAGAAACTGACGGTGTGTCAAAGTCAGCTGGCGCAAGAGCAGGCGAAGAAGAAATACGCAGATTTCCGCTTCCAAGAATTTCCTCAAGGATTTTTTTAAGCTCTTCAGGATTTATGCTCGTGGTCCCAGAAATTCCTACATTTTTCCGCACGCCAAGAGCCGAAAGAATCTCAAGCCAGCTGTGGTCAAGAAGCTCATCGACTTCTTTCGAGTATTTCAAGCCGCGCTTTCCGAGGCTCTTTTTGATTTCCTTAGCCAAAAGTTCCTTTCTGTCAGAAAAATCCTCAGGCAAATTTCCGCTTTGCGCGCGGTCAACATATTCTGTAATGAACGCAACCTGAAAACGCTTTATTCTGTCTTTTATAACAACCATGTCATCATGCTTAAGGCTGAACACAAGGTACACAAGCAAAAACCAAGTCAGGAAAACAAGCACAAGAAGAAGGATTTTTACCGAATCAGAAAAGACAAAAACATCCTCGTCATAAATCCATGCGACGAACCCAAGCCGTTCATCAGGATTTTTGAGGGAGAAAAATATTTTTGGCTCGATTTTTTCCATATCATCCTGAGAAACGGCAACAAGATGTTGCTCAGAAATATGCCCCCGATTTTTCCAGTGGTCAAGGATTTTTTTCCGCAAATCGCCGCGTGCCACATTCGGAAGACCAAAAACAAAACCGCCAAGACCTGTTGAATCGGCAAGCAAGATTCCGTATCCGGTAATATCGATAAGATTTTTTGAATACAAAAAGCTGTTGAAATCTCCAGGCTCAGTATAAAACACGCACACAGCCCCCACTCCGTCGTAAAAAATCGGGACTGAGAATGTAATGCGCATATTTTTCTCGTCGAAGAAAATTCTTCCTGATTTTGAATCCGTGTTCACATACGAAAAAGAAACCTCATCGATTTCCGTGTATTTTTTCAGAATCTTTGACTCCGCTTTTTTTGAGAGAATATCTGAATCATAAGTGCTGTAATGGATATTCACTCCGTTCTTGTCGATGATTCGTATTCCGCGCAAGCATGATGTTCCGCTAAAAAGCTGTTCTCTGAGCTGTTCGCGCGTTTCAATGAACGAAGTGCTTGAAGAGGACAAAGCGGAGCGAACCGCATCGCTGGAAGAAAAATCCAGGAACCGTTTTGAGAGAGCATCGAAATATTCTGTTTCTGCGGATAAGACCGATTCCAGCCGTTGTTTTTTTTCGCTCATGATTTTAGGCTGATAAAACCGGGCCTCTATGACAGAGAAGAGTCCAGAAAAAGCCGCAATCGAAAAGAGCGCGAACAAAACGACAGAAATCAAAAGACTTAGCGCAAATTTTTGACCGGAGCGCATGATTATAAATAAAATTTCGGCAATTCAAAAACTTTCTTAATTTTTTTAGATATAATATTTTTTATGATAAATATTGAAGATGAAGAAAAACGGAAAACAACCGCGCTCCTCGTAGGAAAGCCAGGCGAAGATTTGTCGGAGCTGAAAGGTCTTTCGGACACTCTGGGGCTTGAGGTTCTGCGCCTTATGAACCTTACCAGAGTTGAAGTCACTCCTGCCTACGGAATGGGCAAGGGAAAAGCAGAGGAAATTTCGGCTCTTGCCCAAGAGCTTGGAGCGGACATAATCATTTTTGACTGGATTTTGGAGCCACGAAAACAGCGGAACTGGGAAAAGCTCTCGAAAAGGCCGTGCATAGACAGGCAGGAAGTCATACTCAGAATTTTCTCCCAGAGAGCAAAGACAAAAGAAGCCGTCCTGCAAGTTCAGCTTGCACGCCTTGAATATTCCCTTCCTCGCCTTGCCCACTCCTACGGCGACATGGCCCGCCAGCGGGGAGGAAACTTCGGAGCGAAAGGCTCGGGCGAAACGCAGCTTGAGCTTGATTCGCGCGAAGTCAGGGACAAAATCACGCGGATAAAACGCGAGCTGAAAGATGTCGTTCAGGAAAGACAAACTCAGCAGAAAAAACGCCGCTCGCTTCCGATTCCGCAAGTCGCGCTGGCAGGCTACACGAATGCGGGAAAATCAAGTCTTATGAACGCGCTCACAGGCTCGGATGTATTCGTTGAGGACAAGCTGTTCGCAACGCTGGATCCAACCACAAGGAAACTGCGGCTCAAAACAAAATCCGAAGATTCAGGGAGCAACATTCTTCTTACCGATACCGTAGGATTTATCTCGAACCTTCCGCACAGTCTTGTGAACGCATTCAAATCAACGCTTGAAGAAGCCCAAAAAGCCGACTTAATTCTGCTCGTACTCGATGCGAGCGACATAAATGCTGAAAGTGAGTACAAGACGGTAATCAAAGTTCTTGAGGAGATTGGAGCTGACAAAAATCCTCGCGTAGTCGTACTGAACAAAATCGACAAGCTGGAGGATAACGACCCGCGGCTTACAGGGCTTTCAAAGCTATTCCCGGACTGCGTAAAAATCAGCGCAAAGACAGGAGCAGGAATCCAAGAGCTTTCGTGCCGGATAACGCAAGAAATCATGGGAAAAGAAACAGAGCTTACGATTCCTGTGGAAGAATCCGCGCTAATTGCCCAAATACGAAAGACTGGTATACTATTGGAAGAAAACTGGCTTGAGGACGGAATACACATAAAAATCCAAGGCTTGGAGCTGAAAGGAAACTTACGGCTGAAAAACCTGCTTAAGCCTTTTTTGCCAGAAATTTTCAGCGATGATACGGACGAAAAAGAGAAAAAATCGTTCCGCGCGGACTGGTAACCAAAACAAGGGGAAACTGAATGAACATAAACAAATTCCTTGCATTTTTGGCAGGACTGATTTTTGTCTTTATAGTCGCAATAAGCGCAATCTATGTCGTAAAGAACGGAGGCACGCCCGCAATGAGAAAAATTTCGCCCGAGCAGCGCGACAATGAGCGTCCAGAATACATTTCCCTCGGAAAGCTGCGCTCATCAACGAAAGAAGACGAAAACGGAGAGAAATCGGTCATCGTGTTCACCGCGTCCATATCATACGATGATACGGACATTGAGCTTTATGAGGACATCAAGACGAACCAGTACAAAATCACGCCTATCATCACAGGTTACTTCAAGACTTTGACAAAAGCGGAGATTCTGGAAAAAGGAGAGATGCGGATAAAAGCGGAGATAAAGCAGAAAATCGATATGACTCTCGTTCATGGAAAAATCAACGGCATTTTCTTTGAGGAATTCCAATACCTTGATTAGCAGCGCGCAGCCTTTTCAGCTTTCCATCTTGAAAGCAGCCTCCTCACAGGCACGGGCCGTTTTGGTGTCGCCGAGCCGTTTGTAAGCGAGAGCCATTTTTCTGAGAAAAAACGCATCGTCTTTTTTTCCGAACCGAAGCTCAAGCGCGCGCTCCCATGCGTCAAGGGAAAGCTCATCCGATATTTTTCCTTCAATCCGAGTTTTCAGGACAAGTCGCGCAAGGTCAAGTACCTCGGGGAAAAAGTGCCTGAAATATTCATACGAGTATTCCATTCTGATTATCTGCTCAAGAAGGAGGAATGCATCGTAATATTCCTGCCTCAGAACAAGCTCTTCGGCAAGTATGAATCCGTAATCCATGAAATCTTCGCGCGTGAACCATTTTGCAAGGCGGAACCCCGTGTGCTCCATGTTCATCCTTTTGAACTCAGCCACGGCATCGTCTTCGCGGTTGTGCATCAAATCGAAGAAAATGAGCTTTGCGCGGCTTTGCTCGTCCTTGCGCGCAAGAAGCCAAGTCCTGTAGTCGAAAGTGTCCGAATGCTCCTTGTAGTTTCTGGCTCCGCTGTGCATGAAAAAAGATTCGTCAAAAATCGACCTTTCCCTGGCATCACTTAAAACCTCATATGCCTTTACGAGAAGGCGGAATGCTTCCGTAGTCTCAGCTTTTGATGCGTCAGGATGAAGTATTTTTGCCTTTGCGCGGTACGCCCGCTTTATCTCGGCGGCGGTGGCATTCTGCCGAACGCCAAGGATTTTATAAGGATTTTCCATAAGATTTCAATTTTAGCAAAAAAGAAAATTTGTTGCGACATAAAAAAGAGACAAGAGGAATTTTTTCAAGGGCAGGTCATTCTACCGTCATGCAGAAAAAGCCTACAATGTGATTGCAAGACCGATTTTTGGCGTAGTCGTAATTCCGACGGTACGAAGAGCGTCGCTCTTATAAAGCTCTTTTCCGTTATTTTCGATTCTAAATGCAGTTGCACCTAAATCAAGCAAAACATTTTCGCTAATGAATAAGCCTATATGGTTATTGAAGCGGAATGTGAACACGAGTTCTGGTCCCACAGAGAATACGAATGTAGCAGAAACTGTTTCCAAATCGCGCCACAAAAGATATTCTTCCTTAACATACCCAATCTGCATTCGGTAGCCAAAATCACAAAGAAGGGAAAGCGTAAATCTGTCATTGTGCAGGAACGAACCGCCGACTCCGACTCCCAGCGCAAAATCAACGCCGTTTATAGCCTCATCCTTCCTATAAGAGGTTTTCACAATATCCGAGCGGACAAATCCAGCATCAAATCCGACCTTTAATGTAAAACCGTTGTCAAATACATGGGTATAGTCAAGCGTTCCGCCCACACCGACCGATGCAACATCATTGTCATCAATGTCGAACTTTGAAATAGGAGCATAAAGTCCGAGGTGGAATGTATTCTCGGCAAATGCGGCAGATGCCAGCACAGCCGCAAAAACAATTGCAATAATCTTTTTCATTAACGCCTCCAAATAAAAGATTTAAGGTAATTATAACATCAAAAGAACGAATTCTAAAAGAAATTTTCTCTTCTTTCCAGCTCCCCCTGCAACTAAAAAAATAAATAAGTTTACAAAATCGAAAAGGTCACTTAAAATATCTTATGAAAATTTATTTTTTAAGAAAACTGATTACAAATCTCAGTGGAATTTTTTTTGTCGCAGCTTCGCTTACTAGTTGTGCCTCAATATCACAAGGGAACAGAATCCTGTGCCAAAAAAAACGATTATTCAAATCGACAAACGGCGTGCAAACCACTACAATACCTTCACGGAGAATATCTGGGGCGACCGCAAGAACTACGACATGATGATAAACAGCTCTTCGGCCGGACTTGAAGCAACGGCAAAGTGGATTGTCGAGCTGGCAAAACTTAATCAATAGGTCAAAAAGCTGCATGAACGAAAAAAATAAGATAATAATGGAGGAATACCGCGAGCAAAAGCCAGACTTTGAGCGGCTTGAGAGCGAGGTAGTCTCCATTTTGCAAAGCATCGCCGACAAGTGCAACATCCGGATTTATGCGATAAATCATCGAATTAAGGAAGAAAAAAGCCTTGCCGGTAAGCTAGAGCGAAAAAGCGACAAATACTCCTCACTTTCCGACATCACGGACATTTTAGGGGCCAGGGTTGTATGTTTCTTCTCTGATGATGTCGATAAGCTGGCTGCAAAAATCGAGGAAAACTTCACCGTGGACTGGGAATCTTCAATCGACAAGCGCAAGTATCTCAATGTAAACGCTTTCGGCTATCTTTCCCTTCACTATATCTGCTCCCTCAAAGAGGACGGCGATTACCCGGCGGAGCTTAAAAACAAACGCTTTGAGGTTCAGATGTGTTCTCTAATTCAGCATATCTGGGCTGTAATGGAGCATGACCTGGGCTACAAAACCAAATATGGCGTTCCCAATGCCGTCCGCAGGGATTTCTACCGGCTTGCGGGTCTTCTTGAGATTGCAGACGAGCATTTTGTGAATATCAGGAACAGGGTTTTTGAATACACAAAGGAAGTCCACCAAAAGATAATCACGGATATGGCGAACGATGTTCCTATTGATTCTGTCTCGCTCGAAGAATACATGTACAATAGTAAGAACATACACTCATTCATGGAGGCTGTTTCAAATATCTGTGAGGCCGAGATTAGTCAGGAAAGCCCGGAAAATTATCTTGTGCAGCTTGAATGGCTCAAAAAGAACACTATCGGTGACTTGCAGAAAATGCTGACCGAGAATTATTCCCTTGCACTTCAGATGATTGTAAAAAGGCTTGCCATGGCCGATTTGGACATTCTTTCGTCTACGGTCGTCTTAAGATTCTTGTGCCGGGCCGAGCTTATCCAAAAGCAGTACAGCAAAGAGCTTATGGCAGATTTCTTTATGATTTCAATGAAGAACAGGGAACAGGCAGAGCGGGCTGCAAACAGTCTTTTTGAAGAAGGAAAGAATTTGATTGGCAAGTAAGGAGTATTGCACCTACAATTATGGACAAATTGCTCAGGGGAGTCGTAATTCCTAACGAACAGGCAATCCGACATTTACTCAAAACTATGTAAAGGGGCGGAAGATTTTTTAATGATACAAGAATCAAGAGGATAAGATTATGGACATTCAGTATCTTTTATTTTTGCAGGATTTCCGTAACAGCGTAAACGATGCGCTCACGCCGCTTATGGAATGGATTTCTAAAGCCGCAGTTGATTACTTAATCTTGTTTCCGATTTTTTACTACTGGGCTTGCGACAAAAAAAAGGGATTGTACGTTCTCGTTTCCTACTATTTTTGTATTCTCGTAAATTCGATTGTAAAACTGACGGCCTGCGTGTACCGCCCGTGGATTCGGGACGCGCGGATTCTTCCTGCCGGAGATTCAATACGCACTGCAACGAGCTATTCTTTTCCAAGCGGTCATACTTTGACCGCGGCTCCTCTTGCTGGCGGAATGGCAGTAAATCTCTGGCAGGAAAAAAGAACGCGGGTTTTCTCCGTCTTATTCGCTATTTTTATTCTTCTTACGATGTTCTCACGGAACTATCTTGGAGTTCACACTCCGCAGGATGTTCTGGTTGCCTGCCTTATTTCAATTGTGTCCCTTTTTGGAACGGCAAAATTGTTCAAATATCTTGGAGAGCATCCAGAAAAAGAGGATTTGATTTTGCTTTGTGGATTTGTAGTCTGCTGGATTTCTATTCTGTACATCACTGTAAAAAGCTATCCTATGGATTACAACGAAAGCGGAAAACTTATCGTAGACCCTAAGAAGATGATGAACGATGGCTACGGCGACATAGGAAAAGCGATGGGATTTATAATCGCCCGCTTTGTCGAAAAAAAATGGATTAAGTTCAAAAATCCGAAACTGACAGTAAAAATCCTCATTCTCTGCCTTGTTGGACTTGCAATTATGATTCCAATCAAAACATATTTTCGCCCTGTTCTGACATCGGCATTCGGCTCTCATTGGGGAAAGCTCATTTTCTCCGTGATTTACGCCTTTTACAGCATCGCGTTTTTTCCGCTTGTCTTAAAGCTGTACGGAAATGAAAAAAAGAATGGATATTAATATTTTGCTGGCATGAAATCATATCCCAGTGACTACGCATCCAGCTAAAATTTTTTTAAGCATAAAAGCCTCCTTAATGAATCTTATGATAACCCGCAGGGTATGTCATGTAATGTCAGAGGGTAAAAAAATTTTGTAATTTCAACAAATTATGCTAAAATATTAGGTCTGTTCGGGAATTTCATGTTTACGGGCAGAATTGAATCTTTCTAAAGGAGCTGACACATGAAATTTTCCTCAAAAAAATCCGTTCTCTTTTTTTCTTGCATAGTCCTTGCGATTTTTTTCTCATCGTGCAAAAAAGACGATTCTCTTTCCTACTGGAACGATAATGCGCCTGCAAAAAAAGCACTGACCGAGTATGTTGAAAGCGTCACCAAAAAGGGTTCGGCTGATTTTATTCCTGTTAAGGACAGAATCGCCGTGTTTGATTTGGACGGCACTCTTTTCTGTGAGACCGACCCGATTTATTTTGACTGGATTTTGTATACTCAGCGAGTGCTCGATGATGAGAATTACAAAAACCAAGCGACGGAAGAGCAGATTGCTCTTGCCAATGATTTGCGGGAGGCGATGAAAACCAGGAATCTTTCGGAAGACCTTGAAGGCCGCCATGCCGCCCTTATGCCGCAGCTTTTCAAGGGATTAACTGTCGAAGAATTCAAGGACTATATCCGGGCTTACAAAAAACAGGATACTCCGGGTTTCAAGAACATGAAGCGGGGAGAGGCATTCTATGTGCCAATGGTTCAGGTGGTGAACTATCTCGTTGAGAATGATTTCACCGTTTACATTTGCAGCGGAACGGACAGAATCACAGTTCGCACCCAGATTGAGGATGTGCTTCCTGTCGATGAGTCTCATGTTATCGGAACTGACAATACCCTTGTCGCAACAGCTCAGGGCGAAACGAGCGGCTTGGAGTATGTCTTTACAAACGATGATGATGTCGTGCTTGGCGGAAAACAAATCTCAAAGAACATCAAGATGAACAAAGTTTCCGTTCTTGCTCAGGAAATCGGGCGAAAACCGGTTCTTTCTTTCGGAAACAGCTCTGGTGACGCAAGCATGGCGAACTATGTGATTAATAAAAATCCGCACAAAAGCCTTGCATTCATGCTTCTCTGCGATGACACAGAGCGTGAGTACGGAAATATTCCAAAAGCGGAAAAAATGAAATCTGCATGCGAAAAAAACGGCTGGATTCCAATATCAATGCACGATGATTGGAAAACAATCTACGGTGATGGTATCGAAAAAAAATGAAAAATCAATAGAATTTACTCAGTCGATGCCGTCAGAACACAAAACGAATCTGACAAGCGTGAGAGCCGCAATAGTTGGGCACATTGCAAAGGGAGCTTCCGAAAATGAGCGAAACAATGATTACAATCCGACATTTGAGAAAAGAATATCCGAATGTCACTCCGTTAAAAGATGTAAGCACAGAAATCAAAAAAGGAGAGGTCATTTCTATAATCGGACCGAGCGGAACTGGTAAGTCAACTTTTTTGCGTTGCATAAATCTTCTGGAAAAACCAACCAGCGGAGAAATCCTTATTCACGGAGTTCCTATCACATCACCAAAAAGCGATGTGCCTGCCCTCCGCCGCAAAATGGGAATGGTATTTCAGTCTTTCAATTTGTTCAATCACATGACTATTATCGAAAACATAATGGCCGCTCCAGTTGACCTTTTGCACAAGACAAAAGAAGAAGCATTCAAAAAAGGCATGGAACTATTGGGTATGGTAGGGCTTTCAGACAAAACGAACTCTTTCCCCGATGAGCTTTCCGGCGGACAAAAGCAGCGGGTTGCAATTGCCCGCACACTTGCAATGGAACCTGAAATTGTCCTTTTTGACGAGCCTACAAGTGCTCTTGACCCAACAATGGTAGGCGAAGTTCTCAGCGTAATAAAGAATCTGGCAAAGAACGGTCTTACAATGATGATAGTCACGCACGAAATGCGTTTTGCCCGTCAGGTTTCAACAAGAATATTTTATATGGACCAAGGCATAATCTACGAAGAAGGAACCCCTGAGCAAGTATTCGGAAATCCTCAGAAAGAAAAAACAAGGCAGTTCATAAAGCGTCTCAAAGTTTTTGCTCAGGAAATAAACAGCGTGAATTTTGATTTTCTTGCGCTTGTAAGTCAGCTTGAAGAATTCGGGCGAAAGCAGCAAATGTCGCAAAAGACAATAACAAACATGCAGCTTGTATTTGAAGAGCTTTTTATGCAGAATCTTCTGCCTGTTTTCCCGAAAATTTTTTCCCTCTCCTTTACGGTAGAATATTCTGAGGAAAAAAACGAAGTTGAAATGAGATTTATTTATGAGGGAGAAAACAAAAATCCTTTTGACAATCTCAATGATATTTCAAAAAAGCTCATTGAAAAAGCCAGTACGGTTCAAAAGCACGAATATAAGGACGGAAAAAACGATATAAGCGTTATGATACGAAGTGATTCGTAATAGCGCAAAACGGGGAGCTTCCTAGCCGCAGTCATAGCTGTCAGGCCAGGCGCGGAAGAAAAGTTTAAGCCCGTATTTCTTTGCAAGGCTCAGAGAGTCGCTTGTAGGAACTGATTTTGAAACAAGAATTCCGACACGAGCGCGAATCACTTTTTCAACCATATCCACCGGAACGCGCCCGGATGTAAAAATCATCGCATCGCAAGGAGGAATATCGTTCAGAAGCATATATCCCAACGCCTTGTCAAGAGCCGTGTGTCTTCCGATATCTTCCGCCGTAAAAACAGGCTTTCCTTTTCGGGCAAGAATGCAAATATGCGTTCCAGATGTGTATTTATGAACTACGCCGTCAGACGAAAAAGCATTTGCAAGGGCAAAAATCCATTCTGGCTTGTAATCAACTGGCGGAAGTTTTTCGGGCGGAAGTGAATTCTCAATTTTCAGGAATTGCTCGTTTTTCGGGCAGCATGATTCCTCGGATTTTGCGTTTTCGTTCCATTCAAAATCTTTTGAAAGAAAAACCGTGGCATTGTTTTTCGTTTCGCAAAAGAAAATAGAAGAGATTTCTGATTTTTTTTCAATCAGACCGGAAGAAAGCAAATGGCCAGCTACAAGCTCCATAAGATTTTCGCCCGTGCAAACAAGATTGCAAAAAAGCATTCCGTTTACGCGGACAGAAAGTTTATGCTCGTTCAAAACAAGAATGTCTTTTTCCACAAAGCGTCCGTCAGGAAAAATCCGTCTTATTCTTTTTGAAGAAATATTCACGCATCGCCCTCCCCGCGCAAAACAGGTATTCCGTGTTCCAGAACAGGAAGAACGAATTCGGCACATTCTTTGCCAGCTTTGGGGCTTCCGGGAAGGTTTATAATCAGAGTTTTTCCGCGGATTACGCTTGCCCCGCGCGAAAGCATAGCTCTTGGAGTGATATTCATGCTGAAAGCCCTTATTGCCTCCGCGATTCCGGGAGCATCTTTCGTAGCGGCCCGCATTGTGGCTTCCCTCATCATGTCGCGCGGAGAAAAACCAGTTCCCCCGGAAGTAAAAATCACATCGGGCTTTTGTATGTCCGCAATTTGGCAGAGAGCGTTAAAAAGCCCGTCCTCATCGTCAGGAAGAATCGTGAGCGAGCAAACAAGATAACCGTTTTTCTGGAGAACTTCTTTTATAACAGGACCGCTTTTATCTTCGCGCTCGCCGGAAGAACATCGGTCGCTCGCAACAAGAATTGCCGCCGAAAATCTTCGTCCTTCCAGTAATTCAAGCTCATCGCCCTCGCTTACGACTCCTCCATGAACAACATGTGCAAAGACGCCTTCCGTTGGCATAATGCACTTTCCTGTCCTTTTCGTTACATTGCACGAAGAATGGCATTTTTTCCCGATTTGAATCAGCTCAAGCTCCACATCGTTGCATTTGAATCTTGTTCCGACAGGGAAAGTCTTAAAATCAAAGCCCTCGACAAGAAGATTTTCGCCAAAATCACCGTCACTTATTTCCACGCCTGATTTTTTAAAATCTTCCACCCGCTCAAAAGAAAGAAGGCTCACCTCACGCCAAGTCCCCGCATGAGCATCATTTTCAAGTCCAAAACTTTCCAGCAGCTTGCAAGATTTGATATTTTTCTTTGCAGTTCCTTTTTTTTCACTTATGCAGACGGCCCTGATTTTTCCTTTCATAATTTATCCCCCGATTTCATACATCATTTTGGAAAGCGTTTTTTGATGATTATTCAATTGATGCGCCAAAGGTTTTTGCAACAAAGCGTTTTCGATTTGTTTTTTAAGCTCTTTTTCAATTCTATCTTCCGCAATTTCTGAGCGCAAGATTTTTTTTATGTCAAAAGCGTCGTCGTAGCAAAGGCAGAGCTTTAACATTCCGCCGGCTGTGAGTCGAACGCGGTTGCACTCTGGGCAAAAAGCATTTGTAAGCGGAGAAATAAAGCCGATTTTTCCTTTGAATCCTTCAAACTGAAAAAGGCTCACAGGCTCATGCGCTTTTCTTCCGCATGAAATTCCTCGCCCAAAACGGGCCTCAAGCTCAGAGCGGACAAAGTAAGAACTAAGCCCTGTCATTTCAAAAGCCGTTCCGATTGGCATAAGTTCTATGAAACGGACATCCACGGGGGCATTTTTTGCGAACAAAGCAAGCTCGCAAAGCTCCTTTTTGTTCCATTCCGACGGAACAACATTGATTTTCAAAGGAAAACCAAGTTCCAGCGATTTTTCAATGCTTTTTAAGACAGCGCCAAGTCCGTGAAAGCCAGTGATTTCAAAAAAAGTATCGTCATTCAAAGTGTCAAGGCTTATGTTCACCCGTGAAAGCCCCGCTTTTTTCAGACTTTCAGCAAAATCAGAAAACAAAATTCCGTTCGTCGTAAGGCAGATTTCTTTAATTCCAGATATTTTATTCAATCTGGCAACAAGATTTTCAATATTACGGCGAACAAGAGGCTCGCCACCAGTCAGACGGACTTTTTTTAGCCCCATTTCCGCCATTACGCGCACGATTTTTTCTATTTCTTCGTAAGTCAAAATCTCTTCATGCGGAACATGATTGATTTTTTCTGGCGGCATACAGTAGCGGCAGCGAAGATTGCATTTATCGGTAAGAGAAATACGGAGATATTCTATTGTTCGTCCAAATCCATCGGTCATTTTTATTCCAAAAGCATAATCTTTTCACTTTCAATTTTCAGAAACAGAGGATTAGAAGGAAGAAATTTTTCTATTTTTTTCCAAAGCTCTTTTTCAACTTCCCATGAAATCAATTTTTCCTGCTCAGAATAAGTGTTTTGAGTAAAATAAATTATAAAAGAAAACGCATCCTCAATCACGCGTTTTATGCAGCAAGAAAAAATATTTTCGTCTGACTCAAACGGAGCATTTGTTTGAACAAGATAATGCGCCCGAAATCCTGCGTAAGGCGGTTTGTTGTGATTTTTTTCCGCAACCCTGATTTTTATTCCCCACTCAGAAGCAAAAGCCGTATTTTCATCTATCCATTCAAGACGCGAAATATTTTTACACCCAGAAAGAAGTGCGGAACAAAGTGTTTTTGGATTTTCAAAAAAATCATGCTTGTCTTGTGGCTCTAAAAGGTGTCCTTTTTCCATTACCGCAATTTTTTCCGAAAGACGGAACGCCTCATTTCTGTCATGAGTCACAAGAATAGACGGGCATTTTTTCTCTTCGAGCAAATCAAGAATCATGCGCTCAAGCTCTGACTTTCTGTTTGAATCCAGTGCTGAAAACGGCTCGTCAAACAAAAGAACATCAGGCTCGGAGGCCAAAAGCCTTGCAAGCGCGACTCTCTGCTGCTCCCCGCCAGAAAGCTGATTCGGAAAAAACTTTTCTTTCCCACAAAGAGCGAATCGTTTTATGTAAAAAGCAGCAGCATCTTTGTTTTTTGCCGTGGAACTGATATTTTTATAAACATTCATATTCGGAAAAAGCGCGTAATTCTGAAAAAGATACCCCACCCTCCGTTTTTGCGGCGGAAGATTTATGCGTTTTTCTGAATCAAAAAGGGGCACTCCGTTCAAAATGATTTTTCCGCTATCCGGCGTTTCGATTCCTGCGACGCATTTTAAAAGCATGGATTTTCCAGCCCCGGACTCTCCCAAAACAGCAAGAGGATTTGAATCAGTTTCAAAATCGGCACGGAGAAAAAAATCAACAAGATTTTTTTCAATACGCACTACAAGCTGGCTCATCTGCTCTTTCCTTTTTCAAAAATGCGCTCGGTGACAAAATTCATCAAAAGAAGGATTATCGCAGAAATAGAAAAAATTATCAAAACCCACTTGAACGCCAAAGATTTGTTCCCGGATTGCATCGCCGTGTAAATTGCCACCGCCATAGTCTGAGTTTTTCCAGGAAGATTTCCTGCGACCATAATCGTCGCGCCGAATTCGCCTAGCGCACGCGCAAAAGAAAGAATTACGGCAGCAGCGATTCCAGGAAGAGAAACCGGAATCATTATTTTTGTAAAGATTGAAATCTCGCTCATTCCCAAAGTTCTTGCGGCAGAAACAATCGTGGGGTCAATCTGGGAAAAAGCCCCGCGCATAGTTCTGTACATCACGGGAAAAGAAACTAAACTTGCGGAAAAAACTCCTCCGCCCCAAGTAAAAAGCGGATTTATTCCGATTTTTGAAAGAAACTCCCCGAGCCAGCCGTTTTTAGAAAAAATCAGAAGGAGAAAAAATCCAACGACCGTCGGAGGAATTACAAGAGGAAGAGAAAGAAGTGAGTCAATAACAGCCCGGGCGCGCTTTGCGTTCCCGACTTTCCATGCCGAAAAAATTCCTAAGAAAAAAGTGAAGAAAGTTGAGAAAAATGAAATCTTAAAGGAAATCCAAAGCGGGGAAAAGTCCATTTGAAGCTCTATTTAAAACGCAATCTTAAAGCCGGCGGAAGAATAGATTTTTCCTGCTTTTTCTGAAAAAAGAAAATCCATGAATTTTTCGGACTCTTCTTGGCTTTCCGTTGTTTTTACAATGCCGGCAGGATAAATCACTTTCGGGCACGCGCTTTCGGGAGAGCGGGCAACTACACGAACTTTTCTGCTTGTGGCGGCATCCGTCGCATAAACGATCCCAAAATCGCAGGCAGACTCTTCAACCCAGCTCAGAACAGTGCGCACATCGCTCGCAAAGTTCGCTTTTTTGGAAACCTTGTCCCAAACATCAAGGCTTTCGAAAATCGCCTTTGAATACTGACCGACAGGAACGCTGGAAGGCTCTCCGATTGCAATCATTTTTACGGAAGGCAAAGCCAAATCCTTGAAAGAAGAAATCGCGCTTTCAGATGAAAAAGGCGCGATAAGTACGACTTCATTTTCCAAAAGATTCTTTACGCTTTCTTCTATAATAATGCCTTTTTTTTGAAGAGCCTCCATCTGTTTAGTGGCGGCAGAAATAAAAATGTCGCAAGGCGCTCCAGCTTCTATCTGAGCTTTTAGGGAACCAGAGCCACCGAACGAGAACAGAAGTTCCACATGCGGATTTTTTTTCTCATATTCAGATTTAAGCTCTTTGCAAACATCGCAAAGACTTGCCGCCGCCAAGACGGTAAGCTCAGTTTTTTCAGTTTTCTTTTTGCAAGACACAGCTCCGAGAAAAAATCCTGCGACAATAAAAATAATAATTTTTTTTGCAATCAAACTATCCCTCCAAGAAAAAAAGAAGGAAATCATATTCCATAGATTAGACCTGTTCGGAAACATAATGCCCAGACTTTCCGCCGAATTTTTCTTCAAGATGAATCTCGCCGATTTCCATAGTTTTATCAAGAGCCTTGCACATATCATAGATTGTGAGCAGAGCAACGGAGCAGCCTGTCAGTGCCTCCATTTCTGCGCCTGTTTTTCCTGAAAGTTTTACCGAACATTCACAACGAATCTGATTTTTTTCAGGAAAAAGCTCAAAATCAACTGCGACATTCGATAAAATCAATGTATGGCAAAGCGGAATAAGCTCCGGAGTCTTTTTTGCCGCCATAATGCCCGAAACCCGCGCAACAGAAAGAACATTTCCTTTAGGAACGCTGTCCGAATTTATTGCATCCATCACAATCTTGCTCACAAAAATACTTCCGCTTGCGCGCGCAAACCGCACTGTCTCAGTTTTTTCGCTTACATCGACCATAGAAGCGTTCCCGTTTTTATCAATATGCGAAAATCCGTTCATAATCTCACCTATCTATACAAGCTGGCAGAAATTTATCCTCCGCCCGGTTTATTTTCCGAAGCCACAGTTCGGAAAGCGACATTCCTTGCAGCCAAGACAAAGACCGCCCTCCCCGAAAAAAGCCATATCTTTTGAAGAAAGTTCTTCTCCGCAAAGAATCCGCGGGAAAACCAAGTCAAAAATCGTGCGCCCCGCATACATTACGCAGCCAGGAAGCCCTAGGACAGGGATTTTTTTAGAATTATATACCAAATACGAAAGCAAAAACATCGCCCCGGGAAGAACAGGCGCGCCGTAGGAAATTATTTCCGCGCCGCTCGCCTTTATTGCGCCAGGAGTTCTGTCGTCCGGGTCAACGCTCATTCCTCCGGTGCATAAAATTATGTCCGCCCCATGCTCGGCAAAGCTCAGAATTTCATTTTTGATTGAATCCAAGTCATCGCCCGGAAAAACCTGATTCATTATCTCAAGGTCACAATCATATTCCAGAATTTTTTTCCGAATAACATCGCCGAACGAATCTTTTATCAGTCCTTTCTGAATTTCGCTTCCAGTAGTAACAAGCCCGATTTTTTTCTTCTCAAATGGAATTATTTTCAAAATCGGCTCATTTCCTGACACATTTTTTGCGCGCTCCATTTTTTCTTTTTCGATTACAAGCGGGATTATCCGCGTTCCGGCAAGTTTGTCGCCTTTGTGAACGACAGTGTTTCCGTGAATAGTTGCAATCATCATCTCGGAAAGCGAGTTGACTTCAAAAAGTTTTTGAGAATTGATTTTTAAAAGACCCGTCGTTTCCGAAAAAATCTCGATTTTTCCTTCGCTTGGTTCAGTTGCCCGCATAGTCGTAAAGTTTCCCATGCAAATATCACGCAAAATTTCCGCCGCATCGTTTTCATGAAGAATGCCCTCGGTTTTTTCCCAGACATAAAGATTTTCCTTTCCGACGGAAAGAAGGACAGGAATATCTTCCTCACGCACGATATGACCTTTTTTGAAAACCGCGCCTTTTTTTTGCCCCGGAATAATCTGCGTGATGTCGTGGCACAAAACATGCCCTACGGCATTCTCTGTTTTTATGTACTTCATTTTTTTGTCCTCAAAGGCGGCTTGACTTAGCGGACTGTAAGCCTGACTGAATGCAGGAAGGCATACCGAACCACAACCACCGTTTTTCTTCAATGCTATCAAAAATTTCTTCAGGTCTGTAATCGTCTTTTGCAATGCAAATCAACGGCTCTTTGCAAACTGATTTTTCGCTGATTTCTTTTCGCATAACTTCAATCTTTGGAAAATCCGAATCTTTTAAGCCCTCAATGATTATAAAATCAGGAGGATTTGAAAGTGACTTTATTCTTTCGATTAAAGTTTCCGCATCGATTTGTTCATTCGCAAAAAACATAAATCGATTTTCAGAAAAAACAGCTGTTGAAACAGCTCCATGCTCAGAAAAATAATAAGTGTCGGTTTGGGGCGCATCAGAAAAACAATCATGTCCGTCATGTTTTATGACAGCACAAGTATAGCCACGGGATTTTGCTTCCGTAAGAAGAGAACAAATCATCCGGGTTTTTCCGCTGTTTTTAAGACCGCTCACACAAAAAACAAAAGGCTTTTGCAACGCCGCATACTCTTGGGGAGTGTTCACATTCAGAAAAAAATTTTTATCCAGACTTGATTTTTCAACCGAAATGAATTTTGTGGGAACAAGCTCAAAAAGACGGGAGATTTTCAAATCGTTTTTTTGAACTTGATTTTCAACAAATTGCAAAACTGATTTTTTATAAAAAGCGCACAAAGGCTCTGTTTTTCCACAGACAGTCGGAACATAAACCTGATAATCGGAAGAGAAAAATTCCTGCAAATATTCGGGGATTTTTTTTGAAGCAAAAGGCATATCGCATGCACAAACGAAAACAAAATCATTTCGAGCCTCGGAAAGAACGCGCCTGAGAGCTTCCAAAGGTCCAAGCCCTAAGTTTTCGTCAAAGATTATTTTAAGGGAAGACTGAGACTTCGGAAAATCCGACAGAAGAACGTCTTCGTACGAGCCTCTTTTCCCTGCGCTCAGAATGATTTCATCAAAACAGCCGAATTCAAAAATCAGCCTATCAAGGAATGTTTTTCCGTCAAGAGGAAGAAAAGCTTTATTTTTTCCCATGCGGGAATTTCTTCCGCCACAAAGAAGCGCGACAGTAATTTTCGTTTTTTTTTCCGTAATCATGCCGTTCCCATAATCCAGACTTGAACAATATCGCCTTTTGAAATTTTTGTTCCGGAAGGAACATCGATATAACAGTTGCAATCACACAAATTACTGATTACGGAAGATGCATGGTTTTCGCTAGGAAGATAAACCTTAGAGCCAGAAATACGCGCCCTGACAAATCGGCGGAGTCGGTTCACTTTGGAGTAATCGTCAAAAAGCTCTGCGGACATTTTTTTTGGAAGAAGAGAGTCGGACTGCATAAGACAGGCTGCCGCATGATAAAAATAAATGTCAAAGTTGGCAAGGGCGGCATAAGGATTTCCCGAAAGGCTCAGAATTATTTTTTTATTGGCAAGACTTACCGTGGTAGGCGTTCCAGGCTGAATATTTACTCCAGAAAAAAGTTTTTTTGCGCCAAGATTTTTCAGAACACAAGGAAGCAAATCTTTTTTTCCCACAGAGATTCCGCCAGTCGTAATTATAAAGTCCGAATCTGACAAAGAATTTTTCAATTCATTTAAAATAATGTCCTCGTCATCCGCAAGGATTTTTTCCTTAGAAACACAAAGACCAATATTTTTTACGGAGCAAGAAAGCATAGCTCCGATGCTGGAATAGATTTTTCCAGGGAGAAGCGGAGTTTTTGGTTCGGAAAGCTCGCTTCCCGTGCATAAAATTGCAACGCGGGCTTTCCGCCTCACTTTCACGGAAGAAAGACCCAAACTGGAAAGAAGGCCTAATTCCGCCCGTCCAATTTTTCTTCCTTTTGGAATCACAAGCTTTCCTTTTTTTATATCCTCGCCAACAGCGCAATAATTCTGACCTGCCATTACAGGCTTGTACACGAGAACTTTTTTCTCTCCGTAATCTGTGTTTTCCTGCATTACGACCGAATCAAATCCTTCTGGAACAGGAGAGCCTGTCATAACACGGACGGCAGAGTTCTTTTTGTAAGAAATATTTTCCCAAGAGCCTGCGAATAATTCCCCAGAAACATCCAGAAGAACGGGATTTTCTTTCGTAGCCCCAAAAACATCCTCCGCGCGCACAGCATAGCCGTCCATCGCAGATTTTGCAAAAGGCGGAACATTTTCCGAAGCATAAATATCTTCAAAAACAATGCGCGAAAAACTTTCGCAAAGCGGACAGTCCTCCGCTTCCGCTACAGGCAGTATGTTTTTTTCCAGAGAACTGACAGCTTCTTCAATTTCCATCAATTGATTTTCTCCATTCGGACGGCACACACTTTGAATTCTGGAATCCGTGCGAATTCATCAAGGGCTGCGTTCGTAAGGACATTAGCTGGAGAATCTTCAAAATGGAACGGCATCCATGTTTCGCCCTCTGAGCATTTTCTTCCGACTCGCGCCGTCACCGTAACAGAGCCTCGTCTGCTCGTGACGCGGATTTTTTCTCCGCTCTTAAACCCGAGCTTTTCGGCATCCTTGTAGTTCACTTCGATAAAGCCTTCTCCCGCAATTTGAACAAGTCCCGGGGCGCGGCTGGTCATTGCGCCAGCATTGTACTGATACAAGATTCTTCCTGTCGTGAGGAAGAACGGATATTCATCGTCAGGAAGCTCCGCCGCGCTCTTGTATTCAGCAGGATATAACAAAGCACGCCCGCGGGCAGGTTTTCCCACATGCATAATCGGAGTTCCAGGATGAGTCTTGTCCTTGCACGGCCATTGAAGGCTTTCGCCTGAGTCCAGACGCTCAAAAGAGATTCCGTTCATGCTCGGCGTAAGCGAAGCAATCTCGTCCATAATCTGAGACGGCGTAAGATACGGCTGCTTGTAGCCCATTGCATTCATCAAATCAATGAGAATGTCGGTGTCCGGCCGCATATTACCCTCAACAGTCACAGCTTTTCTTATGCGCTGAACACGCCGCTCCGTATTCGTAAAAGTTCCTTCCTTCTCGGTATAGCTTATTGCAGGGAGAATCACATCAGCATATTTTGCGGTTTTGGTCATAAACAAATCCTGAACAACAAAGAACTCAAGGCTTTCCAGTGCCTTAATGATATGATGAGTGTCAGGGTCAGAAACGACTGGATCCTCACCGCAAATATACAAGCCTTTTATGTCACCTTTGATTGCAGCCGGGAAAACTTCCGTTGCCTTTAAGCCGGGCTTTTTACTCAGAGGAACGCCCCATGCCTTCTCAAACTTAGCACGCACCTCGTCGTTATCAACTTTCTGGTAGCCAGGATAATCCGTAGGCTGCGCGCCCATATCGCACGCCCCCTGAACATTGTTCTGACCACGAAGAGGATTTACGCCGCAGCCGCTTTTTCCAAGCTTTCCGCAAAGAAGAGCCATGTTCGACATACTCATAACGCCCTCAGTACCGCTTGAATGTTCGGTAACACCAAGACAGTAGATAATCGGAGCTTTTTCTGCCGTAGCATACATTCTTGCAGCCTCCCGAAGTTTGTCCGGGTCAATATGGCATATCTCACCGACTTTTTCAGCAGTATAGTCCGCCACAAGTTTTTTTAGCTCTTCATAGCCCTCAGTAAACTCATCGATATATTTCTGGTCAACAAGATTTTCTTCAATCATCATGTGCATCATGCCGTTCGCAAAAGCAACATTAGTTCCGGGCCTCAGCTTCAGGTGAATGTCGGCCTTAGACGCAAGCCCTATGCTTCTAGGGTCAACGACAATAAGCCTTGTTCCTTTTTCGACAGCCTGCCGAATCTGCATTCCAACGACAGGATGCGCTTCTTCGGGATTTGAGCCTACCAGCATAATGCAATCAATATCGTGAGTTATGTCGTAAATGGGGTTCGTCATTGCGCCCGAGCCGAGCGTTTTGGCAAGACCTGCGACTGTAGCAGAATGGCAGACGCGCGCGCAGTTGTCCGTATTGTTCGTTCCGAAGCAAGTGCGAACCATTTTCTGAACCATGTAAATATCTTCGTTTGCAGACCGGGAGCAGGCAAATCCAGCAAGGCTGTCGCCGCCGTACTTTTTCTTTAGCTCAAGGAATTTTTCCGCCGTATACGAAATTGCCCTCTCCCAAGAAACTTCTTCAAATTCGCCAGTCACCTTGTTTTTTATGAGCGGATTTTTCAGTCTGTCAGGAGAATGAACGAAATCAAAACTGCCGGATTTTCCTTTTACGCACAAAAGTCCATGATTTGAAGGACCGTTTGCGGCCTCAACATTAACAATACGATTTTCTTTTACGACAAGATAGAACTGACATCCAGTGGCACAATGCGGACAAGTCGTAAGAACTTTTTTTACTTCCCACTCACGATAATGACGCTGCCTTTTCATCGTAAGCGCACCCGTCGGACAAGCCGCAGCACAGTTTCCGCACGATTCGCAGCCAGTTGACTTCCAGTTCTCGCCGAAAGGAGCCTCAACAAGATGGAAAACACCACTTCGTCCGCTTTTGAGAGCATGATTCCTTACGGAATTGTTGCACGCACTTATGCAAGCCTGACAGTGAATACATTTGCCCGGGTCGTAAATAACATACGGATTATCTTTGAGAACAGGAAATTTATTCGCAAGTTTTGTCCGTGAGCCATGATATTCTGTCTGCGTAACCTCGTATTTATTGCACAAATACTGAAGCCGGCACACGCCGTTTTCAGCACAGTTCATGCAATCTACAACATGATTCGACAAAATCAGCTTGAGCATTTCCTTGCGGTATTCCGTGAGTTTTTCGGAGTCAGTAGTAATTACAAGTCCTTCGGAAACTTTCGTTTTGCAAGATGCAATCAGATGGTCAAGTCCCTTAACTTCAACCATGCAAAGACGGCAGGAGCCAATTTCATTCACGCCTTTAAGATAGCAGAGAGTCGGAATTTCGATTCCGAATGATTTCGCAGCTTCCAGAATCGTAGTGTTTTCTTCTACAGAAACAAGTTTTCCGTCAATCGTACAAGAAATCATCGCCTTTTCCTCCCACCATAGAACCGCAGCCAAAATAGTCGCAGCGAAGACACCGCCCTGCCTCGCGCGCGCCTTCCTCTTCCGTCATAGGAATCTCAACATGCTTAAAATCACAGACGCGCTCGAACGGGTCACGCTCTTCAATCATCGCCCGCCCCGTAGGAACATAGTTGTTCAAAAGCGCGTTCGGAATTTTTACATTACACTCCACTTTATGATGATAGCCAAGATACTCATCAATATTGAATGCTGCAACTTGCCCTGCCGCAATCGCATTTATTGCGGTGGAAGGACCTGTTACGCAGTCGCCTCCTGAAAAAACGCCTTCCGCCCCCTGAACCTGACAAGTTTCGTCCGCAAGAATACGGCCTTTTTCAACAGAAAGCCCCGCTTTCTCAAACGATTCCACATCACTTCTCTGCCCTACGCCAAGAATCAGAAGGTCACACTTAAATCGGTAAGGATACGCGCTTGAATGTTCCGTAGTCATCATTCCGTTTTTATCGTAAGGACCCAAGATTTCAGGCTGAAGCCAAACAGCCTGAACAAGTCCCGTATCTTTGTTCGCCTCAATGTGAAGGAAATTCAGGAGAGTCCTGAAGCGCACCCCTTCTTGCATTGCGGAATGAACTTCGCTTCTAAGAGCTGTCATATCATCGCGCTTTCTGGTAAAGACATGGATTGTTGAAGCTTTAAGCCGCGCCGCAGTACGAGCCGCATCCATCGCAACATTTCCGCCTCCAATCAGAACGACGCGTTTTCCTTCGATGTCGATTTTTTCGCCTTTTGCGACTTTCTGCAAAAAATCAGCGGCCGGAATAACATTCGGACAGTCAGAGTTCTCCATCGGCATACGATTTCCAAGCTGCGCGCCAATCCCAAGATAAACTGCATCAAAATCCTTGCGAAGCTCTTGCACCTGAATATCGCGCCCGACTTTTACGCCGAATTTTACCTCAATGTCGCCTGATTTCAGAATTGCTTCTATATCATCATCAAGTTTATCTTTTGGAAGACGATATTCGGGGATTCCGTAGCGAAGCATTCCGCCAAGTTTTTCATGTTCCTCAAAAACAACTGCCTTATGCCCCATGAGAGAAAGAAAATAAGCGCAAGTAAGACCAGAAGGACCGCCGCCCACAATCGCAATTTTCTTTCCTGTTTTTACATTCGCTTTCGGAGTTTTTACTTCCCGCGCGTTGCACTCATCAACGGCGAATTTTTTCAGTCCGCGTATATTTATCGGCTCATCGATTATGGAACGGCGACATTTGTTCTCGCAAGGATGCTCGCAAATCATCGCGCAGGCAGTAGGGAACGGATTTTTATCACGAATCAAGTTTATCGCATCCGCAAAGCGTTTTTCTTTTATCAAAGCGATGTAGCCCGGGACATTGACATGAGCCGGGCAAAGGGTTACGCAAGGAATTGTCTGAATCGTATTTTCTACGCATCGTCTTTCAGTTATATGACTTTCGTATTCATCGGAAAATTCACAAAGGCTGTCCAAAATCATATTCGCAGCAACGACACCAACAGCGCAATCAGCGGATTCGGAAATCATCACGCACATACTTTTCATTTTTTCAAGAGTTTCGTGAGAGCCTTCGCCTTTCAGAACCGAATTCAAAAGTCTCTCGACTTCCACAAGCCCGTCCCTGCACGGAACGCATTTTCCGCAAGATTGATTCATAGACATTTGCAAAAGAGAGCGGTAAAGAACAAGCGGACACATTCCCGGAGGATAGGATGATATGCTGGATTTGAATTTGTTAAGTACAATGTTCATTCGGGAATTCATATTCCCTTTTTTTGCAAGTTTTCTCATTAGATTTATTATAACATGATTTTGAGGATTTTCAGAAATTTTTCTTAGGTCGAATTTTCCGTCGAGAATATCTAAAAATTATGAAAAGCGGTAGCTGAGATTCTCGTGCGAAGCTTTGGAGCGGTAGCCAACACATTGTGCGTATGTTCATTGAGTCTGTCGAAATGAACATACGCACAGAACTTTTTTAGGCAGCCCTTCCGGATAGCTTATTACTTGACAAGCTCTCGTTCTAGCGCACTGACCGTGAACATTTTCGGGTCAACATCTTTATCATACACAATATCCTTGATTTCATACATGGTCTTGTGCTTTGACTGAACATTGCTCATAGTCATTTTCTTTACAGTCCAGTAACCGCTTATTTGAGAAATATCCTCGCAAGCAAGTTCTTTCAGCAAGGCATTTTTCCTGTCATAGTATTCGCCTTTGTAAGTGACATAATTATCTTTTCCAATCCAGAGAATACGCCTTGTGATTTTTGCTTTTGCGTCTTTTGCAGTGTATTCCAGAATCCAGCATGGAACACCGTTCACGTTCTCTTCGCCAAGAATCTTCACAGTATCTTTTGCAAGGCTCCGCTTTCCGATATCATCGTAAGTAAAATCAGTTCCCTGAAAATCATCGTACCTGTTTGAACCAGCCACGCGGCGTACCTTCTTCATCGCAGGAAGATAAAGCCAGCTGTCACTGTCAACGGGTGTTCCGTCGCTTTTGTCAGGATATTCAAACGAAAGGTAGCTCACACCAGCCACATCTTTCGGAGTCTTAAAAACAAGAACGCTTTTTTCCGTCGTGCCTTCTTTCATTTCATAAGACACGATTTCCCTTGTCCTAGATTTTCCGGCCTTGTCAGTGAGAATTAGAACGCCTGTGAAAGAACAAGTGTTCCCATTTGGCAAATCATGGACTTTTTTTGCGATTTCTGCCGCATTCTGAGAAAACGAAAGAACACCAGAAAAAAGAAAAAATGCCCCGGCAATAGTTTTTATGATTTTCATATAGACCCCCATTTAATATTCTCTTATATAAATAATCTTCAATAAAATTTGATACATTATTTTTTTGTTTCGCTGCCAAAAGGCTTTATTATATACAAAAGTGCCGGCGTGATTGTGTAGTCAGCCAAAAGCGCGCCCGCAAGACCTGTCACAGAGAGCGCGCCGATTACGAACAAATAGTGAATCGGGCTGAACATATAAACCGCAAAAACCGAGCACAGAATGAATGTTGTCATAAACATCGACTTGCCGATTTCGCGGAAAGAGTTCCTCATGGAATCAAGATAAGTTCCGTGCTTTTCAAGACCGTATTTTAAGTGCGTCGTCAGATGAATCGTGTCATCGACTGCAATTCCAAGGATAATCGGCATGACAGTCATCGTAACAAAATCAAGAGAAAATCCGAAAAGCCCCATTATTCCGCCTACAAGAATTACAGGCATAACATTCGGAATCATTCCGATAAGACCTGTGCGAATGCTTCCGAAGGCAATAATCAGCATGATAGCAATCACGACGAAAGAGAAAAGGAATGACTTAAGCTCTCCGCGAACCATCCTGCTCGACATTTCCGCATATTCAATCATATCTCCGATAATGCAGCATTTTGCGTCGGGGAAAAGTTCTGCCAGTTTCGCATTTATGTCCCTTACATCCGAAATTGCAAGTTCGCTCTCAAATTTGGTCATATCCACCCCGACAGTCGCAATTCTGAACTCATCGTCCATCAGCTCGGAAAAATCCTTGCTCATTTCAATAGAAGAAAGTTCCAGAAGCTGGGCAAGGACATAATCGTCATACGGAACGCAAAAATATTCTTCTTTTCCCTCGTTGAGGGCGCGGTTCATTTCTTTGAGAATTTCCGTCACCGATGTTACATGAGGTTTTTCGCCTGAAATTTTTGTGAGCCGCAAACCTCCCAAAAAATTCTCGAACTGCTCCAAAGCGCGCATTTTCTCAGGCTCTTTGAACGAATCAACATCTTCATATGAAATCATCACATTGTAGCTGTATCTTGTACCAATCTGCTTTGAGATTATTTCTTTTTCTTCAATCATATGAGGAAGTTTTGTTCCAGTCATCTCTATCATATCGATTTTGATTGCAATTTTGAGAATGAACGGAACGCAAACGGCAACAATAAGGCAAGAAACCGCGACGATAAGCCATCTTTTTCTTTTTACAGTGTCTGCCCAAGCCGCAAAACGCAAATCAATCTTCCCCGCACCTTTTTCGGCAACATCTTTTTGGGCTGGAATGCGATTTTTGCCGAACGAAAAACAAATCGGAATCAGAACGGCAACATAAACATAAACCGCAAGTACTACAAGGGCAGAAGTTTTTCCCATCCATGAAATCGGCTTCATGTCAACGAAAATAAAACTGACCAGAGAAGCAACCGTAGTAAGAACCGTGAAAAAGACAGACCAGCCGCTTTCTTCCACAGTTTTTACGGCAGATTCACGACGATTTCCGGTCTGGCGGAAATGCAGCTTGAACATATTGATGTAATGAATCGAATAGCCGATTGAAAGCGCGATTCCCAGAAGAACAGGAAGCGTGACGAGAGACAAATCTGCTTTTTCTCCAAAATAAGCCATTCCGCCCATGGCGGAGGCAATCGCCCCGACTGTAGTAATAGAAGGAATAATGACACCAAAAGGCGTACGCACGAAAATAATAAGAAACACAATCATTACGGCAAAAGCAATCGCAACACGGAGAATTGCATCAGGAATTTCGTATTCTTCTTCCATTGCGCCCGTATACGGCATTCCGCAGCCATAAAGCTTGTATTTATCCGATTTAAACTCATCGCTTTTTAAGATTTCGTTAAAAGCATATCCAAGAGCGATTGAATCTTCGTCCGGATTTTCAAAAGGAAGAAGCGTGAGCGAAATCCAAGTTTCGGTTCCGTCAGCACTCACAAGATTATTAATCAAAGAATTCGTCTTTTCAGTTCCTCGGAGAATGAACGATTTTTTTTCGGCAAGTTCAGAAGGCTCGGAAGGAATTCCACGCTGGTAGGGCTTAACGACCTCAAACCCCTCTTCGTTTCCGACAGGAATATCCACATCAATCAGCGAAGTAAGCTTATCGGCGTACGGAAGCTCCAGAAGCCTTTCCCCAATCCGCTCGATAACCATAAGGATTTCCTCAGAAAACACATCTTCCGCTTCAAGAAGGATTGCGAGATTAGAAGTATTTCCGAAAGTAGATTCGTATAGATTCTTGTCCTGTTTGATTTTATCCGCATCGCCGTACCAGCCGTCATTTCCATTGGCGATTTTGAACTTCCCAAGACCTGCGCAGCAGACAATCGTAAGAAGAAAAAAAACTGCGAGAACTAGAAATCGGTATTTTATCTGAGCCTGTCCGATTTTTCCAAAAAAATTATTGATTGCAGAAACTGTCATAATTTTCCCCGTTAAATCAGAATGAAATTTTTCCTTTGAGCGTAAGGCAGCTTAAATCACGGTAGACTCCATACATTCCTTTTTCATCCCACGGTCCTTCGATATAAAAATTCCCTATCAGGCTCAGTTTTATGGAATCTGTCAGGCTGTATTCCGCCTCCGCATCGATTGCCGCCGAGAAATCGCACAAATCAAGTCCTCCGTGAAACATCAGCGAAAGTAAATCATTAAAAAGCGATTTTGTAACAGTAGCAGTAAGCTGATGAACATACTGCTTGCGCGCAAGGTCTCCCACATCTCCGAACGCAATGTCTGCCACATACTGAGCCATGAGCGTCCAGCCGCCTCCAGCATCCCAGTCTGCCCCGATAAGTCCAACGAGCTGATGCCGCTCTTTTGCCGCATCAGCTTTTTCGCCAGCAAACAAGTATTTTTTCTGATAATCAACGCTCGTCTGCATATACCGCTCCGGAAAATACGCAGCCTCGAACCGGAACACGAAATTTCCGAACGGAACGGCAGCATCCGCTCCGAACATCAAAAGACGCTCATAGCTTCCGCTCAGATTTATGCCCGAAAGGTCTGCACTGTAGCCATATCCAGAAAAAACAGGCGCATACGAGAAAAAGGGAGTGTCATCCCATCCGTAGAACCAGTAGAAAGAAAAATCGAATTTTGAGAAATTCGCGCTAAAACGAAGTGCGTACTCGCTGTTTGAAAGTTTTTTCTCAGAAAGGTCAAAATCATCCCAACTTTGCGGCGTGTAAAATTTATATCCCGAATAGGAATCAGGAAATTCAATTGCCCTAAGCGGGTTTCCTTTGGCAAGCGGAAGGGTGCTTGGCGTAAAGAACGGAATCCAGTAGGCATCAATCTGCATTAAATCCCGCATATACGAGAAGCGGACTGCATCAATTCCTATGCGGCTTTCCTTATAATTCGCCGCAATCATAACAGAATTGTCCTGAGGACAAAGAATATCGGCAACCTGAATTGCATCAGCCTTTCCCCATGCCGAAATCTGTCTTCCGACCCTGATTGCAAAAGAGCCTCCGTTGTAATCAAAGTACGCTTCTTTCAGCTTGAGCGCGAACGAGCCGTCAAGCGCAACAAACGACTCAGTTCCGTTGGAAGACTGTCCCCCGAGCGCATCGTACAAGAGCTGAGAATTGACCACAAGGGAGCTGTCCCCGATGTAGGCTTTCAATGTGGTGTCTAAAGTAGTCGTTCCTACAAGAAAGCGGCCCTCGTTGTCATGTGTGGAAGGAAGCCCCACACCGAACTGAGTCGAAAGGCTTCCTGCGAACGAAACTTCCTGAGCTGTGACCACAGCCAAAAAACTGAACGAAAAAAGAATACAGCCAATAAACCGCAGAACAAAAACCTTTCTAGAAAACATCCTTCAAAGCTCCTTGAAAAAATCGAATTTATCAGAAAAAAAAATTTATTTTCCTTGCATGATTATATCAAAATTATCTATGAAAATATAACAAATTGTTAATCTAGTATAACACTTGTTATGCAAAATTCAAGCACAAACTAGATAAAGAAAAATTGTGAAGCCGTGACAAAAACAGCAAAAGTCGATGTAACGGCTGATTTATGATATAATAAGGGAATGGAAAGTGAAATCAGAGTCGCAAGAATTGAAGATGCTCCGGCCTTGCTAGGAATTTATGCTTACTATGTAGAAAACACGGCAGTCAGTTTTGAATATGAAGTTCCGTCCGTTGAAGAATTTGAGGCGCGAATAGCCAGGACGCTTCAAAAATATCCGTACATTTGTATCTCGCACGGCGGAAAAATACTAGGCTATGCGTATGCGGGCATTTTCCATGAACGGGAAGCCTACAAAAAATCAGTTGAGCTTTCAGTTTATATTGACAAAAACGCAAGACGAAGCGGCTACGGAAAAAAACTTTATGCCGCACTGGAAGAAGAGCTTAAAAAGCAAGGAATTACGAATCTCTACGCATGCATAGCCAGCCCTAACGAAAAAGAAGATAAGTATCTGACTAATGACAGCGAAAGATTTCATAAAAAGATGGGCTTTGAGATTGTCGGTCATTTCCATAAATGCGGAGTAAAATTCGGAAAGTTCTACGACATGATTTATATGGAAAAAATCATCGCGGAAGATAAGCAAAAATAACAATAGTCCTGCTCGGAAAAATGAAGTTTCCGAACAGCTCTAATAGCCTACTACTCCACGCTGAATTCAACCTCATCAATCTCGTCTCCGAAAACAGCTTTTATAACATGCTGCCCTTTGGACACAGGAACGGAGAACGAGAACGGACGCGGAATTCTCATCTCATTCTGGTCGTAGAAAACTGTTATCTCGTCAAGGTCAGATTTTCCCCCGATAATTTCGACTGGAATTTTCTGAAAATTTTTGTTCAGCTCAGAGCCATAGAAAGTCGTATGATTTTTTGGGCTTATGATTTTCAGGGCAGATGATTTATAGTTAATCGATGAGCCGTAAAAATCCTTTGACAGCCATTCCTGATAGATTGCAGGGAATTCAGTAATAACAGCTCCATTCTGTCCGCGCTTGTGCCAGTTGCAAATTTCGTTCTTTTCTATAAATTCATCATCCGCATATTCGTTTATGAACGATGGGCAAAAAGAACCAGCGCACATTCCGGAGATAGTGCAGATTTTTGTCTTTTTCATCGCTGGCTTTGGAAAATCATCTGATTTTTTTCCTGTCAGTATATCAAGTGTTTCTTTTGCAACAAGAGCCGGGAAAGAGCTTCCTGTTTTTCCGACAACGGTGTTTCCGCTGAAATTGCCCATCCATACGCCAACGGTAAAATCAACTGTAGAGCCAAGCGCAACTATGTCCTGATACTGATTGGCAGTCCCTGTCTTAAAAATAGACGGATAATCCGTTTCATATGTCTGGGTATACCCGAATCCGGTGACGCGGGCTTTTTTGTCAGAAAGAATGTCGCAAATAATCCGCGCTGTCTCGCTTTTGAAAACACGCCTCCCACGGACTTTCTCAAATTCAAGCGGAACAAGAACTCCGTCGTTCGCAAAAACCGTGAAAGCGTGCGTAAGTTCCAGAAGGGACACCTCGCCCGCGCCGAGCGAAAGCCCCAGTCCTGCTTTTATGCCGTCCTTGCGCAGCGACTCAAAGCCAAGGGAAAAAAGGCATGAGAGATAATTTTCAACGCCAAGCTTTGAGAGCAGATAGACGGCCGGTATGTTCAGGCTTGATGCGAGCGCAGTTCTGAAAAGAACCGGCCCGTTAAAGCGGTTGTTGAAATTCTCGGGGCGGTACGAGCTTAACTGACCTTCCCACGAATCCTCAAGAAATTCAGTGGGAATATCAGGAAGGACACACGCGGGCATGTAACCGTTCTCAAGCGCGAGCGCGTACAAGAAAGGCTTCATGCTGCTCCCCGCCTGATTCTGAACGAGAACGCCGTCAATTTGCCCGCCGCTACTCATATCAAAAAACGACTGGCTTCCAGCCCATGCCAGTATTTTTCCGGTTTTGTTCTCAATTACGACTGCCGCGGCGTTATCAATCCTTGAGTTCGCGTTTCTTTTCAAAATTCCGCCGATTTTTTCTTCCACTGATTTTTGCAAAGCAAGGTCAGCGGAAAGAACGATTTTTGACACTCCTGGCTTGAGATTTTTTGAAACGAACTGAATATAGTGCGGCATGAAAAAGGGCCATTCGTGCTTTCGGGCATTTTTTGCCGCAGAAAAAAGCGCGCCAAAACTGCCGTCGTAAAGCTCAAAGGCGGCTTTTGCGCAACTGAGCGGGTTTGCGACAGGATTGTACTTGACAGGGCGGCGCGGCACTACGGAAAGAAGCGCGACTTCCTCTGGCAAAAGATGCTCAAGGTCTTTTCCGAAGTAAAAGCGCGAAGCCGACAGAATGCCCTCAACATTGTTTCCGAACGGAATGTTGTTCAGGTACATTTCAAGAATCCGCCTTTTTGAGAATCGCGCCTCAAGCCTGAGCGCGTTGAACGAGTCCTTTACTTTTGCGGCAAAAGTGCGCTCTTGGGAAGGCGCAATAATTCGGGCAAGCTGCATCGTTATTGTAGACGCGCCGCTTACAGTCCTTTTTTCGTTCACATTCTGAAAAAAAGCCCTGGCGACGGATAAAAAATCAATTCCTGCATGAATATAGAATTTTCCGTCTTCGGCCATCACGAATGCTTTCCTTACGCCAGCAGGAATTTGTGAGTAAGGCACAAATTCGCGGCGCAGTCCTGAATCAAGGGATGAAACGAAAAGAAGCTCACCGTTTCTGTCAAAGTAATCAACAGAGTACGCGCGCTTTTTGAATGCACTAAGCTCAGGAAACGGCAAAAGAAACAAAAAAAGCTCAAATAAGAAAAAAATCAGGAAGACAAAAGAAAAAATTCTTGGGATTTTTTTTAAAACCAAATTCATCGAACAGACTAACGAGACCAGATTATAGCAACGCTACGCTTATGAAAAATAATCCGCCTTTTTCCAGAAAAGAAAAAAAATAGCGCAAAAACCGCCCTGCACTATTACCTATCGGGTAGACTGGATTCGAACCAGCGACCCCAACGTCCCGAACGTTGTGCGCTACCAGCTGCGCTACTACCCGTAAAAAAAACAATCTGGATAAAAAACCCGCCTGGTTAACCAGACGGGTTCGGGATGTGCGGGGCTCGAACCCGCGATCTCCGGCGTGACAGGCCAGCGCGATAACCAGCTTCGCTAACACCCCAATCAATCGATGAAAAAACTATATCAAAAAAACGCAGAAAATGTCAATTCATTTTTTGTAATTTTTTTTAGTTATTTTTCTTGAATTATGATAAAACTTAACTATAATTGAAAGAATGGCTGTAGATACGATTTCCCTTTCACAAGACGAGCTGGATAAACTTTTCTCTGGCGCAAAAACCGCAAAAACCGAAATTCCTGTAAAGCAGGAGAAAAAGATAAACCCCAAGCTCCTTTTTCTTAGCGATGCCGAGCTGCAATCTGCAAAAGAAAAAATTTCACTTATTATTGAACATTTCAAAAAGACATTCGATGAAATTTTCTCCGACATAAAAACGCGAAAGATTTTCGTGACAAATGTTATTCAGACCTCGCTCATTGATTTTTTTGAGGATATGGGCGACCACGACTTTTTGTACCAGATTGACCTCTCGGGCTCAAAGATGCTCCTGCGCCTTGACTCGCACCTTTTCTCCGCCCTCGCCGGCATGGAATTTGACCAGCAGCGCGAAACAAATATGTTCCAGACAGAAACCCTCAGGCGGATTGTTGCAGACCAAATGGCAGAAAATTTCATAAAGGGCTTCAAGAAAAAACTCAGGGCAAAGACAGAACCGCTCGTGTTCCTCACTCAGGAGAATTTCCTTGAAAACAGCACGGGGCTTCTTGTTTCAATAAACTGGAACGAAAACTTCAAGTCATTCGGGGTGGAAAAGCTGTTCATTCCTCAAAAATCTTTCGCCGCACTGAAAGCAGAAGGCATTTTTTAAGGACAACCGATTTAAAAAATGCCGCGATAGCTGTGGGCTTGTCTGACTGGAAACTGATTTCCGTGCAAAAACATTGACAGCCATTTTTACGAATGATAAACTTATTAACTCAAAATTAACAAATTGATTGATTAAGGATTTTTTATGAAAAAGTTAGCTTACATTGGGTCAGTAATTGTCTTACTGCTGCTCGCATTCATCATGTTCTTCAGCTTTAACGGAGCGTCCGAGCTTTTCAGGAAGGACGACGAGCTTGAATTCGGAAAATACGACGGAAAACCGATTCGTCTTGTGCCAGGAACAGAATTCGCAAACGCAGTCAACAACTACACTCAGTATTACCAGCAGAACGGTGCGAACCTTGACGACTCCACATATTTCTACATCTACAACTACGCCTTCAACTCAGCCGTGCAGTCAATGGCTTTCAAGGACGAAGTTACTAGAACAGGATATGTTCCTAGCGAAAAGGCTGTATCACGAATCATGCTCCAGCAGTTCACTGATGCAGACGGAAAGTACAACGCCAAACTCTACAATCAGTATCCTGACGCATACAAAAAGACTCTGCGGGACGAAATCAAAAGGTCACTTCTTCTCAACCGCTTCTCCGAGGATATGTTCGGAACGAGCTTTGAGCTGGGCGGAAAAAAGCTTTTCGGGCTTAAGACATCCGACAAGGAAACTGAATTCCTTGTTTCAATGGGCGAGACAAAAAAATCATTCGCGCTTGTTTCGTTCAGTAAGTCAAATTATCCTGAGGAAGAAACAAAGAAATTCGTAAATGAAAACAAAGATTTGTTCGCAAAGATTCCGTTGTCTGTAATCACCGTAAATGAGGAGAAAACTGCAAAGACTCTTCTCAGACAGCTCAAATCATCAGAAATCTCGTTCGAGAATGCGGTTTCCGAATTCAGCGAAAAGTACTACAGTGACAACGACGGAGTTATATCAGCAAACTTCAAGTACCAGATTAAGAACACGCTTGAGAACGAAGCTGATTTGGAAAAACTCACTGCGCTCGCAAATGACTCTTATTCAGAAATTATCAGCACGAAAGACGGCTACTCAATTTTCAAGAAGACCGGGGACATCGTTCAGGCAGATTCTGAGAACGCTTCAATCGTGAGTGCGGCTAAAAGCTACATCACATCATACGAAGCTGGAAAAATCGAGGATTACTTTAAGTCTGAGGCAGACAAGTTCATTACGAACGCAAAATCAAAAGGCTTTGACGAAGCCGCACAGGAAAAAGGTCTTACAGTGCATGACATCCCTGCGTTCGCCCTCAACTACGGCGACACTTCAATGATGGCGAAGATTCCTTATGATGCCGCTACAGAGCTTTCCGGGGCAGGCTCTAATGAAAATTTCTGGGAGAAAATCTTCAAGCTTAAGGCAAACGAAATCTCCGAGCCGCTCGTTCTCGGAAACAACATAATCGTAATGCAGATGACAGCCGAAGAAAAAACCGAGAAGACAGACAATCTTCTTGAAACAATCAGGACGGAAAGCATGAGCTACGACCAGTCGTCAGCAAGCAGCGCAATTCTCTCTGGCAAAAAAGTCGAGAACAATGTTATGACGACTTATTTCAACAATTTCGTAAAGAAAGATAAAAAATAATGCAGGACAATTCTCCTGACAAGCCCTGTCTGGTTGAGACCGGCCGGGGCTTTTCTGTTTCATACAAGAACCGTTTCCTCTACTCCAAGTACGACCCGAAAAAATCCGTACTGAAAGCTGTAGCGGATTTTCAAGTTCTGGAAGGAACGCTTGTTCTTGCGTTTTCACCACTTCTTTGGTACGGAATCGAAGAGCTTTGCGCAAAACTGGACAAAAACAGCCTTATCCTTGCCGTGGAAACAGACAGAAAACTTTACGAGCTTTCCAAAGAACATTTTCCGCACAATTGCCCGACGGAAAAAATCCTGTTTTTCCCGATTGAAAAAATCCAGAGCATAGTTCAGATTATCTCAGGAACGGAAACTGCAAGCGGCTTTGATTTTCCGAACATAAGCCGCTTCAAGCGTGCTCGGGCAATAGAAATGAGCGGAGGCACGGGGCTTGACAGGGAGCTTTACGGAGCAATTTCCACAGCTTGCGAAGATGCCGTGGCCTCGTTCTGGAAAAACAGGATAACGCTTACGAAAATGGGACGGCTCTACTCAAAGAACATTTTCAAAAATCTTGGGCAGATGCGGCTCGGAAAAACAAGGAATGCTTTTGTAACAACAATCGAAAAGTACATAAAAAAAATCAGAAGACCAATTCTTGTGGTCGGAGCCGGCGAGAGCGCGGAAATAACGCTCAAATCTCTCGGTGCTGCTACGGAGAAATTTTTCGTGCTTTCAGTCGATGCCGCAGCCCCGCTTTTTAAATCGCTCGGCATAGTTCCCGACGGAATCGTTGCCGTTGAAAGCCAGCTTGCAATTGAAAAAGCATACATAGGCGGCGGGGCAAAAAAATCCGTTATTTTTGCGGACATTACTTCCAGAAACCAAACCACGCTCCACACCGAGCGGGAAATATCGTACTTTGCCACACAGTTCGCGCCTCTTCTGTTTTTGAAAACGCTGCGTAATACAGGATTTTTTCCGCCGCAAATTCCGCCGCTCGGCTCTGTGGGACTTACGGCAACTTTGCTCGCGCTTTTTTTTCGTGCGGATAACTCAGTTCCCGTATTCGTGACTGGGCTTGACTTTTCCTTTTCGCCAGGAAAAACTCATGCGAACGGAACTTACCCCCATATATCAAGGCTTTCTTCCACGAATAGATTTTTTTCTGCCGAGAATTACGGAGCGGCGTTCCGGGAAAGTTCAAAATCTTTTGTGGGTAAAGACGGAAAGATTTTTTTTACCGACAAGGCTCTTTCATCTTACGCGCTTATGTTCTCCCACACATTCTCCTGCGAGAAGAATCTTTTCGATGCCGGCGAATGTGGAATTGACCTTAGACTTTCAAAAATCAGCACTTCCGAGATTGTGGATTTTGCGGAAAAAATGCCCGTAGTAAGGGAAATAGCTCTGAAAAATTTCAACGATACAAGCGAAAATGCTGATAAAATAATTAGATACCTTGAAGGTGAAGAAAAAGCTCTGAACAGGATAAAAGAGCTTCTTATGTTCGGAAAAGATGTAGCTTCATGCTCAGTGCCGCTTGAAAAAGAGCTTGAAAGCCTTATTTCCTCCAGGGAGTATCTTTTCCTTCATTTTCCAGACGGATTCAAATGCAATGTGTCAGACTTGAGTTTTTTAAAGAGAGTCCGAGCAGAGACTGACTTTTTCCTGAGAGTAATACATCTTGCGCTCAGACATAGCGGCACTGTAAGCGCATAGTTTTTTTTATGAGGAGCATTAATGAAGGACATTCTGAGCGAAATCGTCGAAAGGCGAAAAAAAGACATCGAAAAAAACGGACTTGAGTTCGGTTTTGACATTCCCAAAACAAGGGCGCGAAAACTGCACCCGTTCCTTGAAAAAAAAGGCGTTATCCTTGAGGTAAAACGCGCCTCTCCGAGCAAAGGAGACATTGCGCCGAACCTTGACTCAGCGCAGACCGCAAAAAGCTATGCGCAAGCTGGGGCGGCTGCTATTTCATGTCTTACGGAAACAAATTATTTTAAAGGAACCCTTCAAGATTTGATGAATGTATGCCAAGCAGTTGACGATTTTGAAAAGGAGTCCGGTCGCACAGGGCCTGCCGTCTTACGAAAGGATTTTCTTCTGAGTGCTGATGAAGTCGAAATCGCTTACAGAGCCGGCGCGGATGCAGTTCTTCTCATAGCGCGCATTCTTTCCGAAGAAACAATGGTTTCAATGGCAAAAAAATGCTCTTTTCTGGGAATGACGGCACTGGTGGAGCTTCGGACGGACGAGGACTGCGAAAAGCTAGAAAAAACCGTGGCTGCGGCCGGAAAAGAAAACATTGTCTGCGGAGTGAACAGCCGCGACCTCAAAGACTTTTCGATTGACCTTCTTACGCCGTGCATGATGCTCTCAAAAATACGGCGCATCATGGGCGAAAACGCGAGGGTCATATTTGAAAGCGGCGTAAGAACACCAAGCTCAGCTTCGTTTGTAGGAAGCCTGGGCTTCTCAGGGCTTCTTCTTGGCGAAGCTGCTGCAAAAAACATGAAGCTTCGGAAAGATTTTGTCGATTCATTTACACAGGCAGAAGAAACACCGAACGCCAGGTTCTGGCGCAAGTTCACTGAAAAACGTCTGCTAGAAGGAAAAAAGCCGCTCGTAAAAATATGCGGTCTTACGAATAGGGACGATGCAAAAAAGGCTTGCGAGCTTGGAGCCGACATTCTGGGCTTTATTTTCTGGGAAAAATCCCCAAGAAAAGTAAGCGCGCCTGTCGTTCGCGAAATGAAAGATTTTCCTGCCATAAAAGCAGGCGTAATAGTAGACCCAGACCTTCCTGAGTCCAAAGAGGCAATCGAACTTGTAAAGAACGGATTTCTTGATGTGCTTCAAGTTCATACGATGGACGGCGCGCGGAAGTTTCTTTCGGACAGAGAGCTTTCTGCACTCCCCCATTACTGCGCAGTGAATTTGTCGGGTAGCGATGACGCAAAGAACCTTGACGAGCTTTTTGACATGGGCGAGCCACGAGTTCTCGTTGACGCTCAGGCAAAAGGAAAAATCGGCGGGACAGGGACAATGCTATCCGAAGAACTTGTCGCCCTTGCGCAGAAAAAATACAGGCTTTGGCTTGCAGGCGGGCTGAACGAAGCAAATGTGGCAGAGGCGGCGGAGAAGTTTTTGCCAGAGCTTATCGACACGGCAAGTGGAGTTGAGGAATCTCCCGGAAAGAAAGATTACAAAAAAATGACGGAGTTTTTTGCGGCTCTGGGAAAATAGAGCGAGCATTAAAATAAAGCTGTTCGGAAACTTCAGTTTTCCGAACAGGTCTAATATACGAGGAGGCATGATAAAAATTACATCCGTGTAATTTTTATCATTGGCAGATTTTGCCGTTGGCAAAACTGCGATTTCGTGCCTCCTGCACGACCGCTAACGCGGACTTTTTATGGGAGAAAATTCAGTATGAGAAATATTTTTTTTGCGCTTGCCCTGACGCTCTTCTCGTTCTCCGCCTTTCCGAACGAGCTTATTATCTACCGCCCCGAGAACAGCCAGACCATAAACGAAGTCCGCTGCTGGATTCAGCTTGTCGATGAGAACGGAAACGATGTTACGTACACAAAAGCGCGCGCTGCCTACGCATGGATGGACAGACCGAACGAGCTTCACTGGTACGAAAAATCGTTCTATGTCTCGGGCGGAATGGCGTGCCACCTTTATCTAGATTCAAAAAACGGCGAAAAATACAAAATCCGTGTCTACACCCCAAAAAATCATGTCCAAGACTTCCCGATTCCAGAAAAATTGCAAACTGACTGGCGTTCCAACGAATTTGAATATGACTGCGCAAAAGTAAAGAATTCCGCCGAAGGAAAATACAATCCGCTCAAAGTGATTTTTGTCTCACCTGTGGCAAACGACAACGGTTTTTATGAACCTGAATGGCACATTGACTACAAGGCCCCTAAATTCTGGCGAATGACAAAGCCAGTACGGAAATAAACAAATTTCAAGGATTTTTCACAATAACACACTTTTCCGAATGTCTGAAAAATACAAATAAAGGTTTTTTCATTTTATTCCGACTTTATTAAAATAATGTTGATAGGTTTAAAATTTTAAACGCTTTTTCAACAACAACTATTTAATAAAAGAGGACTGGTATGAAAAAATTTACCAATTTTTTACTGACAATCGCCGCAACTCTGGCTTTTGTCATGTCGTCATGCTCGGGCGGAACTAACATAGCCTCCGCATTCAGCTCTTCGCAGGCGGACATCAACAATGACCTTGCCACGCTGGGAATCATCGCAGACTCATACACAAACTCGAATCCGGATGTTCTGGATGTAGAGCTTACAAACGAGAAAGTAAAGCTCACATCAAAGTCTGCAGGAAACTCCCTGGTAACGCTCATGGGTTCGTCATCATCGGACATATCGTATGACGCATCTGTCCTCGTCGCCAAGCTTGATGTTACCGTATCATCAGCTGGAAAAATCAGCTACAATCTTACTCGCCCGGACGGCTCTACAACTACTGGCGGAAACACCCCTGCAACACCAGGAGCAGGAGGCGAGACACCATCAGCAGGTCCTTCTTCACCAACAGAATCCGGCTCTTCTCAGCAAGCCCCAAGCGAAGCTACTGTTAGCAATGCGGCGGTCAAAATCGTAAAGAGCGAAGGCTACCTGAACAGCGGCTACATCGTGTTCGAGCAAATCGACAACAAAGAGTACACGGTTCTTTGCGACGGAGTTGAAATTGACGAGCAGCTTATCCGCTACTACGACACATACAAATACAACACTTACGACGAAACAATCGGCTGGACAGAACACAGCTTTACGAATGTAGTCCGCGCCGATGCTCTCGGACTCACAGCCGGAAATCACACAATGAGCGTAGCCGTAAAAGGCTCAACAGAATACTCAAAGGCCGAGATGAAAGTTTTGAGCCACGACAGAAGCGGTTTTGCCTTCACAGGAAGCACTACACCTGGCGCATACAACGCAGACGGAACTCTTAAAAGCGGAGCTGTGGTAATCTACCTCACCCAAGAAAACAAAGGAAGGGTTCAGGCAACATTCGGAGGAAAAACTTACACAGGAATCAAAGAAATCACCCAGGCAATCAAAAAGAAGAACACGGGCAATACTGCCATCGACATCCGAATCGTCGGAAAAGTGACTGCACAGAACAATGACCTTTCCTGCGCCGACCTTTCAAGCGCATACGCAATCGGAGTCAAGGAAGGCTCTCAAGTAACAATCGAAGGCGTAGGTCACGACGCAACATTGTTCGCGGCTGGTGTGGCGGCCTTCAAATCAGAATATATCGAAATCGCAAACCTCGGTCTTATGAAATGGGGCGGCGGACATGACGGCGACGGCGTTTCACTCAAAGAAGACAGCTACGCATGGGTTCACCACTGCGACTTCTTCTACGGAGATGCGGGAAGCGACAAAGACCAGGTGAAAGGCGACGGCTCAATGGACATGAAGGATGATTCAAACCACATCACTGTTGCCTACAACCATTTCTGGGATTCAGGAAAAATGTCACTTTGCGGAATGAAATCAGAAAGCGGCCCGAACTACATCACATACCACCACAACTGGTTCGACCACTCAGACTCGCGCCATCCGAGAATCCGCACAATGACAGTCCATGTCTACAACAACTACTTCGACGGAAACTCAAAGTACGGAGTCGGGGTCACTTCTGGCGCAAGCTGCTTTGTTGAAGGAAACTATTTCAGAAACGCCCATGACCCGATGATGTCATCAATGCAGGGAACGGACGCTCAGGGCGACGGTACATTCTCAAGCGAGGACGGCGGCGTAATCAAATCATACAACAACAAGTTCGCCGAGAGCAACACGAACGGCGTCAAGTTCCAGTTCATCACGAACAAATACGACTACACCAACAATCAGCCTGTCGGAACTGCCGTAACAAAAACAGAGACAGTCGGAACAGATAACGGTGACGGAACATGGACGATTTATGATGCAAAAGTCACTTCTGCTGACGGAAATGTCATAAACACAATCGGAACTTGCGGCTTTATCTCAGTTGACAGTGGAGCAACATTCAAAGCAGACAAATACCAAGTATCAAAAGGAAAAACAGGATTCAAAATCAAAGTTCCTGCAAACGTCACAAAAGTAATAGTAAAAGCAAAGTGTGGTTCTAAAGATCAAACTGGAACTGCAAATATGCTCAAAGTGAACGGAACTTCCGTTTCTATGGATATGAGCGCGGACTACAACGATTATGAAGTTCCGGTAAGTGTTTCTTCTGACTCAACAATTGAAATCGCAAACGCACATTCTTCAAATGCGATGAATGTCCGCGGAATCAAAGTAATCGCTTCTGGTGGCTGGTCAACAACATACACATCAGGTTCAAGCGTATCGTTGGACGACATTGACGCATATGAGGTTGATTCAAGAAGCGAGACGGTGCCCGATACAGTCACGGCAAAAGCCGGCGGCTCAAAGTACTCGAACTTCGACACTGTGATGGGAAACAGCGGGCTTGGTCTTTCAAATCTTCCTACTGGACCAGAAGCCGCAAAGACGGATGTACTCATATTCGCCGGACGGTACGAGAGCGATTTTGCATGGAGCTTCAATAACTCCGCCGACGATGCGAGCTATTCAGTTAACACACCTCTCAACTCGGCAATTGTCAGCCACAGAACTGGATTCGTAAAGATTCAGGGCACAACCGCAGGCGGAACACAGGTGAGCGGCGGCGACACACCAAGTACTCCAAGCAATCCTAGCACGCCATCTGAGCCGAGCACACCAAGTACGCCGGCAGTGAACAGCATTTCTCTCAATCAGACTTCTGTCAATCTGAAAGTTGGCGAGACTTTCACTTTGGTAGCAACCGTTGACCCAGCAGATGCAACTGTCACATGGAAAACAAGCAAAAAAGCATTTGCAACAGTTTCCGACGGTGTAGTAACTGCTCTTTCTGCCGGAACAACAAAAATCACTGCAACGGCAGGTGAAAAAACAGCAAGCTGCACGGTAACTGTCACAGAAAATACCAGCAGCTCCGGCGGAACTAGCGGAAGCACAACCCCAGCTCCAGAAGGAGCAATCACATTCAACAACTTTACCTCCGGTGTTGAATCAAACGGTATAAAAATCAATGGTAACCTGAAAAGTGGTGTGGCAGCAAAAACATATGATGGCGTGACTTATACGACAGCCTTGAAAATGGAAAGCGCAACATCGATTGAATTCTCACTTGATGCAGCTTCAACGATAACAATTATTACCGATAATACAGCATCAAAGGGAATAAAGATTGATGGAACAAAGGAGACAACCAATGCAGACGGCGTTGTAACAAAATCCCTGGCTTCTGGAAGTCACAAAATCACAAAAGGCGATTCTATGAATGTGTACGCAGTCATAATCACTGCAAACTAACCCAAGCAGTCCAAGGGCTTTCGGGAATCTGACCTCTGTCGGAAGTCCTTCTAACCTTGCCCCGTATTGCCACTTCTGGCAGTGCGGGGCTTTCTTTTTGCGCGGCAAAGACAAAAAAAAGGCAGAACCTTCTCAGATTCCGCCTTTGTGTCGGGCTAACCGAATTCGAATCGGTGACCCCAAGTCCCCCAGACTTGTACGCTAACCAGCTGCGCTATAGCCCGATAGATAAAATCATTTTATCAAAAAGAAAAAAAAGTTTCAAACATCTTCAAAACACGATTGCATAACTATCTGATTTTGATATATTCTCTTTTTTCTGTGAGGGAAAATATGAAGATTAAAAAAAGTATTTGGATTTCGGCTCTTATTCTGAGTATGCCGCTTTATGCGCAGAAATTTGAGACAAAAGGAAACATAACGCTCGGAGTAACGCCCGTAGAACAAGTCCTTGACGCAAAAATGACGGACACAAAAACTCAATTCGGAGGGGCATACCTTCTTGGGAATATTGCCGTATCGAACGAAAAGCTGACCGCCGCAGGAAAAATCTACTGGAGGCTCGGCGCAACGGACGACATAGACGATTTGTCGCAAAAAATCGATATAAAGCGCGCGTATGTGCGGTTCAGGCCGTTCGGAAACAACGAACTTGAGTTCTCAGCCGGAAAGCTGTACTCATACTATCTTTCAGGAAATTATTTCCAGCTGGCAGAAATTTACACTGGAGCAAGCCGCTGGGGAAAAACAGGATTCGGAGCAAAAGCCAATATCAAAGGATTAACGCTCGGTCTTGCACTTCCTCTTTCGGAAAGCTATATTCCGTTCAAGGAGCAATTCGGGCTAAACGCCGCCGCAGAATTCGACATTTCTTCCGTAGCTGAGAATATTCCTATGAAAGCAGGAGCTTGCCTTCTCTACGAAAAGACAAAAGACAAAAACGACGATGACGAGCATAATCTGGCAAAAATGATTTCGCTCACATTCACGCCAAATTTGGACGGCATACTGTCCAAAATGTCAGTAACGCTCTCTTGGTCACACGATGCGGAGCCGTTCGTAGCAAGCTCCGTGTTCAAGAATGTGACTAACTACAAGCTCTCCGACCTCAAAAAAGCATGGTTCGCGTCGCTCAATTTCCGAAGCTACATAGGGAATGTGCTTCTTCTTGCCGAAGGAGAGACAGGTCATTCAACAAGCGGAGAGCTTGTTCCGATTTATTTCGGAGCGCAGGCCCTGGTACCAATCATAAATCACTTTGCGCTAAAGCCCCGCGTCTGTTACTACGCCGCAATTGACACCGAAAATGATGATGAAAGCCGCCATACCGCGGAGTTCTATCCGAGAATTCAGCTTACATTCTCAAGCTGGACAATAAACGCAGGAGTTGATTTAAAATGGAAGGAAATCGAAAAGGACGACTGGAAAACAGAGTGGAGCCTTCCTATGTACGCTGAGTACAAAATCGGAAAGTAGCTTGTAATGAATCGCTATTTGTGGTAGCGTAAGAAAATATTTTGGGGACTTCGGAAAACTAACAGAGTTTTTCGAGGTACCCTTTAGTAGCTGGTGCCTTTCTTTTGCGAAAGGTTAAAAGGGAATCAGGTGAAAATCCTGAGCGATCTCGTCACTGTGATAAAAGAGCGTTTCCCAAAATGCCACTGGATTTTCCGGGAAGGCGGGCAATGCGATGAAAGTTCAGCCAGGAGACCTGCCAGCTATAATAGTACATCAGGGAAATCCTGAAAATCACGAGCAATTGATTGTACTTACAGATGATTTTTTCTCATTTGTTCTTGTGCGCTCAGGCGCATTCTGAATAGGGCTTAGTGTCCTTTTATAGGTTTTCAAACAATTGCTCCTGTTTTCATTTCCAAAGAAAGCAGGAGCTTTTTATTTTATAGGAGCATTTTTATGAAAAGAGAACTTATGGCTATCGTAGCTGCTGGAGCATTTCTGGCACAGTCGTCGGCTTACACGCAGGCAGACAAGTCCGCAGCGGACAAAGTTGCGTCATTGATTGATGCGATTTATGTTCAGGAACGGACGGAACAAACTGACGAGCAGTGCGCGGAAGCAAAAAAAGCCTGGGACTCGCTCACTGACGAGCAGAAAGAGCTTGTTGAGGGCGAAAACGCAGATCCTGATTATTTTGGGCGCGACACCGGGGATGCCTCCAAAGACAACCCTCTGAACCAGGACAAAAAAGGCGAGAACGAGATTCTTGTCGTAAGTTTCGGAACTTCATTCAACAAAAGCCGCGCTCAGGATATTTCTGGCATTGAGAAAGCAATCCAGAAAGCAAACGGCGACTGGATAGTACGCCGCGCGTTCACTGCCCAGATAATCATAAACCACATACAGGCAAGGGACGGCGTAAAAATCGACAACATGAAGCAAGCTCTTGAGCGCGCTTTAAGGAACGGTGTCAAAAACCTTGTCGTCCAGCCGACTCACCTTATGCACGGCGCGGAGTACGATGAGCTTACGACCATTCTTGGCTCATATTCGGACAAATTCGAGAAAATCACAGTCGCAGAACCGCTTCTTGGAAAAGTCGGAGGCAGCGTAAGCGAAATCAACTCAGACAAACAGGCTGTGGCAAAAGCAGCCGTTTCGCAAGCGGTAAAAGAATCTGGATTCAAATCGCAAAAAGCAGCGAAGAAAGCCGGAACAGCTTTCGTATTCATGGGACACGGAACATCTCACACCGCAAAAGTGAGTTATCTCCAGATGGCAGCGCAGATGAAAGCTCTCAAGTACGACAATGTTTTCATAGGAACTGTCGAAGGAGAGCCTGAGGAAACTGCATGCGAAAATATCATAGCCGAAGTCAAAAAAGCAGGTTACAAGAATGTTGTTCTCCGACCGCTTATGGTTGTGGCAGGAGACCACGCGAACAACGATATGGCTGGCGACGACGATGATTCATGGAAGAGCCAGTTTGAGAAAAGCGGCGCATTCCAAAAAATCACCTGCCAGATTCTGGGGCTCGGAAACATTCCGGAAATTCAGAAAATATATGTTCAGCACACAAAGGACGCTCTTACACAGCTGAAAAACTCAGAGCCTAAAAAAAAACTGAACTAAAAAACACTCTCCGCGCTTATTTCAGAACGGACAGTTCTATGTTCCGCGTGAATGAAGCCCACAACGGAATGGGAGTTCTTTCTGAGAAAGACGGCAAAACGAGAATCCATGTGAGCCTTTCAGGAAAAAAAATCGTCAACTTGTACCTTGGAAAGGCTGAGGACGCAAAGAGCGACAAGGCTCACTGGATTTCTCCGACAGAAGATGTCGTTGAGTACAGCGACGGAATGAAAGAAAAAGTATTCGGATTTGATATTCCCGTAGAAAAAGTTGGTGAGGAATTCAGTCTTGCTATTCTTGGCACTAAGGGAATCTGGTACGACCACAAAGTAAAAGTGGAGCTTGAAAAATAGCAATACCGTTCGTTGTTCATTTTCTTTTTTCACGCTATAATAAGATTTTCGGAGGAAAATAATGGCAAACATTAATCTAAAGACAGGTCTTAATGCGGCAGGAAAAGAACTTGGCGCATTCAAAAAATTCATTTCCAGAGGAAATGTCGTTGATATGGCAGTCGGTGTCATCATCGGAGGTGCGTTCGGCAAAATCGTTACGAGCCTTGTGAATGACATCGTTATGCCAGCAATTGGCATTGCGGTTGGAAAAATCAGCTTCGCCGAGCTAAGCGTAAAAATCGGTGAGGCTGAAATCAAATACGGCTCGTTTATTCAGACAATAGTTGATTTTCTTATCATCGCTTTCTGTATCTTTATCGTAATCGAGATTTTCGAGAAATTCAAAAAAAAGGAAGAGAAAAAAGAAGAACCAGCTGCTCCTGCAAAATCAGATGAGGCTATCCTTCTTGAAGAAATTCGCGATTTGCTCAAAAACAAGCAATAACAAAAAGGGTTGCCCAATATGTAACGAACTTATTGGACAACCCTTTCGTTTTAGGCAAGACTAGAATGTTTTCTTAATTGTAATCTCAACCTTTTTTTCGTGTACGCAAACAACCACATCATCGGAAATATTTGCGATAATCGATTTTTCCAATTCGTCCCATGCCTCGCCTTTTTCTTTTTCAGCATAAGAACGATATGTTTCCAATGACCAGCTTCGTCCCATATCGTAGAAATTTCCTGAAGTCGTTGTTACCTGAGCATAATCAATCATCATCATCTGTATAGCAACAAGAATCTTGCCCATAATGCCTTTTCCAGCCGAATTTTTGCCAGATGAAGAAATAGAGAGCAATTTTTCACGGTTTTCAGCAGACATCACTTTTTTAGGAAGAAGACTTGTGTGCAACTCATACTTGTTGTTGTCTACTTCAATCCAGAAATCACCGTCAGCATATTCAAGCAATTCTGGGAGCATTCCAATCATTTCCTCTGCCATAAGGCGAAGCCGGCCTGCTGATTTATCATCGAGCTTGGTGTAGCTGGCAGTTTTCTCTACTTCAGCCAAGATACCTATAAGAGATGATTTGTCGCCTGTAATTTTGCAAATATCAGATTTCATACTAAACTCCTATTTTATTGAAAGAATATCTTTAAAACCTGTAACCTCAAAAATATCCATAACAGTTTCACTTGGATTTATAATTGACATACTGCCTTTTTTCACAAATTTTTTGTGGGCAGCCAATAAAACACGCAAACCTGCTGATGAAATATAATCAAGATTTTTGAAATCAATAACCAAATCGGTTACGGAGTCAGAAATCGCAGAAAATTCTTTTTCAAGTTCCGGAGCCGTAACCGTATCCAATCGGCCTTCTACACTAAGAGTAAGCGCTGAACCATTCTCTGTTTTTGTGATTGTCATTCTATCCTCCTTAGTTTTTCTTGGTCTGCCTAGAGAATGTCTTTACACCCTCAACGACAAGAACGATTGCAAGAGCAGCCATGCTTGCGGCGAAGATAAACTGGAACCAGTGTCCCCACATTGGACCTGCGCCTTTTGCCGCGCCCGTAAAGATGTGGATTTTAGCAATTACAGTGCGGATAAGCTGAGTGAGCGTTGCAGCGAGCATGAATACCGTCGGGATAAGGAACATCTTGTTGTTTTTTCCTACTTCACCGAGCCATGCAGCAACTGCCATCAATGCAATACCTGCCAAAAGCTGGTTTGCGGCGCCGAACAAGCCCCAAATCTGAGAGAGCGAGAGACCACCCAGAATACAACCGATTGCGACCATGAGCAATGTTCCGAACAACGGGAATGCAAGAACCTTGCGAACAGGGCTTTTTGCCTGTTTGTAAGTAGCCTCATCTTCTTTGAGGAACAATTCTGAGAACATGAAACGGCTCAAACGAGTTCCAGTATCAAGAGAAGTCAAAGCAAACACAGAAACAGCAAGTGTCAAAAGAGCATAGATTGCGTTGTTATGGTCAGCATAGCCGAACATTTTTGCAATACCAGAAGCGAAGGCTACTGGCGGAGCACCTTTGAATGCGCCGTCTTTGATGAATGTCTGTGAAACCATACCAACTGCAATCAAAGAAATGATACCAAGAGCAGATTCAATGAGCATTGAGCCATAGCCGATTGCCTTAGCGTTTCTTTCGTTGTCAAGCTGTTTTGAAGTTGTTCCTGTTGAAATCAATGAGTGGAATCCTGAGCAAGCTCCGCAAGCAACAGTTATGAACAAAGCAGGGAACATAGGTCCGATTTTTGTTGACCAGCCAGTGAAAGCAGGAAGCTCAAAGTGAGCGTTTCCTGTTATTGCAGACATGATAATACCAACCAGAGCCAACACCATCATAGCGTATAGCAGGAATGATGAAAGGTAATCGCGTGGCTGAAGCAAAATCCAGACAGGAACAAGAGAAGCCACCGTGATATAAATACCGATGAACACAATCCATGAAGTGCGGCTCATTGCGAAGCCGAAGTTCAAGCCGATTACGACAGCAATAACAACTCCTACCAGACCGATTATTGTAGCCGGAAGAGTTTTTATGCCGCAGCGGTTTGTAAGGATTCCATAGATTACTGCGAGAACGATGAAGAGGAGTGAAATCATTGCCGTTGTCTGAGGGCCAGTTGGATTTGAAACGATACCGAATGCGACTTCGGCACCATCTTTCGCAACCGTAGCGAATGTACCTGCTACAACATTGACGAATGATGCGATTACAAGAATCAATACCAAGAGAGCAAAAATAATGAAGAGCTTCTTTGATGTTTTTCCCATTGAAGCCTTGATGATTTCGCCAACTGATTTTCCGTCATTTCTGGCAGAAGCAAAAAGAGAGCTGAAATCTTGAAGGCCGCCGAAGAAAATACCGCCGATTACGCACCACAAAAATACCGGAACCCAGCCGAATACAGCAGCCTGAATCGGGCCGTTAATCGGACCTGCGCCCGCAATCGAAGAAAAGTGATGCCCCAACAAAACGGCTGGTTTTGCGGCAACATAATCAACACCGTCTGCCTTTTCCCTTGCAGGCGTTTTTCGTGCAGGGTCAATTCCCCACTGCTTTGCCAACCATGAGCCATAGAAAACATAGCCACAGAAAAGCAAGGCGATTGCAGCAATAATAATGAATAATGCTGTCATTTTAATTTTTCCCCCTTTCGGAAAACTTTTTTTTATAGCGAAGCCACGAGCTTTTTCAGGTCGGAGCCACGGCGATTCGTGACAGCGCGTCCTGTAGAAGTCTCATAAGCTAATGCCCTAAAACTGCTCCAGCCATAAAGACCGAACTTATATGATTTATAATGATTTAATTTTTTGATTTGGTTGAACGATTCGTCTGGGATTATTTTTGAAAGGATGATAAGTGTGACATCTGAATTGCGGTGCCCGTAATATGGAGTGACTTTAGAAAGCCCCTGCTCCCAGGCAACTTGCGAAAGCTCGTCAATCCGATTTGGGGAAAGAGATTCTTCTTCAGCCGCTTGCTCAGAACGAATACCTCCGTTACTCAGAGATGAGCTAAAAACTGCATTATCATAAAAATACACGAACTCGTTGGAATCAATGTCAGCGACTTTTGCCGCCTTTACCAGAAAATACTGTTCGTTGTGGGATTTGAATACGGCTTCGGCACAAAAAGGAGCAGGTACACCAACAGTGGAAACAGTGTAGTACTGCTCGAACGATTTGAGTATTTTCTCCAAAGCGTCAGCACTTTTCATAATGAAAAAATTATACGCTGATTGAAAATCTCAGTCAAGACAACAATTTTTTTTGCCTAAAGCTGACCAATATCAATGGGTGTGGGGCTTCGCAGCCCTTTTACCCATCAATCTGCCTTGAGACGAGCCAACAAGTGTGAACTGAAAGCTGGAAATATGCGAAAATTAGAACAGTTCGGAAACCTCAGTTTTCCGAACAGCTCTATTATTTTTCAGCCGATTTTTTACCGCAGCCTCTGAACAAAAGACCAGATACCCGCCTGACAACAGGTCCCGCAAACAAGAGCTGCCAGAATGCAGCCATCGGGTAGTTCATAGCAGTTGTCTGGAGCCACAATCCCATAGTCTCACTCTGGAAGCCGCCCTTGAAGATGAGAGTCGCGGCAAGGCTCATAAGAGGACACATGAACCAGATTGAGCATATAGAAATAGAAAGGATTATGAAAATCGGCTTGTCCACCTTAGGGTCAAAAAGCAAGAATGTTATTTTCTTTGCGAGAGGACCTACAATCATCATGTCAAGCACAAAGGCAATAGGAGCCATAACCAAAAGCTCATGGAACGCCGCGAGAAACACCGTGTTTTTCATCCCGCCTATTGCAAGCGCAATATTGTAGCAAATTATTCCATAGACCATAAACAAAACCATGATGATAGTGAACACAACTTCCTGAAACAAATTCTTCGGCATATATGCCTCCCTTACAGTGAAAAAAATTGATTTTGATTGCGTTATAACTGCGCAGGACGCGCATGAGCATAGAAAGAAGCAAAAATACCGCTCTTTGTAAGATTAGGCAACCGACTGACAGAAGCGCATCAAAAAGAAAATCAGAAACATTCTGTCAGTTATTACACATATTGTAGCAGATTATGACTTTTTGTGCAAAGCATCCCCGTACCGACATGCCACCGTTTTTTTTCTTCCGCGATTTCATTTTCGGTTTTGCTTCCAGTACAAACCTAATGAGGAGGGGGCGACAAATTTCGGAATGACTGGCTTTGCAAAAAATCGAAATTGAACCTTTTAAATTTTTTGTGTTTTTTCGCATATGGGTATACAATTAATTTCTATGGGAGACACAAAAAATCGATTTTTGGTTTGCTGTGTTTTCTTCGATTTATACACCACAAAAAAAGAGGTTTCTATGAAAAAAATGGTTCGTGTGTTCGCGCTGGCAGCAGCTGCTTCCGCGCTTTTCGTAGGTTGCAAGAAGAAGGACGGCTCTTCGGCACAAGCTCCTGCCGCAGCCGCAAAGCCGCTCAATCTGATTATTGCCCACAACCAGACATCGCTTGAAAATCCGTATGCATACGGAATCAACGCATTCAAGGAAAAAATCGAGCAGATTTCAGGCGGGCAGATTACAGTCACCTGCCACCACGGAACACTCGGTGAAAACGAGAACGAGCTTGTAGAAAAGCTCCAGATGGGCGCGGCATCGATTGTCATCGCTTCCCCGGGCTTCATGGCTTCGGTAGGCGTTCCAGAAGTGGACGTGTTCTCGCTGGAATATCTTTTCAGAAGCTTCGACCACTGGAAGAGCTGCCTTGACGGCCAGTTCGGAAAGGAGCTTGCAGACATCATCAACAAGAAGAGCGGAAACAACTTCCGCATTCTGGGCTATTGGTCTGCCGCCGTGCGCGACTACTACGGAAAAAAGCCAATCCACTCCCCCGATGACTTGAAGGGCATGACAATCCGCATCCAGTCGGCGGCTGTTCAGCAGCAGTTCTGGAAGGCGTGCGGAGCCATCCCGACGTCCGTTGCATGGGGCGAGCTGTACCAGGCTCTCCAGCAGGGCGTTGTGGACTCGGCCGAGAACGACTATACGAACTTCATGCTCAAAGAGCACCACAAGACAAAGAACGGACACTACATCTGCGAGACGGAGCACGACTTCACCACGCGCCTCATGTTGATTGAGGGCAGCTTCTACGACAAGCTCACCGACCAGCAGAAAGCATGGGTTGACCAGGCTGCAAAATACGCGACGCAGGTTGAGCGGCAGAAGACTTTCGAGCAGGCATCAAGCTCCAAGGCGAAAGTCATTGCCGACGGTGCTGAAATCGTTGACCACAAGGACATCGACATAGACGCGTTCATGGCACTGGCAATCCCGGTACAGGACGAATTCGCGAAGAAGAACGGCATGGAAAAATACATCCAGATGGTTCGCGACACAAAATAGCATACGATGCGCCCGGAGATGCGCTGCATTTTTTCTCTCCGGGCGTGTTTTTTCCCAAGGTCTTTCTGCATGAACAACATTATCGAAAAATTCAACAAAATCCACATAACGATAAGCGGCGTGTTCCTCTCGATTTTCTTCGTGACCGTCGTGATTCAGGTGGTGTCGCGGCTCTTGTTCCGCGTCCTTCCCCTTCTGTTCCCGAACATAGCCCCAGTATCAATGATTTGGACCGAGGACGTTACTATGTACTCGTTCATCTGGTCGGTATTTCTTGGCGCATCCGCCATGATTTATCCAGAGAAGCATTTTGCGTTCACGTCAATCAGCGACAACATCAAGAGCAAAAAAGCAAAAATCACAATCCACCTTGTCATAATGGCACTCGTGCTTTTGTTTATGATTCTTATGATATACTACGGCTGCATCGTAACGAAAAAATTCTGGAACTACCGCGGAACAAGCCTCCCGCAGCTCAAGCGCGGCTGGACATGGTTGTGTCTTCCTGTCAGCGGTGCCTGCGGATGCATCTACCTGATTCAAAAAATCGTGCTTGACATAAGAAAACTCACAAAGAAGGAGGACACAAACTGATGGCTGCCCTACTTGTCTTTCTCTTCATACTTTTCGTCGTCATCGGCGTACCGATTTCGTTTTCGCTGGGTCTTGTCTCGTTCGCAGGTATTTTCGCCCTACCAGACATTCCGAACATGATTGTGTTTACGAAAATGTTCAACGGTCTCAACAGCTTCACGCTTCTTGCAGTCCCGCTGTTTATCCTCGCCGCAAACCTTATGAACGAAGGAAACATCACAGACCGTCTGATTAGATGGTGCAATGCCCTTGTAGGACATCATCGCGGCGGTCTTGCCTACTCAAACATCCTAGTCTCCATGATTTTTGCCGGAATCTCGGGAAGCTCCCAGGCCGACACAGCGGGAATCGGCTCAGTATTCATCCCCGCCATGAAAAAAGAGGGCTACGACGACGGAACGAGCGTTGGCGTAACTGCCGCCTCATCAACACTCGGCTCAATAATCCCGCCGAGTATCATCATGGTCGTCTACTCGGGAATCGCGAATGTGAGCACGGGCGCGCTTTTTATGACCGGTCTTGTTCCGGGAATTCTTCTGGGGCTTGCAATGATGTCCATTGTCTGGTGGCAAAGAACGCGCTTTCCAACAGGTCAGAAAGTAAGCGCAAAAGAAATGGTCTCGCTCACAAAAGAGTCGCTTCCGGCTCTGTTCACCCCAATTCTGCTCATCGGCGGAATCTGCTCGGGGATTTTCACGCCCACGGAATCAAGCGCAATCGCAAGTTTGTACGCGTTCGCAATCAGCATTTTCTACTACAAGTCGATTTCATTCAAGGACATTCCCCGCATCCTTGTTGACACGATGAAACTCTCATCGCTCTCGCTCTTCGCGCTGGCTTCGGCTTGCGCGCTTGGGGAACTTTTGAGCTACTACCAGCTGAATGTGGCAATCCAGAACTTTTTCATGAATCTTGCGGCAGGAAAAATCGTGTTCACACTGATTACAGTGGCATTCTTCCTGTTCGTGGGAACATTCATGGACGCAGTGCCCGCAATGATTCTGTTCGTGCCTGTAATTCTTCCCACAGCACTCAGCCTTGGCGTAAACCCAATCATGCTGGGACTTATCATAGTGGTAACGCTCGCCCTCGGGCTTGTTACCCCGCCCTACGGGCTGTGCCTTCTGTTGTCCGCATCAATCAACAAGATGAAAATAGAAGATGCTTTCAAAGGAACTCTTCCCTACTTGATTTCATCGCTCATAATCCTAATGTTCATGGTGGTGTTCCCCGACATTTGGCTTGCAATCCCAAAAACGCTCTTTCCGGCACTGTTCAACTAGCCGGAAACTAGCGCAAATAAAAAAATGGTTAGTGCGCAAAAAGCACACTAACCATCCCCTCAAGATTTCAGAACGATTCTAAAATGAGTTCCGTCGCCATAAATCAGGCAGTTTGATTTATTTCGTACCAGTCGATTTTGCGCGTTATGAACATAAGAAGAATTATGACCATGAACAGTCCTATGCTTCCTATGAGCAGGGCGTAATCCTCAGCCTGCAAAGTTCCGTACAGGAACACATACGAAATCATCTGGATTCCGCTCAGTAAAAGCCCCCACTTTATCCGCCCGAAAATACAGGCTGAATACAAAAGAGTCGCCGCGCAGACACTGACCGCGCTCACGAAATAGCTTACATTGAATGTAAGATGCTCAGAAATCGAAAGAAGAAGCAGATAGAACATAACATCAGCAAGCCCCACCAAACAATACTGAACAGGGTGAACGCGGACATTCGAGAACAGCTCGCATATAAAAATCGAAACGAAAGGCACAAGAAGGAACAAAAGAGCGTATTTTATGCTTCTCATCATTTTCTTGTATGTATCTACAGGAGTTATGAACGAAACCTGGAACGATTCGCCTTTTATTTCGCTACCAGATTTCCAGCTTTTTGGGAATGCGGTGCTAAGTCCTGCAATATTCCATACAGCCTGAAAACCATCTTCGCCCACATTTCGGCTTGAAGGAAGCCAGCCGCCAGAAAAACTCGGGCTTGTCCAAGAAGAAGTCATTTTTATATCGTTGTCACCCGCAACAGGCTGAATCTTTATCTCCTCCCCGCCTTGGAATTTCAAAAGCCCGGTAAAGCGCACTTTTTCATTCGCTACGATTTTTGGCATATTGAAACAAACTGTCGTAGCAAAAGGCGAGATTGAATCGTACTTTACAGGCGAAATAAGAAGGTCAGTTTCTCCAGCCTTTACAACAGGCTGCGCAGAAAGACTTTTGGGGCCTGCAAAACCGAGCATGAAAACAGCCTCGTCCAAAAGCATATCTTCCTCGCTGATTTTGTAATGAGAGCAGTCAAACCCGTTGAAAGAAATGTCAAAGCTGATTTCTCCCTGAAAGACTGGAACTTTGAAGATTCCCCTGCTCAGATAGTAAGGGTCAACGCGAATATCAAGCGAACAAACATCCGGCGCAAAAAGAACATATTTTATGCTTGTATCAACATGCTTAACGCCTCTTGAATCAATAGTTTCGCTTCGCACTTTGTACGGAACTGACACGACAGCCCCCTGAATCTCGGTTTTTCCGCCAAGCGGGCTTATGATTGAACTTACGGCGTTCTGCTGGTAATTGCGCCTGTCACGGATTAAATCTTTTATAAGAGCAAGCGGTATCAAAAAAAGCAAGATAAGGACAAAAATTATTATCATTTTTATCCCCGATTTTGAAAAATTGATTTTTTTCATAAGAATCTCCCATTGAAAAAAAATAGCCAATGAGCTTATTCAAAGGCTCTTGTATGAAGAAGTTTTTTTCATAGAAAAAAGTTACATATCGAAAAGTTTTTTTTTGTGCGAAAATTCAATAATTAAACTTAAAATCCAAGCTATCGAAAAATAAAAAAATCTGTTACAATGACAAGCTGATATGAACGGAACTATCGACACGGAAAACGCTTTCACTCTTGTAAAAATGCTTTTTCTCCTTTTTGCAATCTTATTCCTTTTTATTGCGCAGGTAATTTTCTTAATGCGAAAAAAAGCAAAACGCGATGAGTGTATTTTTACAGTAACGCGCGAAGGACTGAACGAGCAGAGCGGAAAAATCAAATCGATTTTTTCCAAAATGAAAATTGCTGAAAAAGATATGGAATCGTCGCTCCTTTTGCTTGAAGAAATTGTCGTAAGGCTTGAAGAAAGCACAAATCAAGTTGTAACCGCACGGGTTCGGAATTTTTTCGGAAAAGTAAGCCTTTTGCTCTCATCTTGCGGAGAAAAATACAATCCTATTGAGCAGGCAAAATCTAGCGACTCAGAAACAGAAGACCATTTCCGCGATTTGATTTTCAAGGCTAATGCCATGCGTCTCAGTTACAAGCGATTTTTCACTAGGAATGTTATTATAATTCAGGCAAAAAACTAAAATAGAGTTCTTCGGAAAACTGAAATTTCCGAACAACTCTAATAAAAACAGGACAGTTCTGACAGTTTGTCATTCCGAACTTGTTCCGGATTTTACTCCAAAAAATTCTTCAATTCTGCCAAAGCCTTTTTCATCAAGATTTTTGAATTCGAATAGCTCATTTTCAAGATTTCTGCGGCTTCCTTGAGTTTTTTGTTGTCGTAGTAGACAAGAACGACCAACGCCCTCTCGCGGTCAGGAAGCCGCATAAGAGCCTGCCCAAGCTCCGTCAAAGTTTCTTCGGTAAGAATATTGTCCAAAGTTTCATCTTTGTAGGCAATTTCCTCATCAAGCTCGGAATGTTGCTTCCTCACGCGCCAAAAATCAATCAGCGTGTTATGCGCAATTCTATAAATCAGAGTGGAAGGAGAAGCTTTTTCTGAATCAAAACCATCAGCTTTCTCATAAAACTTGACGAAGACATTTGCCATCAAATCTTCGGCATCGTCTTCGTTCAAGTGCTTTCCAACAAAATAGTAAAAAACCTTTCTGCTATATTCTTTATAGATTTCGTCTTTTTCTTTTTGTGTCACAAACTGTCCTTAATCTTAAGACAGAGGCAATTCTTTTTCTTTCAAGACAACCCTTGAATCGACTGCCCCCGCAGCATTCACCATATCAAGCTCCTCGTCATCAAGTTCAAATGTACTCGACTGGATAGAATCGATATAGCTTCTTGCGCTTCGGATTGCAAAATTCATCGCTGAATTTTCCACGAACCTCTGATAATCAAATAACTGTTTTAATCTTTTTTCATTCATATTTTCACCTCTTTTAACTGGATTCTGTTACTTATTTATACGAACTAAATCCAAAAAAGGCTAAAAAATTTCAGCAGTATAATACTTATATTCAAGCACTGAAAGAAGATAGTTCACCAGCACCTGATAATAAGAATTCTCTGCTGAAATATATTTTTCGTCCTGCGACAAAAGATTATCAACTGTAATAAGCCCTGCGTCAAAACGCTTCTGCTCATTCTCATAGAGAGTTTTTTGCATATCAAGAACTTCATCTGAATTCTGGACGGATTTTTTATAGATAGAAATTTTTCCGGCCGCATTTCTGACCTGAACAAAAAGCGTATTCACGGCATTGTCGTACTGGGCAAGGATAGTATTGTACTGGGCAAGTGCCTGCTCCTCCACCCCCTTTTTTGAATTGTTTCCAATCTTTGCGCTAACAGACAGATTTCCGGAAACATTAACACCGCGAATGTTCTTTACGCCTGAATCAAAAAAAGCACCGAAATTATCAGAATAATGCGTTCCTGTAGCTCCAATCCCGAATCCAAGTTTGGCATCCGGACGAGTGTCCACTTTCGCAATCTGGAGTTTTTTCTCAGCCGCTTCAAGGCACTTTCTGAGCGAAACAATATCATTTCTGCTCAGAACTATTTTTTTCAATGAACTTTGGTCAATATCGCTTTCTTCAAGAAAGTTTGCCTCATCGAGATTTATCTTAGGGAAAGAATCTTTGCTTGGCGGAGGAAGCAAAGAAGGATCTGCCAAAGAAAGAGCCGTCATCAGCTCCATTCTTGCATTCTTAAACTGAACTTCCGCATTTTCAACATTCCGCTGGTTCTCCTTCGCATTGACTTGCATTGCAAGTAAATCATTTTTTGAGCGAACTCCGGCACGAATCAGCGAGTCCATGTTTTTATTTCGTTCGTCTATCTTTTTCTGCAAGTTTTTCAAAAGCTCCAGATTATTGTAAGCAAGGAAATAGTTATAATATTTTTGGGAAACCACAATCACTGTTTTTGAAATTGAGTCTTCAAGCCCCGCTTTCATCTGGTCAATGTAAGACTTTGCGCTCTCAAGCTGCATATCTGTTATTGAACTATTAAACGATTTAAAAAGCGGAATAGAAAGCTCCAAGCTCAGAGTGCCGTAATTCCGCGCATCAGGCTCACTCAGTTTTCCCTCATCAGGAAAATCAGTCGAATAAGAATAATTCGGCGTATTTTTCTGCCGGCTCAGCGTGTACGAAAGTTTTGATTGTAATCCAAATGAAAAAAGTTTTTGCACAAAAACGGAAGCCGATGTTTGCTGATTCATCGAATTGTCAGAATAAATCTTAAAGCCTTGTCCAAAATCACGCACAGTATAATTCGGGTCGTCTTCATCAACAGGATTCTGCGACAAAGCATAGCCGCCCTCAGCTCCGACTTCAAAATCAAGCAGTCCCGTTACCTGCCTGTATTGTGCCTGAGCCTCAGAAAGTGCATACCTCTGTTTTTTGATTTCATAATTGTTCTGGAGGGCAAGATTTATTGCCTCTTCCAAAGACATAGCCTCTTGCGAAATCAAAAATTCAGAAAGGAAAAAAGAAATTCCCAAAAAAACAATCGTTTTACGAATCATAGTCATATCCATTATAGAAGATTTTTATGATTTTCTTCAATCAAAAACATAGTTAATCTATAATTTTGTAAATTTTCCATTCGCAAATACTTTTGCAGTAAGCTTTCTGTTTTGCACGGCCCCGCTCGCAGAGAAGGTATACCCTCCGGCAGCCTCATTCCAAATCTCCTGCCTGAGAACATTCGCAACTTCATCAGGATTTGCCGAACATGCTTTTCCGATTCCGCCAGCAAGCACCATAAGTGCGTCATAAGCCTGAAAAGCCTCCTGATCAGGTTCTGTACCGTATTTTTCTTTGAAAGAAGAATAAAACTCCTGAAATCTGGGATGCTCGCTCTCAGGATTATAATTTGAAACAGCAAAAATTTTTCCGTTTTCAGAATTATCCAAATTTTCAGTAAACATGGGGTCATCAAAAGAGTCAGGTCCTAAAATCGGGCATGTAATACCATTCTGCCTGATAATAGAAATAATTTGGGAAATTCCAGGCATTCGCCCGACCAAAAAAATAGCATCAAACACAAAGTTGTTCTTCCATCGTTTTGTCATACGCTCAATTTCCTGCCCTGAAGTCGTAATATCGTAACTGTCGCGGCTAACGACGCTAATTCCATGTTTGGCACAATTCAGCTCAAATGCGTTCGACACGCTCGTTCCAGAAATGTTTTCCAGATAATACACGATGACATTCTTGTATCCGTTTTTATCACAGACCTTTGCAACTTCTTCACCAAAATCACTGTCTTTCGGAACATTACTAAAAATAAGAGGATTGTTTCGTTCAGTGAGAGTATGAACAGTTGAAATAAAATTAAATGTAAGAATTCCATGATACTGATAAATCAGAGAGCAAGGAAGTGAAATATCAGAATATCCATGACCGATAACCGCACAAATCTCATTGTCAGAAGCAATTTTATAGGCCGTTGTCATTCCTTTTATTTCATCACCGCCATCATCGAATTTAACAAGCTCCAAGTTCACTGGAAGAAGAGCATCTTTTTTGATTTTTTCCTGAGCAAGAATTACACCCTCCCACATTTTACTTAAATTTACCTGAAAACTATTTGCAATAGCGATTTTGACAGTTCCGTGCTTATAAAGATTTTTTACCGCCGACTGCCGGGATTTCACAGGATCATCGTTTTTGCAAGAAAAAAAAGTGAGAGCAAAAAAAATCAATATATTATATAGAAGAAAACAGTGCTTTTTCATAACATTAAAAATATAACATAATTCATGTCAGACAGCAAATATTTTTTGACACTAAGCTCCAAGAGCAACATCAAGAACCATCATCAGCGCAAACCCAGCAGCGAATCCAATTGTACAAACATCCGTCTTTTCTTCCCGCGTGGCTTCCGGGATAAGCTCTTCAATCACCACATAGACCATTGCCCCTGCCGCAAACGCAAGAAAATAAGGCAAAAACGGCAATATGAATGAAGTGAGCAAAATTGTGATTAATGCGGCCACAGGCTCTACAGCCCCCGAAAGAGTTCCGTAAAAGAACGACTTTGTTTTGCTGTTTCCCTCGCTCCGAAGCGGCATTGAGATAATCGCTCCTTCGGGGAAGTTCTGGATTGCAATTCCGAGCGCAAGGGCAAGCGCACCAGCAGAAGAAACAGCGGAGCCACCAGCCAGAAAACTTGCGAAAACCACGCCAACGGCCATTCCTTCAGGAATATTGTGAAGGGTGACGGCAAAAACGAGCATCATCGTGCGGCTGATTTTATTCACCGAATACTTTGGGCCTTCGGGATTTTGTGCCATTGCGTGCAGATGAGGCGTAATTTTATCAAGGAAAAACAAGAAAACCACGCCAAGAATGAACCCAATCAAAGCAGGCAAGAACGCAAGTCTGCCAAGATTTTCGCTAATATCCATAGCGGGAATAAGAAGCGACCAGACAGATGCCGCAATCATAACGCCAGCGGCAAAGCCGAGCAAAACGCGCTGAAGGGAATCATTCATCTCGCGCTTCATAAAAAAGACCATGGCGGAGCCAAAAGCCGTTCCCAAAAAAGGAATTAAAAGACCAATAATTGTAATTTTCATATTCACATAAGATTTTAGCTGAACTGTTCTCGCAAAACAAGAGAAATTCTGTATTTTTCTTAAATTTAGTTATTGACATAAAACATTTATTAGCATAAACTAACTATAAAAGTTAGCAATACCTAACTATTTTTAGTACCTCTAGGCGGACAAAACTTTTTGACTGTTTCAAGTTTTGTCCGCCAATTTTAGGTGGGGTAAAGTATTTTGACATTTTCTGCTTTGCCCCGCTTTTTTTTTATGTGGGATAAGAAAAATGAGTTTTGATGAAACGATTATTCACGGCGGAGCGCCTGCCCTCTGCGGAATCAAGCCAGCATGTCTTTTTTCTATGAACAGCGATAATTATCTTTCGGAAATTTGGAAACTTCGGTTGTGGCAGCAAGATTTTTCAAACCGAAAGATTTATTTTGTTCCGTTCAAAAAAGCCGGGGGCAGATTTCTTTTTTTTATCTATGACAAAAATCTCTTGGAAAAATTATGCAGAATACGGGAAAACGCCGCATATCTTCTGAAAAAAGGCTACCCGGTCCAAGACGGTTTTTCAGCCGTACTTTCGGAACTTCTTCACAGACTTTCCTTGAACGAGAACTTTCCGCACGAAGTCGGGCTTTTTCTTGGCTACCCTCTTGAAGATGTTATTGGTTTTGAAACTTTCGGAGCAAAGAATTTCAAATATTCAGGATTCTGGAAAGTTTACGGCAACAAAGAAAATGCAATACGACTGATGAATGAGTACAAATCCTGCACTGAAACTTGCATGAAATTGCTTGCGAGAGGGCTGTCAGTTCCACTTGCGGCAAAAATCATAAGGTCAATAAAAAAAACGGAGGAATAAAATGAAAGTATCTATCGTTTATGCAACAACGACAGGCAACACAGAAGCCCTTGCAAACGCCGCATCAGAAGGCGCAAAGGCAGCAGGAAGAGAAGTAAGTTTTTCGACTGCGGACTCTGCTGATTCAGCGGAAGTGCTGAGCGCGGACTTGATTCTTTTGGGAAGCCCCGCAATGGGAGCGGAGCAGCTTGAAGATTCAATGGAAACATTCTTCTCAGGAATTGAAAGTTCTCTCAGCGGAAAGAAAGTCGGCTTGTTCGGCTCTTACGACTGGGGCGGCGGCCAGTGGATTTCTGACTGGAGCGACAGAGTTACAGGCGCGGGAGCAACACTTGTAGGCGCGGTTAAAGCGCAGCTTACCCCAGACGCTGCCGCTCTGGAAGAAGTAAAAAAGCTCGCCGCAATCTAAAAAATCCCTTCTAGTGCCGAAAGCATATCCGATATTTTCCGGTGGCTTTCGGCACTTCCGTCAAAACGCCGTGCTTCACAAGCAAGATTCGTAAAAAAATCCTGCATAGGAAGAAGTTTTTCCATCGGAACTTTTGCTGGACTGTATTCGATTAAGACACTTCCTGTAACAGGATTCGTTTCGATTTTTTTTACAGCCTCGGATTTTGAGAGAATCGCGCGCGCCTTTTCCACCAAATCACTTTCTTTGAAAATCGGCGCGCGAAGCCTGACCCTTCCTGGAAAAAAACTTGTAATCATAAAACTGTCCTTAATCGAGCTGTTCGGAAACTTCAGTTTTCCGAAATTTTGCAAGGCTTTAGCCTGAAAAATTACGCAAGACCAGTGAGGAAACAATAGGTTTCCGAACAGGTCTAATTTATTCTGAGAATAGGCTGCATTGACTTCACGCTGATTCCGACAGTGACCGAATTGTGAAGAATAGCCGCAAGCTGCGGACTAATCAGCCCGAACACTCCGAGCAAAAGCAAAGCTGAATTTACTTCTATTATAAAGGCATTATTCTGGTTGATTTTTTGAATCAGTCCTTGTGCCAGAACTCTCGTTGTAGCAACATTGTTCAATCCGCCATCGCTCAGAACGATGTCCGCAGTGTCGCTCGCAATTGATGAGCTTCCTTCAATTGCGATTCCCACATCTGCCGCGCTCAAAGCCGGAGCATCATTGATTCCGTCTCCCAGCATTATGACTTTTCCGTTCGCTTTTTCCTTTTCGATTAGCGAAACTTTATCCTCTGGCAAAGCCTGAGAGTACCAGCCGTCAAGCCCCGCACTCTCAGCAATTTTTTTGGCTGCGCCCTCGGTATCTCCCGTAATCATCACACAGCGGCGGATTCCCGTCTTTTTGAGGTTTTCTATGACCTCGCGCGCTTCAGGCCGTACAGGGTCTCCGATTGCAAGAACGCCAGCAAGTTCGCCATCGTAAGAAAGATACAAAAGCGACTGCCCCGTTTTTGCAGATTCGTCCTGAACTTGCTTAACTTTTTTATCGAACGGAATTTTTTCATCATCAAAGATAAAATGCGCGCTTCCAATCCGCACTTTTTTTCCGCCCAAAGTCGAAGCGATTCCGTGCGCCACGATGTATTCGACTTTCGTGTGGTTTTCAGGGTGAAAAAGTCCTTTTTCTTCAGCAAAAGAAACGACTGCCCGTCCTAGCGGATGCGGAAAATGCTCTTCAAGGCACGCCGCCGTCTGCAAAACAAAATCCTCGCTATAATCTTTCATCGCATAGATTTTTTCAACTTTGGGGTTCGCGTAAGTAAGAGTTCCCGTCTTATCAAAAATAATCGTCGTAGCCTCGGCCGCATCCTCCAGATACTTTCCGCCTTTTACGCTTATTCCAAGACCCGCAGCCTCTTTCATCGCAGAAAGAACCGCAATCGGAGCGGCAAGTTTCATGGCGCACGAATAATCCACCATCAAAGTTGACATCGTTTTGGTAAGATTCCGCGTAAAAAGCCAAGTGATACCAGCAAGCGCGAAATTAAGCGGAACGATTTTCTCCGCAAGATTTTCCGAACGGCGTTGAACTGCGGCTTTGAGATTCTGCGAGTTGTCTATCATCTGAATGATATTCTGAACTTTCGTGTCCCGCCCTGTCGAGCGCGTGCGGATTACAAGCTCGCCCTCGCTCAGAATCGTGCCTGCAAAGACACCGCTTCCCGCTTTTTTGTCAACCGGAAGACTTTCGCCCGTGATGCTTGCCTGATTTACCATGCCTTCGCCACGCTCAACAGTTCCGTCACATGGAATCAAACTACCCTCGCGCACGATTACCAAATCATCTTTCTTAAGAGCTTCGGCCGGGATAGTTTTTTCTTCGCCGTTCTCAAGAATATGCACCGGCTCGTCTGAAATCAGAAGTTTGTGGGCAAGATTTCCGTAAGAAACTCGTTTTGTAACCTCTTCAATTGCCTCGCCAAGATTCAAAAGCATTGAGATTGAACTTGCCGTATTCGTGTTGCCTGTGAGAGCCGCAGTCGTAAGAGCAGTTGCATCAAGCATCTGCGTGCTGAAAACCTTTCCGTGCCTGAAACACATCCCCAAAGCGGAGCCAACGCGCGGAACTATGTTCATAAACAGGAAGAAACGGCGCAAGAAAATCGGGAGAAGTTTTTTTGCAAAATGATTTATCATCGTGCTGATAAAAATGCTCATTATGCTTTCGGTAATCGGAATCTGAGAAACGGCTTCAAGAAGTTTTTCGTCATCAAGATATTTTGAGCCGAGAGCTTTAAAAAGATTTTCGATTTCGGACTGCGATATAACAGAAGAATCAAACAAAATCAGATAAGAGCCGATATTCGTATTCACGGAAATATCTTCTATTCCTTCCTGAACAGCGATAAGGCTCTGTGCGAGAATAGCCTGCCGCGGGGAAATTTCGTGCAAATCGTAATGAACACGGATTCTCCCTGGCAAAGCGTGATGAATTTTTACGGTCACGGATTAGTCCTCAATAATCGTTTATGTCGAAGATAAGTAAGACCTGCACAATGTTTGTGTCATGCTGAATTTATTTCATCATCTTAGATTCCGAAATGAATTCGGAATGACACTTTTTATGCTTTTGCTTCTTCGGCTTTTTTTGCGTTGTTGTATTTTGCTTCGGCAACTATGTCCTGCGCATCTTCTTTTACAGACTCAGCAAATGCGCAAGCCTCATCCTTAAGCTGCAATCCTTTTCCAACAACAGCCGCGCAAGCCTTTTTGAAAGCTGGATTTTTTACCAACGAAACTGCCGCAACGCCAGCTGCAACACCAAGACCAAAAGCTACCCATTTGTTAGAAATTGACATAATCTCACCTCGAATCAATAAAATATAACAATGTTTTATAGCAATGTTATAGCACAAAAATCATTTTCAAGTCAATCAAATTTTTTAATTCAGCCTAAGCACACTCTGCCAGCCAGCCTCATAGAAATCGTGGATTTTTTGGGCGCATTTTATGCCTTCGCTAAACGGAACATCGTGAACAATCAGCTCGAACACAGCCGCAAACTCGCCAGAAATAATTATATGCTCCAAAGTCGGGTCGAATGCGTAGGGGTTGTACCCCTGCATCTCCATTTCCTTGTAAAAAATGTGCGTAATTTCAATTTCCTGAGCCACAAGATTATGGACAAAATCTTCAAACCCTGTTCCGTCGCTCGCATTCAAAATCAAGCGAAAAGCATCTTTGTGATTGAAAGCATATTCGTAAATCTGAACGATTCCCTGCTTTGAGAAAGTCGCCATATTGTCTGCCCACTGATTTTTTGGAAGTTCCATGAACTGGCTGATAAGTGAGCTAAAAATATTTGCGACATTATCCGCATGAGGCTTTACCAGAGCCGAAAAAAGCTCTTCTTTACTTTTGTAATAGCCGTAAAATGCACCAGTCGTAACTCCAGCCTTTTTGACAATTTCACGAAGCGACGCTCCGCGGAATCCTTTTTCCAAAAATTCCTGAATCGCAATCTCGTGGATTTTTTGCAAAGTGTTTTCTGCCATGAGAAAAGTATAGGAGAAGAACTTAGTCTATGCAATTATATTAGAGCTGTTCGGAAAACTGAAGTTTCCTAGCAGCTCTATTTTTATGCTTGGTCTTCACAGGAATCTTAGAGAAAAGAAATAATACGATTGACAAATGTAACAATGTTATATAAACTCGCATTAAAAATCCAGTTAGTTATAACTAACAAAAAAGGACAAAAAAAATGAATATTAATCTTGGAGATGTAGAAACAACAGCCCTTATTCCAGTGGCAATCAAGGCAGCAGAAACTTTGCGCAAAAATCCCCGCGTACGGGACGAAATTGCCGTGGAGATGATAAAAACACTCGGAATCGACACTAAGCCATTTGACAAATTTATGTCACACGAGGGCGTAATTGCCAGAACAGTAATGCTGGACCGCATGGTAAAAGATTTCATTGAAAAAAATCCTTCCGCCGTAATCGTGAACATGGGTGCAGGATTTGACAACCGTTTTTCCCGTGTAGACAACGGCCGGGTCGTCTGGTTCGATTTGGACTTGCCGGATTCAATAGAGCTTCGTAAAAAAGTTTTTAGTGAGCGCGCGAGAGTTTCAATGCTTTCGGGAAGCGTTCTTGAAGACGGATGGTGTGCGGCTGTAAAGGCAGAAATAGCAAAAACTAACTCAAAAGTGCTTTTCCTTGCCGAAGGGCTTTTTATGTACTTCACCCTCGAAGAAATCAAAAAACTTCTTTCTATATTAAGAACAAATTTCCAAAACGGCACGTTGATTGCAGAGCAGAACAATCCTCTCATGGTAAAAAATCAAAAATATCACGACACGGTAAAAAATACCAAGGCAGTCTTTAAAAGCGGAACTTGGAGCGGTCAGGAAATCGCTGATTTATGCCAAGAAATCCGTTTTGTTGAAGAACACAGCTTTAACGAAGAGATGAAAAAGCACTCTATTCGGGGCTGGCTTTTTGCAAAACTTCTTCCAAAGATGAACGACCGCTGGGCTGTTTTTGAATGGTAGGAAGCCGGGTGCGCTAGGAGATGTGAAAAATGGCTTTTACTGATAATTTTGGAAATCCCAAAGGGCTTTTTCCCTGCATGACACGCTACACTGTCTTCCAAATTAAAGAGATGATGGAAAATGCAGGTTTTTCCTATGTTTCTTTTACTGAAAAAGGAAGTTTATTTTGTGTAAAAGGTAGTACAAAATGAAAAAATCAATCTGGGACATATTCGCTCCGATTTACGAGCGGGCAATGAAAAGTCAGAAAAATATTTACGATTTTCTTTACAGACAGATTTCAATATCTTGTTTTGACAAAACAGTTCTGGAGCTTGCGACAGGTCCCGGAATGATTGCGCGGCACATAGCCCACAGTGCAAAAAGCGTAGTTGCAACTGATTTTGCCCCAAAGATGATTGAAACAGCAAAAAAGAAAGGAGTTCCGCAAAATGTGACTTTTGAGACTGCCGATGCCACAAATCTTTCATATAAAGATGATTTTTTTGATGTGGTCGTAATTGCAAACGCCCTTCACATTATTCCAAATCCAGAAAAAGCTCTTAGAGAAATCAGCCGTGTTCTAAAAGCAGACGGAATCTTGATTGCACCAAATTTTATTGAACGGGAAAAAGGAAAGAAAAATCTCTGGCAAAAAATCCTCACTTTAGCTGGTATAAAATTTGCCCATGAATGGACTTCAAGCGAATACAAGTCTTTTCTGGAAGAAAACGGCTGGAAAATCACAAAAAGCCAAGTCCTAAAAGGCAGAATCGATTTGTTTTATACAGAATGTATGCGAAAGTAATATTGACAAAACGAAATTAAAAGTATAGTCTAACTTTTGTTAGATATTTCTAACTACCCATTACTAGCCACATTGGGTATTTTGCAAGTTTGTTGAGGAAAAGTTCCACTTCTGCAGTGTAAGGATATGCTTCATCAAACTTGCATATTTTTTGGAGGTTAAAAATGTTGAATAAAATTGCAATCGCAAATGTTATTGGCCGCGAAATCATCGATTCCCGCGGAAATCCTACTGTCGAAGTAGATGTAATCCTTGAAAACGGCGTTTTAGGTCGTGCCGCAGTTCCAAGCGGAGCTTCAACCGGCGAAAACGAAGCTCTTGAACTTCGCGACGGAGACAAAGCGCGCTACGGCGGAAAGGGCGTTCTTAAAGCCGTTGAAAACGTAAACAAAATCATCGCCCCTGCCCTCAAAGGAGATAATGTTTTTGAGCAGCGTGCAATCGACATGAAGATGCTTGCCCTCGACGGAACTCCGACAAAATCAAAACTTGGCGCAAACGCAATTCTCGGTGTTTCACTTGCAACAGCTCAGGCAGCGGCAAAAGCACTGAACATTCCTCTCTACCGCTACATCGGCGGAGCTAACGCCCATATACTTCCTGTTCCAATGATGAACATCATCAACGGCGGTGCTCATTCAGACGCCCCAATCGCTTTCCAGGAATTCATGATTCGCCCTGTCGGTGCAAAATCAGAAAAAGAAGCAATCAGAATGGGAGCAGAAGTTTTCCACGCTCTTGCAAAATTGCTCAAAGGTCGCGGACTTTCAACTGCTGTAGGCGATGAAGGCGGATTCGCTCCAAAATTCAACGGAATCAATGACGCCCTCGATTCAATCGTACAGGCAATCAAAGACGCAGGCTACAAGCCGGGCGAAGACGTAAAAATCGCAATGGACTGTGCAGCTTCTGAGTTCAGCGTAGAAAAAGACGGAAAATTCTTCTACAACTACAAGGAGCTTTCAAACGGAACTCCAAAAGACCCGAACGGAAAGTGCCTCTCAGACGACGAGCAGATTGCTTACCTTGAAGAACTGATTACAAAATACCCCATTGACTCAATCGAAGACGGACTTGACGAAAACGACTGGGAAGGCTGGAAAAAGCTCACAGAACGAATCGGTGGAAGATGCCAGCTCGTTGGCGACGACCTTTTTGTAACAAACGTTAAATTCCTCGAAAAAGGAATCAAAATGGGGGCCGGAAACGCAATCCTCATCAAAGTAAACCAGATTGGCTCACTCACAGAGACTCTTGAAGCAATCGAAATGGCACACCGCCACGGCTACACAACGGTCACAAGCCACCGCTCAGGGGAAACCGAGGACACAACAATTGCCGACATCGCAGTTGCAACAAACTCAGGACAGATTAAGACAGGAAGTATGAGCCGCACAGACCGCATGGCAAAATACAACCAGCTTATCCGCATCGAGGAAGAGCTTGGCGACACAGCTGTATACGGCTACAAAAAGTTAAAGTAAAGATATTTTCTTCCCCCTGCAGTCCATAGCGCAGGGGGTATTTATTATTATGCCGCTGATTTCCTGCAAGGTCTTTTCTTGATGAAGCTTCTTTTATTCCGTATAATGTTTTAAAGGTCAAACAGCTATGGAAATGACAGTAGATTTATTTGACAGCATCATCAACACTTCACAAGATTGTGTATTCTGGAAAGATAAAAACAGACGCTTTTTGGGGGTAAATCAGGCTTTTCTTGACTATTACGGATTTAAATCAGCGGATGTACTTATCGGAAAAAATGATGAAGAAATGGGCTGGCATTCTGATCCGGAACCTTTCATGCAGGATGAACTTCGAGTTCTTTCAGGTAAAAGCACTTACAAAGTCCAAGGAAAATGCATTATCAAAGGCGAAGAAAGGGATATTATCGCTTCAAAACGCCCCCTTTATAAAGAAGATGAAATCGTCGGTCTTGTCGGAAGTTTTGTTGACATAACCGAAGTAATCCGCAGAAAAGAAAAAAATGACGGGTCCCAAGTTCTTTACCCACTTGAAAAGCTAAGAAAATTCAGCTTCTTTGATAAAATAATCGATGAAATCAGCCTTGAAGAAATTCTGGACCCGCTCACAGGAATCTTAAACCGCTCCTATGCCATGAAATTTGTCCGTTCCCTAATCAAAGAAAAGACTCCCTTTACTTTTTCGATAATTGACTTGGACAATTTCAAATTCATTAACGACACTTACGGTCACACAGCAGGGGACAAGGTCTTATCAACCGTTTCCAAAAAACTTGCTGAATATACCGATGGATTTGCACTTGCAGGAAGGTTCGGTGGTGACGAACTGCTATTAATCGATTTGAAAAATATCACTGCAAAAGAAAAGAAACACTTTTTTGAAAATCTCTACGGAACATCAAAGACTCTTAGAAACGACATTCACTTTGAAAACGGTGCCGCATTTGTGACAGGAACATCCGGCTGTGCTTCATTTCCAAAAGACTCAGACAATTTTTCAGATTTGTTCAGTTTAATCGATAAAATGCTCTATCTCGGCAAAAATATGGGACGCAACTGCTATAAAATTTATGACGAGGAAAAGCATAAATATGTCGAAATCCGAAAAATCGCCAAAAACGGCATTTTCAAGAACATGTACAAACTACGGACCGATATAGAATCTGAAAAAGGCTTTGAAAGCAAACTGAAAAAAGTCACGCCTCTGCTTTGTGAAATCTTGCAGATTCCAGATTTTTATTATGTTACATCGGACGGAATAATGCACTCCGTCACGGATAAAACTTTTCTTGCCGATGCAGGCGACTTATCAAGAATTATGGAAGAAGATTTATTTTCACAAGGTTCTTTGGACTTAATAAAAAAACATTCTCCAAGTTTCTACAAGATTCTCCTTTCCAACGGCTTTGAATCATTTTTAATTTCCAGAATCCGAAAAAATGACAAAATCAAAGGCTATCTGGTCTGTGCCGTAGAACGAAGCCTTAGAATCTGGCAGGAAAATGAGTGCGCAATACTTTATTATCTTGCAGAACTTTTGTCTGACGAAACAATATAGTCATTTTTAATAGAGCTGTTCGGAAACTTCAGTTTTCCGAACAGGAGTAATCAACTAAAGAATGTTTAAAAATCATCCCGTAGCAACAAGCTCTTATAGTGCTTGACAAATATAACACTGTTATATTATATTCTTTTCCTAGTTAGTTACAACTAACAGGAGATTGTATGTCAGAAAAAAAATCACTTCTTACATGGATTTTCACATTCGCAGGAGAAAAAAAGACCGCCTATTTTGCGAGCATTTTCTTTGCCCTACTTAAAGTTGCCTGCGGAATCGTCCCTTACATTCTGATTGCAAGCATCGTGCAAGAGCTTCTTTCAGGAGTGCGTGACTGGAATCTGTATTTTCAAGAGTGTGTTATCATCGCGCTTTTCTGGGCGGGAAACGCTTTCTTCCACATGATTTCAACTACGCTCAGCCATGTCGCAACCTTCAATGTTCTTGCAAATATCAGGAAAAAATTATGCGACAAACTCACACGAGTTCCGCTCGGCTCTGTGCTTGATATGCCTTCAGGCACGCTCAAAAATATCCTGATTGAGCGGATTGACAGCATGGAAACGACTCTCGCGCACATCTTGCCTGAATGGACAAGCAATCTGCTTCTTCCGCTGGTAATGTTCGCCTACCTTTTTCACATCGACTGGCGGATGGGACTTGCCTCACTTGCGACTCTTCCGATTGGTATAATTTCCGCTTCTTTTATGATGACAAACATGACCGAGCGGTTCAACAATGCCATTGAAAAGACAAAAATCCTCAACGACACGGCGGTGGAATACATCAACGGAATCGAAGTTATCAAGGCTTTCGGAAAATCAAAATCATCCTATGAAAAATTCGTCACAGCCGCCCGCGAAGGTTCTGACTGCTATGTTGAATGGATGCGCGACTGTATCTGGCCTTTTACGATTGCCTTTGTGATTGCGCCCTCTACCCTGCTTTCAGTTCTTCCGATTGGAGGATTTTTCTTTTTGAACGGAACTCTTTCGGCAGTCAATTTTATCACAATCATAATTCTTTCCATGAGCGTGATTCAGCCTTTGCTTACGGTTTATTCCTACCACGACGACATTGCAAAAGCAGGAGTAATTTTTGGTGAAGTCGGTGGAATCATGAACATGGTGGAACTTTCCCGCCCGGAAAAAGATGCAAAAAAGCCTTCGGACAATTCGATTGTGCTGAAAGATGTACACTTTGGATATCATAGGGAGGGGGAAAGCCTTCCCCTCGCTCCAGCCGACAAGTCGTCTTCCGCTACCCCTTCGCCTAGGGGTTCCACCCCTAAAACCCCGGAAATTTTGCACGGAATCAGTATGACTCTTCCGCAGGGCTCTTACACCGCCTTTGTGGGGCCGAGTGGCAGCGGAAAGTCTACAATCGCCCGCCTTATCGCCTCTCTCTGGGATGTGGACTCAGGCTCAATTGAAATCGGCGGAGTGAACATTAAAAATCTTTCGCTTGAAGAATACAACCGCCGCGTAGCTTATGTCAGCCAGGACAACTTTCTCTTTGACTTGAGCGTGCGCGAAAATATCCGGCTTGGTCGTCTTGAGGCCACAGATTCCGAAGTTGAGGAAATTGCCAGAAAGTCCGGCTGCTACGACTTTATCATGAGCCTTGAAAAGGGCTTTGACACAATCGTTGGCGGAAGCGGCGCACATTTAAGCGGCGGAGAACGGCAGAGAATCGCAATCGCCCGCGCAATGATGAAAGATGCGCCAATCGTAATCCTAGACGAAGCAACGGCCTATACAGACCCAGAAAACGAAGCAATCATTCAGCAGAGCGTAGCCCAGCTCGTAAAGGGCAAAACGCTGATTGTAATCGCGCACAGGCTTTCCACGGTAAAAGATGCCGATCAGATTTATGTCATAAAAAACGGCAGGATTGATTCACACGGTACGCATGAGGAACTTTTTGCCCAGAACGGCTTGTACAATTCAATGTGGGAAGCACATGTACAGAGTAAAGACGAGTAGCGAAAGGAGGATGCCAAAATGTTTGAAATTTTACGGAACTTTTTTAATTTCTGCGATAAAGAAAATCGCAATAAATTTTACGCTTCAATTGTTCTTGGAGTCGTGAATTCATTTTTTATGGCACTCAGAATTGCCGCAATAGCCGTGATGATGCAGGGACTAATCCGCACCATTACGCAGGGAGAGCCGTTTACCACTCGCACAATATGGCTTTCGTTCGCAATTATGATTTTCAGCGTAACGGCTGCAATCATCACCAAAAAAACGATTTCCATGTGGCAGACCGAAGGCGGCTACCGCACCTGTGCCAAAAAACGCATCGAAATCGCCGAGCACCTTCGCTACATTCCCATGGGCTACTTCAACAAAAACTCGCTCGGACAAATCACAAGCGTCACCACAAACACAATGGAACTCGTTGGCGATGTCGCAACTCGCGCCGTCATGCTGGTAATGCAGGGGCTTTTGGACTCAGCCCTCATCATCGTGATGATTTTCTTTTTTGACGCTCGGATTGCCCTTGTCGCCCTGACAGGATTTTTGCTCTTCCAGGCGGTGAATGTCTTTATGAGGCTTTCCGTTCACGGCGTTTCCGAAGAAAAAAATATCGCCGACGAAAAACAGGTCAGTAAAATTCTCGAATACATTCAGGGAATCGCCGAAGTCCGCGCATACAATCTCACAGGCAGCCGAAGCGCAGAACTGAACACCGTAATCAATCAGGCGAAAAATGTCTGCCTCAAAATGGAACTTCGCTGCATTCCGATTGCCGCAATCCAGAGCCTTGTGGCAAAAATGAGCGGAGTGGCAATCATGCTCGCTTCCCTTTTCTTCTATCTACAGGGAACAATGCCGCTGGAAAATTGTGCAGTCATGCTGGTCTGTTCCTTCATGCTTTTTACAGCCCTGGAAGCCGGCGGAAACTACAGCGCGCTTTTGAGGACAATCGACATCGGCGTAAAAAAAGCACAGGCAATTCTGGATGTTCCGATGATGAAGATTGAGGGTAGCGAGTCTCCGAGCAGCTGTGCTGCGAAGGCGGAAGCGAGCAAAGAACAAGGTCATTTCGGCAAAGTCAATGACCTTTCTGCCCGGGACATTTCATTTGCCTACGACAAGCGTAAAATCATCGACGGCGTTTCGCTTACGATTCCAGCCCGCACTACAACTGCAATTGTCGGACCTTCCGGCGGCGGAAAGACAACGCTTTGCCATCTTCTTGCCCGCTTCTGGGACGTTGATTCAGGAAGCGTCACCCTGGGTGGCAAAAATGTGCGCGATTACGACATGGATTCGCTCATGAGCAATTTCAGCTTTGTTTTCCAGAATGTCTATCTTTTCCACGACACAATTGCAAACAATATCCGCTTTGGAGAGCCAAATGCTCCTATGGAACGCGTAATTGAAGCCGCAAAAAAAGCCTGCTGCCACGACTTTATCAGCTCCCTTCCGAACGGTTACGACACGGTGATTGGCGAAGGCGGGGCAAGCCTTTCAGGCGGCGAAAAACAGCGAATCTCAATCGCACGTGCAATCATGAAAGATGCTCCGATTATCATTCTCGACGAAGCCACAGCAAACGTTGACCCGGAAAACGAGCGCGATTTGATGGAAGCCGTCCGTGAGCTCACCCGCGAAAAAACGGTAATCATGATTGCACACCGCCTAAAAACTGTACGCAACGCAGACCAGATTATCGTACTCGACAAAGGCAAAATCGCCGAGCAGGGAAAACACGACGAGCTTATGAAACTCAACGGAATCTACGCCCGCTTCATAGACAGCCGCAAAAAAGCGGTCAGCTGGAAAATATAAAGAGTGCCGTCCTGATTCCTGTGGCAATCAAGGCTTTGTCATTCCCAAAAGAACATACATACCACTTCTTGTAAACTCCATTATGTCGGCAATGTATTCAATTGCGTCACTTTTCGGCACATTATGAAGAATAATGTCACAGAATGCGTTTATTACGGTGGAAGCCATAAAATGAATTGTCATTTGCGAAACACGCTTTGAGGCAATTTTCTTGTCATACATCAAGTCAAAAGTCCTCTTACAGTTTTCTGTATAGAGTTCACAGATGTCTTCCTGAAAATGCTCATGCGTGCTTCCGGCAGACTTTGTAAGGAGAAGAGTAAATGCGTCAAAATGCTCATACATATAGTCCAAAAATCTTTCAGTTGATTTTTTTTCAGAATCTATATGCGTATGCATTCGGGAAAAAGTGAGGTCTGCGTGATTGTTTGAATCGGCAAGCATTATGACTTTTTTTGTAGTTTCAATGGCATCGTTAACAAGCGCGCAGAAAAAAGAATCCTTGTCCTTAAAGTGGCGATACATGGCTCCCGTAGTAACCCCTGCATTTGCGGCAATTTTCCGCAATGATGCTGAGATAAAGCCTTTTTCGAGAAATTCTTTTTTTGCGCTTTCCAAAAGTTTGTTTTTGGTTTCACCGGAGGATTCTGCCATGTGAGACAGTTTGCGACAAAAAAATCTATTTGTCAACGAAAAATGTTAACACTGTTACCAAATTTACTTGACTGATAACAATGTTATTATTATGATAACATTGTTATCTTTTTTGCTGAGGGTTTATTACTACCCCTCAAAGCGGCGAAGTCAAGGCTTAAGCGTGAGCGTGCATTGACTCGACATATTGCATATAACTAAAGATTGGAGGAATGATAAAAATGTCTGTTGAACGATTTAATAATTTTTTCCGCAAGTTCGGGAAATTTCAGATTAGTCATCGTTTTTTATTTCTGGTCGTTCTTGCTCTTATAACAGCCGTGGGCTTTTTCGGTCTGACGAAATTTCAGGCTGACACAAGCGAAGACGGATGGTTCGATAATTCGGAAGAAGTCAAGCGCAACCAAGATTATTTTGAGAGCATTTTTGGAAGCGACGATGCGATTATGGTCCTTGTAGAAAGCGATGATGTTTTTGCGCCAGAAGTTCTGGATGCAATCGCCCGTCTAGGTGACAGGCTGGAAATGGAAGTTCCTTACGCAGACAAGATTACTTCACTAATGAATCTCTCAATTTCCAAAGGAACAGTGGAAGGCTTTGAGGTCATAAATCCTTTTAAAGACGGAATCCCTGACATTTCCACGGAAGAAGGGAAGGCAGAGCTTGAAGAGAAAAAAGCCTTTATACTTTCACGCCGCTCACTCGTAAACAATCTTGTGAGTGACGACGGGCGCGAAACCTGGGTTTTTCTCTCGCTCAATTCTTATGAATCAGCCGAGCAAAGTTCAATCGGAAAAGTGGCATACGACATCGTTCACAGCCCTGAATTCAAAAGTGAAAAATACACTTTGAAAGGAACTGGCATTGCTTACACAGAGTACGAGGAAGATTTTGTGACAGGAAAAGAATGTGCCACCCGAATAGGAATCGGTTTTTTGGTGATGATTTTCTGCCTTTTGCTTTTCGTCCGCTCACTTCGCGGCCTTATAGTCCCAGTCACTTCCACCGTATGCGGAATCGTTTGCATTTTAGGGTATTCTTCGCTTTTCGGAATCAAATCCAACCTTACGATGCTGGCTCTTCCAGTCTTGCTCGGAATGGCTCTCTCTGTGGGCTATTCGATTCACTATATCAATGAGTTCAGGCTGCATTTCCGCACCACAGGACTTCGTAAAGAAAGCGTAATCAAGGCTGTTGAGGAAACTGGCTGGCCAATTCTCTTTACGGTAATCACTACTATGGCCTCAATGATTTCCTTTATGACAGTCGGAATCGGAGACTTAAAATGGGTGGGCGGCATTTGTTCGGCAATCGTCTTTGCGACTTATATGTATGTCATCATTTTGATTCCGATATTCCTGAGTTTCGGAAAAGATAAGAAAGGGGCTGCCGTAAACAAAACGGACTTGCAGAAAGAAACTTTCCACGTTATAAATAAAACAACAAAAGCAGAACGATTTTTTGAAAATCTTGGCGGACATATCGTAAAAATCCGCTGGCTTATCGTGGGCGTAAGCGCGGCAATTATCATTGCTTGTGTTCCGGGCTGCTTCAAACTTAGCGTGAACATGGACTACATCGAGATGATGGGACAGAAGATTCCTTATGTGCGAGAGCTTCTTTCGATTCTGGAAGCAAAACTCGGAAGTCAGTACGAATACAATGTTATGATTGAGTTTCCGGAAGAAGATGCTTTCAAAATCCCCGAGAACATGAAAAATCTTGATGTGCTGGAAGAAAAAATTTCGCACCTAAAACTCACACGCTGGAGCGGAGATGAGCCTAGAATTACGAGCGTGACCGACATCGTAAAAGAAACAAACCGATGCTTAAACGAAGACAGCATGGATTTTTACAAAGTTCCGGATGCGCAGGATTTACTGACCCAGGAACTATTCCTTTACGAAATGAGCGGAGGCGACAATCTGTCAAAATGGCTTTCCACCGACTACCGAACTACTTTCCTTCATGTGGACTTGAACGGTTACGATGCGAACCAGATTGTTTCGGATATTGAGAGTGCAAAAGCTGAGGCACGGAAATTGTTCCCCGAAGCGAATATTGGAGTTGTAGGGCAGGTGGTAAATTATGCCGCCATGAACGAAAAACTTGTCAAAGGCGAGCTGAAATCATTTCTTTTCAGTTTTGTGATTATTGCAATCCTGATGATTATCGCATTTTCAAGTTTTACCACGGGCATTATAGGAATGATTCCGAACCTTGCGCCAGTTCTGTTTATTGGAGCATTTATGGGCTGGGGCGGAATCTCCCTTGATATGCTCACAATGACCGTAATGCCCATGATTCTTGGAATCGCCGTAGACGACACGATTCACTTTACAAACCGAACAAAGCTGGAATTTGAGCGCACAGGAAATTACCGTGAAGCTATCAAAATCACATTCCGGGAAATCGGAAAAACGCTGGGCATGACGACTTTTATTTTGTGTTCTATGTTCGCAGTATTCTGCACAAGTCCAATGAACGCTCTTTCAAGAATCGGACTTCTAACGATTATCGGTCTAGGCTCCGCATTGATTGCAGATTACACGCTCACTCCAGTTTTGCTTTATATAACAAAACCGTTCGGAAAAGAGAAGTAAGTTTCTCAGAATGTGTAAAAGAAGAAAAAACTCTCTTTTACACATTCTGCCTTTTCGCAAGTTGTGCGAAATATCCGTTCTGCCTCATAAGCTCATCGTAGTTGCCCTGCTCCACTACCGCACCGTCTTTCATCACATAGATTTTGTCAGCATTAATGATTGTAGAAAGTCTGTGCGCAATTATGATTCTTGTAACTTTAAGCTCGTCAAGGCTCTTTCGCACAACAAGCTGAGTAAGATTGTCAAGCGCGCTCGTAGCCTCATCGAAAATCAAAACGCTCGGTCTTCGGATAATTGCGCGGGCTATAATCAGACGCTGGAGCTGACCTCCAGAAAGCGTAGCACCTCCAGCTGGAATCATAGTGAACATTCCCATCGGCATTTCCGAAATGTCCTTGTCAAAAGAAACTTTTTTGGCGGCTTCCCATGCGTCGTTTTCTTTGAGTCCCGAACTTCCGATGATATTCTGCAAGACAGTTCCTTGCAAAACAGTGTCGTTCTGTAAGACTACGCCAAGCTGACGGCGGAGCGAACCTATATCGACCGAAGAAATATCCTGGCTGTCAAAGAAAATCGCGCCCGACTCTGGTTTTTCAAAACCAAGCAGCATACGCATAAGCGTAGATTTTCCTGCCCCCGAAGTTCCTACTACGGCTACGAATTCGCCCTCTTTTATGCTCATGTTCACATCTTTCAGAACGAGAGGCGAATCCTTAGAATAGCGGAAACTAAGATGGCTTATTTCTATATTGCCTCGGAGCTTATCAACTGGCGGCTTGGAAGATTCAATCTCAGGCTTTGCATCAAGAATCGGCTGTATTCGTTTTGAAAGCGGAATAACATTTCGGATTTGTAGCAGCGAGCCTGCGACTCCGAGAAATGCCCCCTGAAACGAAGAATACGCGCTCAAAAACGCCATAAAAGTTCCGGTCGTAAGTCCGCTGATTGATTGCATTCGTAATCCACGACCATAAAGATAATAGAAGACAATGCTCACTACCGTAGGATAAACGGTATTGATTAGGGAGCTTATGATGCCCACAAGACCGAGAGTATAGCTGATTTTTGACTGACGGATGTACTCGCCCGACCACTGCGCAAAAAATCTTTTCTCAGAATGAGAATTTGTAATTTTTTCGATGCCGTTCAAAAATTGAAGAAGCATACCCTGAATTTTTCCCTGACAATCAATCAGAACTTTTTCCCATTTGTATGTAAGGAAACAGAAAAAAGCAGAAATAATAATCGGGAAGATACAAAACAGAATGCCCCATTTTGCGAAATAGCCTGAAAATCGGAAGCACTGGAACAAATAAACAAAGCTGAAAATAAAATTCATAAAGACAGAAAGGACAATATTGAAAATTGCCCTTCGGATTTCGCCTATTGTCATAGTGCGGGCAGCCAAGTCACCCGAAGAAAAGTTTTTGAAAAAATCAACTGGGAGCTTCAACAGTCTGTCCATGACCGCAGCTTGCAAATCACTGTCAGCCTTTGTTTCCATTCGCATATTTGCAAAATATTTCGCAATGCCACCAATCATAGAAGAAATATTACAGAAAAAAACAAGGAAACAAATCTGAATTGCCTGACTTCTTGCAGCCTCAGGAATTACATTATCGATGAAATTGCGTGTAATAAGAGGCGTAATAAGACCAATCAGAGTGCACATAAGACCGATTATGACGAACCTTGCGACGTCACGCTTGATGTCCATGAGAACGAAGCGGCAGATTGTCTTAATTGAAATTCTTTCTTCCGCCATGTTTTTGTAAATCATAATTGCCATAGGATAAATCTGCTTGGCGTTCTTTTTCGTGACTGGAATTTCAACATTGTTCGTCGGGTCTATAATTTTGTACCCCGAAGTATTTTTGTTTTTTATGAGAGCAACAGGAACAAGCCCTTCGGAAGTATCATTTTCAATGGAAATATTAATATCACCGTCTTTTTTGTAGAATCCAACTAAGTGACCATTGTCTTCTTTGTACCATTTTTCGCGAAGAACGACCTCACGCACGCGAACAGTGTTGTCTTTGGCAAGTTTCTGCACTCCAGCTTTCGTAGGCTCGTAGCTTTTATCAGGAAGCTGATGGATTTGAAGGCCTCCCATATTTTTGGCGACAATCTTAAAAACCTTAACGATAGGAAAATCATCAGAACGGTAAATATTCGTATTCGTTACATTTTTGTTCACCACGGAAGAAATGTTCGCAAGCGCATCAGAAAAAGCATAATCAGCTGTTCGCTGCTGCCTGATTGAACGCAAATTTTCCCAAGCAAAGTTAGTTTCCGCATTAATGATTATATTTTTTTGCCATTCAACCGCTTTTTCTTTGAAATTCGGGTCTGACGGCTCTACAAACTCAATTTCAGTTCCGTTTGTTCCGGCAAGAATTATGTCATATTTTTCGTTGCCACAAATATTCGGAAAAGTCTCGCCTTCGCCGAAATTAGCAATCTCGTGACGCGCACCAGTCCGTCCGTCGGCCAGTTTTTTTACAAGAAAGAGATAACCATGTCCGCGAATCACTTTGATTTCGTACGGCGAACCGTCCAAAGTGAGAATTTTTGTGTTATTGATAGAATATGTTTTTGGCATGATAAAAATTATCGTTCAGTCTATAGCAAAATTCAGAATTTATCAAACTATCTGGTTAAGTATAGTTATCCACCTAAATCTTTATTTTCATAAAGCGATGCTATCAAAAAAACTGTACCACAGATTTCTTGATTTCAGACTCTGACGGCACTCATTATGAAAAAATTTTACATCGTCTTAACTAGTTCCGAATAAACTCCGCCCTGCTCCATAAGCTCGTCGTGAGTTCCCCTTTGAACTATATTCCCGTGATCCAAAACGATTATTTCGTCCGAATCGCGTATCGTCGAAAGCCTGTGCGCGATTATGATGCTCGTGCAGCCACGGCGGCGGATGTTCTGGTCTACAATCTGCTCGGTGATTGCATCGAGCGCGCTTGTAGCTTCATCCATGATTATGATTCTTGGGTTTGTGGCGAGTGCGCGGGCAATCTCAAGCCGTTGCTTCTGACCGCCGCTAAAATTTCTTCCGCCCTCGCTTACCTGTGAGAAATATCCGCCTTGCCTTGAAGTGATAACATCGTGAATGCACGCGTCTTTTGCAGCCTGAATGTAGACTTCCTCAGGAATCGTAGAGTTCCACATCGTGATATTGTCTTTGATAGTTCCCTCAAAAAGCGAAATGCTCTGGTTCACCACGGAAACTGATGCTGCAAAAGTTTTTCTGTCAATTTCGCTCAGAGGCTTTCCGTCAAACAAAAGCTCCCCGCTCCACAAAGGATATGTTGCGCTGATTAGCTTTCCGATTGTGGACTTACCGCTTCCAGTTGCCCCAACAAGCGCGACTCTCTTTCCGGGAGTGAATTCAATATCAAGTCCGTTAATAAGCGGAGAAGCCAGCGGAGAATAGCCGAAAACTGCTTTTTTCAGCGAAATATACCCTTCCAGCTTTCTGATTGGAGCGTAAAAAGGACGCTCGCCCATTATACTAATCGCAGATATCATGTCATCGGGGGCTGTAACCGAGTCACTTTCTGCGTTTCCCCCAGCCGGAGGCACTGAGCTTTTCAAAACAGATTTTCCCTTTTTCGCCGGCGTTGGTTTTTCAAAATCATCCTTGAAAATCTTCGGGACAGGATATTCCATTACATCATCAATTCGCTGCATATCGGCGTTAGCAGAAAGAAGAGAAGAACCCAAACTCAGAAAAGAATTGATTGGAGTTGCAAAGTGTGACTGCAAAATCTGGAACGCCATAAGCATACCGATTGTAAGATGACCGTCCATAACACGAAGCGCGCCAAGTCCCAGAATCAATATTCCCTGAATTTGAGAAATTGTTTCCGGCACGATTGAATTCGCCGTGTTCGTTTTTACAAGTCTCTGATTCTCCAAAATCACTTTTGCCTGCTGACCAGACCACTGCATGAAAAAATCGTTTTCTGAGCCGGAAGCCTTGAGAGATTCAATCATCTCAATTCCGGACATCGTAATTCCGCTGAGTTTTCCGCCTTCCATCTCTATTTTGAAAGACTTGTTCTTAACACGCTCGCTAGTAATCTTAAAAATCACTACAACTAAAATCGTGAGAGAAACTGAAATAATCGTGAGCGGAACATCGTACATGAACATAAGCGCAAGGAAAAAAAATGTACTGAAAAGATTTATCACCACGCCTATAAGCTGCCCAGAAACAAGGCTCGCAATCGAATCGCACGAAGAAATACGGTTGCAAAGCTCGCCGGGAAGCCTCTGGACGAAAAATTGCATCGGCATCCTGAAAATATGCTCTATGAATTTTGATGCGGAGGAAAGACTGAGACGCACCTGAAAGCGCATCAAGACCGAATTCTGAATTGCCTGCAAAACAGTTGAAATCAAACAGGTAAGAGCCATCACCATCAAAAGGGGTTTTAAAAGCCCGATTGAATTTTTGACAAGAATCTCATCGATGAAAAAGCGCGAGAAAGTCGGATAAATAAATCCGGGAATAAAATAGAGAAAACTCAAGAATCCGAGGAAAGTGAAAATTGAAGAAAGTCCGCCAAGCCGCTTCTTGAGCCTGTTCCAAATTCTGGGTTTTTCGCCTGAAAGAACAAAATTTTCCCCGGGCTTAAAAGTAAGAACTACACCCGTGAACGACTCGTCAAATTCGTCCATATCAACGGAACGCCGCCCTACCCCAGGATCATTTATAACAACTGAGTGCCGCTTAAATCTCTCAAAAACAACAAAGTGATTGAAATTCCAGAAAATAATAGCAGGCTCTTTCAATTCACGGAGCGCATCGACCTCCATTTTAAAGCCTTTCGCCTCTAGGCCGTAGCGTTTGGCAGCCTTTATGATATTGCTGGCTTTAGTTCCGTCACGCGAAACACCGCACTCCATACGAAGCTCTTCCAAAGAAACATATTTGTGATAATAAGAAAGAATCATCGAAAGACTTGCAGCCCCACACTCAAGGGCTTCCATCTGTAAAACTGTCGGTGTCTTAGTTTTTCTGAAAATAGGAAATTTCATCGTGCTAAGTATAATTTAATTTTTGAGAATTGTCATTTAAAAAAATGCAGAAACAGCCCCTTTAGAAGAGTCAAAGGGGCTGTTTCCGTTACTTTCAATTATTTCTTCTTAACACTGTCACCGTAAATCGTTTTCCAGTCATTTTTCATTGAAACAGAAATCCAGCCGTATTTTTCAGACTCCGATTTCATTTTTTCGGCTTTTTTCATGTTTCCGTACTCTCTCTCAAGGTCATCGCAGCTGAGCATGAATCCAAGAGCCTTGTACTTGTTGTTTGTAATCGAATAATTAATCATACTCGCATCAGTTGTGCTGTTACCGAATGCAAGAACAGGCTGCACGCCTATCTCACGAACAATCGTGACGACCTTGTTCATCTGAAGATTTTTTACGATGTTTTTTCCGCCCATAACAAGCTCATCACCAGAATTGAATGTGTATGAAAGCGAATCTTCCCCGCCCTGATTGCGGCAGATAACAACACTGTCCGAGCCGATAATCTGATTCGGAGGAAGTTTCAGAGTTTCCATGACGAGCGGACGAATCGTGAACCGGTCAGTTCCTGTCGAAACATAAACCGTGAACTGATTATCAATAAGATACTGAACTATTTGAGCCATCGGTCTGTAATACGCTTCGGCTCTTTTCATTCCGTTGTAGCCAGGCTGCTCGGTCTGCATGAAAGCCCGGACATAATCAAAATATTCGGAAAGTTTCATACCTTTGTAAGCACTTGCAAGAAGTCTCTCATACTCAGCGTCCAAAGGCGGAACGACGCCTGTCTCGCGGAATTTTTTCGCGATTGCAAGCTGGCTTTCGTTGGGCGTGTAATTCGGGTCATCAAGCACTCGGTGAATGAAAAGCTGAAAATCAAAATAAGTCGGATTCGTTTCGCAGAAAAGAGTGCCGTCCCAGTCAAAAATTGCAATTCTGTTTTCAACAGGAATAAAATCCGGGCTGCTCTTTTTGGTTACAGAGCTGACATATTCAATAAGAGCTTTTTTTGCAGGGGCTTCATCAGTCCAAAGTGAAAGCGGATTCTGGCTATTCGTGCCACCAGGAACGCTGGCGCAAGAAACAAATACAATGCCAATAAAAGCAAGCAGGAAAAGTGATTTTAGTGATTTTTTCATCAAAAACTCCTTATTTTATTTCGCCTTAAAGAAAAGCAAAATGATATGTGCTAGAAAATTTCCGTGACTTTTTTTGTTCAATAATAGAACTCAAAAAAGCCAAATTTTCTTAGCAATATAACAGAGCTAGTCGGAAAACTGAAGTTTCAGAACAGCTCTAATTATTTATACGAATGACTTTAAAAAAAAGCTAAAAATTATACTCTTAATGTTTCGGAAAAAAAATTCATTCTTTTTCTAGAATTATCTCTTAGTATTATACAATAGAAGAAAATGTGGTGCAATTATTATAATTTCATTCCGCTTCAGATTTCATGGTATGAAATTTTGAGTAGTTTCCATCATATGATACTGAAAAAAGTAAAAAAAATATGCTAGAATATTTTTATGATTTCAGCTCTTTCTTCTCTCTCAGACGAAGACAAAAAAATCTTCGATGAATATTGCGAAAATCACTTTGGCTCTTTTAATGAAAATCCGGATGATGATTTATCTTTTCTGATTTTTTGGCGGGAGTTCGTTTCAGCGTGCAAAAAAGACGGAGCTGCTAATGCCATAAACACAATGCTCGTTCCCAATATGCCAGTTACTTTTAAGCAAGCAGAAAAAATTTCAGCCGAAATTTACAATTCCGTTGCCGGAGAAATTCCTGTCATAAAAATCAGGAACACGGATGATTTTGAGAATCTTGTCACGAATTTGTTTTATAAAGGGAAAAGACCTGAAAACATAAGCTCAACGGGGGCTTCGTTCGTGTCCGGAAAAAAAACGCAGTTCATAATCCTTTCGCAAAAGCCCTACAGCAATGTTTCGGCAAAAACGCTCGGACTGAACGAAACCGAATGGCTTGAAAAATCTCTTCAAATCAGGCTTGAGCATGAGTGCACTCATTTTTTCACAAAAAAATTTTTCGGAACTGCGCAAAATCATCTTCACGATGAGCTAGTTGCGGATTTTTTCGGAATTACCTCTGCGTTCGGTTTTTACAAGGCGGAATATTTTGAATATTTCATGGGAATAAAAGGAAACGAAGGAAGCCGAATTTCGTGCTACATTCCAAAAAGCTCGGAAAATCTTTTTGCCGCCCTAAAAGAAACTGCATCACGCGCAGCATCATACATTGAAGATTTGTCAAAAAAAGAAGATTTCAATGCTCTTTCAAAGAAAGAAAAAATCCGACTCCTGTGCGAGATGAATATTCTGAGGCAAAACGACTAACCACAGAAAACTTCAGGCAGCTCTACTTTTTATAAGCTTCAAAAATTAAATTTGTCTTAAATTCTCTTTCTTGCTTAAGGACTTTCATTTCCGAAAGTTTTTCCATAATCATTTTTCGGTCTTCCTTTGCCTCATCGACTGATTCTGAATCAAATGAAAGTTCGGCAATATAACAAATTTCCTTTGTACGCTGATTTTCAATCGGCCACACCTCAAAAGTAATTTTCTTGCCACAAAACTTTCCTTTGTACCGCCTTATCACAACAGGTCCGATAAGTTTTGCCTGCCCCAAGATTTTATCTCCCCATTTCTCTTCTTTTTCATTCATTTCCTGATTCGGCATTATTCTTTTTATCGTTTTTATCACATCAAAAAAAGGCGGAAACTCAAGGCTTCCGAAACCTCTGTTTGAAATATCTCGTTCAAACTTGCAGTCCAAAGTCATTCGAGCGAAACTCCAATCAATCTCAAAAGAAAAGTCCTTGTTCCCAAAGATACCGTCAGCTTTTGCGCGTTCAACAGCCTCGTCAATTTTTTCGTCAGTGATTGAATATCTTTTTTTAAAAGTGTACTCGAAATCTTTTGAACCTTCCTTTGCACGAATGCGATTAATCCAGCTTTCCTTAAAAAAAAGCTGCTCGTCAGTATCAATGTACGAAACCTTAATCAAAATTTCCTTGCTCAATGCGAATATATCCTTATAAATATCGCTCACTTTCGTTTTGTTGTCAGAATCAAGGACTTTTTCATCAAGGGGAAATTTCACTTCACACGGAATATTCAAAGAACAAGTATTCGCATAAAAATCAACAGGAACAGACACAGACATCATACAAAAAAAAAGCCTCATTAAAAATCGTCGCATAAAACCTTCCGATAAATTTGAAAATTTTTCTCAAAAAAGAACAGGCTTCTTGAAAAGCAAAAATTTCAGAACAGCCATCATATTTACCTGAAAAATTATTTTTCGCCCTTGTATTTTTCAAGCGTAATTCCTTCGTCAAAAATCTTCTGCGCAATTTTCTTGCTTGCTACATATCGGATATGCCACGGCTCGTAAGAATAGCCCGTGGTTTCCTCTTTGTTTTTGGGGTAGCGCAGAATAAAGCCATGTTTCGGAAGCTCCTTGTGAATTATAGCGAACAGCTCCGGAAGATTCATCATATCTTCGTTCTCCCACTTCCACTCGCCGTCCACTTTCGGAACAATATCAATCGCAAGACCCGTGTGATGTTCGCTTGTTCCAGGAATTGCAACCGATTTCTGAGTCGTACCGCATGCCGCAAAGAAAAAAGCAAGCCCCAGACCCGCGATTGTCAAAATTGATTTCTTCATACAAAGCCCCTACACATCTTTTTGATTTTACTAATCCACTACACGGGCCAACTGTCATTTTTGCCGACTGAAACTTATTGTTTATTGGCTCCAGCCTGAGCTTGGGGTAAAACTTCTTCTCCAATGCCGAGCAATTTTCTCTTCAATGTTGGAATTATGAGCGAAATAGGCCGTTTGGAATCTGTTGTGACTTTTGCAGAGCAAATATAACCAGAGCCGATTTTTTGCGCCGGACCTTTTGATGATGACCATTTGTAGCCGGAATAAGTCGTAGGGTCAGGAATGATGCTCACTTTCACTTCGATTGGGTTCTGAATCTGGTGAAAAGTGTTAGCAAGGCTCAAATTCTGTAAGCTCGATACAAGATAATTGTCGCTCACAGGAAATTCAGAAACATCCGTAATCAAGCCCTGAATGAAGCCGTACTCCTCCTGCTTGACCGTTGTTGGCGCAAGCCCGATTTTCATGCCCGGACGGATTTTTTTACCCTCAACCGCCGGAAAATACACAAGCGCGCCAATAGTGTCCTGACCAGCCCCGGACTCAATCACGGCAATCGTGCTGCCCGGCTGGACATAATCGCCACGGCGCACAGGAATTTCCATGACACGCCCGCTTGCCGTAGACAAAACTTGAGTTGCAGTCTGATAATTCTCGTTCAGCATAAGAATCTGCTGCTTCATCTCGGTAATCTGCTGCTCTATGTTAAGCTCTGTCTGGCGGGAATTAAGATATTCCTGCTCGGTAATAAGCCCTTGGTCAAAAAGGCTTTTCATCATTCGCTGCTTTTCGTTCCCGCCTCTTGTCGTAGAACGGATAACATTTTGCATTTTCAGGTAGCCTTCAAGTTTTTTCTCATTGACTTTGATTTGATCAAGAATATCCTGCCGTTCGATTCGTGCGATAATCTGACCATTATGAACTGTATCACCGTGATTCACGAAAATATTCTTGACAGCTCCCTGATTGGCATATTTTACGCTCGTGATGTGGTCACTGTTCACTAAAACGCCCGTTCCGCTCACAGTGTCCGGCACGGAACCAAAGATACCCCACATCATCGCCACGCCAATAATAATCGCCACCGAAATCAAAGCCAGGACGCTGGACGGTTTTACGACCGTCATAGTCTGGTCAAGCTGGTCAAGAGAAGCAATTCTGTCCAATGCAGATTTTCTAAAAATTGAGCGTTTCATTACAGTTCCTGTATTTTCCTATCGTAAAACGAAAAGTATATCTTCCTCGTTAACTTCCGTGATTACAGTCTCGCCGATATTTCTTTGAAGAACAAACCTGATTTTGTCAGACGAATTTTTCTTGTCTTTCTTCATCGCATCAAGAAGAAGGCGCGCAATTTTTTCCTCGTCCCCATACTTCTCTTTCATAGCAGGATGAACGGCTCCAGTTTCCCAGCCGAATGACGAAAGACATTTTTTTATCCTGCGGACATAATCTTCAGTGCAAAAACCAAGCCGGAAAGAAAGCTCCGCAGCGCGCGCCATGCCCCATGCAACTCCGTCCCCATGAGTCACGACCCCAAGCCCGCACATACTTTCCAGCGCATGACCGAATGTATGCCCAAGGTTCAGCTGCATTCTTATATTCTTCTCGGTCAAATCCTGCTCCACGACAGTAGCCTTATCGTTGACACAAGTTCGTATTGCCTCACCAACAAGCGGGCTTTTTCTGTCGGAAAGAATCTGCGGATATGATTCAAGTTTGTCAAAAAGCTCCGGGGAATACAAAAGTGCGGTCTTAACGACTTCTGCCATACCGCTTCTGTACTCGTGGAAAGGAAGCGTCTCAACGAAAGAGGGACACACATGGATTTTCTGAGCCGGAAAAAAAGAGCCAATCATATTTTTGTATGTGTCAAAATCGCAACCAGTTTTGCCACCCACAGCCGCATCCACCATAGAAAGAAGCGTAGTAGGAACAAGCTCGCAGTGCGCTCCCCGCTTAAAGATAGAAGCCGCAAAAGCCGTCATGTCCGTAACAACGCCACCGCCGATTCCTACGAACACAGCAGAACGCTGTCCGTTGTTGTCAAGGGCGGCTTTCACAATCTGGAGAACGCTTTCAATCGTTTTGAACGGCTCTCCGGCTCCAAGTATGAGAAGAACATCTCTTCCGCGCTTTCCTACGAACCCAGCCTCAATTCTGACAGGAGAAAAATTCTCCCCGCAGAAATTTTCTATAAACGGCTTCATTGAATCCAAAGATGCAACAACAGTATCGGTCACAAAAATTCTCTGTGGTCTGCTCTCGCTTTCTGCAGAATAGAATATTCCGTTCATGTCCGCACTACCTGAATAAAAACGGATGAAAGTTCTGTCAGTGCCAGGATGAACCGGCGGATATGAAACTATTTTCTCCTCAAAATCCATTAACTTCAAACTCCTGAGAATCTCTAAAAGTAGTAAGGGCTGTCCAGCTTGGCACCTATTCCCATAACGACATCAAGATACCCTTTTTTCCTGTTCTTTGTATAGACCTCAGCATATAAAATGGAATTATCTTTGTCAAATGTCACTTTCCGAACCTCAATCGCATCGTTCTCAGAAAAACCTGATTCATCTGCCACAGAGCCGCGAATTATCGAATCAATAGTAAACTTGCTTTTGCTGGAGCTTGACGCGCGGTTAAGCTTCATTCCGAAAATCGGCACGAACGAATTGGCAAGGATATCGCTTGAATAGACTGTGTAGCCAGGATTTTCAGGACGCACCGAAAGATAAATGGAACAAGTTTTTTCCACATCGTTATTAGTACGATACTTTACCGTAACGATTGTTTTCGCGCTTTCTTTTATGAAAATATTTTGCGCATCCTCAAGAGTCTTTACGCCCTGTCCGTCAATCGAAACTATAACATCGCCAGGCTTTATGCCTGCCCTGCTCGCGCTTCCGCCCGGAAGCACATACTGCACCTCAAGCCCGCTGTCTTTTCCAAGAACTTTCTTCGTATGCCCGAAGCATCCAATCCAAGGATGACTGAGTTTTCCGCCAGAATAAAGGGCAGGAAGCTCTCCTTTCAGATACTCGACAGGAATCGCAAAATTAAGTCCCTCATACTGGAGCATTCCGGCGAAAACGATTGCCTGAACATTTCCGTTGGAATCGATGCAAGGGCCTCCGGAGTTACCAGAGTTAACAGCTGCGTCAATCTGCATTACATCTCCGAGCGAAAAGAGCTTTCTGTCCGTCGCGCTGACGATTCCGCTCGTAAGCGTGCGCTCAAGTCCAATCGGAGAGCCGATACAATAAATCTTGTCGCCTACATCCAAATCTGCGGAAGAACCAAGATTGAACGAGAACGGAGCGTCAACCTCAGTCTTAAGAAGCGCAAGGTCAAGCACAGGATCCCAGCCTATGACTTTTGCAGGAATCCTTGTGTCCGAGTCCTCAGCCAGTTTTATGAACAGTTTTGCGTATGACTTGCTCTTTGTGTCAACAACATCAGTTATGACATGGTTGTTCGTTATGATATAACCGTCTTTTGAAATGAAAAAACCAGAGCCGATTACGCGGTCAGCGTACCCCATTCCGTTTTTTACCGCCATTCCCTTGTCAACCCAGATAGTGACCGTGCCGTTTATGTAGCCTGAAACTTTCTGAAGGCTTGAGTTGATTTTTTTCAGTCCGGGAACGCGCTCAGTGCAAAGTCTGTCAAGCTCCTCGTAATTTTTAGAAAGAGATTTCAGACCATCGTAAGACACAGCTTCAAGAGACTTGTACAAATTCCTTGCATTGTAATAATTCTCTTTTTCAAGCTCCTCCTTGTATTTTCCCACAACCGTTTCCTCGCATTTTGAAACAGTTTCCTTGTCATTAAGGAGCGTTGCCCGCCACAATGCCTGAACAGGACTTTTTTCCATCATCTCTTCGATTCTTTTTATCTCCTCCCTGCGTACATCCTCCGCCGTGTAATCAGGTTCCTCGTACACGGACTCAGGCTGCTTTATTGTTGAGCAGGAAGCAAAAGCAAGAACGAAGAAAACCAAAGGCTTTCCAAAAAAAACTCTCAAAAATTCAGCACCACTTTTCATTTTTATCATTTATTCTGTTCCGCCTTTTCCTGAATTTCAGAAGGCGGAAGTTTCTCTCCAAAAATCTGCTGTCCTATGCGGATAGCAAGGAATCTGTCATTTTCTGATGTGACAATTATAGAAACACCCTGAGATGTAATTTGGTTAACGCTTTTTATTATATTTTCTTCGTCAACCTCATCCCCTACCTGCGCGACCCAGTAAAAGTTCTCGTTTTTTCCAGGTTCAACAAGAAGTCGGTTTTCCGTAAGTCTTCCGCCCTTATCGTTTCCGCTGACAAGAACATAAACAGGTTTTCCGTTCTCCATAGTAACCGTAACAACATCATTAGTAAACGGTTGATGAAATTTCGCTTCCTCCTTTACGATTTTTGAACCGTTCGCAGGATAAAGCACATACTGAACATCCCATTTGCCGTCAAAATCAAAGTCCCATGAAGATATTTTTCCAAGTCCTGCTGTATATTCTTCTATAAATTCAGGCACAGTGTCGCAGTTCATGTCCACCTGAATCATCTTGAGGTAGCAGCCGTCGCTCAAAGAAGGCTGGCCGTACAGATTCGTTATCATCTGAACTTCATCTTCCTGCGACAAAAACTTCTCGTTCTTGTTCTGCGTGAACGAATAGATTTCAGTAGTCTCGAAAAAGCCATCATTGTCTTTGTCAACAAGGCGGCGGACTGGTCTTCCGTTCTCAAACTCAGCGAACGCATAAAGCCTTTCCCCGTCATAATACTTAGCTCCCTGAGTAACACCGTCAAGAAGGCTCACATTAACGACAGCATTCTCCCGCTCGGAAGAAGGAATCTCGTAGGAAGACGCCGCCTTTATGAAATCTGAGCGCGTTATTGCATCATCATCAATAAGAAGCGGAAGATAAAATTCAACATCAAGGGCATCTTTCAGAACTTCGTTGTAATCTATGGCGAACGGCGAATATGCCACATTCTCCGCCACCAGATTAAACACAAGGTCAGAATGTTTTGACTCAAGGTTGTACACGGCTTTGTATACATCAGGCCAGTTGACATAGGTAATATCAAGACTGTCCTTAGCAACATGGAGCTTCGTCGGAGAGCCGAAATCGCACTCGCACACCCAGTCTATGCTTCCGTCCTGATTTCTGTCGTAAACCATTGCCTCGGTGCGTCCGCGCTTATACTTGACGATTATGTTCGCATTCAGGTCTCCGTCCGTATCAACTGAAATAATGCCATCGTATGAATTGAAGTAATCGGAAAGCTCTTTCCGCGCCTTCTCGTCCTTTACGGCACGAACGAAAGGCTCTACGACAGAAATATCTATGACCGAATCAGCGAATTTATAAAAAAAGTCCAAAGCCTCAAAATCATTTATTATGCCAGCCTCAAGCGCAACCTGAGCGAAAAGCGGGGCTTTTTTCTCCTCGGCCTGAAATTTTTTCAGCTTGCGCTCCTTTTCCTCTCCATCGGAAAAAATCGCGGCATACAAGCAAAGCTCATCGGAAGGATTTTTGTAAAAATCAACTGCCTGAACGAATTTTGCCGCAAGCATTTTAACATCGTCCGAGACAGGAATATTTTTCCGCATATTCGCATACTCGCGCCTGAAAAACAAAAGCGCAAACCGCGGGTCTTCAGGATAGACTTTTCTGGCAACATTGATACGCCCGCGGGCATCCCTAAAATCATTCGTACCAAGCCCGTAATAATCCTTTACACGAATAAACTCCGCATCGGAAGAATAAATCAGCGGCTTTTCGTCCAGAACTTGCAAAGACTCCTCGTAGCGCAGCGTCTCGCACAGCAAATCCGCATACAGAACACGCGCCGCGTCACGGTTGGACTGCGCCCACTTTCCGAGCTGCAAAGATTTTTCCACAAACGGAATTATCTCAGCTTTCGGCGCGTCCCTCATTGAGGCCGACAAAGCCTTCAGGTACCATAAATCAGGAATCGTGTCATCATACGCAAGCCCCAGCTCTATGTTTGAGTCAGCCTCGCGCAAAGACTTCTCGTTTATGTACTGGCTGGCAAGCTGCAAGTAGCGTATAGCCGTGCGTCTGTTTGCGACGGAGGCTGAACCTGACGGCACTTGAGCGACTGATGAGGCTAAAAGAAATAAAGATATTGAAACCGATAAAAACGTTTTTCTAATCATAATAATTCCTAATAGAGAAAACGCTGACTAAATCATTCAGAATAATATTTTAATCAGAGCTTCCTAAGATTTTATCGTAATTATCGGCAAATTGAAAGAATTTCTTTTTTAAGGAATCTCTAAAAACCGAAGTTTTTAGAGATTATCACCAATAAGGTAGAATTTGGAGTTTCAGAAATTTTCGGTGGTTGAGCGTAGTCGAAACCATAATAATCAAAATTTTTGTTTGTAAAAGGCAAAAAATGGTCATTTCGACAGACTCAATGACCGAATTTTTCTGTAAAATAACCTTTTTTCAATAAAATAAAAAACTCGAAATTGAACCTAAAATCGTTTCTCCGTTACCGAAGGCAAGAGCCATCATGGATAGTTTTGGCAACTTCCTCTCCAGAAAGAAGCTCCACAAGCTTCATCGAAAACTGCTCGGCAGTGCCAGGCCCGCGTCCTGTAAGAAGATTCTTGTCAAAAACGAACGGAACTCCGGCAACATGGGACGCTCCCTCAGTAAGTTTTTTTGCGGCCTCTTCCCCGCCGCAATACTCAGAAAGATTCTCGTTCATGCCCGGGTAGCAAGTCCACTTTTTCCCGGCAAGGACGCCAGAGCGCGAAAGAACCATAGCAGGGCTTGCGCATACGGAAGAAACTATTTTTCCCTCGCCGTCCATTCTCTGAATCAAAAGACGCAAGTCATCGTTAGCGGCAAGGTGAGTTGCCCCCTGAAGTCCGCCCGGAAAGAACACTGCGTCAGGAAGAGCCTTGTCAGCCTCGTCAAGGTACTCAACCAGAGTAGTATCGGCAAAGACTGTGATTCCGTGGCTTCCGCGCACGGCATAAGACATTTCCTCAGAACCAGTCTCGGGAACTGAAACCATAATTACATTCACCCCTGCACGCCTAAGATAATCAACAGGCGTAAGAGCCTCAATCTCCTCAAAACCAGGAGCTAAAAAAACTGCTACATTTTTCATAAAAAAACTCCAAAATCTCTATGAAATCCTATTTTAACTTTTCTAATAATAGCCGATAATTGAAGTATGAAACAAGTTCTTATCATCGATGCATCTCCAATATTTCGCGATTTCATAAAATCAAAACTGGACACAGAGAATGTTGGGGCAGAATTTGCAAACGGACACAGGGACGGAGTGACAAAACTCCTTTCAATATTACCAGACCTCGTTATTATTGATATTAATACATCAATCATGGATCTTACGGAATTTCTGGAAAAGAAAAAAAATGATATAAATGCAAAAAGAATTCCGATGATTGTCTGCGGCCCCGTAATGAACAAAGAAGAAGTTGCGGAGCTTGTTCAGTACGGAGTCTTCAAGTATTTCTCAAAGCCGATAAAATTCGATGTATTCTTTGCGTCAATCGGAAAAATCCTGAAACTTGATTTTTCAATGGATATAACTCCTTGCGTACTTGACATTCACCTGAACGGAAAGCTTATTTTCATAGAAATTGCTATGGGACTGAACCGTGAGAAAATCATGCTTATCCGATACAAGCTCTCGGAGCTTATCGATAAGACAGGCATAAAAGACCCAAAAGTAATCCTTATGATGACAGACTTGGACCTTTCTTTCATCGACGGAACGAACCTGGAGCTTCTTTTCTCAAACATAATCGCAGACTCGCGCATCCGGCGCAGGAACATCAAAGTTCTTTCAATGAGTTCTATGGTAAAAGAGCTTATCGAAGGTCATACTGAATACAATGGAATCGAAGTCGCATCCAGCCTATCTGCGGTGCTCGGCTCACTCATGGGGGCTGACTCAAAGCCGTCCGACGGAAACGAAATGCAGAACCTGATTTCGGACAAAATCCTTACTTCAACGATGGAGGAGGACGACGGAACAGTTGCCACGCGCTTTTCGTTTGAGGAAGACTCCGAGCAGAAAAAAGACGGAGGTCTTTTCAAGGCCGCAATCCTCGATGACGACCAAGTTGTTAAGACAATGCTCACAGCGGCGTTCCAAAGCTACGGCGCAACGCTGGACATATACTCAACCGGGGCTGATTTTCTTGCGAACTTTGAGGCCAAAGGGTATGATATTCTCATCCTTGATATTTTCATGCCGAACTTCTCAGGATTTGATGTACTCAAAGCACTGAGGGAGCGGAACGCGAAAATTGCCGTAATCATCTATACGCAGGCAATGCAGAAAGAAGCTATAGTTCAGGCTCTGAGCCTCGGTGCTAAGGCATATCTCCTAAAGCCGCAGAAGCCAGAGGCTATACTCCAGAAAGTAACAGAAGTTCTCCATGCCCAGAATTCAAAGTGAAACCGTAAACGAAGCCAGCCGCTTCCTTGCCAGCACGCTGCATGAAATCAGGACTCCAGTTCAGACAATAATGAGCGCACTGGAGCTTATAAGCGAAACAGAGCTTGACAAGGAACAAACCGAATATATCAGGCAGATTCAGTTCAGCGCGGAAGTTCTGCTTGACCTTGCGAACAATATCCTTGACTTCACTAAAATCCGCTCGGCAAAGTTCCGCCTTGAAACAATCCCTTTCGACATCGGAAAAATCGCAGAGATGGTCGTTGACCTAATCAGCATAGAGGCGTTCAACAAAGGCATTGAGATTGTCACGGATATTTCACCCTCCGTGCCGAAAATGCTCACAGGAGACCCGGTACGAATCCAGCAGATAATGCTGAACCTGATAAAGAACGCAGTCAAATTCACGAACCAGGGCTATATTCATGTGGAGCTTGATTACAATAAATCCACAGGCCTTCACTTTCAAGTGACTGACTCTGGCATAGGAATAACAGAGGACAAGCGGAAAAAGCTCTTTACAGATTATTTTCAGGCAGATGTATCGACATACCGAAAATTCGGGGGTACCGGACTGGGGCTTTCAATAAGCAAAAGCCTTGTCACCATAATGAAAGGCGAGATAAATGTAAAGCCGAATCCTTACGGAGGATCTATCTTCTATTTTGATGTGCCTCTGAAACCCGCAAAAGTAACTGAGACTTTGACTCCGATTTTCTCATCGGGCGATAATTTCAGGATTCTTATCGTGGAGGACAACAACCTGCAGGCAAACAGCCTGAAATCAAAGCTCTCGAACATAGGCTTCAAAGAGATTGACATTGCGAACTCTGCGGATGAGGCCATGACGAACATACTTTTCGCCCAGAAAATCGACAGGCAGTATAAAATCGCATTTATTGACATGACTCTTCCGTTCGTTGACGGCTGGCATCTTGCGAGCAAAATCATAGACCAGGACGGAATATCAAAAATCGGGCTTTACCTGCTTATTCCTGAAGGACAGCTGAAACAAGACGCAAAGATGAAGCTTTTGGACTGGTTTGACGGATATCTTTACAAACCGGTAAAGCGTGAGAAACTTTTTGAGCTTATGGACGCTATTCTTCCTGTGGAAAACGGCGGTCACGCAGGGGCAGAATTAAAAAAATCAGTTCCTGCAAAACTTTCCGAAGGAAATACGGGAAGTCCCGGAAAAGGGCTGAAAGTTCTCGTAGCAGAAGACCACCCGACGAACCAGCTCCTTTTAAAGACATTTCTTTCCAAATTCGACACGGAGGTTTTCATTGCCTCGGACGGAAACGAAGTGGTCAGGCAAATAGCCGAGCATCCTGAAATTCAGATGATTTTCATGGATATTTACATGCCGAACAAAAGCGGCGTTGAAGCCACGAAAGAAATCAAGAAAAACGGTTACAAAGGCATAATCATCGCTTGTACCGCGAACAATGACTCAAATGATTTTTCCGATTATATCAAAATCGGGATGAATGACATCCTTGTAAAGCCTTTCAAAAGCAACTCAATAAAAGCAATGCTCGAAAAATGGAGCGGAGTGGCAGCTCTTCCCGACGCAATTCCTGTCATTGCCTCCGACAGCGGAAAAGGCGAAGTCCCGCTGTGGGACAAAGCCGACTTTGAGGAAACGACAGGCGGAGATTCCGCGCTGGGAAAAAAGCTTTTCATGGATTACATCTACCAGACCGACGAGCTTCTGGGCGAAATGATGGCCAGAATCGAACGGAAAGAAATGGAAGAGCTTGTCCGCATAGGGCACACCCTGAAAGGAAGCTCCAACACGATTTCGGCGTTCGCGCTGGGAAAATGCGGTTTTGAAATGGAAAAAAGCGCGAAAGAGGGAAATCTTGACTCGTATATGAAAGCCGCCAAACATTTCATAATTCTTTTCAAGGAATTCAAGAAGATAAAAGTATGAAGACTAATTACCACACGCACACAATTTTCTGCGACGGAAAAAACACAGCGGAGGAGAATGTTCTTTGCGCCATTGAGAAAGGATTCGACATTCTTGGTTTTTCATCACATTCGATGTATCCGTTCTCAAGCGACTGGCATATTCCGTCCAGAAACATAGGCGACTACTGTGCTGAAATCAGGCGGCTCAAAAAGCTGTACGGCGACAAAATTGAAATAAAGCTCGGATTTGAGGCTGATTTTATTCCGACAATCACTGAGCCGACTTTCGGAAACTACTCTGAGTTCAGCCCCGAGTTCATAATCGGCTCGGTCCATTACATACAGACTGAATGTGGTATTTTTGCCGTGGATGCGTCAATTGACATTCTCAAAAAAGGAATAAATCAGTATTTTTCGGGTAATGTAAAAAAAGCAGTCCAAGCATATTTCGATATAGAGCGGCAAATGCTCAAAAAAGGCGGATTTTCTGTAATAGGTCACGCAGATTTGATAACAAAGTTTCAGGAGCGGGAAAGGCTGTTCGATGAGGGCGAAAGCTGGTACAAAAGCGAGCTTAAGGCAACCGCGGACGAAATAAAGCGCGCGGGAGTGATAGCCGAGATAAACACAGGTGCTATTTCACGGGGCTACAAGTCGCTTCCCTACCCAAGCGAATACTTTCTGTCGCTCCTTTGTGAGCGCGGAGTTCCTGTCATAATAAGCTCGGACTCTCACTCAGCGCAAAACCTTGACGCGGGCTTTGAGCTTGCGCGCTCAGTCGCGGAGAAAGCAGGCTACAAAGAGATTGTGGAAAAAATCTAGAAAATCGTCCCGCGGATTTTTTTTACGAAGCTGATTCTTCCTATCTCAAAAATACGCTCGTCTTTCTCAGGCTCTGTCAAAATCCTGATGTAAGAAAGCCCATTCTCTTTTTCTATTGACAGCGGTTTTCCTAAAAGAAAAGAGCTTTCTTTTCTTGACTCGTCAGGATTTGAGAATTCGACCTCAAGCATTGACGAAGATGAAATTGCCGATTCAATAACATGGATTTTTCCTGAAAAATCCATGCCGCCAGCCTCGTTTCGCTCGTAGCGGACTGTATCGCCGTCAAGCTGCCCAGGAAAAAGAATGATTTTTCTGTTTATCCTGAGCAAAAGCTCCTCCGCCTGCTCATCGCGAAGACTCATGGAAGAAAGCGCGTCACGCATTTTTTTCTGATGCTCCCCGATTTTTTCCTCCGAAGGAACAAAATCACTCTCACAGGAAGGATTTTCGCAAAGACCCGGGGAATCGTCATCGTAAAGCTCCGGATAGCCAACGGCTCTCTCCTTCTTTTTGACAGTCTTAACGCTTCCCGCATAATCAAAGCCAAGCTCCGAAGCCACAAAAGAAGCCTCCTCGTCGCCCGAAACATCAAGCAGGTACACCCCGGGCGCAAGGATTTTTGAAACACGCTTTTTCAGCTTGGGATTGCTCTCCAAAACACTGATTTTGTCGCTCTCAACGCAAAGGACATAGCCTTTGAAAATGCTTGCCGAAGAATACGATTTGTGCCAGTCGTCAACCGTAAACCTGAGATTTTGAGGAAGCTCGTAGCATGAGTATTTTTCAAGCACATTGATTATGTCATCAACACCAAGCCCCAAATCAAAACCACGCAGACAGGACTCTTTCGTAAGCTCGAATGTTACGGCTGTATCGAATTCTTTTATCTCAAGAAATCGAACAAGCTCCAAAAGCTCCGTAAGCGAAAGACCTGGCATTACCCTCACAGAAAGGGCAGAATCCACGGTAAGGACTTTTTTTGCCATTGCACTGTCTTCCGAAGAGAGCGGCGGCTGTGGCTGAGAATAAATCTTCGCGCCGTCAGCTGCAATTCCGCGTACGCAAAGAAGCCCAAAATGCACGCAAGACTCAATCAGCTTGTCGGAAACAAAAGAAAAATCTCCGCCAGTACCAAAAGAAGGCGTTCCAGCAGCACTCGATATTATGGAAAGAAATCGGCTTCCAGAGCCTACAAGCCCCATATCAGGAACGCTGTTCTCGCGGGCAAGGAAAATTTCTGCGGCCCTGAAAACAATGTCTTTCGTGTAGCCTGTCTCAGGAATTGATTTTATGATATTTTTCAGAAGTTTTGCCCGCCTTACAAGCTCGCCCCTGGTCAAATGCTCCGTGGACACGCACATATAAAGTCTCTGCGTAAAATCAGGCAGGGACGCAAAAGAAGAAAGCTTTTCCTCGTCGATTTTTATTCCGCCCTTTCCGTCAATAGCAACAGAAAGATTCAGGAAAGCAAAAAGAAGCTCGTGAAGGATTTTTTCCTTGTTTCCGAAACGGTTTTCTATATCGTAAAGTACTTTTTTCTTGAATTCACCGTCAGCTTTGATTAAATCCGCGTTCTCATAGACAAAGGATATGAACGCCGCAATAAGCTCAGGAGTAATTCCATCGCACGGAAAATCGCTTTTTTCCGAAATCTCAGGCTTTTTCAAAAGCACGGAAGGAACGAGAATTTTGTCGAACACATCGTCAAAAATCGGGTTCAGTCGAAAATATCTTTCTCCAGTGTTTTTATTTTGGAATGTGTATACAAGAAGCCTCTCTTCAAGATTCAGAACTTTGTCATAAATAAAAGCGTAAGAATACGAACCGCCGAAAAAAGATATGATTTTCTCGCAAGTAGGCTTTTCGATGAATTTTATTGCGGCAAGAACATCAAGCTCCGCACTATCCAAAAGCGAAAGCGCAGCCTCCCGGTGCTCGCTTTTTCTCAGGAACGAGCCAAGCTCCTCGATAAGTTTCTGCTTGTTGAACGGGGTCTTTATGTTCCCCAGATACATCCGTATTATTTCAAAGAAAATATTTTCAGGAAGAGAGAAAAAATGCTCGCGCCATTCAACGACCCGCTTTGCGTGCGGAGAAAGATTATCCATTCTTCCATTATACACAAATCACGCCCATTCGGAAACAGTGTCAGTGCCCGCACAGAAATTAAGGTCAATTCAGCAAAGCGATGTCAATAAAGCGCAGACGGCATATTCTCGTACAGATTGAAGTGGACGAATTTCGTATTATCGTTAGCATACTTGTAGCAAACACTAGCCAACAACTGAAACTTTATGAGTTCTTTCCTTATCAAAGACAGTTTTCCTCGTTCTTCATAAGATTCTTTCAGCAGTGCTTTTGCCACCAAATCGAAGAACGCCCCATCGCTCATGTCGGAATATTTGCCGTTTATCACCTTGTCCTGCCAGAGTTTTGCGTACTCTCCATACCCGATTCTCTCCAAAAATCTTTTTTCGTCCTCAGTACCGAAGACTTTTGGATAAAGGAAATTATGAAGCGCAAAGATACAGCTGTTCGCAAGCACATTGTTCAGACCGTTCTCAAAGTAATACAAATATTCGTCATCATATCCGAATACGGCTACAGCATGAGCATTGACACTTGTTGGCATTCTGTATATTTCTTTCGATGTATCGATAAGCCTGTCACCTATGTTATGTGCGAATATCGTTATAAACGGCACAAACTTGTTCCGCATAAGTTTCACACATTCCGATAAGCCAGCCCGCCGTATGCACCCCCCAAAATCTCTCTCACATTTGGGAACATACGGATGTTCGTGAGTCGCTATATACCTGTAAAGCTTGCTTTTATCATAATCAAAAAGAACAGGAAAAGCATTGAACATTGCTGTGGGAAAACAAGTATCATGATCAGTCGGACGCTGCTTTATCAAATACATATCCTTATAGTACGCCCAAAACGCCTGTTGATACGAAAATTTAGCTTTCGACATAAAAGACGCATCAGTAATCTTTATATAAACCAGCGGTTTTCCTTTCAGCATTGGCAACTGCGGAATGTCTGAAATTGACCTGAGACGAGCTGTAAGCTCTCTTAAAGAAGTTTTTTTCATAAACTTCCTCCCTATTTTGTAATGATAAAGCCACTCATACGAGAGGCTTTATCATTACGTGTTAAAACAAGCCAATTTCTCTAGATAGAGTATCATATTTTTAACTGTCTGGCAAGGACTTTTTCTGCTTTTTTATTTTTTTTTCAAGTTCAGCCACAGCAGCTGGATCTGAAAAATCCACTTCTGACATGAAAGATTCATCGGTAATCTTTATATAAACCAGCGGCATTCCCTCTGGCATGGGTAGTTGGGGAATGCCTTTTGCAAGTATTTCCTTACATTTCTCATTAAGCTCGTCCGCCTTTCCATCCATTCTGTTTACCTCCCATCAGTTGAACTGCTCTATTTTAGCATATAGTATTTGAGTTTTTCATGCTACAATTTCCCAGTAGCCACCTTTGTCTGCGCCAATGCGACGAATCACACCTTTTTCTTTGAGTTGCTTTATCTGCCACTCTATACCACGCCTTGTCAATTCAGTAATTTCCACCAACTTTTTTTGAGTAATGGAAGCAGCCGAAAAGAAAGAACAGGCAAAAGTCGCAAAACATGCCCTGCTTTGAAATCTGACTGAAAATGAAAGTCTTTCATAATTGATGGAAAAAATTTTTCTCCTCTAAAGCCTTATTTTCTCCTATTTAATATACTAAAATAGGAGAAAGTTCAATCCGTAGGAGGATAAAAATGAGGACCTTTGATTATTCAAAACTCCAAAACTGTACACTTGATACCGAAATCTTAGGATTTATTTCTAAAATCAGGGAATACAAAGGCCGGCAGGAACTTTTTGTACATCAAAAAAAAGATAAACTCGATAAACTGGTAGAAATAGCAAAAATTCAAAGTACAGAAAGCTCAAACAAAATTGAAGGTATTGTCACCACAGAATCACGAATCAAACAGCTCGTTGCTGACAAAACTACTCCCCGTAACCGTGACGAAAAAGAAATCATGGGCTACTGCGATGTTCTTAATATCATCCATGAAAACTTCGAATATATTCCTCTCAGCTCAAATTATATCCTCCAGCTCCATAAGTATTTGTACCAATACTCAAGTCCGGATTTTGGAGGTAAATTCAAGAATGTTCAAAACTACATTGTTGCAACCATGCCGGACGGAAGCAGCAGGACACTTTTTACCCCATTAACGCCAATTGAAACTCCAGAGGCTGTTCAAAATCTTTGCGAGACTTTTTATCGTGCAATAGAGCTAGGCGAAATAGAACCTTTGCTTTTAATTGCGAATTTCATCAAAGATTTTTTGTGCATACACCCATTCAATGACGGAAATTGAAGAATGTCCAGGCTTTTAACAACGCTCTTGCTGTATCGTTCCGGATTTGTCGTATGCAAATATATAAGTCTTGAAAAGAAAATCGAAAAAACAAAAGACACTTATTACGATGTCCTTGAAGCTTCTTCTGAAAACTGGAACGAAAACACAAATGACAACACACCGTTTGTAAAATATCTTTTGGGAATAATCCTTTCGGCTTACAGGGATTTTGAAGAGCGACTGAATCTGATAGATGATAAACTTTCCTCCGTTGAAATCGTTGAAGCAGCTATCAAAAACCGGATCGGTAAATTTACAAAGAGTGACATTCAGGAAGAATGTCCCGCCCTTGCACGTCAGACTATCGAAAAAGCCATCAAAGAACTTTGCGATAGTGGAAAAATAGAAAAGAAAGGCAGCGGCAGATCAACCTTCTATGTCCGCAAAGATTTGTAACAAATTGTTTCCTAGCCCTTCTCCCTATCAGTTGAACTGCTTGTACCAAATTGCCAGCCGTTCTTCCATAGTCTTTGCGTCGGAGTTTGTTTCCGTCCTTGATTTTTCCGCAAGGTACGGAAGAACCACGCGCTCTTTCAGGCTTTTCCAGCGCGCCGGCACGGAAACAGGAGCTTCCAAAAGCTCCTCGGACGGAAGGTTTCCCATAAGATTTTTGTAATAAATCGGAAAAAACTCATCGTTAACGCTTTTGAGGCATGAAAACCCGCCGCATATTCCGAATGTGCGCACCCCAAGATTCATTAACGCAGAACGCTCCAAAAGATTTTTCTGCGTTTCGCGGCTCAAGAACCAGAGTATGAATTCCTTTGCCGCCGCCTTGTTGCGGGACTTTTTGTGCATAGCAAGCATCGTAATCTCTTCGTCCACAAAAATCTTCGGAATCTCGTCACTTGAGCATATCCATCTGAAATCAACATCAACAATTTGCTCCTGCGTGTTGCGGAAGAATTTGTCGCTGTCAGTGTATGCAAAAAGACATCGGTCCGTTGAAACATACTTGTAGCTTGGCGTGTAAAGATATTTGAAAGAAAAATCGTCCTCATTTGACGATGTTGTGTTGCGCCCCAAAGTCCAGTCAACGACATAATCGAGCGTTATTTTCAGCGCGCTTTCGTTCCAAGTAAGCCCTTCCTCCCCCTGGGAAAAATTGACCCGGTTCATTCGTGAGAGCAAATACAAAAACTCACGGCTCCATGACGGGGCAAAGCCCATCTTCGTGTACACGCCGTTTTTGTTCTTCGCATTGAAAAGCGCCGCGTCGTCCCTTATTTCATTTGGGTCGAGCATATAATTCTTTGAGATGAACGCCGAGTTCTTTGACGAGAAAATGACCATCGGAAGATTGAAGCTCACAGGAAGGAGCTTTCCAGAGCCGAACGAAAGGAGCGTTTCGTAAAAATCAGATTTGTGCATTTTTTCCTCTCTTTTCTCGCTTCCGAAAAGAGAGGAAAGATTTGCGAACTTTTTCTCAAGCCCCGGATTTTTCAAGAAAGTTCCGATAACAAGATCTGGTCTTACGCCTGTTTTTTCGTTTGCAAGAGATTCGGCGAGCTTTTCCTTGTAGACAACGGTAGCCTTTGTAGTCCCTTCGCCCGAATTATTGAAAAGCTCCACATACGACGCAAGCTCCGCCTTGTCGGTCCAGATGACCACCGGCTTCTGTCCTGCCCCGCACGAAACTAAAAAGAGAACAAGCGGAAGAAAAAGTAGTCTCGTCACCCTCATGCGATTTTATTTTACCAGATTGTCAGCTTCTTCGTAGACGGCCGCATAGACGGTCTCGATTTTGTCCTCGTCAAGGGAACTGAACGCAACCCGGAGCGTAGAAGAATCAATAGATATTGTACCGATTCCGCGCTCATTCAAGAGCTTGAGTCGCAAAGTTTCTGAATCAATGCCTTTGAGCTTGAAGCTCATAAAGTAGCCGGAATTGAACGGAAGCGGCTCAAGCGCGTCAGACTTGTGGTTGTTCACGAATTTGCGGACGATTCTGTATCTTTTCTCAAGGACATCCCTGTACGCTTTTTTCTGAGACTCAAGGCTAGGGTCTGAGATAGCTTTGAGCATCATGCTCTGAGACGGAGTCGTAGAGCATGAAACTGACGAGCGGATAAGCCCCATGAGCTTTTTGATTATAGCATCGTACTGCTCTTCGGTCATTCCTTTCTGACCAAACGTAAGGAATCCGTTCCTGAAGCCCCACGCAAAATCTTCCTTAGTAGGTCCATCGATTTTTACCGCAAGGACATTCTCATGAATATCGCACAGTTCCGCAAAAAGCGACTGCGGATAAATATCTTCTTCGTAGTTCAGACCAAAATAAGCGTCGTCATTCCAGACTACTATTTTTGTTCCGCGCTCAGCCTGCGCCCTGACAGCCTCAACGATAGCGGCAGCCTCGGAAGTTGACGGCGAGTATCCGCTCGGATTTTGCGGAAAGTTCAGGATAACGCGGACAGAATTATCGCAACTTTTCTCAGCCTCATCAGAAAGAGCTTTTTTGAATGACTCAATGTCAAATTTGCCGTCAGAGAACATTGAGAATTGATTCAGTCTGGAATTCCTGCGGGTCTCAACGATAAGCGCGTAGTTGTCCCAGCTTGGGTCAGCGGCAAGAAGCGTATGTTTTTCGTCAACGAACAAATCAGACAAGAAGGAGATTCCGGCAGTAAGCCCCGGAACAACGACAGGAAGCGAAAATGACTTTCCTTTTAGTCCTGGGTTTTTCTGAAAGAGCTTTTCCTTCCATACAGCACGAAGCTCAGGATTTCCTGCGGTAGGGGCATAAGCCACAAGCTCCCCCGCCGTAAGGCTCGGTGCAAATTTATGAACTGCCTCGAGTATGACAGGTTTTCCGCCGATGAGAGTAGTTCCGATTGTTGCGTTGGCGGTCTTTCCGAATTTTTTTGCTTCCGCGCTCTGAGCGATGATTCCTTTCGGAAAATAAATTCTTGTTCCAAGATCAGATAGAAGTGAGCCGGCAACTGTTCCGGCCAAAGTTTCATTAAGTTCTGCAGCCAAAGGATTTAACATAGTCCTTTCATTCTAATTACTTTTCATATTTAATTCAATTTGATTCACATAAAAAAACGATATTGAATTGTTCAAAAACGAAACAAGAAGTTTTCCTAGTCAAAACATATGAAATGATGTATTATATCCACATTTTCCGGAGGTAATTATGAACAAATATAGGAATGATTTTCCGCTTTTCAAAGCCATAGATGAGCGAAAGTCAAGGGAGAACGCAGGACTTATTTATTTTGACACCGCCGCGACTGCCCAGCGTCCGTTCATCGTGCTTGATGCAATGACGCACTTTTACGCAACCCAGAACGCAAACCCTCTGCGAGGGCTTTATTCCCTGAGCGAGCGCGCCACAAAAGCATATGAGGACTCGCGCACCGTCGTCGCAAAGTTCATAAACGCGGCATCCCCCAGGGAAATCGTATTCACAAGAAACTCAAGCGAAAGCCTGAATCTGGTGGCATACACATACGGAATGGAAAATGTTGGCGAAGGGGACGAAATTGCGATCTCAATCATGGAGCACCACTCAAACATAATTCCGTGGCAGTTCGTATGCGAGAAGAAAAAAGCAAAGCTCGTGTTCTTCGATGTGGACAAAGAAACAGGAACAATCCCTGAAAGCGAATTCGACAAAAAAATCACAAGCAGAACAAAAATCGTGTCCATAACACATGTTTCAAATGTGCTCGGAACCACGAACCCGATTAAAAAAATCGCCCAGAAAGCGCACCAAGTCGGGGCAGTCCTCGTTGTGGACGGGGCGCAGTCCACGCCGCACATTCCTGTCGATGTGCAAGAGCTTGGGGCTGACTTTCTTGCAATAAGCGGACACAAGCTATGCGGTCCTATGGGAATCGGCGCACTCTACGGAAAACTGGAGCTGCTTGAGAAAATGCCCCCGTTCCTGCGCGGAGGCGAAATGATTGAGTATGTCACAAAAGAAGGCGCAACATGGGCGGAAGTCCCGCACAAGTTTGAAGCAGGAACCGTCAGCGCAGGAGATGCGGTGGGAATGGCAGCCGCAATACGGTACATTCAGTCCGTCGGACTTGACAACATCGAAAAAAACGACAACTTCCTTGCATCAAAGCTGATGGAGGGAATAAAGAAAATACCGCATTTCAATGTCGTTGGCGGCACGGACGGCTCAAAACGATGCGGAATAGTCACATTCACGATTGACGGCGTTCACCCCCACGATATTGCGACACTCCTTTCAGACGAGCACATAGCAATACGGGCCGGCCATCACTGCGCGCAGCCGCTCCAGCAATACCTGGGAATTCCGGCCTCCGCCCGCGCCAGCCTTTATTTCTACAACACGGAGGAAGAAGTTGACACTCTCCTTGAAAAACTCCCGTTAATAAGAAAATGGGCTGGCTTTAAGGACTAGCAGAAAGCGTTTTAAAACAAGGCGGCAAGAACAGCCTGAAAAGCTGTCGAATTTCATTTTGATTTTCAGTAAAATCATTATATGACTTTTGATGACTACAGGCTGTCCCATTTCAAGCGCTGGAGAAAATTAATATTCAGAATGTGCTGGTATGGAATCATAACGGTCTTTCTCGCAGAGATAATGATTTTTTTCTTTTTCCGCGCCAACAATGCAATAACAACCACACTCAAAACATACCTTGCGCTCAGAATAATAATTCCAAGCGCAATCAACTTCACAGCAGGATTCCTGGCATTTTTTCTGCTCACAAGAAAAAAATTCAGCGAGAACACAAAAAATACAATCGTCTGCTATCTGGCATCTGTCATTTGCGGAACAATCGCAACATTCCACTCGTACTTCACTTTCCTGCTCGTAAGCTCCGCCATACCGATTTTTGTATCAACAGCATTTGCAAGCAGCTCACTTCTGAAAAAAATGCGCAACATAATGGCTTTCACCTTCGTCGTTTCCTCCGCCTGCCTTTGGTTCGACAAGGAATACGGAGACATCATATTTAAGTCCACGACGATTTTCTGTTTTTGCCTTTTTTTAATTCTGACTTACCTTATGGCATGCGGGCTTGAGCATTCTCAGATGCAGCAGCTCATGTTCATATATGAAAGCTACAAAAAGCAGGAGGCCTTGATTCACGAGCTGAAAGTAGAGCCTTTGACGCAGCTTTACAACAGGTCGGCTCTTGACACTTGCGTTCTTTCGCACTTCACGAAATTTAAGGAAGGAAGGCTCGTGCCGCACATGGTCATAATCGACATAGACCACTTCAAGCAAATAAACGACACTTACGGCCATGCGAACGGGGACGAAGTTCTAACGAAGCTCTCTGCTATAATAAAGAAAAACATGAACGGAATCCGGCACTGCTTCCGATTCGGCGGTGAAGAATTTGTACTTATGTTTGAGGAAGAGCCAAAAGACGCTGTTTTGGAAAAAGTGCAGAAAATAAAAGATGATTTTTCATCGACAAGATTTGAATTCGCTCCGGACAAGTCAATAACATTCAGCGCAGGAATAGCGCGGCCAAAGCTCTGGTTCTCGGAAAAAGACTGGTTCAATGAGGCGGACAAAATGCTCTACCGCGCAAAAGCGGAGGGCAGGAACAGGATTGAGGTTCAGGACTAGGTCCGCAGAACAAACCACAAAAAAATGCGGCAAGCATCCAAAAAGCCGCCGCATTTCATCAGAAAGACTTAGTTCTTTGCTCTCTCAACGAAAGAGCCGTCCCTTGTGTCAATAACGATTCTGTCGTCAGTATTGCAGAACAAAGGAACTTTTACTTCCATTCCTGTATCGAGCGTAGCAGGCTTCGTTGATTTTCCAGAAGTGTCGCCCTTAACGCCTGGCTCACAGTAAGTGATTGTGCGCGTTACCTGAATAGGAAGGCGGACACCGACCGGTTTTCCCTCATAGTAAGTAACCTTAACCTCGTAATCATCATCAGGAGAGATGTAACCAGCGTTATCACCAAGATAATCCTTCTCAAGAGAAACATCATCGTATGTTTCCTGATCCATGAAGTGATAGTCATTTCCATCGATATAAGAGAGCTTAACATTTTTTTCCTCAAGCTCTACTTCCTCGAATTTTTCTCCGGCATCAAGACCGAGATCCTGAGTTCCGCCAGTAACGATGTTCTGAACACGGAGCTTTGTTACCATTCCCTGGCGACCAGATTTCTGACCGAGCATTTTCTGAACGATGAGCGGTGCGCCCTCAAACATAAATGCCGTTCCGACTTTGATTTCATTTGTCATCAACATAATACATAACCTCAAAAAATAAAGCGATATTCTTCAATAGTATTGTTTTTTATAGATAAATTCAACAAGCCTGATTTTATCTGTTCCTGCGCTCGTCACGGCTCTTACAATTTATGCACATGAATGCGTACGGAATTGCCTCAAGGCGTTCCCTCGGAATTTCTTTCTTGCAGACAAGGCATATTCCGTAAGTTCCCTTGTGGATTCTCTCAAGCGCGTTGTTAATCTGCTCAAGGCGAAGCGAATCCTGAGTGCCGAGCGTTTCAAGCATTTTTCCGTCTATAACATCTGATGCGATGTCTACTTCGTCTCCTGGAGCCGCCTCCTCCATGATTTTCTTGTAATCCTCGCTTTGAGCTGAAAGAGAGCGCAGAATAACTTGTTTCTGCTCCAAAAGTTCCTTTTCGATTTTATCGGTAAACTCTTTATCCATTGCAAAACACCCCTTGTTGACAATTTTTTTTAAACATTCATAATAATATAATTGCTTTTGGTTAAAAAGGCAATTTTTTTTCATTTTTTTAAGTAATTTTTGGAGGAATCGTGGCTAAAGAAGAAGCTATTGAGGTTGAGGGCATAGTAAAAGAAGCCCTGCCAAACACAATGTTCCGTGTCGAACTTAAAAACGGCGGACACATAATCATGGCGCATCTGTCAGGAAAGATGCGGAAACATTTCATCAGAATCGTCCCTGGAGACACAGTAAAAGTTGCGCTTTCACCTTATGACCTCAACAGGGGAAGAATCATTTTCCGCGAAAAATAACAAGCGCCCTAAAAACGCCGCAATTCCGACGAAGGTCGGAATCAAAAGCGGCGCGGTTCAGAACAACAGAAAATCAGTCAACAAGCCGCCTTAGGCACCGAATAAAACCAGTCGCCCCGGAAACGACGGCTACAAGACCGCCCACAAGCCCGAACGGGAAAATCCACCACAAGTATCTCAGAACAAAAAGCCCAATCAAAAACACTATCACTTTCTGAATCATGTCGATTAAATTCTCGGACCGTGTTTTCGGCTCAGAGCTGTAGTATTGGTACGTTCTTCCGTAGTAGCCGTCTGACTGTCCCGAGCGCATAGACGAATTGAACCACTGCCAGTAAGCGTCCTGCCGCCCGAACGGATTTTCCTGGCTTGTCCTTGAACCGTACTGACCGTAGGAGCCTGTGCCGCCCCAGTGCGTCTGAGAAGATGTGTATGAAGAATCAGAACCGAACTGGTCGTATCTGCGCCTTTTTGCCTCATCTCCCAGAACTTCGTACGCGGCGTTTATTGACTTGAATTTTTCCTCGGCGGCTTTGTCGCCAGGATTCTTGTCCGGATGATATTTGAAAGCAAGTTTTCTGTAAGCGGATTTTATTTCGTCGGCAGTAGCTGTCTTTTGAACCCCAAGAATTGAATAGTAATCCATTATCTCTATACCCTCCATTTTGTCATTAAAACTGTTCGGAAACCGAATTTCTTACCTGGCTATTTTATTATAACCCATGTTGCGCCAGTGCCGCCCTGAGAATGATCAGGATGCCCGCTCGTACCAAGATGACTGTTTCTCTCAATGAAAGTACGCACTACCAGACCAAGCACAGGGTCACTTCCACGACTATGATTTCCTTTTCCGTGAACAATCAATATTTTCTTTAAACCACGCGACACGCAATCAGTAACAAATGTTTCAAGCCGTGCCCAAGCCTCATCGCGAGTAAGCCCATGCAAGTCAATCCGAGCCTCAGGCATCATAGTACGAAGATACTCGCGGCTCTCCATCTTAGTGCGCTCAAAGAACTCTTCGGCCTCCTTGTCCTTGTCCGTCACTCCGTACCGTCTGAGCCAAAGTTCCATTGGGTTCACAGTCTTTTTTGCGTCAAGCTCCATCTGTTCCTCAAAAGTGAGTTTTTCCTCAGCCTCACGCTCTTCCTTTGTTCTTGCGTTCGGCCTTTTGTGGGAAACCTGACGGCTTTTTTCTTTCTCGGCCTGTTTTTTCAGCCCCTCGTCCTGCATCGCGCTCCACTGGCTCAAAATATCTCCAAAATTCATTTTTCCTCTCCCTGCTACATAAGTTCGTTCACAAGCTCTGCTTTTACCCAGCCCGAGCAATCAACTGTTTCAATATAAAACCAATCAGAAGATTTTTCTATTATCTTAACGCGCAGTCCTGCGGGCACAAATCGTCCAGCTCCTTCGCCAAGCTCCTCAGGAATGACGCTGACGCTTCCTCCGTAAAAAATTCCGAACCGTTTTTCAAACTCAGATTCATAAACGAAAGACGCAAAAAGGGAAATAACAAAAAGAGAGAAAAAAAGCACTACCAGCTTTGCGTGCCGTCCGCTTAAAAAAAGCACGAACATAACAAGAAAAACTCCTGTTACGACGAACAGAAAATTCATAACCCAGAAATTTTTCTCATTCTCGGAAATGCGGATTCCTATCATGCTCTCAAGATTTTTTCTTTTTACGACACTTTCAGAAAAAGAATGCGAAAGCGGAAAACTGTATTTTTCGCGGTTTCTGAGCGCGCAAAGCTCATCGCACTCTTCCTTTAAATCAGGCTCTTCCAGAATCTTGGTCTGAACGGAACTTTTTTCAGATTCCGCTTCCGAAAAAACATACGGCTCGTAAAATCCGTCAAAAACATCCTCTTTTTTTTCAGAATCTTTTTTTCTTGCGGAAACATCGATTTCTTTTTTCTGGATGGAAACAGTCTTTCTGTTTCCGCTGTAAGAAACGGCGTCCATATACATTTCAGGGAACGCGTGCAAGCCAGCGTTCAAAGGCTTCCACTCAAATTTCGCAATCGGAACCGGCTCAGTTGAGAAAGCCCTTTTTTTTTCATCTTTTTTTGAAAAAAGCCTCTCTTTCTCAAAAAAAATCGAATCTTTAGGCAGCTTGAAGCTGAAATCAAGAATCTGCCCCGCATACTGGGCGTAAACTGTAAAGAAAATGCTCTCACCCGCAAAGAAACCATCATTTTTGTCAATAACAGCAAAAAGGCGCGGGCTTACAAGAGCCGGATTTTCGGTGACAGTTATTTTTCCGAACGGAATGTAATGAACCTTGAATCCGCGTTTTAAAAGAATCGGGGGAAGCTCAAAATTGCCTACGGAAGAAAAATAAAGCCAGAATCGGATTATAGTTCCGCCGTTCCCGTCGAATTCTTTCTTTGACGATATGAACCTTACATCCGTAGGAAGCTCCAAAAGCTCCGTCTGCAATTTATCAGGCTCAACATCAGGAACGGAAAGAACAAACTCGCTTTCGGAATGGACAAAAACATAATCCTCCGCGCTTCGTACAGAAAGCGAGCCGAAGTCAGTTTTTGCGGCTGCAAACGCCGGAAGAAAAAGAAAGAGAAAAAATAAACAAAATTTGCGGAAAAAGCTAATAATCAATTGCATCGGTTGTATCCTCGTTAGATGAAAGCCTTCGCCACTGGTTCGACTCCTGATTCCTGATTAAAGTAAAAATCTCTTTTTGCAGCCCGGACTCATCATCGCTTTGCATGACTTCTTTCATCTCCTGCTCTCCGGAACTCTGTTTTTTTGCGGCAAGCTCCCTTGAGCACAGCTCAAGATTTATTTTCGCGCTAGTATTCGAGCCATCGGAAAGAACCGCAAGCTTAAAACTCTCAATAGCCATCGGAAAATCCCCACGCCGGACGAAAATTATTCCCCTGTTGTAGAACACCGCCCCCTTAAGCTTTCCGTCAAGTTCTGAGTCCAAAAGAAGATTCAGCTTTTCCATAGCCTTGTCGTACTCGCCCAAAGCCATGTAGTTGGCAGAAAGACCAAAAATACCGTAGCTCACGGCAAGTTTGTCGTCCTTGAATTTTGGGGAAGTCGTTATGTTCAGGAAAGCTCCCGTGGACTCGCGGAATTTTTCCCGCTTGAAATCAGAAGTTGCGCTGAACACGGCGGTTTTTTCACTACATGAAGAAAAAAGCAGCACAAGAAGAACCGAAGAAACGGCATAATACTGGCGCAGCTTTGAAAAATCAATCTCGGACAAAATCAGTGCGATTACTGCAATCATAAGCAGGAAAACATGTCTTCGGATAGATTTTGTTTCGTATGTGATGATTTCGGACTTTGAGTCCTCAAGCGAAGAAAGAAGCCGTGCAAGTGAGTTTTTTTGGGATGCATCGAAAAAATAAGCCTTTGCCCCGAGAATATTGTTTGAGTTGAACTCATCGCAGAGCGTCATAAGTTTTTCCTTTCGCAAAAAAGTAGTAACAGGCTTTCCGTCGCCGGAGACAATCTCAGCTCCGCCCTCGCTCCCGAACCCTATGAAATAAACAGGAACGCGCAGCTTAAGGCTTTCTTCAAGAGCACCTTCAAGAAGCCCGTCCGTTTCATCTCCGTCAGTAAAAACAAAAATGAACGCATTCCTTGCTGACTTTTTTGGAAAAGATGATATTGCGGCGCGAATGCCCCTTGCAAGGGACGAGCCTTTTGAGGTCATAATCTTAGGAGAAAGCGATGACACAAGCGATTCTACGGAGAAATAATCTTCTGTAAGCGGCAATGCTACGAATCCGTCCCCCTTGGCAAGAACAACGGAAACAGCCTCTCCCCGAAAACTTGAAAGAAGGCTTCCTGCGAATCTCTTCGCATGGTCAAGGCGCGTCATTGCCATGCCCTCGGAGCGCATAGAATCGTTAGCCAGCATAGAATACGATATATCAAAAACAAAAGACACGGCGTTTCCGTTTTTCTGAACAGGAACATTCTCCACCCCGAAAGAAATGCCAGAAAGCGCGAGAACAGAAAAAATATACGCCACGCTCCTCAATGATATTTTTGTGTACGCAGCCCTGATTGCACGAGAAACGACATGATTTTTGTCCGACTTGTAAACGCCGGAGATTCTTTTCCTGAAAAAGCGGAATTTCAGTACGAAGAATATCCATATCGGTATCAAAACAAGAAGAAGCAAAAGGATTTTTGGGTTGTCAACGCTAAACATCAGAAAATCTCCTTTAATATGAGCCGTTTGAAAACCCACGACACAAGGAACGCAATGAAAGAATAGAACAAAAACTTTTTGAAATAAAGGATGTCTATCATGCGGAGATAGAAAGATTGGGCAACATCTTCTTTTTTTGAGATTAAAGCAAGATTTTCCAGCACGGAAGAAAAATTCTCAAGGGAAAAATACTGTCCGCCCGAAAAAAGCGCGATTTTCTCAAGTTCAGAAGAGTCAAACTCAGATTCATAAAAGCCCGAAATGATTTTTCCAGTCTCAGCGTCCACATATTCAATAGGAACAGTTCCCCGGCTTCCGATTCCAATCACATACAGCGTGATTCCGTTCTGCTTCGCAAGCTCGGCCGCCGTTTCCGGATGAACTGAGCCTGCGTTGTTCTCTCCGTCCGTAATCAGAATTATTGCTTTTCTTACGGCGGCGGACGAATACAGATGGAAAACGGCAGAGCTGAGTCCTGTCCCTATGGCGGTTCCGTCCCCGAATTCACCGATTGAAACAGAATCAAGCTGTTTGTAGAAAAAATCAAAATCATCAGTCGGCGGAACAAGAATCGCCGCCTCCCTTGCCATAGCCACAAGTCCGTATGTCATTCCGTCTGACTCCGAAACGAGCGTTTTTATTCCTTGTTTTGCAGCATCAAAACGCGTTATCATCTCGGTTTTAAGTCCGCTCACGACGGAAATATCTTTGGCTGCCATTGACGGGCTTGTATCAAGGACGAAAAGTATCTCAGTCCCTTTCGTAGTATAGATTTTTTCCTGATTGTGCATCACAGGATCCGCAAGGGCAAAAATAAGCAGGACAAAACCGACGCATCCAAAGACTTCTGCGACATACAAAATCAGCTTGTAAAAACGGAACTTTCCGTAAGGCCAGTCCTCTTCTCCGCCATTCCAGTCATACAATGCGAGCGGAAAAGACGGTTTTCGGAAAAACCCCGTTTTCTTTAGCGCGAAATAGAGCGGAACAAGGACGAGCAGAAAAAAAGCATATGGATTGTTGAAAATCATACGCCCTCCCCAACGATTTTTATAAGGTTGTCAACCGTTGTCTCTCGCTCGCCAGGAAAAAATTCCCCGGGCGCAAAACGGATGAAGTCCGTTCTAACGAAGAACTCCTCCGTGTACTCAAGTCCATCTGGAATCTCATAGTTGAAAATATCTTTTATTTTTGCTGATATTTCTGATGTAGTCAGCGACCTAAAATCTTGCGAAAAATGGTTAGTAAGATAATCCCTGAAAATTTTCTGTAGATTCAAAGCAAAATCCGTGTCTTTCTTTATTTTTGAGGATGACTTTTTCAGCTTAAGAAGTTTTTTCATAGTCTTTCTGGAAACTTTCCTCATTGAGCAAAGAAACAAAAATTCAGAAAGTTTTGTTTTTATAGAAGGAATGTTCGCAATCGCAACCACGAGAGTTCCGAACAGGAGCATGAACACAATCGAAATTATAACGATGAGGAACACTGTCCCCGGAATCAAAAGCGGCGGTGACGGCGGCAAAAAAGAGTGCGCGCCATTTTTTTCCGCAACAGAAAGGACTTCAATCGGAGAAAGCTCCATGTAAAAATAAGCGTCCGACTTAACGCCTCCTGCCGAATACGAAATCAGCGAGCATAAGTCAAAGTATGGGAAACTTATTTTCCCGCGCACCCACGGAACAATGTTCATCAGAAACACATATTCATTTCCGTTGTTCTCGATATATGCGTCAACAACAGTGAATTTGTCTTTTTGGGCAAGGAAAACAGGATAGTCCGCAGAAAGCGCCATTCTGCTCTTTTTCTCGGAACTTCCCATAAGGTTAAGTTCGGAATGAAAAGAGTAACGCACCTCAACGCTGTCCCCGATGTAGACTGTAACAGGAAAAACCGACTGGAACGCCCCTGAGTCATTCACCTGGGAAACGGCACGGAATGGGAGAAAAATCAAAACCGCAAGAAAAAAGAACACTTTACATTTCATCGTTTTCTCTGCTCAAAAAATCTTGAAAGGACAAGAAGAATATCGTCCTTTGTGTTTATGGAAAGCGGAAAAGCCCCGTGCTTCAAGCAAAAGTTCTTCCAGTCGTCCGTTCCGGCTCGGTTTTTCTCGAACCAAAACCGTCTGAACGATTTTGCGAATGTGGGTATTTTCTCGATTTTTTCGCTTTCGCTGTCAATGAAATTCAAAAAACCAAGGTCAGGAAGTTCCGAATCGCAGTCGTCAACAATGCGGATAGCCACAACATCATTTTTATGCGACAAGAAAGCAAGCTCTTTCTTCCATTTTGCAGTCCTGAAGTCCGAAATAACGAATACAAGAGACCTTTTTTTCAGAAGATTGGCAGCTCCCTTGAGCGCGCTGTCAAGGACAGAGCCTTTTACGCACGAATTCTCTCCGTCCTCCAAAGAAAGTATCTTTGACAGTATTGCGCCGGCAGTTTCGCCAGATGCTTTCGGAGAGAACGAATATTTTATTTCGCCGTCAAAAAACACAGCTCCGATTGACGCAGAATTCCTTTTTGCGGCAAAAAGAAGAAGCATTGCGGCCTCGCTCATGGCAGGAATTTTCGCGCTCATCGACAGTGAGCAGTCAAGGACGAAGAAAACATTAAGCTCCCTGTCCTCCTCATATTGCTTGACGAAAGCGCGACCCATGCGCGCCGAGACATTCCAGTCGATTGAGCGCACATTGTCGCCTGGCAGGTACTCGCGCACATCGCTGAATTCGATTCCCTGACCTGTCCTGAGCGAACGGAAATTTCCGCTTCTCATGTTCTGGGCAAGAACGACAGAATCAAACTGAAGTAGCCTTGATTTTCTGCTTAGATTCTCAGCATTCATCATATTCTAACGGGCAGTTCTAAAACCTCATGTTTTGCCGCTGCCATAATTGCTGCGAAAAGATGCAGCAACACTTTTATTGGTGATAATCCCTAAAAACTGAAATTCTTAGGGATTTCCTAATTTCTTTTACGGAATAGGAACGAAACTAAGGATTCTTTCTATAAGCTCATCGCTCGTAATTCCGTCCGCGCTGGCCTCATATGACAGAACGATTCTGTGACGCAGCGCAGGTTTTGAGACCGCCTTTACATCTTCCGGAAGAACAAAATCCCTGCCGCCAAAAAGGGCATGTGCTTTGGCGCATTTGAGCATGGCAATTCCAGCCCTCGGTGACGCGCCGAACTGAATGTACTTCATAAAACCCGAGTTCCTTGAGAAGACCTCGGATTTTGCACCTGCCTTTTTATCAGACTGAGCGGACGGACGAGTAGCGTTGACGATTGACACAATGTACTCAACGATTTTATCCGCACATTTTACAGAATCGACGGCAAGCTGAATTTCGCGGATTTTTTCCCCGCTCAGAATTTGACTGACAGGAAAAAGCTCTGCTTTTCCGCATGACTTAACGATTGCGACTTCTTCCTGAGGGCTTGGGTAATCGACGAGTATCTTAAGAAGGAACCTGTCAAGCTCCGCTTCGGGAAGATTATATGTTCCCTCCTGCTCGATAGGGTTCTGCGTGGCAAGAACAAGAAAAGGCTCGGGGAGTGCGTACGACTCCGAGCCAATAGTCACCTGCCTTTCTGCCATTGCCTCAAGAAGGGCAGACTGGACTTTAGCAGGCGAACGGTTTATTTCGTCGGCAAGAACAACATTCGTAAAGACAGGACCTTTCCGCACGGAGAATTTTCCTGAAAGATGCTCATAGATAAGAGTTCCGCTCACATCGGCAGGCAAGAGGTCCGGCGTAAACTGGATTCGCTTGAAATCAAGTCCCGAAATTTCGGCGAAAGTCTTGACGGCAAGCGTTTTTGCAAGACCGGGGACTCCTTCAAGAAGAACATGCCCACCGCATACGACGGCCATCAAGATTCCCTCTACTACGGATTCCTGCCCTACAACGCGCCGTGAAATCTCATGTTTTATTGTATCTACGGTATTTTTTATTTCCTTATAATTTATATCAGACATATTATATGAAAATATAGTCGTTTTTACAAATTATGTCTAGTTATGTGCGGCGCAAGAAACAGAGGCTTTTCCCAGCTTAACCGACCCGCCCTTGCTTCTGAGCATTTCGTCAAGCGTTCTCCAGCCAAGAACGGCGCATTTGACCCTGGCAGGCATATGGCTCACATCCTGGAGCGCGCCGGCCTCATCAAGCTCCTCAATTTCCTGCTCGGAAGCACCGCCTTTTATCATTCGCATAAAAATATCGCAAAGCCTGAGAGCGTCCTGGGATTCTCTGCCAATCACAAGGTCAAGCATCATGTCAACGCTAGCCTGGCTTATGGCGCACCCTGAGCCTGTGTAAGAGCCGTCAGTCACTTTCCCGTCCTCAATCCGAAGGTAAAGAGTAATGTTGTCACCGCAACTCGGGTTTATTCCGTTAAGTTCAATAGTCGCACCTTCCATTGCCGTCTTGTGGGCCGGGTTTACATTGTGTTCGTTCAATATTTCCCTGTAAAGTTCTTTTACTTCCATAATAACTGTTTCCTCACTGATTTTATCATTGTATCATTATGAACCATGTTCGGAAACGGATTTGACGCAAGTTTTTTTATCAGGAAAGTTTAAAATATCGCAAAAACATTGTAGAATAAAATAGGTTTGTCCGAAAAATGAGAAAACTTATTTTTCAGGATAAGTCTATTGAATCTGAAAAAAACTTGGAGGAAATAATGAAATTCCTAAAATCATCAGCATTGATTTTCTTTTCGATTTTTATGATTGCAACCTTCCCGCTTTCGGCAAAGTCAAAAAACTCGGCTGAAAAAACAGAGAATCAGGCAAAAAGCTCATCGGAAAATGCAAAAGATGAGTTCAAGGAAGCAGGAAAAGCCGTAGGAAACGCAGGAAAAGAAGTCGGACAAGCCGCAAAAGGAGTCGGCAAAGAAATCGGTTCAGCGGCGAAATCTTTCGGAAAAGGCGTGAAAGAAGCTTTTAAAGGAAAAGATTAAACGACGCTTCAAAAATCCTTGAAACTAAGTCCTTAGGCATTTAGAATATAAGAATGAAAGTTATAGTTGCAGGTTCAGGCGGACGCGAGCACGCCATTTCTTACAGGCTCGCGCTAAGTTCAAAAGTTGACGAGGTAATCTGCGTCCCCGGAAACGGTGGCACGGAATTTGAGGCAAAATGCAGGAACATTGAGCCAGAAAGTGGCGTTCCGTTCATCGAATCGTTCGTAAAAATCGCAAAGGCAGAAAAGGCTGATTTTGCCGTTATAGGCCCTGAAGATCCGCTTGCGGACGGAATAGCCGATGCCCTCTGGAACGAGAACATTCCTACGGTTGGTCCTAAATCTAAAGGGGCCGCCCTTGAGGCAAGCAAAGACCTCTCGAAAGTCTTTATGAAAAAATATGGCGTTGCGTGCGCAGATTCGGCCACATTCACGGAAAAAGACAAAGCAATAGCTTATGTTAAGGAAAAAGGTGCGCCAATCGTCATAAAGGCGGACGGTCTTGCGGCAGGAAAAGGCGTTGTAGTCGCAAAAACTCTTGACGAAGCCCTGAAAGCCGTGGACGAGCTTATGAGCGGAAGCGCAGTCGGTGATGCAGGAAAAAAGCTCGTAATAGAAGAATATCTTCAAGGCGTTGAGATTTCCGTACTCGCTGCCGTAAGCGTGAATCCTGAAAAGCCGGAGGCAGCGTGCATAAAGCCGTTCCTTCCTGCACGCGACCACAAAAGGCTTCTTGACGGCGCAAAAGGTCCTAACACGGGCGGAATGGGCGCAGTATGCCCGCTTTCCGATGTTACGGGCGAAACAATGCGACAGTTCGACGAACGAATCTTAAAGCCAACGCTCAAAGGGCTTATTGAGGAAAAAATCGATTACAGAGGATTCATTTTCTTCGGTCTTATGATAACGAAAGACGGCCCTAAAGCTCTTGAGTACAATGTCCGTCTCGGAGACCCTGAGACACAGGCTGTTCTTCCGCTCATGGATTTTGATTTTGCCGATTTGTGTAAGTCAATCACGGACGGAACATTAAGTTCGTTCGAGCTAAAATGGAAAGAAGGCTTCCAAGTTGCCCCTGTAATCGTGTCGGGCGGCTACCCGCTCAAGTACGCAAAAGGAAAAGCAATAAAATTCGATGAGGGGAAAATCTCCGCGTCAAAGGCAAAAGTTTTCATCGCAGGAGCTGTAAAAGACAAATCCAGCACGGACAAAACTTTGGTCACAAGCGGCGGAAGGGTTCTTGCCTGCTCTTGCTTCGGGCGCACGTTCGACGAAGCGTGGAAAGCGGCCTACGATGCGATTTCTGGAATCACTTTTGACGGAGCGTTCTACAGAAAAGACATCGGTCTTCCTGGTGCCGCCGAGTCGAACTGAGCGAATTGGGGGAAGATATGGCAATTCTTACGGTTTCAAGGCAGGTAGCATCTCTTGGAGATGAGATATGTCAGGCTGTCTCAGAAAAAATCGGGTACAAATTCATCACCCGCAGGGACATAGAAAGGCGCATAATCGAAATGGGATTTCCTGAGGAAAAATTCAGGACATTCGATGAGAAAAAGACGAATTTCTTTGCATCTCTTTCAAAAAGCCGCGATGAGTACCTGGATTACTTGCAGACAGCCATTCTTGAAGCCGCGCAAGAAGACTGCGTCCTTATCGGGCGCGGGGCGAACATCGTCCTCAAAGACCTTGCGAACCATATTTCCCTCAAATTTATATGCGATAAAAAAATCAGGACGGAGCGTCTTATGAGCGAGCACGGATGGACGGAAAAAGACGCGCTCAGAAGAATCCACGAAAGCGACGAGAACCGCTCTTGGTTTCTGAAAAATTTTTTCAATGTAAGCCAGAACGACGACACGATTTATCATGCCGTTCTGAATACGGGTCTTTTCGACATAAACACAGTCGTAGAATGCGTGTCATCAATAATCAAGAACTCTATTACAACAGAGGCAGAGGCTCTCGGAAAGGAAAAAGCCAGGGAGCTTCTGACTTCCCAGAAAGTTGTGAACACGCTCATCCTCAAAAACAAGCTGAACATTCTGTTTCTGAAAGCAGAGCGGACTGGCGAAAACACAATCATCCTGCACGGCGTGTGCGAAGAGCCGGACAGCGTTGAGAAAGCTATAAAAATACTGGAATCCGACGGAGAATTCACAGCGTATAAGTTCAAGTCGGCTATAAGCGTCTCAAAAGAACGAAGGATTCACTGAAAGTGACTTTTCCTTCATCGCTCCTAGTTTTCCTTACTTTCTTCTTTCTTGGCGGAACTGCCGGAAACGCCGTCCGCATGGTGCGCGACAAGCTTCTCTGGGAGCGCAAACTTTCGCTCAGGCGCAAGTCATTCCGGTTCTCTGCCATGTGCGTAAGTTTTTCGCTCGCAGTAGCCTTGTTCGCATCCCTTTTGATTTTGGCGAACAAAACAGCTCTATTTGATTTCAAACTCCTTTCGTTCAGACCATCCGTTACAGAAATCCTGTTTTTCGCAAAATCATTTTTTCTCGGATTTCTTGCCGCATTGTTCCTGAAAATCGCGCTCCCGCTTTTACCAGCTGTTTTTGCTTTCTTGTGGATTTTTTCTTATGCGCATTTGTCGGCCCGTTTTTTTTGCGAAAAGGATTTCATCGAAACAATCGTGCAGGAAAAATCCGTCAAAATCGGAGGAAAGAATTACAGTCCGGAAATTTCTCTGAAAGTCACATCATTCCGCCTTCCAGAAACATTCATAATCCCAGTGCGACGAAACTGGTACGATGTTCAGGGCGCAAAGAAAAAAACTTCCGCCAAAGACTCAGCAAAGAAAAAGTCGCTCGTATCTGCGCAATATGACGCGCTTTTTGAGAAGAACAAGCAGAGCCTGAGCGTGCAAATGCCAGAAGAGAATGTGTTTCCGTCCTTGTACACGCTGAGGTTTAAGGACAGAAAAGCGTTCTTCAAAAAAGAGCTTTAAGCTCAAAGACCTCCGAGCAATTCCTTGAACCTGTCCTCGTCCGACTGGGAGTCAATCACGAAATAGTCAGGATAATCTTTTATGAGCTGGGGCTTTTGTGTTTCAAGATTGTGCATATGCGAGCTGATATAGCTTTTTGCAAAATCCTTGTCCCCTTCCTGTAGCGATGACAAAATCTTCTGGTGCTGCAAAATAGTCGCCATCATTATGTCTTTGTCCCAGATTGTAACAAGGCGTATTCGGGCGTAATTGTTGCTTCTGTTCTCGATTATCTCCCAGCTCAAGCTCTGGTTTGTTATCATAAACATATATTTGTGAAAATCATTATCCAGCTTTATGAGCGAGTTGTAATCGCAGTTTTTTACGGTTGCCCTTTGCATCTCGATATTCTGCTCAAGCTGAAGGAAATCTTTTTTTGTGCATTTTCCCATAAGCAAATCAATGTTGGCACATTCAAGGCTTTCCCTGACAAAACGCTCCTGCTCCACTTTGCTGAAATCAATTTTTGAAACTACGGTCTCTTTTTGCGGATAAATATCAAGAAGGCCATCGCGCTGGAGCCTTATGAACGCCTCCCGAACAGGAGTGCGGCTCACATTGAGCTTTTCGGCAATTTCTTTCGCGCTTATCACAGTGCCGGGCTTGAGCTTAAGATACATTATGTTGCTTCTGAGAGCATTGTATACGGCTGACTGCGCGCTTGAATCGTTTTTGTCCATAAAATCTTCCCCTTTTTACATGAATTTTGTCATTTGTTATAGAAAAAAATGCGTTCACGGTCATTTACCACTGTATTACAACAAACAGATTAATAATAATGACCGCACGAAACGAATTTTCAGACAGTCCGTTTCTGAATAAAGTCGTCGTAGTTAAAAAAAAAGGGACTGAACAAAATGTAGCAGACTTTTTAAACAGCCGCAAGTATTTGAAAAAAAATTTAATTTTTTTTTTGAAATTTGCTTGACAACTGATTATAGATGAACTAACATACTAGTATGTTAGTTCAAAAAGGGGGACTATTATGAAAAAATCGATTGTATATTCCGTTGGTGCATTGCTTCTGTGTGGAATCATGCTTCCGTCATGTAACAAAAAAGCAGGAAGCGATGCAAAGATTCCGGTAACTTTTGCCGGAACCGAGGCCGCTACAACAGGTCAGAGCCGCATGATGCAGTCTGTGGCCGACAAGCTCAACGCCACAGGCCGATTCAATGCCACAGTTCAGGTTGCAGGTGCTCTTTCAGGAGACACTGATGCTCTCGTAACTCAGGCAAAGCTGGGAATCAGCCTTGTCGTTCCAAGTGACCCAGGTCGTCTTGCAAGCCAGTTCAAGATTCCGGACATGAATATCCTCATGGCTCCATACATTCTTACAGACCCGGCTATGCTCAAAAAACTTCCTGACACGGCTCTGTTCAAAGAATGGCAGAAAGAGCTTGAGAAACAGGGAATCGTCTACATCACGAATATGTACAATGGATTCAGATGCTTCTACACAACAACACCTGTAAAGCATGTAAGCGACCTTGCGGGATTAAGAATCCGAGGCTTCGGAAACGCAATCGGAAACAACCTGGCAAAATATCTTGGATTTGCCAACATCGGTATTTCATGGGGCGAAGTTTTCCCAGGAATCCAGCAGAAAACGCTCGATGGTTGTGAAGTTCAGGTTGCCACCGCAGACGGCTCACGATTGTACGAAGTCACAAAGAACCTTGCTATGACAAAACACTATATGCTTCAGTCAGCTTTCGTTTGTTCAGCAGCGTTCTATAACAGTATGTCACCCTCAGACAGAGAGCTTTTCACCAAAACCATGCGCGACGCAGCCGTTGAATATGGCTCAATTATCCAGAGCGAAGAAAGCGGCTACTACGAGAACATGAAGAAAAATGGTGTCACAATCACTGAAGTTGATATAGCTGAGTTCCAGAAGGCAATTGAGCCACTTTACACAAACAATGACCTCAAATTCTCTGCAGGTCTTAAAGAAAGGCTCTTCAAAGAACTCGGTCAATAAAATTTAGCTCCTTAATTCGGGTTTGCGTTTCCACAACTAACCTCATGGAGCGCAAGCCTGTTTTTTTTACCCAAAAAAAATCAAAAAGGTCTTTTTATGAAGAAATTTTACGAAAACTTCTGCAAGGTTGAGACCGCAATTTGCGGAATTGGATTCATTCTACTTGTCATCCTTGTTTTTGGTTCGGCAATTCTGAGATTTTTCCGAATGTCGATGGCATGGAACATTGACCTTGCTATGCTTCTGCTGGCCTGGAGCTCGTTCCTCGGGGCAGACATCGCATGGCGCAAGGGACAGCTGATTGGCATTGACCTTGTGACAAGATACTTCCCTAAGAAAATTCAGAAATTGGTTATGATTGCAGTCTATGCGGTAATTCTTTCAGTAACGGTCATCATCTGCATTTACGGTATAAGACTTTCATGGACAGAACGGCTGAGAACATTCCAGTCGCTCCCCATACCTTACTCGCTCGTAAACCTGAGCCTTGTGGTTGCGACTTTCTCAATGTCAATTTCTACGGTCGTAAAAATCAAAAATTGCGTCGTTCACTTTAACAAAGTAGACGAAGGGGGCGAAAAATGAGTCTCTTGCTTATATGTTTTGTTGTGTTCTTGCTGATGGGAATGCCCATTGCGTTCGTCATCGGAATTGCAGGATTCGCTTTTTTCCTGAGTCAGCCAATCCTTCCGTTTGAGGCCGCCGTCCAGATGGTAGTCCTCCAAAGCCAGTCATTTGCGTTCCTTGCCGTACCGTTCTTCATCTTCGCCGGAAACTTGATGAATGTATCTGGAATTACGGACCAGCTTCTGAGTCTTGCGCGTCTTTTGACAAGAAGAATGTACGGCGGCACTGCCCAGATTTCAGTCGTCATGTCAACTTTGATGGGCGGTGTTTCAGGTTCTGCCACAGCCGATGCCGCAATGGAGACTAGAATCCTTGCGCCTGAGATGATTAAGCGCGGCTACACAAAAGGCTACATCTGCTCCGTAAACTGCCTTACGGCTCTTATCACCGCCACGATTCCGCCGAGCCTTGGTCTTATCATCTTTGGCTTCGTCGGAGAGGTTTCAATCGGGCGTCTTTTTGCGGCAGGTATCGTGCCTGGAGCTTTGATGATGGTTTTCCTTATGGGAACAACCACAATCACTAGCAGACTGCGCAAATTCGACCCGCCAGCCGTCGATGCGCCGAAGCTCACCGTTCGCGAAGTTCTGGATAATCTCCGCGTTTCAATCTGGGCTTTGCTTTTCCCGATTATCCTGATTGTAGGAATCAGGTTCGGTGTTTTCACACCATCTGAATCAGGAGCATTTGCGGTAATTTACGCTCTTGTCGTAGGAAAATTCGTCTACAAAAAGCTCAACTGGGAGAACTTCAAGGAAGCATTGATTACGACAATCAAGGACAACGGGGCGATTATGCTTATTATTGCGATGAGCGGTCCGTTCAGCTATGCGATTACATGGGTAAAACTCCCAGCCGCGCTCAGTTCGCTCATTTTCGGAATCACGGAGCAACCTCAGATTTTGACATTGCTTATGCTCGGATTTTTGTTCATAATAGGTATGTTCGTTGATTCAAATGTAAGCTTCCTTCTTCTTACGCCAATCTTCCTTCCGATGATTACCAGCGTTGGAATGGACCCCGTTCACTTCGGAGTTCTTATGGCTACGATAGTAACTCTGGGAGTAATGACACCGCCTATTGGCTCTGCGTTGTACACGGTTTGCGGAATCATCGACTGTCCGCCTGAAGAATACACTAAGGAAAGTCTTCCGTTTTTGTGCGCGATTTTGCTGGAACTTGCGATTCTGGTATTCTTCCCAAAACTCGTTCTGTTCATTCCGAACATGATTTTTGGTGTTGCTGGCTAAAGTGAGATACAAGGAGACATGATAAAATTACATACAACACTTCGTGTTGTGTTCATAGTTGAAATTATTTTGAACTGTGCTTACGCAAATGAGAATCCGTGTAATTTTGTCATGTACTAACACGGAGTTTATAAGGAGGCATGATAAAATTACATCCATGTAATTTTATCATGAGCAGATTTTGCCGTTGGCAAAACTGCGATTTCGTGCCTCCTGCACGGCCGCTAACGCGGAGCTTTTAAAGGAGTTTTTTATGAAAATGACAATGAGATGGTTCGGGTCAAAATATGACACCGTAACTTTAAAACAAATCCGCCAGACAGCTTATGTAAAAGGAGTAATTTCAACGCTTTACAACAAAATGCCGGGCGAGCTTTGGACAGAAGAAGAAATCAAGTCGCTCAAAAATGAAGTTGAGGCAGAAGGTCTTACACTTGACGGAATTGAGAGCGTAAATGTTAGCGATGCGATTAAGACTGCTGGTGCTGACCGCGACAAGGACATTGACGCTTACATAAAAACGCTCGAAAACTTGGGAAAAAACGATATTCACATGGTCTGCTACAACTTCATGCCTGTTTTCGACTGGACCCGAACGGAGCTTGCAAGACCAAGGCCTGACGGCTCTACGGTGATGGCTTACAGTCAGAAAACCGTGGATTCAATTGACCCCACAAAAATGTTCGACAGCATAGCAAACGATATGAACGGAACCGTAATGCCAGGCTGGGAGCCTGAGCGAATGGCAAAAATCAAGGATTTGTTCAAAATGTACGAAGGTACCACAGCCGACGACCTTTTCGACAGGCTCAAATACTTCCTTGATGCGATTATGCCTGTATGCGACAAGTACGATATAAACATGGCGATTCATCCGGACGATCCTTCATGGAGCGTTTTCGGGCTTCCGAGAATCATCACGAGCCTTCCGAACATTCAGCGGATGATGAAAATGACTGACAACCCGCACAACGGAATCACTTTCTGTGCAGGAAGCTACGGAACGAACCCGGACAATGACCTTCCGGCTATGATTCGCGCGCTCAAAGGCAGGATTCACTTTGCGCATGTGCGAAATTTGCAGTTCAATGACGGAAGAAACGACTTTGAGGAAGCAGCTCATCTTTCCAGTGATGGCTCTTTCGATATGTACGAGATTGTGAAAGCTTTGTACGACATTGGCTTTGAAGGCCCTATCCGCCCTGACCACGGACGAATGATTTGGGGCGAAAAGGCAATGCCTGGCTACGGCTTGTACGACAGGGCTTTGGGAGCTGCTTACATATGCGGTCTTTGGGAATCAATCGAAAAAGCGGAGGGACGAAAATGAAACTTACTCTTGAAGGATTGAAGGACGCTTCGGCTTGGGAAAAAGCCGGAGTCACCCTTCCAAAATACGATATTGCCGCCATGCGCGCACAAACAGCACGGAACCCAGCTTGGGTGCATTTCGGAGCAGGAAATATTTTCCGTATGTTCATCGGCGGAATTGCGGACAGTCTTCTTTCTCAGGGACTGAGCAAGACCGGAATCGTCTGTGCCGAGACTTTCAGCTTTGACATGATTGAAGAGATTTACAAGCCTTACGACAATCTTGTTCTTGGCGTAACTTTAAGGCCTGACGGCTCGGTGTCAAAACAAGTCATCGCATCTCTTTCTGAGGCAATCAGCTCAACGCCTTCAAAAGCAGATTCTTGGGAACGGATGAAGCAGATTTTTTCTCAAAGCTCCCTCCAGCTAATCAGCTTTACGATTACAGAAAAAGGCTACGCGCTCAAAAATGCGGCGGGCGAATATTTCCAGTACATTAAGAGCGACATTGAGAAAGGTCCTGAAGAGGCAACAAGTGCTATGGCTCAGGTTACTTCCCTTTTGTACCACAGGTTCAAAAGCGGAAAACTTCCTCTTGCCGTTGTCTCTATGGACAACTGCTCCCACAACGGCGAGAAGCTCCAGAACTCTGTGGTGACTATGGCTGAAGAATGGTGCAAAAAAGGATTCGTCACAAAAGAGTTCATCGATTATCTGAACGATGAGAGCAAAATCACTTTCCCGTGGTCAATGATTGACAAAATCACTCCGCGCCCGAGCACGGATATTGGAAAGCAGCTTGAAGCTGCGGGAATCGAAAAGATGCAGCCGTTCGTTACGGAGAAAAAGACTTTCATCGCTCCGTTCGTAAACGCAGAAGGCCCGCAGTATCTTGTTATTGAGGATAAATTCCCGAACGGAAGGCCGCAGCTTGAAAAAGCCGGCGTTTACATGACTGACCGCGATACCGTTAACAATGTTGAGCGGATGAAAGTGACCACCTGCCTGAACCCTCTGCACACAGCCCTTGCGGTTTACGGCTGTCTTCTGAGTCACACTCTGATTGCAGACGAGATGAAAGACAAAGAGCTTTGCGAGCTTGTCAGAAGGATTGGTCCCGTGGAAGGAATGCCTGTCGTCACAGACCCAAAGATTCTTTCTCCGAAAGATTTCGTGAACGAAGTAATCAATGTGCGTCTTCCGAACCCGTTTGTTCCTGATACTCCGCAAAGAATCGCATGCGATACTTCACAAAAAGTCGGAATCCGTTTCGGAGAGACAATCAAGAGCTATGTTGCAAAAGAAGGAAGCGCGGCAAAACTTGATGCAATTCCCCTTGCAATCGCAGGCTGGTGCCGCTACCTTCTGGCAGTCGATGATAACGGAAAGGCTTTTGAGCTTTCTCCGGATCCTATGCTTCCAGAGCTTACGGCACAGCTCAAAGGCGTTGTCTGGGACAAGCCGGAAAGCTATTCCGGGCAGCTCAAACCGATTCTTTCAAATGCGAACATTTTCGGAAGCGATTTGTACAAAGCCGGTATTGGCGAAAAAATCGAGAGCTTGTTCAAAGAAGAGCTGGCTGGAGTCGGAGCCGTTCGCGCGACGCTCAAAAACCACCTGAAATAACATAGTCAAAGTTAGCTCTGAGTTTCAAGCTCAGAGCTAACTGCTTGGGGGCAGACCCAAGAGCAATCAGCCCCCAGTCGCAAAAAGTGCGCGCTTCCAGAAAAGACAGGGCTTTCCGCGCGGTGCAGGGTAATTGGTATTTGTCTCAGTCGCTACGCTTCTTCGCACCCTGCAAGTGCTCCAAGCCCTTCTGCTTTTCTTTACGCTGCGCACTTTTTGTATCGGATTGTTTGTTTGGGAACGCGGCCCCGACTCAGCCAGAGCTAGCAATCCGTTCTGAGTTTTAGAATCAATCTGGGGGCAGCCGACCAAGCCCGAATTAGCTCTGAGTTCCAAGCTCGGAACGAATCACTCACGAGCAGCCCCCAGTAGCAAAAAAACACGCTCCACGCAGAACCGCCCCGCTCAAACTTCGTGACTGTGCGTAATTGGTATTTGTCTCACCAATTTGCTTTGCAAATTGGTTCGCACGCACAGAACGAGTTTGGCGGTGCGAACCTGCGCACGCGTATTTTTTTGTGTCGGATTGCTGGCTGGGAATACGCCCGCGACTCAGCCCGAGCTGGCTATCCGTTCTGAGTTTTAGAACAATTCTGGGAGCAGCCCAGAATAAGCCCAAGCTATACGGAAAGGCTCTCCGCGCAGAGCGAGTTCCGCAAGCCGGCAACTTCTTCCACAGAAAGCCCGACAGCTTGCGCGATTTGCTCTGGTAAGAGAACATTCATTTTGAGGAGATTCTTTGCAGCCTCAACCATGCCTTCGCTCAGTCCCTCTGCCTTGCCCTCGTCAAACGCCATATGTCGCTGGTGCTTGATTTCCTGATCCCATGTCATATAGTACTTCCTCCATCCGGCGTTTTTCTTGGCGCGGGC
>JAFSJW010000090.1 GCA_017449265.1 Treponema sp.
GGACAAACTCCGAAAATCATTGCCAGCGTCAATATCAGCAACGGAACATAAAATCGAACTTTTAGAGCAGGACGTAGCGACTTCCGAGAGAACGAAGGGCACAGATTTTCAAATGACGGTAATGGGTCATAAGTTCGGATTAGACGGAGACGGCAAACCGCAAAAGCAGGAAGCCGGCGAAGCTCTTTTAGCGGCGGCTCAGACGTTCGGTAACAATCAGGGGACAATCGGAGAATATCGGGGCTTTAAGATGAGTTTCTACACGGATCAGGCGTTCGGAAAGGTGTATTTGAACCTTCAGGGAGCGACGACACATAACGTAGAACTCGGAACGAGTGCGTCAGGAAATTTGACCCGAATAGAAAATGCGATAAACGGAATCCCTCAAAGGCTTGAAGAAGTACGAGGGCAACTAGCCAATTATCACAGTCAGGTTAAGGCAACGGAGGAAGAATTACAGAAGGAGTTTCCTTATGCAGAAGAATTAAAGGAAAAATCAGCACGACTTGCCCAGTTAAATACAGAACTGACAATGCAAGAACGTCAGCCGCCAGTACAGGAAACGCCGCAACCAACCCCCGATGTTCCAGAAATTGAAATATCAGAAGAACCGCCAAGACGTGAAAATCCGTTTGAAGTTAGAGCAAATCCCGAAATTGGAGAGGCTGTTAATTTTAGGGGAGTGCCGGAGCAAAACGACAAAATTCATTTCGGCATTCCAGAAACAAAATCACCGTTGTCGGAGCAGACGATTCGAGATATGAAGCTGGTAGAAGCACCAGTGATATATCTGAATCCAAGAACGGACGGCCAGCAATACAAGGGGGAAATTCTGCACGTGGATAAGGAACAAGGCTACTGTGTTCAGTTGAGCGGAAAACACAGCCTTTTTGTCCACAGTCTTGAAAAGTTAGAACGAGTGCCAGAAGTCGGAGAGAATCTCAAACTTTCGTATCCACATGATGAAGACCGCAAGGCGACAATCACAGTTCAGGAAGCACAAACACGCACAAGATGCCGTAAATAGTTTAAGGAGGAAAATATGCCAGACAATAATGAAGTTTTTAGCTTAACGCATGAGGAACACCGCCGAATATTCGAGGCACTGAAAGCGCAACATGTTGAAGGGCGGCGAGCGTCGAGGAAACCGCAGGTAATAATTTTATTGGGACAGCTGGGAAGTATAAAGAACGGCCTCATGACTTCAATCACTCAGAGTTTGCCCGACAAAAATTTTGTGATGATAAATGATGAAGAACTCAAACGACAGCACCCGAAATATGAGCAGTCAGCAATGGAAAATGACAGTTCATTTTTAGGGCAGATAACATCGGACGCACAGGGCTGGAAAAAATCGTTGATTCAGACAGCAATGAAAGGTCAGCTAAATTTAGTTATCAGGGATTCTCATTGTGAAGCCGGAGCATTAAGTGAAACCTTGAAACGTTTGCGAGAGAATGGTTACACGAGCAGTATTTATGTGGTATCGGCACATGAACGAGAAAGTATTTTATCTCTGTACCAGAAACATGAAGATGAAATCGCCACGCAGGGATATTCAGAGAGGCCGCAAATTTCGGAGCATGATAAATCTTACGAAGCTCTGCCGGAAGCAGTACGAAAA
>JAFSJW010000091.1 GCA_017449265.1 Treponema sp.
AAAGCCTGATTGAGCCGATTCTTGAAAAATATGACGCGCATTATAAGGCCGCCCGCTCCGACACCAAAAAAGGCGGATTTTTGTCAGCGGTTATGACAAATTCGATTCTTGCAAAATTTGACGAGCCATCTGAAGAGCTGGCCAGCTTCCGCTCATTTACCTGTGAATTGATTTCCAGATGCGAATTTGCCAGGGAAAAACTGAGTCTGGACATGCTGGAGGAATGGAAAAATGGCAAAAAAACGATAAGCCAGAAAGAACTTGCCGAAAAGTTTGGCCGTGATCCCTCAAAAGTGAGCAAGGCTGCGGCTGGATTGAAAGGAATTTGGGAGGAAAAATGAAATTAAATCAATATGTTTTTATTCTAGTCAGCTTAATTCTTCTTGTTTTTTCTTCTTGCAAGAGTACGGAGAAAAATTCAGCAAACAATGCAGTACAAACACTTGCTCAGAAAACACTTGGAAATAGAAGTGGCACAATTATAGTGATGAAAGCAGAAAACAATGAGATAATCGCCTTGGCTACAAATCAAAATCCAGAAACTCTTTATTCTGCAGGGAGTTTGTCTTATTTGCCAATAGTAAAATTCCTGCTGGAAGAAAAAAGTTTTTCCTTGGATTCCAAAACAGTATGTAATGGGTCAACTGAGATAAATGGTAAAAAGATAAGCTGCAGCGCAGTGGCCGGACATGGCAATATTTCTCTGAAAGATGCGTTCGCAAAAACATGTGATGTTTTCTTTGCAGAAAATATTCATAATTTGGATTCTGACCTCTTGCTAAAAACGGCGGAACAATTCAACTTTGAAATTTCTGATAAGTCATGGCTTCTTTATCCGTATAATAATGCAAGGGCCAATCCCCTTCAGATGGCACAAATGATGGCTTCAATATGTAAGGACGATTCAAATACAGGGAAAACTTTAAAAGATTTGCTCCGTTATCGGGTAACGAATGGGAATCCTCAATTTCCTTTAAAAAATGGTTCTGTACAGATTGCAGGAACTGTTGCAACGGCTGAAGTCCCTGAAATCAAAACCTTCGCTGAAATCAAAACCTTCGGCAAATGGAATTCCTGGTGTGTCGTTTATGCACCATATAATGCATCCGTAAAAGAACAGATTGTGGTTTCTGTTTTGATTGATGCAAATAATGATTGGGAATGGTATGCACCTTATGCGGCAAATATAGTAATGCAAGGCTACTTCAATAACCAAAGTTACGAGGAAGCAATCGTGGAATTGGGATTTCAGAAACCCTTAAGATGAAAGATACTTGATAAAAATGCGTATATACGCAAAAATATCAAGTATGAACGAGATTAAACGAGATATTTTTCTGAAAAAACTGATGAATTCGCGGCACAACAACATGATAAAGGTTGTTACCGGCCTCCGCCGTTCAGGTAAGTCATATTTACTGTTCAATATTTTTGTTAATGCCCTGAAAGGCGAAGGAATTGACGACAGTCACATCATTCAAGTGAATCTGGAAGACCGGCATAACAAGCACTTGCGCAACCCAGATGAACTCATGGCTTATATTGATGCTCGTCTGTGTGATGAAAAAATGCACTACATTCTTTTGGATGAGGTTCAGTTTGTGGCCGAGTTTGAGGATGTGCTGAACAGCTACCTGCATGTTCCAAATGCTGATGTGTATGTGACAGGAAGCAACGCAAAATTTCTTTCAAAAGATGTAATAACGGAATTCCGAGGACGCGGTTATGAGATTCATATTCATCCGCTTTCGTTTAAGGAATTTTATTCAGCGTGCAGTAACAAGGATAAAGACTCCTGTCTTTTGGAATACATGACTTACGGCGGGCTTCCTAAAGTCGTAACGGAAACGAGTGATGAGGCAAAACGGGAATATCTAAAAAAACTCTTTCACCATACATATCTTGTTGACATAAAGGAAAGGTATGCAATCAAAAAAGACACTGACCTTGAAGAACTTGTGAATGTGCTATCATCATCTATAGGCGGTCTTACAAATCCAAGAAAACTTGCCGATACATTTCATTCTGTCAAAAAAAGTACAATATCCCAGGAGACAATCAAGAATTATTTAGATTTTTTAAGCGACGCTTTTCTCATCGAAAAATCTGTACGCTACGACATCAAAGGAAAAAAATACATAGATACCCCTTCAAAATACTATTTTGAAGATTTGGGAATTCGTAATGCACTTATCAACTTTCGGCAAATCGAGCAGACTCACCTAATGGAAAACTTGATTTACAATGAACTGCGTTTGCGTGGTTATGAAGTGGATGTAGGACAGGTTACGCTGAACGGAAAAACAAAAGAAGGAATAAGCGAGCGGAAAACCCTTGAAGTGGATTTTGTCTGCAACAAAGGCTACGAGCGGCTCTACATCCAGTCCGCATTGAGTCTTCCCACTGCAGAAAAACAGGCACAGGAAATGCGGCCTCTTCTTTCAATAAAGGACAGTTTTAAAAAAGTCGTGGTGGTGGGCGGACTGCAGCCGACTTACATGACCGACGACGGAGTGCTGGTACAGAATCTCTTTGATTTTCTGCTGGAAAATGATGAGTAATTTGTAGAAAAGTGTCAACTCTGTGATAAAATACTCCTAATACATAGTGAGGAGTTTTGAAATGGAATACACAAACAATGAAACAAAATCACAGAATCTTCACGACAGAATAAAAAGTTTGCGTGATGCCCTTACAAACGGGCTGTACGAAAAGGACGAGGCAGTGCGGCTTGCTCTTCTTACCGCTATTGCTGGAGAAAGCGTGTTTTTCCTGGGTGCGCCGGGATGTGCAAAGAGCATGATTGCCCGCCGTGTTATTCAGGCATTCAAGGCTGACGGCGATAAGGGTGTGAAATATTTTGAGACACTCTTGAACCAGTTTTCAACGCCCGAAGAAGTGTTCGGCAACATTTCGCTTAAAGCATTGAACGGAGAGCTTGAAGACGAGAACGGAAATAAAAAGGAAGAATACCGCCGCCTCACCGAGAACATGCTTCCTGAAGCTGACATCGCCTTTTTGGACGAAATCTGGAAGGCAAGCCCTGCAATTTTAAACACGCTTCTGACAATTATAAATGAGCGCAAATTCCACAACGGAAGTAAAGTCGAGAAAGTTCCGCTCAAAGCCCTTTTTGCCGCATCGAACGAGCTTCCTGCAAAAGACCGTGGACTTGAAGCATTATACGACCGCTTTATCCTGCGTCTGTGCGTTGGCTACATAGAAAACGAGGACAGTTTCTTTGACATGATTGACGGTTCCTCAAGTTCCGACTTTGCCCTTCCTGATGAAGTGAAGAATCTCCAGATTACGAACGAAGAGTTGAAAGCATGGAAAGAAAAGATTGATGCGGTCTCTCTTTCAGATGAGGCAAAAGCCGTCATTTCCGCAATCCGCAAGGAATTGACCAGCCGAAATGAAAAACTGACGGAAGAAAACAAGAATTCCAAAGACTTTGCTTGGCAGCGGGAACTTTTTGAAGTTGGCGACCGCCGCTGGAAGAAAATAGCCCATATTCTCAAAGCCTCCGCATTCCTGAACGACCGTACTGAAGTTGACCTGATGGACTGCCAGCTCATCGAATACTGCATCTGGAGCACGGAAAAGCAGCAAAAGCAGGCCCGCGACATTGTGGAAAAGTGCATCAAGCAAAACGGTGTGGACTGCGACAGCACGATTGAAGAAATCCAGGAGCAGATTGAAGACTTTAAGGCATCTGTTGATGAGGCGTGGTTTGAGGAAGTGAAAGAGCCGAAAAAAGCTATAATTGTGGATATAAGTGGTCATAAATGCTATGAATGTATTCGCAATGGAACAAGTGAAACTTGGTATGTTTCCATAGGAGAAAACGGAAGTTATCAAACAGTATACAGAGACAATAAGAACAGATATACGGATAGCTATTATGAGAAAAACGGAGATACGATTTCTTGTTGGGCGACTTTCACCGTCAAAAAAAATCCTGCGAAAACCCATGTCGAGCCAAAGAAATTCTCCGACATCGCATACGAAACCCTGCAGAAAAAGTTCAAGCAGGAGCGTTATGCACCAATCGTTGACAGAATCAACAAGCAGATTGAAGAGTTGAAATCACAGAAAGAAAAGGACGCAGTTCCATTCAAGGCGAATCTCTTCGCCAATCAGGAATACAATATCAGCATTACCGCAAAAATCGATGAAGCGATTCATGAACTTGAAGATGCCGGAGTTGCTCTTGATAAACAGCAGAACCGCTATTTTAAGACGAATCTTTCGGCGTCCCTTTCTGTTGGCGATGTGATTCTCAAAAACGGAACAATCTACACGGCGGGTGAAATCGATTCTTTGTCTGCTGAAGAAAAAGAAAATGTGATTGCCGTTGTTTGCCTTGCTGGCGAAAAAGCGTATGCTCTGGGAGTTGAGCAGTACGCAGACACTTGGGACAACACCGCAAAAATAGCCTCTGACTACGGAAGCGAAAATGAACTCCCTTCAAAATATGCTTCTGGCTGGGCTGTTCCCGACAAGGATTTGCTTTCAAAAATCTGGGAGAACAGAGAATCAATCAATAAATCTTTGGAAGCTGTTGGCAATGAACTCGCAACTCTGACAGCAAAAGAATACTGGTCGTCAAGTAAAAACGGAGAATCAGCCGCATTCTATCAGCTCTTTGACGATCGCGGACACCAAGACCACACGACAAAAGACCACGAATATGCAGTCTGTCTTGTCCGTGAATGGAAAAAGGAATAGACCTTGAACGAAAACAAATCACGCTTTTCCCTCGCCGCATTGCGGCAAAAGTTCCCAGCCGTGCCTGATGTCCGCTCGCTTTCGGACGAACAGAAGGCATGGATTGTGATGAAGATTCAGTCGCTTTCAGAAGAAGCGAAACTTTCCGAAACGGCGGCTCGTCTTCAGAAAATCCGCAACCGCCTTGTTCACGCGACGGAGGACATAAGCGATGGGGAATTGCAGGAAATGGTTTCGTTCGTGTTTTCGAACATTGACGAAATTGAAAAACTTGTAGGAAAACAGGAATAGAAATGGGAAATCGAGATAAAAAATCACGCAGATTTGCTAGAAAGATATTAGCTGTCATTGAAAAAGTAAATCAAAAATACCCTAATGGAATGCTTGATATTTCTCAGCTGGATGAAGAGCCTCGTGCTTGGATAGAAAGAAGCCAGCAGATTTTGAGAGAGTGTTTGAAGCCACTGTGGAATTTTTTTTCAAGAAAACCATGGTGGGAAGAGCTTCGGCTGGCAAGGAATAAAACATCTCATCAAATGCATTTTTCTGATGACGAGGATTTTTCAAAAATATGTTCTACCTTGTTCTCAAATATCAAAAAAATTGAACACGATGTTTGCTCTGTAATTCCACAGCAGAAAACAGAATCCAAGAAAAAGCGCAAGTTTGAGAATTTCGCTTCGCCCGCATTCGGCTCTGAAAATGACCGCAAGCAGCTTGTTGACGCTATGGAAGACATGATTGCACCAGTCGAGCCTCAAGAGATGAAAATAGAATTTCCAGAGAACAAGTTTGCCAAAATCGCGGAAGACACGCTCTCAGAAATTCTTCGCCATGGAAACACTCACCCTTACGCACTTTCTCATGAGGGCGTTCGCGAGAACATTCAGACTGACATTCTGGAATGGCTCCAAAAAACTCAAAAGACCCTTGAAAAGGAAAATCCATTCTTCGATGAAGCGATTTTTCTTGCCCAGCAGAAAAAACTCAGCGCACAGGAACTCGCCCTTGATTTGTCCACCGAGAATTCAAAGAATCAGTATCATTACAAGCGGCTTCCTTCAGTGAGCGACTCTAAACGGGGGAGCATTTCGCCAAGCACGCTGGACTTTGATTTTTACCGAAAGGCCTTTTCCGAACAGAAAAAAATCAAAACAGATAAAGATGGAAATGAAACAATCGCTTGGAAATCTGCGGAAAAACTTGATACCTTGCACCGCAATTTTCTTTCCGACATGGAGCAAAACCTCATCGACCGCAAGAACAAGTGGGAAATGGAGAGAATTGACGCACTCAGAAAACTTTTCCTTGAAGAGCTGTACAAGAAAATCGAAAAATTCATGCGCCTTGAAAAACTACTTTTGCCTTTCATCGGAGATTTGGGACGGCTCTGGGATCTGTCAAACCGCCCATTCGAGACAAGCGGATTTGAGATTCTCGAACAGTTCGCAAAACTTTTGGAGCAGGACGAATCCTTGCAGGAACTTGCAAAGATGATTGGAAAGCAGAGCCGCACTCAGGAAATCTTTGAAAAGGAAATGCGTGACAAAGTCGTCATCAAAACCGAGTGGCACCCAAAGCCAGCCTACCGTGGAGAGATTGACGGCTTGCGCTATTCCAACGACATTGCTTCCGTGCTTCCAGGCGAACTTGCCATGATGAAAAACCCGGCGGCAAAGAAACTTTTCCAGCTCAAATTCGCGCAGAAGCAGCTGCTTTCCTTTGCCTATCAGAACGACAAAGCGGAAGACAAAGAAGAGCATGAGAGTGAAGAAGTGGACGTGGCAAAGAAAGACCAGAAAGGCCCAGTTATCATCTGCGTGGACACATCAGGCTCAATGCAAGGTACGCCAGAGAACATCGCAAAGACCGTGACATTTGCCCTTTCAAAAATCGCCATGGAGGAAGAACGCAAGTGCTATCTGATTTCGTTTTCCACAGGAATTGAAACGCTGGATATGTCGGACTTCAAATCGGGCGACGTGCTTACAAGAATCGTTCAGTTTCTCCGCATGAGCTTCAACGGCGGAACGGACGCAAGCCCGGCTCTTCGTCACGCTGTCCAGATGCTGCAGAAAGACGGCTACAAAAACGCCGATGTGCTGATGATTTCGGACTTCGTGATGGGAAGCCTTCCTGAGACACTTGTAAAATCAATCGAAGAAGAGAAGAAAAAGAACACTGACTTTTACAGCCTCGTCATCGGCTCAAGCGGAAATCAGGGGACAATCGCATGCTTCAACCACAACTGGGTGTATGACACCGCAGACCCGCAGGCCTCCAGGCATTTGGCGGAGCAGCTGGAGAAAGTGAAAAATAGGAACTTATAAAATGTCTGACAATTCTTTAAAATTAAGAAATAAAAG
>JAFSJW010000092.1 GCA_017449265.1 Treponema sp.
AGAGGGGAAAGTCTTCCCCTCGCTCCAGCCAGCAAGCTGTCTTCCGCTACCCCTTCACCTGGGGCTTACGCCCCAAGCCCCTTATTCCCAGTGGACGGGAGCAGGAATAAATACGAGTTTACCGTCTACCACAGTCCATTTGCCGAAATCTTTTCGGATATGTATTATTTTTAGAACGCTAAGTTCGAAGTAAGGTACAACCTGCACTTTTAGTCCAAGGGCTGCCTTCTTTATCTTGAAGGTCGGGAACTCATTTGTCATTTCAAACGATGCTGTAACCGGTACGGAGCCGCGAACGCTCAATGATGACCAGCCCAATCCTACGCTAGGAGAAACGGTAACCCACGGTCCCCAGGTGACATCGAATTGTTTTGAGGTGTCAAAACCAATAAAGGCTTCAGTCTCGCAGATTTTGTTTCCAGAGCCAAAGGTGTCAAAATACGGGTATGGAATAAAACCCCATTTGTATTTGATGCCGTAAGTTGCACCAAACGAAGTTTCACCACCATACATACCGATAAAGCACAAGTGTGGATTAATACTTGCCGAGAAGTTAAAGCCGATGACGACCGCACAGCCATAAACAACAGGAACAGGTCCAATCTGAATCTGCGTGTCTGGAATACCAAGTTTAAAGCCTGACATCAGTATTTTTAGACCATTGTTTGCGAGTTGTTCTGCACTTGCGTCAAGGTTCACATAAATTACCGCTCCAAGGTCTACCTGCGTTTTGCTTCCTGAGATAGAACATCCGCCTTTAAGACCGCCCGCAAGTTCGAGCCCCAAATCATTTTTAAAGTTAATTGTTTTTTTCTGATGGTTTTCATCTTCCCAGGTTGCTTTTTTTATATAAAGTGATGAGAATTCGCTCCATTTTTTGTTGATTGTGTCACGCTTTTTCTTGAAGTCATCATAACTGGAACTGACAGAGCGAGCCGAAGAAACATCATCATAATAAACGGAACGAGCAGCCGAATAATCAGAATCAAGTACACTTCCGACATTGGCAAACGCAAACGGATAAATATTGGCGATGTCCGGGGATTTGATGTCCGCTTTAGGTGACTGCGTGTAACACTTGTCGATTATTCGGCGGGCATATTTTTGACCAGAGATTGTTATGGTCGTGTCAGCCACAAGACCGTCATAGTTATCTTTAAGACCGTTCGCGTACGCAATCGTTTTTACGGTATCTTCATCAGAAAGAATGTTGTTCAGCAGGCTGATTTGTTTATCCACTGTTACAGGAAGGGTGTCACTGTCATTATTTAGAGCTTTAATCTTGTTCTTTACAGAATAAGTTTTGTCGCCAATTACTTTGTCAGCTGTAGCGACGAGTTTTTCAAGCAGGTCTTTCGGACCGTTTTCCTGGTCTGGGAACTGTGATTTAGCATAATTATATGCGTATGTATAACTTTCAAAATCAAGTGCGTTGCTTCCGGATGAGCCGATAACGGTGTAACTGTTTGCATTAACACTTGTCTGTGTTGCTACTGCATCAGTCTGAGCGGCTCTTTCGATATCGGTTGCTTTTACATCATTCTCATCAAGTTCAGACCCAAAAGTTTTTGTATCTTTATCCATTCCAAGAACAAAGTCACCGAAAACAGCCCCTGCACTTGGTTCAATCACCCCATTTTCGCGGTTGCTTGTCTTCTGTAGGAAAATGAATCTGCCGTCAGAGTTTACGCCGTAAAAACCTTCTTCCGGCGTGCTTGCTCCATCCGATTCTGCTGCCGAACGATAGCCTGCATCTCTTTCTGCTTTGGTAAAAGTGAAGTACATGGTGGTGTGCGCGGAAGATTCATCACAGATAAAGGTAAGCCAGCGGGCGTTATCATAGTCTGTGCGTTTGATTGGCGGAACATCGTATTTTAAATCGTCATTGTCGTCACCGTTCAGGTCGCAGCCTTCGCCGGTTGCAATCGTCTTGGAAATAGTGGTATGCGATTTTCCGTCTGCGGAAAAAATTGTTGCAGAAAAACTGATTTTATCTTCGTCCACCGATGTGATATCCAGAAAACCATAGTGTGCTCGGTTCGGAATATCCTCACTTACCTGCTGGATGAGTAAATGTGAGGTTACAGTTCCCCCTGTGATTGTTTGACCGCCATTTTCATCAATATCAATTGTAATTTCGTCAGTGGAATCAAAATCAACGCCTTCAAGCTGTGTGACTGTTGCGTAATTTGTCTGTAAATACCCAAGTCGAATGCCGAGTTTTGTTCCTGCTTCAAGCTGATTGTTCGTACCGTTCGGATTGTAAATCACAGAACCGCCGATAAAGCCCCTGTTTTTTGTAACATAATTGAATGAAAGTGCGGGTTCACTAGAACCACCGTTATTTTCTTCGACATCATCGCTGCATGAAACAGCACCGAGCATCACTGGCAGCACTAAAACCGCCGTTAAAAAACGAAAACACTTTTTCATAGTAGCGTCTCCCATAAAAAATACATAAAAACTGGTGATATTTCAGACGACTTATGACTTGCCTTTTCTGAAAAGATTCGACCCTAAAATTTTAATACAGGATTAAGTATTTTACAAGAGAATTTTAATTAAATTTAAGAAAAAAAAACTATGCTTATTTTATCATGTATGTTAGAATTAACTGTGAAAATTCTTTCGCTTTTTGCGGCTGTAATTCTTGTTTTTTCTCTTTCGTGTTCAAATGATGATGAAGTTGAAATTCCTTCGGCTGATTCCACGCAAAAAAAAGAACGCACCATCATTGCGTGCTATGGCCCGAATGCACTCGGAGATCTTACCTACGGAGATTCCATCAGCCTTGCACTCAATAAAACTGCCGTAAAACATGGACTCACTTTTATAGAATATATGCCGTCAGATCGGGACAAAGCAGATGAATGTGCAAAAAAACTGATTTCCGAAACGGAAGTCTCGGATAGCGACATTCTGTATGTGTTTTGTGACAGCTCATACCGCACTGTCCTTGAAGAACTTTCCGCATTGATTGACAAAAATAATAAACAGATTCTTTTGATTGATTCCCGCGAAGTGGACGCAAGCCAGAATATTCACACCGTCTGCTTCTCATTTTATGGTATGGCGTATGAAGCGGGGGTGCTGGCAAACGAACTGATTCCAGATTCTGGATATGTTGGAATTCTTATCGGAGACCAAACAAATTCTTTTTTACAAGATGCCGTCACTGCCTTTAAGGAAGGACTTCGAAATTATAGCGGGGCGATTGTCGAACAGCCGTTAAACGAATTTATAGGTTCTGATACTGGAGCCGGATATAATAGTGAACTTTTATTGTACGGCGCCTATACCGCCTTTAAAAATTTTGCGGAAATTTTTGTTCCAAAAATGATTCTGCCTTTGTGCGGAGGAAGCATACATGGAATTTTTCGTTTTAACCGCGACTGGGGGGAAGATTCCCCGTACACGATTGGAATAGACAGGGATATGTCTGCATACACTAACCGTGTTCCGTACTCGCTTGTAAAGCATTTTGACAAAGGCCTTGAACAGTGCGTCCAGCAGTGGATAAACGGCAGTCTTCCGCATCATCAGCGTTTGGGGCTTGCGCAGGGCTTCACAGAACTGGTGATTTCGCCCGGTTATCAGGAAAAACTGCAGAAAGAACTTGACGACATTCATAAAACCGCAATCGAAAGAGAAGAAGCCTATGAAAAAGAAAACTATGAAGCTGATAAATGAATTAATTTTTAGCCTTATTCTGGGCAGTTTGCTTTTGTTCACGGCTTGTTCGGACGACTCGGATTCTGACTTTACAGGAGAAGACAATGTACAGCATGTAAAAGTTGCACTGGTGCTTCCGTTCTCATCTTCGCTCAAAAAAGAGCGTTATGAGAGAATCGTTTCCTTGTTTTCGGAAAATCTTCGTGCTGCCATGCAAAAAAAACGCTTCCAGCTTGATGTCGAATGGTACGATGAAGATACAATCAATATAGAAGAAACTGCGAAAGTACTTGCTTCCCGCAAGGATATTCTTTCAATCATCGGGCTTACAAGATCGAATGACACAGATGTTTTTGCCGCCGCCTGTCATAAAACACAAAAACAGGTGCTGTCAATTACCTCATCTTCTGAAACTCTTTTACGCAGGTATTCGGTCTCGGCAGGAGGTTCTGTTAATAAGCCTTTTTTGTGGATGCTTTCGGAATGTGATATATCAAAAACCGAGGCTATTCTTTCAAAAATCGTGTCAATAAAGACTCTATACTCTAAGCAGACCAATTTGGAATCAAAGGCAAAAGTAGCACTACTTGCCACTGGCGACATGTACGGTCAGACCTTCACGCAGTGGGTTCCCTTCCAGATTTCCAGTGCGCCTGAACAACTTGAACTTGTCGGAAATTTCCGCTACGAAACAAAACATACCCGCCAACGTGATTATGAAGTGAGCCAGATTCCGATTGCTGAAAGAAATGAGGCGGTGAACAGCCTTTTAGCAAGCGGTGCAGATTACGCCATCTGTGCGCTTTCATCAACCGCCGATGTCCTTTATACAATAGAAGAGTGCAACAAGCGAAAAGTAGCGGGCGAAACTGTACCAAAGCTCTTTTATGACGGGCATGCACTCTCCCCTGAACTTATTGCTTCAAAGCAGACTGAAGGAATTGAAGGTATTTCGATTTATGCTGACCCAACCACAGGTTTTTTGAACGCATACAAGGCAAGATACGATGAACTTCCCTCGCTCGGAGAGCCACAGTTGTATGACGCACTTTTGCTTTCATCGCTTGCGGCGGTATGGTGTATAGCACATAAAAAGGAAGGAAGCGGCCTTTTTGATAACGAACATGTGCAGACAGCTTTGCAGAAACTTACAGGCAGTAATTCTTCTGAAAATAACACTTCTCACTGGAACTCAAGCGGAATGAAGTCTCTGATTTCGTTACTGGAAAGTGGCACAGAATCTTTTAACACTAAGATTATCGGCGCAACAGGCCCCCTTCTGTTCGACAAAGATGCCTGGACTTCCGTGGTCTGCACTGTGTATATGCATTGGATTTTGTATGAAGGAAAATACATTCCGATAGATTACACCAGCGAAAAAGGCTCATCCCGTGTTTCTTCGATAACTGCCGCATGGAAAGCACAGACCGAAATCATTAAATTAAGTGACGAACTTTCTGGAAAAACTGCTTCAATAGAATATGGAGACCTTAAAGACAGGCAGGCTCTTATTGTCGCAGCTTCAGCAAACATCAATAATCTTCTTAACTACCGTCATCAGGCAGACGCATTGAATATTTACCAGCTGCTTAAAAAAAACGGATACACGGATGATAAAATCATTTTGATTATTGCAGATGACATCGCAAACCGTACGAACGGTCAGGTGCTAAGTCCTGAAGGTGAAAACCTGTATCATGATTTAGAGATTGATTACAAAATTGACAAGCTGACAGCACCCGATATTCAGGATATTCTGAAAGGAAACGTGACAGAGAATCTTACAACTGCTTATACAGCAAGCTATGATGAGCGAATCGGAAAATCTGCTCCTGTGTTGAGTGGAAATGAAAATACGAACGTCTTTGTCTTTTGGTCAGGACACGGCTCAAATAACGCTGGCGACAGTTCAAGCGGTTATTTTGTATGGAGCGGAAAAAAATCGGATGACAAAAATACACGGAATTTTACAACTGATATGATGAAGGAATCGCTGACGGCAATGTATCAGAAAAAATCGTACCGCCAGCTGTTTTTGATGGTCGAAACCTGCTACGCCCTGAGTGTTGCACAAGCTATGCTCACACAGACCGACGGAAAAGAAGGCATCCCGGGTATGATTTCTCTCATGGCATCGAACGCACAGGAAGAATCAATCGCCGATGTTTATAATCCCTCTCTCCGCACTTACATGACCAATCGTTTTACAAGGAATGTGCTGGAAGCCTGCAATGAAGACGAAAATATTTCTTTCAGTTCCCTTTATGAATCCGCGGCCAAAGCAACAACAGGAAGTCATGTGCAGATTATAAACGCCCCTCAGTTCGGCGCACTTTCAGAAAATTACCCTTTAGATTTTCTAGGCAATCTCAATCGCACATTATCCGAATGACTTCCCCATGTCCTTCGAGCGTAATTTTCTCGCCCGGGAGCAGTGCAAAGATTTCTTCGGCTTTGAA
>JAFSJW010000093.1 GCA_017449265.1 Treponema sp.
AACGTTACATTCCGCGGAATCGGAAAAGAGGAGCACCCAGGTGCAAGAACATCTTATGGCAACGCTCTTGACAAGGGTGACACAACTGCAACACAGCAGGGTCTTGATGTAGCTTTCGCTATCCCTGTTTTGTTCAGAGTTAAGATGTAATTTTAGCTAAGTGCTAATGATTAGGACTGTCCGAAAAGGGCAGTCCTTTTTTTTATTCAGGGGAGTTCCCCTGAACCCCCGTAATTGGAGGGAAGAAAACCCTCTACTTCCGAAGCGCGAAGATTCGCCTAGCGGCGAACTTCTACGAGATTTTGCTTCGCAAAACTCGCGTTTTCTTCCCTCCAAACCTCCCATCTTTCCCAGCACGGCTTGGGGACACCCCAAGACCCCGTATTTTTGGGTGGTTTTGGGAATAGTTCTAGGAATGGAACGGACTATAGATTTGGGATTGGTCGGGCTGCCCCTCGGAATGGATTCTGAATTTAGAACGAACTGCTAGATTGGGATTGGTCGGGTTGCCCCACAGAATAAATTCTAGGGTTAGAACGGATTACAGATTCGTGTTGAGTCGGGGGCGCATCCCGAGAATGGAATTAGTTCTAAGCAAGAAACAAGTGCTGGCTCGGGGGCTGTATCAAATCAAGTGAAAAAGTGTGGATTTTTTTCGCGGAATCCGATATATTAAAAAGGAAGCACAGCCACGGGAATGCGCTAACATTCCCAAGAACTACGGTTGGTCTTCGTAAAATTTTGCTAAACCGCCAAGTTGTAGAAGACTTAGGCGGTTATTTTTTTACTCCCTGTTATTAGCAAGAGAGCGCAATTACCAAGCTGGGTAGCCTGCCAAAAAGAAGCAGGCAACCGCTAAAATCAATATGATTCTTGCCGTCACTGCAGCCCCCCAAAGTCAGATTCCGCCGCCATAAGGCAACGGTAGAGTTTGAAGAGCAACCGCCAGTTCCTTCGGATTTCTCCTATGACTGTGCTTTTTCATTGTCGGCAGAATCGGCGGTTGCGCTTAGTTGAAAAAGAAATCCCTAGAGTTTAGAACAGATTGTTTGTTTGGGTGATGCGATTCGGGGTGTTTTTTTGGGGAGGAGGCTGCTTGCTGGGGAACAATTCTAGGCTTGGAATGAATCTCTGATTTGGGCTTGGTCAGGGCGGAAAAAGTGTGGATTTTTTTCTCGGAATCCGATATATTTAAAGAAGAAGCACAGCCAAAGCTACGGTTGGTCTTCATACATAAAACTTAAATGTCCTTACGGACACTGCCGCTTAGTGTATCGGACTAGGCGGTTATTTTTTTGCTCTCTTCCTTTTTATGCGAAAAGAGGTGCGTTTTACCAGACTGGGTAACCTACCGCAAAGAGTACGATTACCGCAAAAATCATAAAGATTCGTACTGACACCGCACGCCCTCCCAACTTTAGTATTATGACCTCGCTATACAGCAAGACCACTAGAGCCAGAAAGACCAACCGCCAGCCTTATCAGCACTGTGAAAGTTCCTATGACTGTGCAGTTCCACGAGTGAAACTTATTTGATTTTCGGCAAAATCCACGGTTGCGCTTAGTTGAAAAAGAAATCCCTAGAGTTTAAAACAGATTGTTTGTTTGGGTGATGCGATTCGGGGTGTTTTTTTGGGGAGTAGGCTGCTTATTGGGGATTGGTTCCAGGCTTGGAATGAATCTCTGATTTGGGCTTGGTCAGGGCGGAAAAAGTGTGGATTTTTTTCTCAGAATCCGATATATTTAAAGAAGAAGCACAGCCACGGGAATGCTCGAAACATTCCCCAAAACTACGGTTGGTCTTCGTTAGTGTTTTTTTTTGAAAAACCGCCAAGTTGTCGAAGACTTAGGCGGTTATTTTTTACTCCCTGTTATTAGCAAGAGAGCGCAATTACCAAGCAAATAACGGCGTAAGAATACTGAGAGTTTTGCGAAGCAAAATCTCGTTGGAGTTCGCGAAGCGAATCTCCGTCATTGCAGCCCCCAAAGTCAGATTCCGCCGTCCTAAGACAACGGTAGAGTTTGAAGAGCAACCGCCAGTTCCTTCGGATTTCTCCTATGACCGTGCTTTTTCATTTTCGGCAGAATCCACGGTTGCGCTTAGTTGAAAAAGAAATCCCTAGAGTTTAGAACAGATTGTTTGTTTGGGTGATGCGATTCGGGGACACCCCGAAACCCCGTCTGGAATTAGACCTGTATTGATAAGTTCTAAATGTTAGATGCAGTTTGTTTACAATCAGCCCCGACCAAGCCCGAATTAGCAATTAGTTCCAAGCTCTAGAAGCAATTCCATTCTCGGAATATGCCCCGACCAAGCCCGAGCTGACAATCCGTTTCAAGCCCCAGAATCCAGCCCAAAAGCAATCTAGTCCCGACATGCCGAAATCTGAGATTCGTTCTGTATTTTAGAACTATTCTAGAGAGCAATCCAGCCCCGACTCAGCCCTAATTAACAATTAGTTCCAAGCTCTAGAAGCAATTCTATTCTCGGAATATGCCCCGACCAAGCCCCGGGTTGACAATCCGTTTCAAGCTCCAGAATCCAGCCCAAAAGCAATCTAGTCCCGACATGCCTAAATCTGAGATTCGTTCTGTATTTTAGAACTATTCTAGAGAGCAATCCAGCCCCGACTCAGCCCTAATTAGCAATTAGTTCCAAGCTAAGAAGAAATCTCTTGCAAGCAACCTCGACCAGTCCAAGTTAGCAGGTAGTTTTCATGCTTAGAAGCATTCTGGGGAGCAATCAGCTCCGACTCAGCCCTAATTAACAATTAGTTCAAAGGTCTAGAAGCAATTCTATTCTCGGAATCTCTCCCGACCAAGCCCGAATCTCTAATTCGTTTTGTTTTAGAATTCTTCTAAAAAGCAATCCAAAATAGGAGAGTCTAGATTACATATCGCATATTTTGCGAAGCGAATCTTCGCGCTTCGGAAGTAGAGGGTTTTCTTCCCTCCAATTACGGGTGTTCAGGGGAACTCCCCTGAATAAAAAAAGGACTGCCCTTTTCGGACAGTCCTAATTATTAGCACTTAGCTAAAATTACATCTTAACTCTGAACAAAACAGGGATAGCGAAAGCTACATCAAGACCCTGCTGTGTTGCAGTTGTGTCACCCTTGTCAAGAGCGTTGCCATAAGATGTTCTTGCAACTGGGTGCTCC
>JAFSJW010000094.1 GCA_017449265.1 Treponema sp.
ATGCAACGCTATTTGCAACCCGACCGATTGAGAGAAGAGGGTTTGGGCTTTTTCGACAGGTGGGCGTCCAACTTCGGCAAAACAGTCACAGCCGTTGAGTTGTCGCCGGAAGGCAAAGGGTTCAGAACGAAAACTCGCTTCGCTAAATTCTACAATCTTCCTGAGCTTATGGCAATGTTCAAGGAAATAGCGGACATCAAAACGGCTGATCAACTCAATCTCGACGTGCCGGAGGCTGAATTTATCATTAACCGCGTCCCCGCCTCTGACGCTCAAAAAGATATGGTTGATGAACTTTCCGACCGCGCACGTCTTGTTCGTGAAAAGCAAGTTGAGCCGGAAGAAGACAATATGCTTAAAATCGTCAACGACGGCAGGAAACTCGCTCTCGACCAGCGGCTTATGAATCTCGAATTGCCTGACGACCCAAACAGCAAAGTTAATGTCTGCGTCAAAAATGTTCTCGACGTTTACGAATCGACAAAGACGCAACACTCCACTCAAATGATTTTCTGCGACCAATCTACGCCGTCCAAATTTTTCAACGTCTACGATGACATTCGCGAAAAATTGATTGTCGCAGGTGTCAAGCCCGATGAAATTGCCTTCATTCAAAACGCTAAGAACGAAAAGGAAAAGGACGCTCTCTTTGAGAAAGTTCGTAAGGGCGAAGTACGCATTTTGCTCGGCTCGACCGTGATGATGGGTACCGGCACAAACGTCCAAGACAAGTTGATTGCTCTGCACGACCTCGATGTACCGTGGCGACCGAGCGATCTTGAGCAACGCTCCGGCAGAATCATTCGGCAAGGCAACGAGAACAAACACGTCAAAATTTTCCGTTACGTCACTGAAGGAACCTTTGACGCCTATCTTTGGCAGATTCTTGAGAATAAGCAGCGATTCATTTCGCAGATTATGACATCAAAGACGCCGGTTCGCTCTGCAGACGACGTTGACGAGGCGACGCTTTCTTACGCTGAAATAAAAGCCATTGCGACCGGCAATCCGCTCATCAAGGAGAAAATGGACATTGATGTTAAACTCGAACGCCTAAAAATCGCTATGGTTGAATTTCTCAAGGCTCACGAGCAACTAGAACACAAAATTACTCACACTTATCCCAAAAAAATTCAAGAATACAAGGCGCGGCTCGAAAAAATTAACAAGGACATTGAAATTATTCGGCAAAACACCGTTCTCGGCGAAGACGGGCAGGAAAAATTTTCTATCATGCTCAACGGCAAAACTTTCTCCGACAAAAAAGAGGCTTCCAACTACATTTCCACTTTGCTCAAGAAAAATGGGACTTCGCGGTCGCCTTTGCACGGCTTGTCAGGCGAATACAAAGGTTTGCACATCTCCACCGCTTTTGAGCCGCCTTTTTTGCACGAAGAATTGATTCTCGAAGGCAATGTTTCCCTGCGCAAAAATTCTTCCGCCGTGTCGGGCGATAATATCAATCGAATCATCGAAATGGCTAACGCTCGCCAAAAATACGCTCAAGATACCGAACGCGAGATTGAAAACCTGCTCGACAAAATCAAAACCGGCACAGAAGAATTGAAAGTCCCCTTCCCGCAGCAGGAAGAATACGACCAACTTGCTCTGCGTTCCGCCGAACTCGTTCATTTGCTCAACGACGACGCCAATTCCGACGAAAATGACAGAATCAGTTTGGACTTGGAAAAAAATCGCCGAATAGATTTCATTTTGAACGGTCAGCCCGATTCTTTGTGCGAAAAAAGCTTTTTAGCCTTCGCTCGAAAACATTTTACAACTCCAAACGACCAATGGTCTGATTCTCTCGATGAAAAAACTGTAACTGCGCTTATCGACGCAGGATTTTCTAAAGACAGCATCTCTTGCACTATCCTCAAATGTTCTCCGACCGTTCCGAGCAAGGAAGACGTTCATAATCTTGTAGAAGATTGCACTCGTCACGCCGCCGCTTGCCGTTGAGCCATAAAAAAGAAATTACTCTGATTCGGGAAGAAATTTGTTATCGTTTCTTCCTGTTTTTTTGTATCGGCTTGTAATTTTACTTCAAAAGTGCTACAGTACCCGCGTTTTTGACCTGAATTACTTTCTATGGAGTGATTTTCAATCATGAACAATGATGCCGATAAAAAGGAAGTTCAAAACCCTAATGACGATAACGAATGCCATGCGGAGAGAATTATCGAAGTCCCGCCGCCTGATTATCAATCTCTCAAGGACAAAGTGCGCCTAAACTCCGAACGCATAGATAAATTGCAACAACGCTGCCATGCTTTGGAAAATATTCTTGCCTATTGCGATATTTCGCCTATGACCCAAATAATCAAGGAATATAAATCCATGTCTGACTTTTATCTTATGCAACTTGTCAAGGAAATGGAAATTTATCGCGTCAATGAGGATGAACGCTCTGAAATGCTTAATTTTCTGGAGTATCTCCATTCAGTCACCAGTGAAATAGAGGATATTCTGCTCGTTGAACATTGAGGGGGGATTTTCTTGTCTTACGCTATCCCTAAACTGAAACTCGCTCTTGCTAAACAAGCCCTTATTCACTTTTTCCGCTGTTCTCAACAAACCCACGATGAAATTGAATTTCTTCAAAATTTCTGTTCCATGAATGATACCGATAAAATATTAAAATTGAAAACGCGACTTCTCGTCGAAGAAAATAACGATATGCTCGTTGCAGCTGTGCTTGCCGATTCTTCGCCTGAAGAATTTATATTCCTTCGCGATAAATATTTTTTCGACCATTCTTTTGTTCAAGTCTCTATGAAGTTGAATGTTCACACAAATGGTTTGCAACGCTGGCGCGATAAATTTTTAGGTCAAATAGCGTCTTTATTGGAGTATCGCCTTCCGGTAGACGACATTTTCTCTCGCAACAAAGTTGAGGCTCTCATTTTCGTTCTCGAACGCACTATCGTTTTCTATGAGGAGTACGGTCATGCTGATACCGCCGTTCTGAACTCTCTTAAAGCAAAATTGAATATCTATCAGAACTTGCTTTTTGCCATAAATATTTTTCTCGTCTCCGATTCTCAAGATATTAGTTACAGAACTATCAAAACTAAAATTTTGAATCATAATTTGCCTTTAGCCGACCTTGAACGGCTTATCGGAACTTCGCACACCACGATTCTCCATTATCTTCGACTTTTTCAGGAGCAATTCTACTACTTCAACTAACTGCACAAAAATTTTTCGCGTCTGATACTAATCAGGCGATTTTTTTTGCCGACTTGCAGAATTGTGTTATACGAGTTGGCAAAATAAGTGTAGCATAAGGACTTAGTAGAAAAATTGTTGTTTGGGGGTAGTCGATGCTTGGTTGTGCGAGCGAAAATAAAAATCATACTGCGGAGGACAATGAAAAACTCCGTCGGGAATTAAAACGGGTACGCGAGGAAAACCGAAAATTAAAGCACATAATCTCTTACGGGAACATTTCGACGCTGGAGACGTTGATAGACCAGTACATGGACTACAGCCGCATTCATCTGAAAAAAATCGCTATCGAAATTCAGCTGACTGACTATGAAAAATCTGGCACCGATAAAATTATGGAACTGATTGAGCATTTGGAATACATCAAGGAAGAATTGCATAAGTTGATAGCGATAAGCGAAGAAGGCACGGTCGCTCACAACGACAGCTTGCGCCACGACGTAAAAATAGCGCGGGAGATGATACCGAAACTTGAAGAGATTGTGCAGTTGCATATTGATTCCCAAAAGGGTACTGAGTTGGAAAAAATTTTGACAGAGTTCGCTCAGCGGATAAAAAAATGTCTTTGAAAAAATTGGGTGGCGAGAAATGGAAAATTTTGGAGTGCGTATACGCGAATTACGGAAAGAACGCGGCATAACAAGTTACGAAATGGCTGAGCGGCTCGGAATATCACGAAATACGCTGACAAATTGGGAACGCGGCGAAAAAGAACCTCATGCCATAGAAATTTTGGTGGAAATGGCGAAGGTATTGCAAGTGCCGTTAGAAAATCTGTTGGCAGGAAAAAATAGCGACGGAATCGAAAATAATCCCGTGATAAGAAGTCTGAACGACAGAGTAACTCGGCTGGAACAAGTTTGCAGGAAATTTTTCAAGTAACCGGTGAGGAGAGATAATTTTGGAAGAGAATAACGGCGGCTTGGGCAACTTCCTCAATGAAGTTACACAGACCGAACAAAATTCGGAGCAGATTGTCTACATTGACATAGATGAGCTTGAATCAAATCCAAAAAATTTTTACG
>JAFSJW010000095.1 GCA_017449265.1 Treponema sp.
AAGAACATCACGATTTCATGGAACCGCTTCCAGGATCACGACAAGACCATGCTGATTGGTTCAAGCGACTCAGACGGCTCTAACTCAACGAGAACCGTCACCCTGCACCACAACTACTTCTACAACTGCGGCCAGCGTCTTCCAATGGTAAGGAACACAAGGCTCCACATGTTCAACAATGTTTACGACGCTTCTGGCTCACGATACACTCAGCAGTACGGTGTCGGTGTCCGAAAGAACGCTCTCATCGTTGCAGAGAACAATATCTTCGGAAGCGGAATGTATTATAGCTTCAAAGATTCTTACGGAAAACTCTACTCAAGCGGAAATTCTGACAGCTCGTCAAAAGGCTGTAACTCTAGCACAGTTTCAAGTAAGCCGTTCACTCCAAGCTACTCTTACTCGCTCGACTCAACCTCAAACGCAAAGAGCAATGTTCAGTCTCATGCGGGTGCGGGAAGTTCTTTCTAAGAAGTGAAAAGTTGAAAACTGAAAGTTAGGCACTTTCTATTGTAGAAGTGTCATCGGAAGCCACGCAACACAATGTGTAGTTTCTGGTGACGCTTTTTTTCAAATTATTTCAATTCCTTCTTGATTTCTGAGATTTTTAAGTTATAATTAAACTAATTTGGGGCATAGGTTTGACTCTATCTCTTAAAATCCTAAACAGGAGGAATACTATGAATAAAACTAGTATACTATGGGGGGGGGTACTAACTCCCTTTAGAACTTTCCTTTTTGCCATGATTTCTGTGGCAATGCTCTTTTCTTTTTCCGCATGTTCTAGCGGAGATGATGATGATGGTGCTAATCTTCCACCGCCTAAAGACACTACAAAAACTGAGACCGTTCAAAGCGTCTCTACTTCTGGTACAATTTCATCTAATAGTGTCACATCGACAACAAACGAATTAAGTCAAAAAACAGTGACTGTTATGGCTGGCGATGATTCGAAATACGAATTCACGGAGACAGAATCGGGTGATAATGCAAGTATGCGTTCCTCACAACCAGTTCCAAATCCAGCTGGTAAAGGTGGTAAATGGACTCTGTACAAAAAGGACTCTTCCGGTGATTTTAAAGCGATATGCAGTGGTTCTTACACTGGTGACATCGAGCAGTTCAATACGATTGCCCAAGCTGTCAGTGGGGCAACATCTGGCGGATTTAGTCTTGAACTTAAAGTTGAAAAGGCTCTGAGTGAAGAAGGCGAGCTTGTTGATGTCTCAAAGAACGATAGCACAAACAACACTTTCACATTTGAGGTTAAAGAAAACAAAACTTTCGAAGCTACTGTACCTGAAGTAAAGGTTGAAGTGCCTGTTAAGCAAAAAGAGGAAGAGCCAGCAACACAAGAGGATACACCTTCTGTCACGATTTCGGTTCCGAGCGCAAAGGAAATGGCAAATAAGATTTTCAGAATCGGTGAATCTGTAAATGGTCAGAACGGCTCAGAAAGGTATCTTTCGTTTTCAGCAGACGGCTCAACTGCGACAGAGACATATTTTACTATCTATAACGGAGTATATTCAAAGGCAACTTATGGTGGGGCTACATACACTTACAAAGACGGCTCTTTGCTTTATTCTGATACAGAAAATCAAGGAAAGCACGGTGATGGTGCCGCATACTCTTTTATAAAGGTTGCTTCTACAATCTATCTGTCAGATGGTGAAATAAAAAAACTTGATCGTACAAGCGGAACTGGTCTTTACGCTACATTCTCTAGAAGTTGGAATGGCGAAGGTGACACTTATGAAAATTCTTATCCTGATACTCTTGAAAATGGAGCAGCGGTAACTTGCGTCTTTACAGAAGTTGCAGAAAGTTCAGGTTCTGAGAGCTATACCTTCAATAGTAATAAAACATTCACTGGTTCAAGCTCTTCAACTCATTCTAGAAACTCTAATTATGACTATAAAGACTCTTCTGGTACCGTAGTCGAAAACAAGTGGTCAAAATTCTCAGGTACCGAAAATTCGACTTCAAGCGGAGAATTCATAAACAACAATGGCATTCTCACATTGAATGGAACGAAAAAATCGACATCGACATCTGGTGGTGAAGATTCTAAAGACGGAAAGTGGACAAATCAGCCGTCCACAGATACGACTCGTGTTTCCATCGTTATGCTTTACGACGGAACGACTCTTTATCCTGTGGACGGAACTCTCACAGCTGTAGATGCACTGCCAGAATCAAGCGTGTTCAATATTACCGTTACACAGCCTCAAAATGGCACTGTATATTGCCAGTATGCTAGCCGGACTGTTGGGGAAACAACTGAAATACAAGTTACGCCGAACTCTGGCTATGAAATCAAAAAAGTCAAAGTCCTTGACGAGAAAGGAACTGAAATTTCTGTAGCCTATAAACAAATTTACAGTGGCACTGAATATTACACATTCACCATGCCAAAGAGCGATGTTACGGTTTCCGTAGAATTCATGGCTGAAGGCACAAAGTACAAGGTCAGTACACATATTGCTGCCGGTTATACTTGGAGTTATGGCGGAACAGAACCTGCCTTTAACGGTGATACTTACGGTGAGACAGTGTATTCTGCCGGAAAAACCGTTTCTTTCAATGCTTATGCCAGAACTTCTCATCAAGGTGTCGTGCTTGATTCAATCTCTGCGGTCGATGCTTCGGGAAATAAAGTTGAGTTGACATCTTCTGGAAAAGAAAGTGTCGGTGAATGGGACGGAAATATCAACTACCCATACAGTTTTGTAATGCCGGAAAGTGATGTTACTATTACTGTTTCTTTCAAATCTGTGACTCGATATTCAATCACTTTCCCTAGCGATATTAGCGAAAAAGCTAAGATTTCCGTCTCGAAGCCGACATTTGCCGTAGGAAGGAATTCTAATTTTTGGGAAGGCCTTGAGCTAACGGTTTTTGTTGAGCCGAAAAGCGCAATGTATTCTGTAAAGAAAATTTCTGCTTCTGCAAACGGAACCGACATTGAGCTTACGAAAAGCGAAACTCAGGAGGCGTACACATTCGTCATGCCGGCGGGCAATGTTACTTTCAGCGCAGAATTTAACGAACTGCCAACGAAAAAAATCACCGCAACTCAGCCAAAAACTGGTAGGATAAATCTTGAAGAAGGAAAAACGGACAAGAATATTGACACTTTGGGCGTTCCTGGAAGCAAGATAGAGGTTTGGCTATATCCTGATGATGATTATGAACTTGACACTCTGCTCATAAAAGATTCTGATGGAAACAATGTTCAATTCGCAGAACCTAGTGAATCTGGTCGTGGATATTCAGGTGAAAGTCATTATTACAAGACTTCTTTTACCATGCCGGAAAAAGATGTGACAATCTCGGCGACATTCAAAGCAATTGTTCACACAATCACGATTGCGGACTCAATCACCGGTGGTACAGTTTCGGCTTCTCCGAAAACGGCAGTGGCAGGAGACAAGATAACTCTCACTTTTGCACCTAATGATGGCTACAAAGTTAAGATTGCATCTTATGATGTTTCTTACAGGTGGGGAGGAACATATGGCGGTCAAAGCCCTGTCACAGTAACTCTTTCAGAAGATAAAAAGACAGGCACTTTCACCATGCCACAATACGATGTCACTGTAGAGGGAATATTTGTTTCTGCTGACACCGTTGAAAATGGAGACTAAATGGATAATCTTTTCGAACAAGAGTAAAAAATTCTCTTAGTTTCAAACAGCGCAGATGGCAAAAAAAATCATTTGCGCTGTTTGTTTTTCTCTTCCCATTTTTCTCTTTCCACTCTCCTCTTTCCGTTTTCCACTTTCTACTTTTCTGCTATAATTCTTCCATGTCTTATAAAATCCGAACTGTCACTCCTGATGATGCGGAGTCGCTTCTTTCTATATATAAGCACTATGTCCTTAACACGGCGATAACTTTTGAATACGAAATTCCGTCGCTTGAAGAATTTCGTGGTCGGATCTCGCACACACTCAAAAAATATCCCTGTCTATGTGTTGAAGACGGCGGAAAAATCCTTGGTTACGCTTATGCTGGCTCTTTCAAGGAGCGGGATGCTTATCAGTGGAGCGTGGAGCTCAGCATTTATCTCGATAAAGATGCTCACGGTCAGGGCTTGGGTCGGGCTTTGTATGCTTCTCTTGAAGACGAGCTAAAAAAAATGGGAATCGTGAATCTTTACGCTTGCATCGCCTATCCCGAAAAAGACGACGAATATCTCACGAATAACAGCGTTGATTTTCATTCGCATCTGGGTTTCAAAAAAGTCGGTGACTTCAAAAATTGTGTTTCAAAATTCGGTCGTTGGTACCACATGACATGGATGGAAAAAATCATCGGCGAACACAAGGAAAATCCAGATAAGGTGAAAGTTAGTGAATAATCTTCGCTTGAAATAGCTATTTTATTGACATATAGCTATCTGTATGCGACAATAAAAGCCGAAGAAGGAGGAAATGTTTATGAACGCAGTTCCAATTTTTGAGGCAAAGAATAAATTGCCGTTTTTTATCCACAAAGCCGAAACCGAAGGCCCGATTCCGATTACACGCCGTAACAAAGAGGTTGCTTATCTCGTTTCAAAAGAAGATTTCGAAGCAATGAATGCTTCTCCCCGAAAAAGTCTCGCTGATAAACTTCACGACTCTCGTGTGGAATATGGTCTTGAGGACGATGATTTTGATTACACGGAGTATTTTGACTCAATCAGGGATAGAAACTACTTTGGACGGCCTGGTGCCGAGCATCTTTTTGACGGGGTGTAAAATATGGTAAGGCCTTATTTATTGCTTGATACGAATGTAATTTCTGAGCCGTTTCGTCCAAAGCCCAACGAAAATGTTATGAAGAATTTGCGCAAATATGAAAATTTTTGTGTATTGTCGTCAACAGGCTGGAATGAACTTCTTTTTGGTGTGAATATTATGCCAGAAGGAAAAAAGAAAGATTTCCTCTATGATAAATTTATTAACGATATCCAGTCTCATTACGAAATTCTCCAGTACGATAATCATGCGGCGCTTATACAGGCGGATATCACGGCACGATTGAGAGCAAAAGGAATCTCGATTGATTTCCAAGATGCTCAAATTGCTGCAATTGCAATCTCAAACTGCATGGTTCTGGTAACACGCAACACAAAACACTTTGAGCCGATTCAGGAAGTCTCGACACTCATGCTTGAAAACTGGTTTGAGTAAAAATCCTGATTTCGATAAAATCTAAATAATGAAAAAAGAAAAAGCTCCTCGGAACAGAACGCTTACGCTTGAAGAAAACGAAATTCCTTCTCTTAAAAAAGAACTTCTTAATACAGAAGACTTGCGCTCGCTTCAAAATGACAGTTCTCCTGTCCCAATCGCACAAATCCTCGACAAAACAATAAATTCTGACATCCTTGAGGCTCTTCCGCTTTTACCCGACGAGTTCGCTGACCTCATCATAATCGACCCGCCTTACAATCTCACGAAGAATTTTGGCGGAAAGGTTTTCAATGCACGAAATCAAAAAGCCTACGACGAGTATCTTGCAACATGGTTTCCGCTCGTGTGCAAAAAACTCAAACCGACTGGCTCCCTTTACATCTGCGGTGATTGGAAATGCACTTCTTCACTCCAGCGGGCTGTCGAAAGCGAACTTACGATTCTCAACCGAATTACATGGCAGAGAGAGAAGGGCAGGGGGGCTTCATCAAACTGGAAAAACGCAATGGAAGACATCTGGTTTGCGGTCAAAAATCCGGACGACTACTATTTCGATGTACAAGCGGTCAAAATGAAGAGAAAAGTCATCGCCCCATACAGAGAAAACGGCAAGCCCAAAGACTGGGAAGAGGGCAACGAGGGAAATTTCCGCCTCACTCATCCGGGCAATTTTTGGGACGATATTTCAATTCCCTTCTGGTCAATGCCGGAGAACACCGACCACCCCACCCAGAAGCCCGAAAAACTCTACGCAAAGCTTGTTCTGGCAAGTTCAAAAACGGGAGACATTGTTTTTGACCCTTTCCTCGGAAGCGGTACTGCGAGCGTTGTGGCGAAAAAGCTTAACCGTCATTTTGTCGGTGTGGAGCTTTCCGAAGAATACTGCCTTTTTGCGCAAAAACGGCTTCTTCAGGCTGAGTCAAATAAAGAAATTCAGGGTTACAAGGATGGCGTTTTCTGGGAAAGAAATTCTATTTCTGAGCAAAGAAAAACTGATTCGAAAAATCTGAAATAAATCTGAATAAAACTCGACATCTAAATTCTTTGATGGTAAAATATTCTTATACCATATGAAAGATTCCTTCTTAAGAGACCTGCTTTTCTTCGTCAGAAAAAATAAAATCATCTCGTTCTCTTTGCTTGCTTTTCTTGTCAGTTTTATCTTTTTTGCTTTTATGTCCGTGTGGATTTTCTTCCAGAATAAAACCGTAATTACATACACTAAAACTGGCTATTCTACATCCGGCACACTTCAGCTGGACATCAAAATGGAAATTCCTTTTAAGAGCGAGGGCGTAAAAAACTGCTGGCAGGAAGGGAACGGTACTTGGGGAAGTCAGTACGACATCTATATTTACAACAATTCAAAATATCCTTTCCTGGACTGGGAACTTAGCATGACTGTCCCCGAAGAGGCAAGGATTGATTCAAGCTGGAATGCGGAATATGTTCCTACTCCCGGCAAAATATCGATAACAGGTCTTGACCAATTCTTCACCACGGAGATTCATCCGAAGAACAGCATCAAGCTTGGCTTCGTTCTTTACACGAATGAGCTTATGCAAAAAAGTGATTTCATACTTATCGGAAGATTTGTCCGAAATCCTCTAAAAGAAGCGTCTTGTATCACAGCCCTTGTTTGTCTCGCCGTCTCTTTGATTGTATTGATTGTCTCTCTGTTTTTTTACCGAACTATCAAGATTCAGTCTGCAATCGATGACGAAAAAATCGACAGTCTCTTAAAACTTTGTGCCCGCTTTATCGATACCCGCGATGAATACACAAAAATACACTCCTCTCATGTAGGCTTCTATTCAAAAGAAATTGCAAAAGAAATGGGCTTCGATGAAGAATTCCAAAAAAACATCTATTATATGGGAATGATGCATGATGTCGGAAAAGTTCTGATTCCAAAAGAAATTTTGTGCAAGCCTGGAAAACTTTCTGATGAAGAATGGGCCGAGATGAAAAAACACACTTCTTACGGGGCTGAAATTCTCTCTGACTTTGCGGCTGTCAAAGGAATCCGTGAGGCCG
>JAFSJW010000096.1 GCA_017449265.1 Treponema sp.
AAAGTGCGCAGCGTGAAGAAAAGCAGAAGGGCTTGGAGCGCTTGCAGGGTGCGAAGGAGCGTAGCGACTGAGACAAATACCGCTTACCCTGCACCGCGCGGAAAGCCCTGTCTTTTCTGGAAGCGCGCACTTTTTGCGACTTGGAGCCTGATTGTTCTGGGGCTGCTCCTCAGATTGGTTCTAAAGCTCAGAACGGATTGCCATCTTTGGCTTTGCAAACTCGTAAATTCTGCTATAATCAGAAATATGGCAAAAACATTCGACGACAAGAAAATAATTTACACGATGGAGCGTGTCTCACGCGCATACGGAACGAAAGTAGTTCTCAAAGACATTTCGATTTCTTATTACTATGGAGCAAAAATCGGCGTTATCGGAGAGAACGGCGCGGGAAAATCAAGTCTGTTCAAGATTTTCGCCGGAATCGACAAAGATTATACCGGTGAAACAAAGCTGCTTGACGGTTATTCTATGGGCTATCTTGAGCAGGAGCCGTACCTTGAGCCTGGAAAGACGGTGCTTGACATCGTTAAGGAAGGTGTCAAGCCAATTACAGACTTGCTCGCCGAATTTGACAAGGTGAACGAAGCGTTCGGCGACCCGGACGCAGATTTTGACAAGTTGTGCGCGCGTCAGGCAGAAATTCAGGAAAAACTGGACGCAGCCGACGCATGGAACTTAGATGCAAACTTGGAGCTTGCGATGGACGCGCTTCGCTGCCCGCCCGGCGATCAAGTCGTGGATGTGCTTTCGGGCGGAGAACGCCGCCGAGTGGCTTTGTGCAGGCTTCTTCTTCAAAAACCGGACATCCTTCTTCTGGACGAGCCTACGAACCATTTGGATGCGGAAACCGTCGCATGGCTTGAGCGTCATCTGAAAGACTATCCCGGCACAATCATAGCTATAACCCACGACCGCTACTTTCTTGATAATGTTGCTGGCTGGATTTTGGAAATGGACAGGGGCGAAGGCTACCCGTTCAAAGGAAACTACACCCAGTGGCTTGAGGCTAAGGAAAAACGACTTGCGCTTGAAGAAAAGCAAGCTTCCGTGCGAAGACGCGAGATGCAGGAAGAGCTTGAATGGATTCATGCTGGGGCTAAAGGTCGGCAGGCCAAGCACAAGGAGCATATCACCAAGTACGAGGCTCTTCTTGCCGAAGAATCAAAACGCGTACAGCTCAAGGACACGCAAATTTCAATTCCCGCAGGTCCACGGCTCGGAAGCGTTGTTGTTGACGCGGAGAAAGTCACAAAATCATTCGATGAGAGAGTTCTTTTTGAGAACCTTGATTTCCACATTCCAGCAGGAGCTGTCGTTGGCATAGTCGGACCGAACGGAGCCGGAAAGACGACTTTGTTCAAGATGATTGCAAGTGCGGCAGGTCAAAAGGTGGAGCTTCCTGGCGGAAAAGCAGGCGAGGAAAAGCCTGACTCAGGAGAAATCAAAATCGGAAACACGGTAAAGCTGGTGTATGTTGACCAGATGAGAAGCAAACTTGACCCGAACAAAACCGTGTACGAGACTCTTTCTGGCGGCTCAGACCTTGTTAAGCTAGGAGCTGTCGATGAGAAAGGTCACGCGATTAACGGCGCAATTCGCGAAATAAATGCCCATGCCTACTGCTCATGGTTCAATTTCAACTCCGCCGACCAGAACAAAAAAATCAGCGTGCTTTCAGGCGGAGAGAAAAACAGGCTGAATATGGGACTTATGTTCAAAGAAGCAGGAAATGTCCTTTTGCTCGATGAGCCTACGAACGATTTGGACATTACGACGACTCGTTCTCTGGAAGAAGCAATAAATCAATTTGCAGGAGTCGTCATGGTCATAAGCCACGACCGCTATTTTTTGGACAGAATCTGCACGCATATTCTTGCGTTCGAGAACAACTCTGAGGTTAAATTCTTTGAGGGAAACTGGACCGAATATGTTGAATGGAAAAAATCTGTTCTTGGAATCTCCGACGACATCCCGCACAAGACCGTGTACAGAAAACTGACTCGGTAAACGCGGGTGCGAGACGATATGCGGTGTTTTGGATTTTGTCTGCCGATAGGCAGGCAAAATTAATTTCGCGAAGCGAATACTTCGCTTATTCCTGTAGTCTGTCGTCGAAAGGTTTTGGTGAGTACGCCGCAATGTAATTCTAACTGCGTGGGCTAAAGCCTTCATGGAAAGCTGTCGGGTTAGTTCCTTCGGGTTTTTGTGAGTCGCCACTAAGTAATTCTAACTGCGTCAATCGTCGAGTTAGTTCCTTTCTTTTTATTTGGAAAAATACCTAATGGGGCAAGAAAGTTTTTCTTGCCCCAAAAAGATGCTTTATTCAGCAATAAAATTTAACCTCAGATTTGAATGCAGAAGTCCATTTTTGACAGATATAGAAGAACTGGGCTTGTATTGCATCCAGCAGGTCATTCAATTTGGCTTGAGGAATTTTGCTTTTGTTATGCGCGACGATACAACCGCCTTTTGAAGTGAGCCAGATTTTAGTCGCATTTTCCGTTGGCTGCCCCTCACTTATATGAACATGAACAGGCTCATCGTTTTCATTCGACCAAAAATAAATGTAATACCCTTTGATTCTGAAAAGATTAGGCACAAATCCCACCTTTCTTTGCAAATTTGAATATAAGGTGTGCATTGTTCCTCAAAAATTCTTCAAATCCCTTTATTTCAGCATCAGAATAATTTCCGTCGCGCTCAATCCATTTGTAACTGGGCAGTTCGCATCTGGCAGAATCAAAACCGTTAGGTGTCGGACGCTCAAAATTCACCTCGACGGTAGGATTCGTTTCTGCGTTAAGAATCTGAGTATGAACTACCTCCGTTCCATCTGGAAAAGCCATGTAATCATATACCATATTTTTACCTCTAATCCGTTGTTCAGATAACACCATGCTCATCTGCCAGCTTCTATAATATCATAACCAAGTGATTTTTCAAGAATTGACTTTCTCAGGATTTATCTCTAAGCTATATCCCGAAAGGTTTTGGTGAGTACGCCGCATTGTAATTCTGACCGCGTGGGCTAAAGCCTTTATGGAAAGCTGTCGGGTTAGTTCCCCTCGGGTTTTTGCAAGCCGCCACCAAGTAATTCTAACTGCGTCAGCTGTCGGGTTAGTTCCTTTCGCTCGTTTTTTGTTCCGTTCCGATTAATAATCAGGAGAAAATAATGCTGCCAATTGTTTGGAAAGGTGAAAATGTTTCTGTAGAAACCATATCTGAATTGAAGAAAATTCTTAAACAAAATACTGATGATAAAACATTCGCAGAGGTCTATTGTTTCGTAAGCAATACTTTCTATGACTTTGAAATCATCGGTGGTGATACCAAAGCAAAAGCAGGAGAGCCTTACGCTATTCCACGCAAGGAATTTAAAAAATGGGATTATTTTTACGATGAGTTGTTTAGGGAACTGAAAAAACGAATGGAAAAAAACAACATTACTGAGACTTACGAAAATAAATGTCCTGTTGGTCACGCATTTTTGGCTAAATACGGTTATCATCATTTTAATAGATGGGTTAATGAAAATGAATTAGAAGGCAGCGATTACGCAAATTGCGAATCGCTACCAGATTAAAATTTTACTTATATTTCATATAGTGTTTTTGTTATTTTAAGCTCAAAAAGATCATAGCCTCGCTGTCCATGTCGCTTCCGAGCATAGAAATGAATCTCAGCGAGATATGTTTTTTGCTCGGTACGACTAAAAAGTTCGGCTTTAGCTTTTAATTTTGCCCAATCATTTGGGGCTGACAATGAGTTGTCATCAAATGGATAATCCTGAATTAACTTGGTAACCTTGTCAATTCCTAGTCCACGAGCCATTGAGCAAACATTTTTGAGCCAAGAGTCTTTTAAAAGTTCTAATTGAATTTTTTTCGTTGTAGACTTTGTTTTTTTGTATAGCACAAGAGATAAGTTTTATCAGTGGGGAAAGGTGGTATGCTTATAAATGTATTATCTTTCTTGCTTCTATTAGGATGACTTCTATTCCTTCTAAAAGAAGCAAAAGTTTGAAGTTCTGATAATGTTGGCAAGCTTGGTGCTTGACAAGTCCTGTCGTCAGAGAAAAACTCTTCCTCTGCACCGATATTTCTTAGTCGAGCAATATAAGGCTCGAAGGAAAAGTATGTATACATACTCTCTCCACCGCATTTTAATGTCGCGGTAAAACATTATTTTTTGATAGACCCCCTTTTGTCTATCAATTTCAGTTGTCAGACCGTTGCTGGGCGTTTTTTAAAGCCTAGCCTATGTCATCCTATGCCTCCAGAAGAACCACTTCTTCTGATAAGCGATACACAGTTTTTGCTGAAAGCTGTTTTTCACTGAAAAACTTATTGACTTTCAGTCGGTTTTTCTGTTACTCTAGCTATGTCATTTTTCATACCTCCTCTTTGAGTGAGGGTGTTCCCACCGTGTCGGTTTGACTCATAAAAGAGCCACTAATTCCAGAATAATTATACTGTTTCCATTCCAAGATGTCAACAGTTTTTTTTCAAGATTTTTTCTTTTTCCCCTATTTCTCCGCCACTTTCAGCTCGCTGCCAAGAGCCAAGTCCGCAAGGCGGGATGTTTTCAAAATGTGGGAGTAAGCAATACAAGGTTAAGCTCTTTGATTTTTGAAAAACCTTTGTCTGCCGTAATAAGAGGCACTGAATTTTCGATTGCCGTTGCCGCAACAATGGCATCTGGAAGCTTTGTTCCGTATGTGCGTCGCACCATGATTGCGAATTGCTTTATGGATGTGTTCAATGGAAATTCGACACAAAAAGAAATCATTCTTCTTAAAACAAGTTCATCTTCATTTGTCAGAGCCTTGAATGAAAGCAACTCCATCTCTGTTATGACAGAAATACCAAAGTCATTGTTCAGATATGGTATCATACATGAATCTTTTTTTAAGATATAAAGCAGGGCATTTGTATCTGCAATAAAATCAATTCCATTCATTTCTCATTTCCCTCTGTATATCAAGTGGGTCTATGTCAATTTGCATTGAACCAAAAAACTCTGCAAGTCCGCTTTTTTTCTGCTGACGTTCCGTCTGTTTTTCGTGGCGATAAAGAATGTAACCAATCATGTCGGACACTTCGTCAAGATATTCCTCTGGAACGGAGCGAACTTGCTCCAGCACTGTTTCATAGCTCATATTGCACCTCCCGATTTTTTTAGTATAGCACATTTTTGTGCGATTTTCACTTTTCTGCCACTTTCAGCTCGCTTCCAAGAGCCAAATCCGCAAGGCGCGACGCATAATTTTCTTCGGACTGGGACTTGCCGCCCAGCTGTGCCTCCGCAAGCATTTTCTTTGCGTCCGTAATTTCCCTGCGCTTTTCGGCAAGGTTCTTTGCGGCAAGAAGAATCTCGCTCGCAACTCCGGCCCGAACATGAAGAGCCTGCGCCACATCCGACTCGGGGGCGGCGGCAAGATTCTCCAGCGTCATAAAAGTCTTTATGAGGATTTTCTCCCGTGACGTACCGATATGCGGCAATTCTGCGAACGAAGAAATTACGTTTTCCTTGGTGCGAAGCTCCTGGTTTCTGCTCGTGGCAAAGCGGTGCGTTTCGTCACGGACGCGCTGCAAAAGCCTGAGCGCGTCGCTCCGCTTGGGGAGGCAGATTGGCTTTGAGGCATGAGGCCGCCAGATTTCTTCGTCGCGCTTGGCAAGACCCGCAATCGGGATTGAAAGCCCCAGCGCGCGCAAAACGCCGTCCACCGCGTTCACCTGACCAATGCCGCCGTCAATCAGGAGAAGGTCGGGCAGCTCCTTTCCTTCGTTCAGAAGGCGCGAGTAGCGGCGGCTAGTCACCTCACGCATGGAAGCAAAGTCGTCAATAACGCCGTTCGTTGTTTTGAGGCGGAACTCGCGGTAATTCTTTTTGTCCGGATTTCCGTTGTAGAACGAAATAAGTGAGGCAACAGGAAATTTTCCGCCGATATGCGCGATGTCGAATCCTTCGATTCTGGCAGGAAGATTCGGAAGCCCGAGCAAGTCCTTGAGCTCCTGCAACGCGGGGAAATCTCCGCGCTCGCGCAACCTTCGCGTGATGTCCTCCTTGGCGTTGTGAAGGCACATTTCCAGCGCGGCAAGATGCTTTCGCTCCGCGCCTGGAGTTTTTTCTCCCAGCGTAATCACTTCCGTCGTCACTCCGAAAGTTTCTGAGAGCCACCTGCACAAAAACTCAGAACTGACATTTTCAGGCAGAAAGATTTTAGGTGGAATCTGCGAATCATCCGTATAGTAAGAAACTGCAAATTCTTCAAGAAGCTCGTTGTCCTCGTTCAGACTGACAGTCCTAAAATTGTCCCTTGCCCCAAGTTTTCCGTTTCTGATTCTCAGCACTGTAAACGAAACAAGTTCGCCCTCCCGGTAGCACGCGATATAATCCCTGTCCTCAGAGTCAAAATCCTCCACGATGTTCTGGTTCTGCATGACAGTCAGGGCTTTCAATCCGTCCCTGATTCTGGCGGCTTTTTCAAAGTTCAGCTCGGAAGCTGCTTTTTTCATCTCCGCCGTGATTTTTGCAATCGTTTCTTCGTCTTTTCCGTTAAGAAGAGATTTGATTTCTCCGATGAATTCATTATAAGTCTGTTTGTCGATTTTATCGCAGCACGGAGCTTTACATCGTCCGATGTGATAATACATGCAAGGTGCATCGCGCTTTTTCAGTGTTCGGCAATGTCTTACGGGAAAAATCCTGTAGAGCGTGTCGATAAAAGTATCGAGCGCACCAGCATCGGGAAACGGACCAAAATAGTCGGACCCGTCTTTTTTCACTTGCCGGGTTTTGTAGAAACGTGGAAAATCTTCTTTCGTAACTTTTAGTACGGGATAGGATTTTCCATCTTTGAGCTGAATGTTATATTTTGGTGAGTGCTGCTTGATAAGATTATTTTCAAGCAGGAACGCCTCGTACTCATTGTTCGTCGTTATATATTCGATTGATTTTGCGTTCTCAATGAGTAGCCGAGTTTTGATGTGCTTCTCGCCTGAAAAATATGAACTTAGCCTGTTTTTTAGATTTTTTGCTTTTCCGACGTAAATGATTTTTTCGTCAGAATTGCGCCATAAATAAACACCGCTGGAGGAGGGGGCTTGCAGTGCGGTTTTGTGAAGAGATTCATAATCCGGATTGTTTGATGTATTCATAATTATGAAAAAGATTTTAGCATTTTTGTTGATATTTGAAACGGTTTCTGCGTTCGCAGCAGAAAAAATCTTGACAATGGGCGGAAAAAATGGCTGGGGCTCAGTCCGCTCACTGCTCGGAATAACGACTGGAACAGGAAGGTTCGGCTACGATTCCCTTAAGCTCGTTACAAGCACTCAGAACACGAGCGATGAAACAGACCTTCTGCTCACTTTTGATGGAAAAGAGTTCTATGATTCAACAGGACGATACAAAATCGTAAAGAATATGCTCTATCCTGCAGGAGAATCAGCGCGCGGGAAAGGCTCTGCAATAAGCCGCGGCGCATCTGAGGGACTTTTGCTCAAAGGCGATTCGAGCGCGCTCTTCGGAAAAACTGGAAGCATCGGCTCGTTCACGATTGAATTCTGGCTCTGCCCGTCAATTGCGGAAAGCGGCGAAGAAGTTTTCACATGGCGGTCTTCCCTGAACTCTGACGCACATTCAAAGTACCAGATGATAAACGCATTCTTTTATAACAATCACCTCAAATGGTCGTTCACAAATATTTTCAAGAATTATAAAACCTCCGAAGTTGTCCTTTCAGGAACAACGAACATCGTTCCAAGAAAATGGAGCAGACATACTCTGTCCTTTGACGAAGAAACCGGACTTCTGGAATATTGCGTTGACGGAAGGACGGAAGCCCTTTCGTTCATTACGGAAACGGGGCATGAAGGCGGAAATGTCTGCTACCCGTACCTCGGAGTTCGCGCTGGAATTGAGATTTGTTCCAGCTACTCTGGAAAAATCGATAACTTCAGGATTGAGAAAAGTTCCAGCATAAAAGATGATAATGATGTGGTCACGACTGGAAATGAGCCGTACAAAATCGACGGCGGAAAGTTCGTTTCGGAGCCGTTCCTTGTGTCCCCGTCCGCAAAAATAAACAAAATCGAAGTGATTGCGAATGTTCCTGAGCAAACGGAAATCCGCTACTATGTGCGCGCCGGGGACAACTGCTACGACTGGGAACGGAATCCTCCAGCATGGAAAGAAGTCATTCCCGGAAAGAAAATAGCTGGCGTTGAGGGCTTATACTTTCAGGTTATGGGCGAGCTTCTTCCTGACGGTGGCGGCGCACAAACCCCGAACCTTACCCAAATCGATGTTCATTACACTGAACAGGATGACCCGCTTCCTCCGTTCACTGTGTATGCGGAAGCCGGGGACGAAAGCGTTACGATAAGCTGGAGCAAATCAGTTGACAACAACGCGGGCGGCTATTTTGTATACTACGGAAACCGTCCTGGCGAATATCTTGGGCGAATTGCCCTTGAAGGGTCTTCACCTGTCCGGCTTGGCGATGTTACTTCCGTAACGCTCCACGGATTAAAGAACGGCACGATTTATTACTTTGCGGTTGCGGCATATTCCAAGATTGACGACAGAATTCTTGGTACGCTTTCAAAAGAAGTGTTTGCCCGCCCGAGCGCAAGGCTGGCACGATAACAATACAAGCTGAAAAAGAATAAAAATCCCCTGCTGTAGTTCGATATGTTTTACCGCTGAACTACAGCAGGGGATTTTATTTATGTGGCGGCCAATAGCTTAAAAACATTTGCCATTGACCCAATATAACTTAATAAGTTTATTATATCTCTTTTCTGATTTCAGCCTGCTTAACTTTTGAAGCACCTATAACCCATGCAACAAAAGCAAGCACCCAGCCTACAAATGCAATGTAGCATCCGACATTTGCGTATCCCACAACAGGAGTTACCTCAAGGAAAGGCGGCAATGTGATTATTGAGGCAATGCCAAATCCGGCACCGATAAACCAAACAAGAGCCTCAGAAACGATTGACGATGAGAGCAAGAATGTGCAAATTCCAGCAAGAGAAGCAAGCCATAAAACAATTATGAATGTTGCGTTGTAAGCAGAGCCAGGAAGGTTCAGTGCGCGTGCGGCAACAAAAACATTAATTGGGGATGTGTTTGACACCCAGTCAGGAACATTGAAAGCGCATGGAAGAACAAGCCCGATGAACGTTAAAAGCATTCCCGCAACGAAAAGTTTCTGGTCGAGGGACTTTTTCTTTAATTTTTCAACAATTGACATAATTTACTCCTTTAGTAAAAACAAGTTTTATTCTATTCTATCAATTATACAACATTATTTGTTAAAGTCCACAATTTTTTTTATTACAACAAGATTTCTCTCACGCTCCTCAGTTTCATCAGAATTCTCCGTAAGGAACGGAACTGTAAGCGGAATAATTTTGTAATCGATTTTCTGAGGAATAGCGGACATTTCTTCGGTTATTTTATTTTTTCTTGCCTTGTATGCGGCCAGAAAACCATCGTCCTTCAAAATTCTGAGAAGAACCTTGGTCATTTTCTTTTCCAGCGGACGAAATGCCCTGAACACCGCCACATCGAAGCGTTTCTGCTCAAGCCGCTCCGCCTGGTTCTCCTCCACGGAAAGATTGTCAAGGGAAAGAATCTCTTTTACATGATTCAGAAAACCACATCGCTTCGTCATGCGCTCCACAAGCACAAACCGAAGCGACGGGAGCGCGGAAGCCAGAGGTATGCCGGGAAGCCCCGCGCCAGAGCCAATGTCCGCAATCAAAAATCCGCTGTCCTCAGAGTACTGCCCAGAAATTGCTCCGCATAGTTCGGGAAGAGCCGAAAGCGAATCAAGAACATGGCGGACAGCTATCTCATCATGGTCATCAGTGTTAATGAGGTCAAATTTTGCGTTATATTCCTGGAGCGCGCTGATGTACGCCTCCATTTTTTGCTCAAGCTCCGAAATTGGAAGTGTTTTTATCCCGCAGAACGAGCCAGTTTCAAAACCGAGCCGAACAAGCCCTTCGTGCAGCAAATTCATCGCTCAAGCCCCAGAAGCAAATCCATTTTGAAATCATCGCCTTCAAATTTCATCGTAACGAAATTACCCGTTCTGTTCGCTATCAGCTCATCATCAGCCGAAAGAACGGAAAGCTTGGAAAGGAACGAATTCGGGTTTTCGTATTCCTGACTGACGCTTGATGTGATTTTGTATTTTGTGACCCCCTCATCATTCAGCATAGTTTTGAAAAGAATATAGAAAGTTTCCGTTCTGTTCGCTCCGTCGGCATAATAAATTCTGTCCCCGGTAAGCAGGAAAGTTCCATCGCTTTCTTCTTTTGAGAAATAAACTGTTTTTATAGTCTTGTTCATATCGTAGCCGTTGATTGAAAATCGAAGTATCCGCGATTCTGCTTCGTTCTGATTTGAAAAACTTGCTTTCAGAACATCCGGGCTTCTGTCTTTCTCATCGACTTTTGATTTCAGGTCGTTCAGCTGGGAAAGCACCGACTCAAGGTCAACGGCTCCTGAGTTTTGGCTTTCGCTCCTTGAAAGGCCAAGCAGCCCAGAAAGATTTCGGAAATAACCAAGATTTCCCAGCGAAGAGATGTCACTTGCCGTGAGCGTGCCAGAAAGCCCGTTCTGGGCGGCTGCCAGTTTTTCAGCAGCGGAATCTGCCACCGCGAGCAATGCCGAGTTCTGTGGCGCAGAATCTGTTACTTTTGCCGCCGCGCTTGGCTTTACGCGCGGAGTTGCTTTTGGAGAAGCCGGGCTTTTTGGGGAAGCAGGGCGCGAAATAGCGGACGGACTTGAAGGCCCGTAAAAATCCGCGCTTCCTGGCGCATAGAAACCGCTCCCGATTGACGGAGCTGAAACCGTAGGCATTGCAACAGGAGTTTCTGCGCGAAGTGAGGACAACGCGCCCAAATACGGCAATGTTGCCGCAATCAGAACAAGAATTGATTTTTTCATATTTTCCACCCACCTTCGGATTATAAATGATATGAGAAAGTTCGGCTAGATTCCACATTGAAGTCAGCCATGCAAATCGGTAAAATTAGAAGAATGAACGCTATTATCACAGTCGTCGGAAGCGACAAAGTTGGTATCATTGCGGAAGTAAGCGCATTGCTCGCTTCCCACAAAATAAATATTGCAGACATCACGCAGACAATTCTCTCTGGGAATTTTGTTATGATGATGATGGTAAGTCTTGACAACGCTGACATTTCAATCGATGAGCTGCGGAAAATAATGAACGAATCAAGCGAAAAGATGAATGTTGAAATCAACATAATGTCAGAGAAAGTGTTCTCATCAATGAACAGGCTCTAATTTCGGGCGGGTTATATGATTAAGATTCAGAATTACAAAGACATAGACAACGATTTTTTTGACGGAAGAGATTTTGGCTCGTCAATTGATATTGTAAAAGATGTTCTCGTGGATGTAAAAAAGCGTGGCGATGAAGCCCTTTCTGAGTACGGAAAGAAATTCGATGTTTCCGCGCCAAAAACGCTTGAGATTCCAGGCGAAGAGCTTAAAGCCGCTGCGGAAAAAATGAAGGCCGAGAATCCTAAGTTGTATGAGTCAATCTGCTACAGCCATGACCTTGCACTCCGCTTCGCAAAAAAGCAGCGCGAAAGTTTCGATGACTTTGAGGTAGAGCTTGAGGAAGGAATTTTCACCGGGCAGAAAAACATTCCTGTTGAGCGTGCCGGGGCGTATGTTCCGGCAGGAAGATTCCCGCTCGTATCAACAGTCGTAATGACAATAACGCCCGCAATCGCCGCCGGAGTAAAGGAAGTAATCTTATGCACCCCGCCGCGCGTCCACCCTGACAACAAAGCGGAAGCAGAAAAGCAGGGGCTTGGTGTTCCGCAAAAGCCTTTCGTAGGCGGAAAACCTTATGCCGATGAGAACATCATGGCGGCGGCTTACATCTGCGGCGTAAACAAAGTGTTCGCGTGCGGCGGAAGCCAGGCAATCGGAGCGATGGCGTTCGGCACGCAGTCAATTCCGAAAGCAGATGTAATCGTAGGACCGGGAAACAAATTCGTTGCCGAAGCAAAAAAGCTAGTTTACGGAACGGTCGGAATCGACATGGTTGCCGGACCTACGGAAGTTTTCATAATCGCGGACAATAGCGCGAACCCTGCGTGGGTTGCGGCTGACCTTCTCGCCCAGGCGGAGCATGATGTCGTTGCGCAGCCCGTAATGGCGACTGATTCCGTGGAGCTTGCCAATGCCGTAGCCAAAGAGATTGAAAAACAACTTGCCGTGCTGGAAACAAAAGCAACGGCAGAGCAAAGCATAGAAAATTGCGGTCGCATAATAATCTGCGACTCGCTTGAGCAAGCAGCAGAAGCCGCGAACAGAAAAGCTCCTGAGCATCTGGAGCTTGCCATGAATCCGAGCTTTGAGCGAGACAAAATCGCTTCTCTTTGCACCAACTACGGCTCGCTTTTCTTGGGACACGCAAGCGCGGAAGTGTTCGGAGACTACGCCGCTGGTCTTAACCACACCCTGCCCACATCAGGAAGTGCGCGGTTCACAGGCGGACTTAGCGTCCGTGTGTTCCTTAAGACCGTAACAACGCTCAGGGCTGTACAAGGCTCGGCCGGCGCAATAAAAAGCGCGGAAGCATCCGGGTTCCTTGGCGATGCGGAAGGTCTTTCCGGTCACGCAAAAGCCGCGCGAATCCGCCTTTCGTAAATGAAGACCCAAATTCAGAAACCAGCGGTAAAGCCCGCGGATTTTCTCATTTTTTTTCTGGTTCTGGGAGCATCAATTCTTCTATTAAATAGAACATTTTCCGCTAAACGCGGAAAAGTTCTTGTGAATGCAAACGGAACCCAGTACGAATTCGCATTGTCAAAAGACGGTGTTTTTAGCGTCATGGGCGCAATCGGAATAACTCAGTTTGAAATCAAGGACAGAAAAGTACATATCCTAAGCTCGCCATGTCCCAACAAAACTTGCGTCGCACAGGGTTTTTCCGATATTCTCGTGTGTCTTCCCAACAATGTGATAATCCAGCGCATTTCCGAAAGCTCAGAAGAGGGCTTAGATGCAATCTCGCAATAAACTTGCGTATCTTGGCGCACTAACTCTGCTTTTCTCATACGCGGAACTGCTTTTTCCAAGAATCACGCCTTTTTTCAAGCCCGGACTTTCAAACGCAATCATAATTTTTTCGCTCACATTTGATTTTCCGTCATTCATCATTTTGTGCCTGATAAAATCACTGGCAGCCTCGCTTACGGCAGGAACGCTTTTTTCCCCTTTCTTAATAATTTCCGTAGCCCAGTCAGTCGCATCGGGGCTTTTGATGTTCGCAACGAACAAAATCTTCCATAAAAAAATCATCTCCGTCTACGGAATCTCAATGATTGGCTCAGTTTCAAGCGCAATCGTCCAGATTTTCCTGTGTTCCGTTTACCTCGGGCGCGGAACTCTGAATCTTCTTGCGCCGATGATGATTTTCTCGCTTTTTTCAGGAATCCTTACGGCGTTCATATACGAACAGTTTTCGCAAGATTTTGAGGCGGGGCTGAACAAAAATCATCAGGAAAGCACGGAAGAACAAAGCGTGTGGAAAAAAAGCTCAATAGTAAAAATAATGATTCTTGTCATATTCTCCGTCCTGATTTTCATTGTGAACAATATCATTTTCTTGTCTTTTGCACTGATTCTTTCATTATTTCTGCAAAAAAAATCAAAAAGGCGGATATTGATTCTGCCTCATCTTTTTCTCTGGATTTTTGTTTTTCTCTCCCAGATGTTCATTCCGGGTGGTAAAGTTCTTTTCCGAGTCTGGAAATTTTCCGTGACGGACACTTCGCTGATAATCGCGCTGGCAAAATCGCTCAGGCTCTCGGCTGTCATAGCGTTGTCCCAGTGCATGGCTTTCGTGTCATTCCCCAAAGACACGCTTTTAGGAATGACACTTGGCATTTTCTCAGAAATGTCGGCAAAAATGCAATCAGCCGAGCTGAAAAACCTTCCTATACCGGAAAAAATCCGCGCGGTGATACGCGGCGCACAAGAAGCCCCCGCCGCAACGAAATCCTAATTCCGCACGATGATAATTTCCTTGCCAGTTTTTCTGTACTCGGAAAGAAGATTTCTCTGCGACTTGAAGCGCGATATGATTTGTGCCAGCGGTATTTTGTCGCGCCGCTTTGCCCGAACGAGCCTTTTTGGTAAAGATGCGGTCACAAAATAGATTTTTTCGCAAAGTTCCATAAGCTCAGGTGTTTTGTAAAGGACAGCGGCATTTATTAGAACGGATTTTCCGTTCGACTGGCTTTCTGCGATGAAATTTTTCGTAAGCTCAATGACTTTGGGGTAAACGATAGACTCATGCTTTTTGAGAAGGGCAGGCTCAGAGAAAAGAAGTTTTCCCAAAGCCCGACGGTTCAGAGAGCCGTCCTGATTTTTCAGCTCCAGCCCAAGTTTTTTTGCCTCCTCGCCGAAGCACGAGAAGATTTTGTCCTGAACAAGATTTATAGCCGTATGAGCCGCTTGGTCCAAATCAATCGCCACAAGGTTTTTGTCCTCACGAACCATCTTTGAGCAGATAAAATTTTTTCCGGCTGCCATTTTTCCTGTCACGCAAAATATCATCAGTGGAATTTCCCCCAGCTGGAACCATGCTCAATGCTGACTTTGAGCGGAACAGAAAGTTTTACGGCATTTTCCATTTTTTCGCGCACCAAAGCCACGGTATCAGAAATTGATTTTTCATCATCGTCACATTCAAGAATAAGCTCATCATGCACCTGCAAAAGCAATTTAGCCCCAGAGCCAGATTCTTTCAGGGCGGAATGAACATCAATCATCGCTTTTTTTACGATGTCAGCCGCGCTTCCCTGAATTGGCGTGTTCTTTGCGATTCTGACAGCAGCTTCTTTCTCGAATTTGTTCTGGCTTGTTATCTGGGCAATGCGACGCTTGCGCCCGAAAATCGTAGTGACATATCCGTTCTGCTCCGCAAGGGCAATGTTCTTGTCGAAGAAATTTTTCACTCCTGAATAAATCTCAAAATAGTTGTCGATGAAGTCTTTCGCTTCCTTGCGCGGAATTCCGATTTCATTCGCAAGCCGGAACGCGCTCATTCCGTACATCACGCCGAAATTTATTGTCTTTGCGATTCTTCGCTGCTCCGACGTAACATCATCAGGCGAAATTCCGTAAATCAAAGCCGCCGTGGATTTGTGAACATCAACACCGCCGTTGAATGCATCGCACAGATTTTTGTCACCGCTCAGATGGGCCATGACGACAAGCTCAATCTGGGAGTAATCGGCGGAGACAAGGACTTTGCCGCCTTCTGCCGTAAACGCAAGCCGGATTTTTCGTCCCGCGTCGCTTCTGACAGGAATGTTCTGCAAATTCGGGTCTTTTGACGAGAGCCTGCCTGTGGCAGTCCCCGTTTGCATGAAAGTAGTATGAATCCGTGAGCCGGAGTCCAGCATGTTCGGGAGCGTCTGGACATAAGTTGAAAGAAGTTTCGACGCGGAGCGGTACTCCAGAATCATCTTTGGCACAGGGTCAATGGCGGCAAGCTGCTCCAGAACCTCTTCGCTCGTAGAATAGCCCGTGCTTGTCTTTTTAGTGCCTTTCAGCCCGCGCTCAACGAACAGAATCTCAGAAAGCTGCTTGGGCGAAGCGATATTGAACTCATGCCCGACCACATCGAAAATGTCCTTTTCCTGAGACTCAAGCTGCTTTTTCAGCTCCACGCCAAAATCATTCAGGCTGGACGGATTCATGTGGATTCCGTTCTCCTCCATTTCGGCAAGAATCGGAAGAACTTTCATCTCCATATCAGAGTACAAATCCCAAAGCGACTCATTTCTGAGTTTGGGTTCAAGTAAATGCCACAGCCGAAGCGTAAAATCAGAGTCCTCCGCACCGTAGCTGCTTGCAATTTCAAGCGGAACATCGGCAAAAGTCTTTCCTTTCGGAACGATTTCGCTGAATTCAGTACCTTTCAGAAATAGTTTTGTTTCCGCAAGATATTCAAGCGAATATGCGGATTTTCCAGTACGCTCAGGCTCCAAGAGCCATGCTGCAATCATAGTATCGTGGAGATTGCAAGGTATGCTGATTGAATTGGCTTTCAGAACCTCAATATCGAACTTTGCGTTGTGCATGACTATCTGAGTTTGGGACGAAAAGAGTTTTTTCAGGCAGTCCGACGCATCTTTCTTTGGAACAAGCTCCTGAAAAAGCGAGTCCGAAAGCACAAGCGGAACATAAACGCCAGAACCTTCCTCATACGACAGGGAAAATCCGACAAGATTCGCCTGAAGCGAATCAAGCGAATCCGTTTCGGTATCGAACGCACACAAGCCTTTTTCGATTGCAAAATCAATCACTTTGTTAAGCTCGGCAGTATCTGTGACTGCCTTGTAATTTCCTGAATTTTTCTTGACCTCAGGAACTGGCTCTTCCTGCCCGACGGTTTCTGAATTCTGAGCGCGGGCGGGCTTTTTTTTGCCAGCCGTCTGATTTTGCTCCGAGCCTGCGAAAAGTCCTCCAATTTCGGAGTCGTCCGCCGCGTCTGGTTTTGCTGCGGAAAGTTCCCTGTATGTTTTTGCGAGCGATGGAATCTCAAATTCAGAAAGTTTCTTTGCGGCGGAGGAAAAATCAAAATCAATCTGGGAAAAAACCGAGTTCAGTTCGTCGTCCGAGAACGGAACATTTGTTTCAAGCGTTATGAGTTTTTTCGATAGAAACGCGTTTTCTTTGTCAGCACGGATTTTTTCGCCCAGCTTGCCTTTGATTTCGTCCGCGTGTTCATAAATTCCCTCAAGAGAGCCGAATTCAGAAAGGAGCTTGAGCGCGGTTTTCTCGCCAACGCCCATTACGCCCGGAACATTGTCCGCATGGTCACCCATAAGGCTGAGCAAATCAAGGAGCTTTTGCGCAGGAACCCCCCATTCCTCTTGAACTTTGTCCTGGTCAAGCTCCGCCCAAACCTGGGATTTATCAGGGCGCATGATGTGGATTTTGTCGTCCGCAAGCTGCATCAGGTCTTTGTCCGCACTCAGAATAATGCAGTTTCGTCCCTGCGCAGCACATTTTTTCGCCAAAGTCGCAATTATGTCGTCCGCCTCAAATCCGTTTTTGCGGACCGCCTGAATTCCGAGCAGGGACAAGATTTCCTCAATCCACGGAATCTGCGCTTTCAGTTCGGGCGGGGTTTCCTGCCTGTTCGCTTTGTACGCGCCGAACATTTCGTGCCTGAATGTGGGTGTAATTGAGTCCAGTGCGGCAACAAGATATTTGGGTTTGTACATTTTTAGAATTGCAGAAAGATTTCTGAAAAACCCGAACAATGCGGATATATTTTCTTTTTTTGAATTAGTAAGCGGGCGCATAGAAAAAGCAAAGTATTCGCGATAGATAAGCCCGTAAGAATCTAGTATAAAAAGAGTGTTTTCGTTGATAAATTCCATAGAAAGATTTTATCCGAATTTTTGAGAATTTGCACCTTTTTGTAAAGCAAAAAGGTGGCCGCGATTTTGCAATGCAAAATCTCGCGGACTCGCTCCAATTTTAGATTTATCCTGTAGAGTCGCCCCGCGACCAAGCCCGAGTCAGCTCTGAGTTCCAAGCTCGGAACGAATCACTCACGAGCAGCCCCCAGAGCAACCAGCTCCCAGTAGCAAAAAAATCCGCTCCACGCAGAACCGCCCCGCTCAAACTTCGTGACTGTGCGTAAGTGGTATTTGTCTCACCAATTTGCTTTGCAAATTGGTTCGCACGCACAGAACGAGTTTGGCGGTGCGAACCTGCGCACGCGGATTTTTTTGTGTCGGATTGATTGTTGGGAATGCGCCCCACGACTCAGCCCGAACTGGCAATCCGTTCTGAGTTTTAGAACAAATCTGAGGGGCAAGCCCAAGAGCAACCAGGCTCCCAAGTCGCAAAAAAATCCGCTCCACGCAGAACCGCACCGCTCAAACTTCGTGACTGTGCGTAAGTGGTATTTTTCTCACCAATTTGCTTTGCAAATTGGTTCGCACGCACAGAACGAGTTTGGCGGTGCGAACCTGCGCACGCGTATTTTTTTGTGTCGGATTGTTTGTTTGGGAACGCGCCGCGACTCAGCCCAAGCTGTCAATCGGTTCTGAGCTTTAGAACAAATCTGGGGGCAGCCCGACCAAGCCCAAGCTAGCTCTGAGTCCCAAGCTCAGAACTAATCCCCACGAGCAGCCCCAGAGCAATCAGGCCCCAAGCCGCAAAAAGTGCGCGCTTCCAGAAAAGACAGGGCTTTCCGCGCGGTGCAGGGTAAGCGGTATTTGTCTCAGTCGCTTCGCTCCTTCGCACCC
>JAFSJW010000097.1 GCA_017449265.1 Treponema sp.
CGGTGAGTCACAGGTTTCAATCGCAATTTCTTCAAACTGCTACCAGAGCTTTAACGGCACAGACAGCTTCAAAGGAAACGCAAACAAAAACTTGCGCGTAATCGCAGGCCTTTACTTCAACCCGAATCAGGTCGTCGCAACAAAAAAATCTGGGATTGAGCAGGTCGCCGACGTAAAGGGAAAGCATTTTGCGGTAGCAGCAGCTGGTTCTTCAGTTGAAGGCGAATGCAAAAATCACTTTACCGCAGCAGGAATCAACTATCCAGCCGACATTCAGGCTGAGTACATCGCTTTTGGGGACGCGGCAGACATGCTCCAGAACGGAACAATTGACGGCGCATGGATTATGAGCGGTGCTCCGGCAGCAGCTGTAAGCCAGGCCTGTTCAGCAGGATGCCATCTCGTAAACATCAGCGATGACGTAATCGCATCTTTGCAGAAAGATTATCCATGGTACGCAAAATTCACGATTCCGGCTGGCACTTACCCGGGACAGGACGCTGACATTCAGACTTCGGCAATCAAAATGGTTATGTTCACTTCAACAAGCCTCGACGAAGAAACAGTTTACCAGCTCACAAAAACTCTCTGGGAAGGCATCGAAGAGCTTGGTGGTGCTCAGAAAAACCTCAAAGGCCTCACTCCGGAAGCTGCAGTTGTTGACATCGCAGGCCTTCCTCTCCACGACGGTGCCGCAAGATACTACAAAGAAAAGGGAATTATTCAGTAGAATCTACCTATAATGTGGTGAGCAAACAAGCACTTCGTTATCGTGTTTGTTTGCTTTTCGATTCATTGAAATCCATTATAATTTTTTAGAATTTATGAGTCCAGCTGAAAACAAGTCTTCTAAAATACCATTCTGTTCCGAGTTTTTGGGCGAAAAATTCATCTTCCTTCGCATCAAGTTCTTTATCGAAACAACGGCGAGTTGAAAACTGTGCGATACAAGTCAGCTCATCTTTTTCGGTAAGATTGAACTGAAAAAGTCCACCCAGAGAATGTTGGGTAAACGCTCCGTCGTATGAATCATCAAATTTTCCATAATCAGCACCGTCAAAATGACCGTAAGCAGTGTACATAAGGCCCGCACGATAAAGCAAAAGCGGCATTTGGTATGCGAGAATTCCATTAAACTCATATTGAAGCCCCGCTACCCTGTTTTTTTCGGCCTGCCATGCAAAAGGAGTATGCCTCCCCACCCCGCCAATTCCATAATAAAATGTTTTGTAAGAAGCAAGCATTATGACATGATTCCAGTCCCCCGGAATTAAAGCACCTGTGTCAAACATGAAAGTTCCCTGTACCCAGACTTCATAAAACGGATGATCAAATGTCGAAATAGATTCGTATTTTCTTGATTTTTCGTCAAGAACACAAAGTCCTTCAAAGTCCAGGAAATTCCAGCCGAAGCCAACCGATGCGCCACCATTAAAGACAAGGAAGGGAAGAGGCTGAAAACCAAGTGCAAGCTGGGGGCGGACAGAAAGCGGTGTAAATTCAAAAGCTCCTGTCAAAATCACATTGGCATCATTTAAAAGCCAGTGCTCGCCAAGTGGAGTTTTTATCGTATAATCCGCAAAAAGCGTGGAACGACACTCAAATTCACTGTATATACCTGTTAAGCCTGCAAAATGTGTGTCAGTTCTGCCAGCTTTAGATTTCGACTCTGGATAGTAAGCAACATCGGTCGTCACATAAACTGAAAGAGGTGAAGATTCTTCATTTTTGGATTCCTGTGCACTCAAAAGACTTGAACAGACTGCAAGAATCAAAAAAACAATTCCAAGTGATTTTTTCATTTTTCGACTCCAGGCTTTATATTCAGTATTAACCGCTTTTGTCGATTTCGCAAGAAAATTTTATATCTCCGCAATCCGATAATCCCAATTATGCTTTGGATAGCGGCCTTTCATTTCCTTGCAGATTTCAATCCAGGCTCCATTCCAGAAATTTGCAAGGTCATTTGTGATTTGGAGAGGCCGACTCGCTGGTGAAAGAAGTTTGAGCAAGACCGGCTTTCCGAGAATCTTCGGGGTCTCAAAGCAGCCGAAAATTTGCTGGATAATGATTTCGAGGGTTGGCACAATCTCACCGTCAGCTTTCTTTTCGTAGAAGATTTTTCGCTTCCGTCCGTTAGCCAGATTGATTTGAAGGGGAACTTTTGAATCAATCTCACTTCCTTCAAGATACCAGTAAAGGGCATCATAAATATCCTGAGCGTTGATTTTTTGTGACTTAACGAACGGTCGTAACCATCCCTGTGCATTTTGAGCCAGTGAATCAAACTTTTTTTGCAATTCGGATATTGAAAGAAGCCCTGTTTGACCATTTTGAGGCTGATTTTTGATGTAAAACTCAACTCTGAGCAAAAAATTCTCTATTTTGCTATCGAGCGGTAGGGATTTTAAGCCTTTTTTGCTCACAAGGTCACAAAGTGCCAACGCAAAATCCTCGCTCTCGACCGGCATTTTCTTTTCTTTGAGAATAATGGCACCGTAAGACAGGATTTCTTTTTTCTGAACCGAAAGATTTTTGAAGTCACTTCCATTCGTTAGTCCGATAAATTCCACTTTAATTTCGCTCTTCGAATGTTTCTTCAAAAAATCCTCGGCCTGATTTTCTGAAAGAGCCTCAAACGAATAGATTTTTCCGGTCCGCTCGCCGGCGTCAACTTCCACGGCGACAATCCAAGTCGGAAATGAAGGAAGCCTCGCCTGTGAAAGAAGCTCTCGGCTAAGCCAGGCCTTTCGTCCGCTGGGAAACTGATATTCAGCCCGGTCAGAGTTCGGCGTCGTTTCAGGGGAAAGACGGGCAAGTCGGTCTGGAAAGCCCTCGAACAAAAAATCCCTCCTTGGATTTTTTGATTCGAACGAGAAAATTCTGTTCACCTGTCGGCAAACAGAATTTTCTCTCTTTGAGTTTTCCCCACATCCATGTGGGGCATCTTCGTCAGCAGAAACCATGTCATTTGCTTTGCCCCGACAATCTCTTAATCGCCTCTTCAAGTCATCTAGGAAAATTTTCTGCCGCTCAGGGCGGGTTTGAGCATATTCACAATAAGGCAGAACGGCTTCCGCCCCTCCAGCCAAAGCCACGCAGGCAAGCCGGGGATGCAGGCCAAGCTTCAGAACTGCCTTTCCTTTTTCAGTGATTTTTGCCGATTTTTTTCCATTTGAGTCTGTACACGATTCTAAGCAATCCAGATTTTCCAGCAAAAACTTTGCAGCGTTCCAGGCTGACTCACCTGGCACTGTCAGCCAGTCAAGTTTTTCGATTTCACCAGCTCCCCACTGGGCACATTCAAGCACAAGACCTGTCAAATCAGCACGAAGAATTTCCGGCTGATTCTGCTCCAGGCGCACATCATGCTGGCCCCACAAACGGACACATCTTCCTGCACTGACTCGACCGGCACGACCTGCACGCTGCTCAGCACTGAAAAGGCTTTCGTTCTCAGTCACAAGATGCTCCATTCCAAGTGCAACATTCATTTTGTTAACACGGCAAAGGCCTGAATCCACGACAACCGTAACGCCGGGAACCGTGAGCGAAGTTTCCGCAATGGCCGAAGAAAGAATCACACGGCGGGGAGAATCCGATGAACAAGGGCGAAGAACTTTCCGCTGCTCACTTAAAGAGACCGAACTGTGAAGAATAAGAATCTCACAGTCAATATCAGCTTCCGAAAGGTAGTCTTCAAGCTCGGATTTTGTCTTCCTGATTTCATAAATGCCTGGAAGAAAGGCTAGAATTGTGTCCGAACGATATTTTTTGTCAGAATCGGGAGAATCATTTTTTTCGACAAGATGAGACTTGCTTTTAGAAGAGATTATATAACTATCGTTAGTTTTTAATCCAGTGCGTCCATGTGAGGTATCTTTTTTTAATTCCTCAAAAATTGCCTTAGCAACGCTCAAATTCGGCTTATATTCAACTTCAACAGGGAATTGTCGTCCCGGAATCTGCATAACTGGAGCAGGATTTTCTTTACTCCCCAAATATTCAGCTATCAAGCGATAGTCTATAGTCGCACTCATAACGATAACGAACAAATCATCCCGAAGAAGCATGGTCTCCTTTAAGAAGGCAAGAGCAAGGTCAGAATGAATGGAACGCTCATGGAACTCGTCCAGGACAATCACATTGACATCTTCCAGGAGAGGGTCTGACTGTAATCGCCGGGTCAAAATCGCCTCAGTAATCACCTCAAGCCGGGTCGAGGCAGAAACTTTTGAATCAAGATGAAGCCTGTAGCCAACAGTTCCGCCAGTTTCCTCGCCAAGTAAATCAGAAAGCCTGTCCGCAATCGCACTTGCAGCAAGCCGGCGGGGTTCCAGCATAAGGATTTTTCCCTCAAAATGCTCCAGCAAGGCAATCGGTACGGCGGTGGATTTTCCTGCAGCAGTTTCAGCAGTCAGCACGAGAAAGCGGGATTCAGAAGATTTGAGATTTTCGCAGATTTGGTCGAGATATGGAAAAATCGGAAGATTGGAAAGTTCAGTGTTCATACGCATCCCAGATTTCACAAAGCCGATCATCTATTGCTTCGATAATATGGCCTTTCTTGAAGGAAATTTTCTTTTCGGTCAGAAGATTGAGATAAAAGAGAACTTCCGTTAGTTTGTTTGATATTATGCCACCATGACTCATAAAGGTTTTTCCTGACTTCTGAGAAATAATAAGTCTCGAAAGGAAAACCATCCCGACCAGGATTCCGCTTCGACGCAATCCTAGCAAAAGAGAGTCCAAAGTGATTTTAAAACTACCGATTGATAGCAAAACTTCCCCCGACGGCGACAAAAGTGAAAAAAATGTGACCGAAAGAACAATTACAAACGACGGAATAACTCGCACACGACGGCACTTTACGCAGGCCAGAATGAAAAAAATCAATACGAAGAACCAGATAGCGGCGGTTAAAATGATTTCAGATTTCATCAGATTTTTTCACCTCGCTATGTGTAAAAGACGAATCTGCCAGCGTTGGAATGACAGTAGCCTCGGACAATCGTGCCTTAAACCACTTAGACTTCTGCATGAAAAGCTCCGCAAACACACCAAGGGAAAATCCCGTAATCAAGCCTGAGACAAGCAGAACCGGCGCAATGTATTTCGTATTTTCACCAAAAAGAAAGAATCTCGCAAGAATCAGCTGGGCAAAAGTATTAGCCAAAGCCCCTGCCAAGGAAATCCCGACCGCAGAAACAGATAAAAACTTTCGTTCGTTAGTTTTCCCCACATTACTCACATTTTCCTCACAAAAGTCACCCTTCCTTTTCCCGCAAATCTCATAAATCACCATCATGGCAAGTGCCGAAGCAAAAGAACCACCCGCCGAAAACAAAAAAATATACGAAAAAAGCGTTCCCGAAATCACGCCCTGAGCAAGAACTTTAAACAAAACAAGCGAAAAAACTTGCCGCCTGCCAAGCAAAAAAAGCGCCAGAATGACCGGAAGATTGGCAAGCCCCAGTCGCAAAAAAGGCAGCGGCTTAGGAATCGCATTTTCCACGGCAGCGAGAAAAAGACAAAGGGCAGAAAGAAAGGAAATGAGTCTTGGATGGGACATGCGAATATTATAATAGAAAGAACTTGCTTTGGTAATGGGGAAATTAAAGAGACTTAAAAATCGCTTCAACGGCAATCTCAAACAGAATGATTCCCACAGCATCACTTAAAGGGGTCCTTGGACTGGTCAACCGTCAGCAGCTCTTCCACATTCACGCCAAAAGACATTTTCTGCATGGACTTGAGGACTTCCTGATAATTGTAAGTCTTTGTCTCAGTTTTTTGGGCATTCAAGGCCGCAAGCACTTTCTTGCAGGGCTTGTACTTAGCAGCCCTTGCAAAAAGCTCGTTCCTTGGGACAGCCCGCTTGGTCACTTTGAGTTCTTCGGCAATCTGGCTAACCACGATGTCATCTTTTCGTGTGCTGATTGAAGAAACCTGAACAAAGGCCTGGCGAACGGATTTATCTTTCGTGTCATAAAAGAAAATTTTTGCCGAGTCTGGGTTTTTTGTCTCAGCAGCTGGCGTTGTTTCACCATCTGCCGTATCTTTTGCCTTCGCAATTTTTTCTGCAAATTTCAGCGGACTCTGCGGGCTTTCAAGTTTTTGGGTCAAAGCCGGATCAGCATACAAAAAAGTCTTCTCAATCGCCACGGCATTTTCACAACGGAGGGCAAAAACCGACTTTTCAAGCCAAAAATCCATGTTTTCGTGGACGACATGCACATATTCTTTGCCCTTTTGGGAAGTTTGACCGCGTTTATCTGCACTTTCGCTTGAAGTAAAACTATCGTTAGTTTGTTCTGCCCCACCCTCACCCTCTTCAGGAATAAATTTTTCATCAATCAGGCCGTCGATTTCGAGAACAGAAATATCATCACCACAAAAAAGCTTTATCACGCCGTGCATGGCCGAATCCCGCCCGAAAAGACACAAATCTGCTTTCTTGATCAAAATCTTTCCGTCAATAAAGGTCTCCAGCGGCAAGGGTTCTTCTACGGCCGCAACTTCCGGCAACTCCTCCACAAGCTCAGAATTTTTTGAACACTGGAGGCTAACCGCCGCAACGAGCAAAGCAAAAAAAACAGACGAAGAAATTTTCATGCTATTATTTTCGGCATTTTGAGTCATAATATGGAGAAAATACGGCTGATTTAGACAGTCTGGATTAGCCAGCAGTTACAACATTCATTCAATGGATTAATATAGTTTATAGCCACAAATTTGACAAAGTAGCCACCTTATGCTATCCTAACCCTGAGGTGGCTTAATGAATAGCGTGGCAGTCAAAGAAGCAAAAAACGGTTTTACTCATCTTCTTCATCTTGTCGAAAACGGCGAGCCTGTGCAGATTTCTCGGCATGGCAAGGCTGTTGCTGTTCTGGCTTCGGTGAGTGCTTTTAACGAAGCTAATAAAAATTCTTCTTTTGCCGAAAGTCTTATGACATGGCGTAGTAAAAGCCTTTCGATTCTTTCAAACTCGGAATTTTCAAATTCTGAAATAGAAAAGATTTTCACAGCAGAACGTAAAATTGAAAATCACCCTCGTGCAGACGAAATTTCAAGTCTCTCTGAACTATGGGCATGGGGGAATGAAAAATGAAACCGATTTATCTTCTCGACACGAACATTTATTCTGAGCTCGCAAAACCAAAGCCAAACGAGGAGCTTGTGCAAAAAGTCATCCAAAACCAAAAGATTTCTGCAATTCCTGTAGTTGCATGGTCAGAATCATTATACGGGGTAAAACGCCTGCCCAATGGCTCCAGAAAAGAGAGGCTCGAAGATTTCCTTTTGAATCAGATTCAGGCCTATTTCGATATCCTGCCATTTGACTCAAATTGTGCGTGGATATACACCGATTTAAAAGTCAGGCTTGAAGAAACCGGCAGTCCCATGCCAGATTCAGACTTAAAAATCGCTTCCATGGCAATTGCAAACGGAATGATTCTGGTCACACGAAATACCAAAGATTTTTCGGCACTAAAATCTTGCAGCACATTGGCACTATTGGATTGGTTTTCACAAAATTAGCCGTCCCGTAAAAAGAACGCACCCCGATTTGAGGTGCGTTCTTGCCGTCCGCATTCTTGCAGACAATTTTCTTAATTTATTTACTCCAAGGATTTGCACTTTTCTGCCCCGGCATCCATGCCTACGCAAAAAGCGGCCGAGTTTTGTACCAAAACTCGCTTTGCTTTCGACCGCCTCCGTGCGGTCAATTTTCTTAATTTATTTTTTATTTGCTCCACGGATTGTTGCGGATGAATGTTTCGTTGCGCTCGTAGCCTACTGAGATGATGCCGACTTCAGTTTTGGTGTAGTCTTCGATGAACTCAACATAGTCTCGGGCTTCTTTTGGAAGCTCTTCGTAAGAACGGCACTCTTTGAGGCTCTTTTTCCAGCCCTTGAACTTTTTGAGGACTGGTTTTGCCTTTTCCATTGCAGGAACGCTTGCCGGGAAGTCTGTGACAACCTTTCCGTCGATTTCATAAGCGATACAGGCTTCGATTTCGTCGAAGGTGTCGTAGATGTCGAGGTGAGTAAGAACCAGAGAATCGATTGAGTTTGTAATACAGGCATAGCGGAGAGCAACCAGGTCAAGATAACCGCAGCGGCGGGCACGACCTGTTGTTACGCCATATTCACGGCCAGTTTTGCGGACATACTCACAAAGCTCGCCTTCGCTTTCGTTGTTGAATTCTGTCGGCATCGGGCCGTTTCCAACGCGAGTCTGATATGCCTTGAAAACACCGAGGATTTTGTCCAGGTCTTTCGGGCCGATTCCACAGCCGGTTGCAGCACCTGCTGAGCATGAAGCTCCTGATGAAACATAAGGATATGTTCCTGAGTCGATATCCAGCATTGCACCCTGAGCGCCCTCAAAGAGGATGTTCTCATTGCGGTACTCGTACATTTTTGCGGTCAAATCGACGCGCATTTCGATAAGCTTGTCTTTGTATTTGTTGAGATATGCGAGGTTTTCGCCTTCAAATTCAGCCATTTTCTCCGGCCAGTCCAAGTCTGCCAGGCGGAGACCGTCGCGGTGTGCTTTTTCTGAGTATGCGATACCGATTCCGCGGCCAGTTGTGCCGATTGGGCGTTTGCGGCTTGCGTCGCGATCTTTGTCCATCTGGCGGTAACCCGGAAGAATGATATGGGCACGGTCAGAAATGAAAACCCGGCCTTCCCAGTCGATTCCATTGTCTTTGAGCATCTGAAGCTCGTTGAAAAGTGCCTCCGGGTCGATAACCATACCGGCTCCGAGGAAAACTGATTTGTTCGGGTAAAGGATTCCAGACGGAACCTGATGAAGAGCAAACTGTTTGCCATCTACAACGATTGTGTGACCTGCGTTCGGACCGCCTGCATAGCGGACGACATATTTAGCGTCTTCTGCCAGGTAATCAACAATTTTTCCTTTTCCTTCGTCGCCCCACTGAGCACCGATTACAACGACCTTCATAAAAGCCCCCAAAATGGATTTGCCGCATAAGAATCACGGCACAAAATACAAAAAATTATATCAGAAAAGCAGGAGTGTTTCAATTAAGGTAAAATTTTCGCCGGACAAAAAAAGGGCCGTTGTTGCCTTATAATTTGCAACAACGGCCTTAAAAATCCAATGCGCCAGGCTATGTAGCAGTGGCGGAGCCAGTCGCACCCTTTAAGCGTAAGCGTGGGTGCGACCGAGCGTTAGCGAGCTGCGGAACAGCCGACCGCCTTTAGGCGGTGGCGCCCAGAAATTCAATAAAATTATGCGTTCTTCTTCTTTTTGAGAACTACGCAAGCACAGCAAGCTGCAGCTACAACAACAACCACGATGACAATGAGTGGGAGTTTTGAGCCGCCAGCTGATGAACCGGCACCGGCATAGTCAAGAACGATGTTTGTGAACTCAACATAAGCGTTTCGGCAAGTGAAGAGACCAACATACATGTTGTCTTTGTCATATTCTGCGAGATTTGGAGAATATGTTACAGGCTCTTCCTTTCCGTATTTGACTGTGAATTCAGCGCCTTTTTTGACGATTGAAAGGTCTACAACAGTGTCTTTTGCAGGAACGGCTTCAACTACATGTGGGTTTTCGTTCAATACAGTGTCGATTCGGGCAAAACCTGCAGTCCATGCTTCATTTTTGATTTTGAGAGGAGCAGCCGCAACATAGTTGCTGTTAATTCCGGCAATGCTGTCATCAATGATAACATTGTCGCGAGCCATAAGACCGAATGAAACCTGATTGTTTGACTTAACATTAAGAACTTTTGCAGTAGCTTTGAGAGTGAAGTCTTTGTCGATTGGCAATTTCTGGAAGTAGAACAAGATTCCGTCTTCTGAAGAAGCGATTTTACCAGTGTCTTTTCCACCGTTCTTTTCGCCAGAGTGCATGATTACGCCGGTGTCGGTCTCTTCGATTTCGTAAAGTTTAGGATCGGCGGCCTTTCCTGCACCACCAATGTTACCAAATGCAGAACCCCACCATGGCTCTTTTGTGGTGAAGATTGAGCTTTTCTCTGTTGGAGCGCCATAACCAGGCTCTACATAATCAGGGTTTTTAAGAGCATTGAGGTCATATTTTGGCTCAGGAAGAGTTGCAACAAGGAATGATTTGAAGTTTGCGTCTTTTGAAGCAATGTCTTCAACGAGCATTTTTGCGACTACTGCTGCACCATAAGCATTCAAGTGAGTTGTATCGAGTGAAGCGGCTTTTGAGCCAGTCATTGCGTGAAGTTTTGTAGCTTCTTCACCAAGTTTTTCGTAGAGGGCCTTTGTGTTAGCTGTCTGGTCTGCGACAACGATGTTGAGCTCTTTTCCGAGGTCACGAATGGCTTCCGGATAGTCACCGCCTGGGAATTTGTCGTCGCCAGTAGTGATGTGAACTACTGAGCCAGAATATTCACCTTTTGGGCTGTATCGAACGATTGGAGTTGCAAGAATTGGTGTTGCACCGGCATCCTGAGCAAGTTTGACATAGTTGACATAGAGTGAGTTCATGAATGAACCAGCATCGTCTTTGCCCATGTTTGGGTCTGTGTAGCGCTCTGTCTCCAGCTTTTCGTCATTGTGACCGAAAGCGATGATGAGGTAGTCGCCTTTGCGGATGTTTGCTTTGAGAAGCTCATAGTTCTTTGCTGAGCCTGGATCAGAAATAAAGCTGATTGAAGAACGGCCACTTACAGCAAGATTTACGACTTCGGCTTTTGCAGGATCGAGATAATCCTGAAGTTTTGTTCCGAATCCGTAGCGCGGAATATAGTAAGGATCGTTGAAAGGTGAAGCTGTTGAGTCACCAACAACAAAGATTCGTGAAAGACCGCTTGCGTCTGGCACAGCGATGTCTTTTGCTACGACTGCTTCTGTTTTTTCAAGTTTTGCTGTGGCAGCATCCTGAGCAAAAACAGAAAGTGAAAGACTTGCCAACAAAGCAAGACTTGCAGCTAAAAATTTTTTCATTTTTTTTCTCCTGACTTAGAAATATTAGACAATTATAAAACTATTGGCTCAAAGATTAAAGAGAATTTTGCTTTTCTATTGAAGAAAACTCGACAATTTCTGCTTTAAAATGATAGAATATAACGATATTTTTCTAAAAAATGAATTTTAGGAGAATTCATACATTTCAAAACAAAAAAAAGAGGTAAGACTTATGAAAAAAATTAAGAAGTATGTAGGGCTATTTACAGCCCTTGCATTTGTCTTCGGCACTACGGCTTGTTCAAATGATGCCAGTGATTCTTCAGGCTCAAAAACAGAAAGCGAACCTAACACAAGTGAAAAAGAATCAAACACAGATGGAACAACCACGCTTAAAATTCAGGAATATGGAACTGGGTTTGTTAGCTCGACTTTTTCAACATCAACTGATTTCCCAGGCTTTACGGGAACTGCTTATTATGACGGTGGGACATCAGAAAATGGTAACATCGTCTACACAGTTTCCGCTACAGAAGACATTACTGATGCTCAAATTGCGATTCATTACCTGTGCACGGAAGTAAGTCGTGTACGAGCTGCTTTGGTCTCTGTTAACGGAACTGTGATAAATGCTAATAAACCTCTCGCAATGACGACAGATGTTAAAGTCAAAAAAGATCGATGTACAGCAGAAAACTGGAAAGATACAGCTTTCCTAACAGGAGTTTCCCTTAGAAAAGGCTCGAACTCAATTATCATTACTGGAGCACCTGATGGTTCTTATACGGCAGCTGGTGGAGCTAACATAACAATTTCCGGTCAAAAAAGCTATCTCAACTATGTTGACTACCTCATCGTAATTGGCAAGGGTATTAACTACGGAAGTGACACAACGAAATATGTCAGTCTTTCTTATGCCTCAGAAAATGAAACGGCAGGTTCTGTCACAAGCGAAACCGCAAGCGGAAGTGTTGCCGAAAATTCTAAAGTAACGCTGACTGCAAGTCCAAAGTCTGGCTGGAAATTCGACTGCTGGTCTGACGGTACAAAAACAAATCCTTATGAAATTACGGTTTCTTCAGCAACATATCTTTTCGCCCACTTCATTCCAGAAAACTACACAGCTCCAAATGGCTTAGTCGGCTATGCTTCAATCACGACCGATTCTGGTGACGGCTACACAATCTCTGGTGGTGCGGGAGCAAGCGCGGCTAACACGGTAACTATCGCAAGTTATGAAGAATTGGTCGCCAAAAAAGACCTTCTCTCATCTGACGAGCCGAAAATCATCACAATCAGCGGAACAATCTCGACAAAAGACAATGCAAACCCGCTTTTGAGCGAAAAATACACAATCGGCTCAAATTCAACAATTTACGGAGATACGACAAGTCAAGGTCGATTGCAGAACATCGAATTCGTTGTTGAGGGCGAGAATGTAATCATCCGCAACATGATGTTCGGAGAGGTAATCAGCTGGGACGGCTACACAAAGAGCGGTGCTGATGATGCACTTTCTTTGAACGGTGCCACACATGTCTGGGTTGACCACTGTGAATTCCAGTCTCACCTGACACCTCAGGATTTGGACGGAAATGAAATTACTTCTGGTCATAATTATTACTCAACTGACTCAGATTGGGCAAAAGATTTCTATGATGGTCTTTTGGATATCAAGAACGGCTCAACATGGATTACAATCTCCAACTGCTACTTCCACGACCACTACAAGGCTTGTCTTTGCGCTTCTGGTGATGACGGTCCTGACAAGAACACTACAACTGGTGCAACTGACAGCGACATGCGCGTGACTTTCTATCACAACCATTGGAAGAATATCAACGCACGAATGCCTCTTTTCCGCTATGGAACAGGCCATATCTATGACTGCTACTTCGACGCAGGCACTCAGAGCGATTCTGCAAGCTGTATCAATGTTCGCGCAGGAAGCAAGCTCTATATCGAAGGAAACAATTTTGCCAACTTCTCAAAAACAACAGGTTCTTCAGTCTCAAAAGGCTCGTACATCGTAGGATTCTTCTTTGCAGACACCAATAAAGCTTATGGAAATGTTTCCGGCTCATGGGTTTCAAAGAACAATAACACTGCAAATGATAGTGAAGGAAGCGTTTCAGCTCCGAAATATACCTACACAGCTCCAGCAAGCTATCCAACATCTGCTCCAAGTGATGTCGGCGTAGGTAAACTCACCGCTAACGACTTACAGTAACTCATCACGCACATCTCACTAAGGGGGGCGTTACGGGGGCGCGGCTCAGGCATAGCCTTCGCCGAGACTCGCCTAAAAACTTGCCTCGCAAGTTTTTTCGCTTCAACGACCGGCTCCCTACCCCCGTAGAGGGGGTAGCGGAAAACGCGAAGCGGTTGGAGCGAGGGGGAGACTTCCCCCTCTTTTTGTTTCTAAGTATAGAATTATCTCAGAATCTGTGCTAATCTTTGTAATCTGTGGTTTCAACTTTATTCTGCTACCACAGACAGGAGTTATTGGAAAAGAAACAGTCTAAAATATCGCCTGTTTCTTTTCCTGACAAGTTTTCGTACGAAAACTTGCATATTAATAATCGCTTCTCATTACATTGCGAAGCGACTAAAAAAGCCAATCCTAAAATTTAAATTTTACTCTTGGCTTTTTTTAAGGGGAAAAAATGGATTCTGTAATGATTGCAAAAATCGCGGCGTTCGTGCTTTACCTGGGCTTTATGATTTACATCGGCCTTCGTAATGCCAACAAAAACAACAGCTCGTCGGACTTCTTCCTTGGCGGGCGAAAAGTCGGGCCTTGGGTCACGGCTCTCTCTGCAGAGGCTTCGGATTCTTCTGCATGGCTTTTGATGGGTCTTCCTGGCTTGTGCTACCTTGGTGGCGTAAAAGAGACTTTCTGGACTGCCCTTGGCCTTATCGTGGGAACTTACCTCAACTGGCTTTTTGTTGCAAAACCTTTGCGCAAATGCTCTATTTCTTTCGGTGACTCAATCACAATCCCGGAATTCTTCTCTAACCGCTTCAACGACAAATCACACATCCTTTCAATCGTTTCGGTCGTTCTGATTGTATTCTTCTTCACAATCTACACTGCTTCGGGCTTCGTTGCCTGTGCAAAACTCTTCAACTCGGTTTTCGGCCTCCCCTACCATGCCGGCCTTGCTATCGGCCTCGTTGTAATTCTATGCTACACAATCACCGGCGGTTACACGGCTGTCTGTACCACTGACTTCGTTCAGGGAACATTGATTTTCGTGGCTTTCGTCATTTCTGCTACAATCGCTGTTTTCGCTTTGGGCGGACCGGCTGAGGCAATCGCTCAGGTTCAGTCTTTCGATGCACGGGCACTTGCAAACGATTTTGGCGAGAATATCCGAAAGGCATTTGAAGGAAACGCTTCTTTCAAGGGAATGTCAATTATTTCTGCTCTGGCCTGGGGACTTGGCTATTTCGGTATGCCTCACATCATCGTACGCTTCATGGGCATCCGTTCAAACGAAGAGATTACAAAAGCACGCCGAATCGGCACCGTCTGGATGATCATTTCTTATGTCGGAACATTCATGATTGGTACAATGGGAACGGCTTATCTTTTGAAACACGGTATTCTTTTGGGAACCGGAAGCGAAGAAATCGTTGTCAACGGCGTAACTCAGTTTGGAGACGCTGAGACAGTCTTCAGTGCGACAATGCTCAAAATGTACCCAGCCTTCATCGGTGGAATCTTCCTCTGCGCAATTCTGGCCGCTTCAATGTCTACAGCTGACTCTCAGCTTCTTGCGGCTTCAAGTGCCGTCGCTCAGGACATTTACAAGGGAATCATCAACAAAAATGCAGACGAAAAGACAGTTTTGAACGCAAGCCGCTTCATGGTTTTCCTTATCGCTCTGATCGGACTTTTGCTTTCCCTCAACCCAAATTCTTCAATATTCGGTCTCGTTTCTTACGCATGGGCTGGATTCGGCGCTACATTCGGACCTCTGGTTCTTCTCGCCCTTTACTGGCGAAAAACGACCGCAAAAGGTGCGATTGCGGGTCTTATCACGGGATTCGTTGCCGTCATCTTGTGGCACAATATTCCGGCTTCTGTTCACCCGATTTTCGGCCTCTATGAAATCTTGCCGGGATTTGCAATTTGTCTTTTGTTCACTGTCGTAGTTTCACTTCTCGACAAAACTCAAGACGAAAAAATGCTTGCAACTTTCGATGCATATAAAAACATGGCTGACTAAAAGTTTTTACCCTGCGGCTTTTGAATTTTTATTTACTTAGGCTTTTCTTCATTATCAGCATGGGAATTTTCGTCAGCAGGATAACAATTAAAATCATAATGAGGGCATAAGCGTAAATTTCAGCATATTCATTAAAATAAGCGCTGGAATAAATCGCTTTGCCCAAGGAATTTTTTGTCTGAACGAGATATTCCGTCGTAACGATAATTTTAATTCCCATTCCAACGGCGTTTACATAGGCCTGCTTGAGATAACCCGCCATCAAGGGAAGATAAACTGAAAAAAGCACCCTTATGTTGAAATTCGTGAAAAGCTTGTAGACATCTATCAGCTCCCTGTCAATTCTCAAAAAACCCTCTGCCGTAGCTTCACTAATCAGAGGAACAAGAATCATGCTGGCGGCTATGTAAGGAACTCGGCCGTAATTCGTAAGAACCATGATAATCACCACAAGGACAATCATTGGAATTGAGCGGAGCATAATCATCAGCGGCGTAAACACCTTGCGACAAAAAGGAAAAAGCCCTTCAAGAACCCCAAGAAAAATCCCAATCAGGGAAGAAACAATTAATGAAACAAAAAGATGGAAAAGCGTGGTAAAAATCAGATTGTAAGTTTTAGGAATGCAAAGAAGATGAAAAAAAGACCGTAAAATTTCAATAACACTGGGAAAAACAAGGGAATCCCCCTTAGCCACTCCAAGAATCTGAATCAGGATGGCGATAAGAAGGATTCCGAGACAGAAAATAAGCGTGTCCGAAGCTTTTTTATTCTCCATAGTAGAAATCGTCAGCCGGAATGGCTCCACCAAACTGCTTTAAGTCGATGTTTGCTGTAGTTTCAACCTGGACTTTTGCTTCTTTTGCCGACATAAAGCGGATTGCACAATTTGGAATTGCGCTTTCTGCAACTTTTGCGTTTGGAAGAATTTCAAGAGCGACAGCAGCCTTTACAACAGAAGGAAGATCGCTTGTACATTTTGAGCAAGATTCTTCAGCAAGTTTGAGGAATTCTTTTACGGCCTCAGGATGATTTTCAATTGTTTCAGCTTTTATGAAAAGACCAGCCTGAGTAAATCCGTCAAAGCCTGTTGCCTTTTTGTAAAGCTCATTCAGAGGGTAAGCAGTGATTTTCGGATTTTTGATTTTTGCAGCTGTTAAAGCTGGTTCTGCCGTAAGAACGATGGCATTTGCATCAGAAAGAAGCAATGCCTGAGTGTTTGCAGCCCCTGCCAGGTAATTGATAGTTTTTGGGGTGATTTTGTTTTTTTCCAGAGATGCGAGTGCGATGGAAGAATTGATTGTATTTTCACCAAAAAGCGTAATTTCGCCCTTATTGATGTTCTTGAGCTTAAAATTCTTTTTTTGTGAGGCAAAATAAAGATTTCCCCAGGTAACGACAGCTGCAAGTTTGTAGCTTGATTTGCCCATTTTGTAAAGTTTTGCACCTGCATTGATTGGAGCAATAACAAAATCAGACTTTGCGTTTACGAATTCCGCTGAAATTGTGTCAGCCGCAACGAAAGTGTAATTCTCGGGATTTTTTTCTGCCAGACTTGCAAGCGAAAGAGCCGGTGCTCCGTTTGGAGCAGCTGCTTTTACAGTGTAAAAATCCTGGGCTACAAGCACAGAAAGGCTAAAAATTGAAGTAAATACAAGGGATAATAATTTTTTCATAATGAATAAATCATATCCTTTGAAAGATTGACTGGTCAAGTGATGCCTTGCTCGCAGCCCACTCTACCCTTATTTCGCTGCAATGAAAATCGCCCTCATGTCATCTTCATAAAGGACTTTTGCGCTTCCAACATGACCGCCAGTTGCGATTGCGCACTTTCTGGCAAGCTCGTCAATCTGCTCGTCCGTCGGTGTAACTCCGAGCTCCCTCATATTCGTCGGCATTTTGATTTCCCGGTAGAAATTCTCCATAGCCTCGATTCCTTTGAGGGCAATTTCCTCGTCAGAACCGGAATTCGGAACATTCCAGACATTAAGGGCAAATTTCTTAAAGCGATGCAAACATTCCTTGTAAACATAGCGGGCCCAGCTTCCCCAGATTGCAGCCAGGCCTGCCCCATGTGCGACATCGAACATTCCGCCAAGCTCATGCTCCAATCGATGGCTGGCAAAGTCGTTCCCGCCGTTACCAAGGCCCGTCAAGTCATTATGGCTCAAACTGCTTGCCCACATGATTTCAGCCCGGGCATCGTAATCTTTCGGATTTTTGAGCAAAATTTTTGTATTTGAAATCACGGTTCGCATGAGCCCTTCTGCGATTGAATCAGTAAGCTCCATGTTTCCCTGACTTGTGAAATATCGCTCCATCGTGTGCATGAGAATGTCTGTTGACCCGCACATTGTCTGATACTCAGGCAAAGTCATTGTAAGCTCAGGATTCATAATTGCAAATTTCGGACGGCATGTGTCGGAATTGCTACCACGCTTTTTCCATCCGTCCTCATTGGTGATTACCGCACTGTTACTCATCTCGCTTCCTGCGGCCGCAATCGTAAGAACTACGCCAACCGGAAGACAGGCTTTCGGCTGATTCTTCCGCTCAAAAATATCCCAGACATCAAAATCGTTTGCGCAGCCATAGCCAATCGCCTTTGCACTGTCGATTACAGAACCACCGCCCACAGCCAGAAGAAAATCTACGCCCTCCTTTTTGCAGAGAGCGATTCCCTCACGAACGAGAGACAAGCGTGGATTAGGCACAACACCGCCAAGCTCAACATAAGAGATTCCAGACTCATCAAGCGACTTTTTTACACGATCAAGAAGACCTGTCTTTTTAACGCTGCCACTACCATAATGAAGCAAAACCTTTTTGCAGTTCTGGGCTGCTACAAGAGCACCAACCTGAGATTCAGTGCCCTTACCAAATACAACTTTCGTCGGTGCGTAGAAAGTGAAATTATTCATGCGATTTTCTCCATTTTTATAGACAATTTTACATCAGAATTAGGAAAAAGCAAAATGTTATTTTTCACTGATTGCCAATGACATATTAATGAAAGCTTCTTGCGTACGCACTGAACACATTTCCAACGCTGAAATCATTCGTTCATATTTATGATATAAGTTTAGTTCCTGCAAAGTCTTATCACTGTTTTCTGGATTATTGGGAGTTTTTGGCAAAACTGAACTTTCACCCAAAAGCCATTCCAATGATTTGTTCAAGGCTTTTGAAATCTTTATCGCTACATCTGCAGAAGGAATACTATCTGGGCGATTTTTGCCGTTTGTTATTGTTGTATATGGAATTCCTGTAATAACTGAAAGAGTTTTTATGTTCATGCCTTGATATTGTAATTCATCATTCACATTCTTCCAAAACGGACTCATACTATGATTATTACCTATTTAGGTTTTATCTTGTTTTAAATTACCCTTTTAGGTTATGATTACCTAATCAGGTTCTTATATCTGATTTGAGTTTTCTTAAATAATTTTACGGGAGAATTTTATGAAAAAAATTACAATCCTAAAAAAGTTCGCACTTTTATGTGTTCTGCTTCCAATTAGTTTTTCGTTACCATCATGCTCAAATAGTGATGATGACACTAAAACTCCGACGAATGAAAAAGGTTCTGGTTCAACAGGTGGCGAAAAAGGCCCTTCATTAACAGAAGAAGAGACCACAACCATCAACGGAATCGATGTTCCTGTTTCCGACAAGGATAAATCATCAGCAAATCTCATAAGTGAAGCATATACTGCGCTTAACGCTGGGGATTACAATAAAACTCTTTCAAAATTCCGTTCTGCATACGCAAAGGAACAAACCGATGAGACAAAAATCTACTACGCACTCACAGAGCTTGCCCTGCTCAGTACGGATAAAACCGTTGCTGATATTATAAAAAACGATTTGGGAATCACGGATTACCCAGCAACACCAAACGCAATTTTTAACACTTCATGGTTCAAGAACTATCCGAAATACGAAAGTATTTCCGCAGACCGATTTGAAAAAAACTCAACAGGTTCTTATATCAGAGTTTCTGCAACTCCAACCGATTCATATTCGTCTTCTAATCTGTTTCCATGGAACGCTTATGCCTTATATGATGGTGATTGGGTTGAATATTATGCATATAGCTCAATGATGAAGGAAGGCTACTATCTATCAAATATCGTACCTGATTCAAACGGTAAATATCTTATTCCATTTAACGATTATTATGACAGACTAAACACATCATCACAGCGAACATCCGTAGAAAATCAAATCACCGACTACTTGTACAATTCTTCTGGAACAAAAACTTCCTCAGGTTCTTATGTTCGTCTGGCAGGAACTGAAACAAGTTCTTATGAAGGTAATTATGTTTACATTTCATATAAAAATTTTGAAGGTATCTGGTCTAGCAGCAATAAAAACTTAATTGATTACTCTCTTTCAAATGAGGGAAACTATCTTGTTTATAAATCCTATTTTATTAGCGGCTATATTAAGAAACTGCTAAAATCAGAATACAGCGATTATCTATACAATATGATTTCTAAGGAGAGTTATAAGAAATCTCTTCTTGGCAAAGCAGTTTATGTCCCAGAGCTTGCAATTCCTGAATGGGTAAAATCAACAGATTATTATCAGGATTCGCTTGTAAAAACGACACAGACTTACAAAACTTGGCTTTACCTTCTTTATGCAAATGTCGTAACAAAGTGTGATAACGGTTTCAACAATACAATTGATAAACTTCTAAGCGTAATTCATTCAAAAACCGAGACAATCAAAGCTATTGTTGACTCGCTTGGAACAGGGACTGCTACACTCGATGCAGAATTCATCGCAAATTTGAAACTCACAAAAATTCTAGGTGAAGATCCGGTTGATTTCGGAAAACCAGAGATGAATGTACTTACAGCTGCCCTTGAAGCTTGTGACGCAGTTTTGAACTTTGCTGCTTCTTATGATTTCAGTGCTAATCTTAAAGCAGCCGAAGTCGATTTTGATTCTGATTTTTATGTAAAAAGAGATGCAGACAAAATTTTGAATATTGTTAACGATTGTGTGACATCATCTACACTTTCTGTAAGGGATGCATCAAAACTCACAACTTCAAAAACTTTGTTGTCGAGCGCACTTACTCGCCTTATTTCAACATACAACGACATCAAAAATTCAAACAATTATCCACAAGCTGCAAAAGATAAAATTGATGAGTATGGTCCATTCTTACTTGATGGGGCAACCAAAGCAAAAGCTGCATTGAACAATGGAACTGTATTTTATCTTCCGCAGAATCCAAAAGCAAATACCTTCCCAACAAGCGCAAGCGATGCCGCATTTGGAATTGATTTTGGTAAAATCTTCACACCAGGATACTTCACTGATATCATTAAGCGTAGTTCAGATAAAGAAAAAATCAAGATTTATTACAAGAGATATGAAGATTCATATAGCTATAGCAGCGAGAATGGTTACAAGACTGTCAAATCAGAAAGTGACCCAACAGAAATCGAAACAACCATCGAAGAATTTGTAAAGACGATAGCTAGTGATGCTGAAAATAGCGGTTATTCGGATAGTTCTTCTTCAGGTTCATACTCTTATGGTAGAACACGTATCTGGTACGACATCGGAATCATGGCAGACAGAGATATCATTACAAATGCTTTGACAGGAATTGCTAACACTCAAAGAAATTCTGCCATTGTTGATAAAATGAGATTCATTAAACTCTTCACTATTAACAGTATCAAATAAGAATGTGTTTTTTTCAAAAACGCTTGTTTTTAGCCGTCCTCATGTTAATTATTTTCATGGGGGCGGCTTTTTCTGAAATAAAAGCTTCCCAAGATTTAACATTTTCCCCTTATATTGATTCCCGTGTTGGATTTCTACTCTTCGATGAAGGAAATTCCAGTTATTTTCATACAGAGAATATTGGGATAAATTTTAAAACCGACCACGGTCATGTGAAAATAGATGGAAGCTATCTCAAAGGAAAATCCGATAATAATGAACTACTTGGGGATTTGAATTTCGTATCTGTTAATTTTGAAATTTCCCGGAAGTTTTATACTATTCGAACTTGCTTTTCTAGTTTTTCTATTCCAGATGAACTAAAAATCCTTGGCGGAAAACCTCGTTTCTCTTTAAAAAATGGAAACGGTAATTCAGTAAACTTAGGAACGGATTTGGATTTCTATATCTTTGAAAATGATTTTAGACTTTCTGCAAATCTGATTTTAGGGAATGCAAGTTTTGAAGAAGGTGATTTATACTATTTCTACGGAAAGCCTGATGATTTTTCTTTTTTAGGTGGTAAAATAAAATTCTCTTTGCCACTTGGTTTTGATATTCTTACTTTTGGTGGGAATCTTCATTGCAATATAGATACAAATTCTGAAGAAAAAGTAGGAAATTCAACGCTCTCTCTAAATGCAATATTTTTAGCAAAAGAATTTTTGTTTGATTTTGCTGATAAATTTTCTATAAAACCTTTTTTGGGTTTTTCAAGCCTTTCTTTTTCAGGCACGACACTGGTAACTTCTGAAAATCAAAGATATTTTCTTTTCCCATATAAATTCATTGGCGGCAGTATTGATGAAAACTTTCGTTTCCTTTCACTAGGCAATTCTTTTGAATTTAAGAAAGGCGGATTTCAATTCTACATTGATTTTATCTATTTTTTCTGCTTTCAAAATTCTGCTTCGGGGAACTATTCATATAAATACAAGAAAAATATTTTTTTTGACGGAAGTTCCAACAGCGAGGAACTTGATTTACCAAATGTAATAGGAACACATATCTTTGCAGGAATTGCAGAGGCTTCATACAAATTCAGCGTTCATAAAAATTTTTCGCCAACTCTAAAACTAACGAAAATGCTTGCAGTTGTAATTTTAAACGATGAAACAAAAGATTTCTTTGATACTACTTTTTCTTCATATTCTACAGTATCAAATCCGTCAAATACTCATGCCAATGAAGATTCTTCTGAAACCTGGCAAAATTTCAAAAGAGCACTTCTCTCAGGCACAAGTATTTCATTACGAATTGATTTTTAGGATTAAGCTCCTAAGCCAAAATTTCATCCGCAAGTTTTTCCAGCTGCGAGACAGTTTCAGCGGTCATTGAAATCTTTACGCTGACTTTACTTTCACAAATCGTGATATTCTTGCTTTCTGCAAACATAGCGGCCATTTCTTTGTTTGCCATTGGTGCCCAGCTGCCGTTCTCGATGAAGGCGATTTTTCGATTCTGGTAGTTCCGCTCGGTAAGATGGTCGATGAATTCCCGCATTGTCGGGAAAATTCCGCCGTTGTAGGTCGTTGTAGCCAGAACGAGTTTTCCGTAACGGAAGGCATCTTCAACGCACTCGTAGGTGTCTTCCCGTGCAAGGTCGGAAATTGCGACTTTGGGACAGCCTTTTGCTTTCAGGATTTCAGCCAGCTTTTCAGCGACGGCTTTTGTATGGCCGTAAACCGAAGTATAGAGAAGACAAACACCCTCGCTTTCTACGCCGTAAGAAGTCCAGATATTGTAGAGGCGGACAGCTTCTTTTGCATCATCACCAGAAAGAACAGGTCCATGAAGGGAACAAATATGCTCAATCTGGCAAGACTCAGCTTTTTTGAGGGCTGCGGCGGCATTGGCTCCAAATTTTCCCACGATTCCGAAGTAGTAACGGCGAGCTTCACAAGCCCAGCCTTCCGGGTCTTCAACATCATTTGCGCCGAATTTACCAAAAGCGTCTGCAGAGAAGAGAACTTTGTCGGTGGATTCATAAGAGAACAAAACTTCCGGCCAGTGAACATTAGGGGCTGCAACAAAATTGAGGGTATGTTTTCCAAGCTCCAGTTTTGCACCTTCAGCCACGACGACCTGCTTGTCTGCGAAATCTTCGCCGAACATAGACTTCATCATTACGAAAGCCATTTTTGAAGAGACGATTTTCGCATTCGGGTAGGTCTCAATAAACTTTTTGATGTTTGAAGAGTGATCCATCTCCATGTGATGAACTACGAGATAATCAGGATTTTTGCCGCCCAGAACATTTTTGATGTTTGAAAGCCATTCTTCCCCAAAATCCTCATCCACGCTGTCCATGATTGCAATTTTATCGTCAATAATCGCATAAGAATTGTAAGCCATACCGGCCGGAACATCGAACTGACCTTCAAAAAGGTCGATTTTGTGGTCATTTACACCAACATATTTGATAGAATCTGTAATCTGCATAGAAGTCTCCCAGTAAAAAAAGATAGAATAATTAGAGGAGTTCGAAAACTTCAGCATTTCGAACAGTTCTATTATATCACAAGTTTTGAGAAAAAAGAAAAAGATTTCTTAGTAGAGCCACTTGTGGAAAAATCGCCCGAAGAATCGTCCGTGACTGAAATCAGAAATGACTCATTCCCTTTAAAATCATGTGGATGATGATGTCCGCAATAAAAGCCAAAGCCAGCAAACAAGACATAAAACGGAAAGCTGACTTTGGAAGATGATTTTTTATCGAAAGAATCGTAGGGATCACGCCATAGAAAAGAAGAAAGCCAAAAAGACCAAAAATAAGGACCGAACGCAGGCAGACATATCCTGCGATATTGCCGAAATTCCACGGTTCAGTATTGTAATCCCAGAGACGGATATTCATTCCGTGGAAAAGAAGGAAGCCGACGATGAATTCAAGGATTCCGCAGACAAAAAAACTGATTAAAAAGACCGCCAGAGGATTTTTTTGCCATCGCCAGATTGAAAAAGTCATGCAAAGGCCACCCACACCGTAAATCGGAATCCATGGGCCGAAAGTTGTTCCCCTTTTTACAAAATAGCCCCATGCGAGTTTGTAGAAAATCGTTTCGTAGATAAAGCCTCCGACTCCACTGAAAACCCAAATCATCAGAGCCACAAAGAAAAAATTTGTAAAATCAAGTTTTTCGTCTTTCAGGAGAATCTGCATAAGACAATTTTACACCTCGATTCTTGATTTCACAAGGAAAATGAATCTCAAATTCGGGCGTTCCCCTTCGGGTCGCTATGTCCGCCCTTCGCTACGCTCATAGTTTTGCTCGCAAGGCTCCCAAAACTACTCCGGGGCTACCAGCGCTAACGCAAAAGAACCTTAATCAAATCTTTTCTTCCGGCCTTTTCCAGGGCTTCTTTTACGAGAGGCCAGTTTTCCCTTCGGTTGAATTGCAAAAGTGCCCGCTGTAAACGGCGTTCGTGTGCTCCACGGGCAACATAAACTTCTTCAAATTCTCCGTTTTCAAGGCGGTTACGGGGATTGAGACCAGTCCAGTACATGCAGGTTGAAAGACTTCCCGGCGTGGGGTAAAAATCCTGCACCTGGTCGGGAACAAAGCCTGTTTTTTTGAGATAAAGGGCGACTTCAATCGCTTCGGCAAGTCCTGCTCCCGGGTGCGAGCAGATGTAGTATGGCACGAGATACTGTTTTTTGCCCAGCTTTTTGTTCCATTCGGCGTACTCTTCGGCAAATTTTTCGTAAAGCTCATGGCTGCTCTTTCGCATGAGACGGAGAAGTTTATTTGAAACATGCTCAGGAGCGACTTTAAGTTGCCCTGAAATGTGATGCTCCACCAGCTCCTTAAAGAAAGTCTTGTCCTTGTCCATCATCAGGTAGTCGAAGCGGATTCCTGAGCGGATAAAGACTTTTTTGACCTTCGGAAGAGAGCGCAGTTTCCGCAGAAGCTCCACATATTCCGTGTGATCCACATTCACATTCTTACAAGGATTTGTTCCCATGCAGTCCTTGTTGGGGCAGGCTCCCCTCTCTTTCTGGAAGCGACATGCATCGTGGCGGAAATTCGCCGTAGGGCCTCCCACATCGTGGATATAGCCCTTAAAATCCGGGTTTTCGGTGATTATTTTTGCTTCTTTTATGAGGCTTTCGTGGCTCCGAGCCTGAATGCGCCTTCCCTGATGAAATGTAATCGCACAGAATGAGCAGGCTCCAAAACAGCCCCTAGAGCTTACCAGACTGAACTGAACTTCGGAGAGGGCCGGGATTCCTGTCTTTCCGTTTTCAGCAGGTGTGTCGTACATGGGGTGCCACTTCCGTGTAAAAGGAAGCTCGTAAATTGAATCGAATTCTTCTGTCGAAAGCGGGAGGGAGGCCGGCTCCTGCACAATAAAGCGGGCATCAACCGGCTCAATCAAAATGTGTCCGTTAATGGCATCTGTGTTCTGCTCCTGAACGAGGTAACTTTCAGCAAAGCGCCTTTTGCATTCGCTCGTGTCTTTTGAGATTTCAGCGTAAGAAGGCAGCATTATGGCAAGATTTTTGTCATTCTGTGCTTGTCCTGGAATTTCCTTTTTCTGACTCGCAGCCCCATTCCACAAACGATATTCTGGCAAGTCATCCTGTTTACTCGTGTACCAGACCGTTCCCCTCACGCCTCGAATGGCTTTGGCGGGAATTCCTTCCCGCAATTTTGCCGCAATTTCCAGAATTGAGTGCTCGCCCATGCCGTACATGAGTAAATCTGCCTTTGAATCAAGCAAAATCGAACGGCGCACGGTGTTTGACCAGTAATCATAGTGGCTTGTCCGGCGCAGGCTGGCCTCAATTCCGCCGATAAGGACATTCACGCCCTTGTAAGCCTCACGGATTTTTGAAACATAAGTGATAAGCGCCCTGTCCGGCCTGTGGCCCGCAACTCCTCCGTGAGCATAAACATCCTCGCTCCGGGGTTTGTTGTTGGCAGTGTAATTTGAAACCATTGAGTCCATGGCGCCCGCACTCACCAAAAAACCGAGTTTTGGCCGCCCGAATTTGCGGAATTCTTCAACATTCTTCCAGTCAGGCTGGGGCAGAATAACCACGCTGTATCCGTTTGCCTCCAGAAGCCGCCCCAAAAGAGCCGAAGCAAATGAAGCATGATCAACATAAGCGTCACCTGACACAAAAACAAAATCAGGTTCGTCTATGCCTCGGTCGAGAAGGTCTTGCTTTGAAACTGGAAGGAAGGGATTTTTCATACAAAATTAGAATAACCGAAATCAGCATTTTATGATATAATCATAAGTATGAAATACATGGATGAAGCTTTAAAAGAAGCATACGACGGTATCAAAAACAAAGACGGCGGCCCTTTCGGTTGCGTAATCGTTAAAGACGGCAAAATCGTCGGGCGGGGACACAACAGGGTTCTTCTCAAACACGACCCAACTTGCCACGGCGAAATGGAAGCAATCCGGGATACCTGTAAAAATCTCGGCACTCACGACCTGTCTGGCTGCGAACTCTACACCACTGCAGAACCATGTCCTATGTGTTTAGGAGGAATTCTCTGGGCAAATATACGGAAGGTTTTCTACGGATGCACTGTAGACGATACGGACAAAATCGGATTCCGTGACGATGAATTTTACAAATGCTTTGAAGGAAAAGGCGGGCTTTATTCGGCACAGGAATATGACCGTGCCGAATGTCTCAAGCTCTTCGACAACTATTCAAAAATGAATGCCGAACGATACTAGAAAAAACTAAATAGCGCTAAAAAAAGCTGATTTAGCACAAATGTACTAAATCAGCTTTTTTTTACTGTTCCTGAACAACCTCAGTTACTTCAGGACAAGCATCTTTAAGATAGCGCTCAACGCCCATTTTGAGGGTCATAAGTGCCATCGGGCAAGAGCCACAAGCACCTGTGAGACGCAAGTGAACACGGTTCTGCTCGTCAATTGAGACGAATTCCATGTCACCGCCGTCTGCCTGCAACTGCGGGCGGAACATATCAAGTGCTTCCAGAACGGTAGCTTCCTGTTCTTTTGTCATAAACAACTCCTTGCTATAAAGATAATAGAATTTGTGGGAAAAAGAAAGAAAAAGTTATTTGTTGTTAGTCAACTGCATTTCCAAAGTTTCTGAAATAGCCTTGTTTACAGCTGAAGTTACATTTTGTTTCAATGAGTCACTTATCGTTGCAATATAATCACGAAGTTCACTTAAATTTGAAATTGAAGCAGATTCTTGAACTGACGGTAAAAGCAGTTCAAACGGATTTATCCCCAAAGCACATGACAATTTTGAGAAAGTTTCTGGAGTTTCCCATCTTCGACCACTTTCTAAATCACAAATATAGCCCACAGAAAGGTCTGCTTTTTCCGCTAATTTCATTGGCTCAGATTTGCCCGATTTCTTGCATTTTTGAGATTTGTAGAAAAAAGATTTTGCAATTCTGATGAATTCATCCGCCTAAATATATACGCTATAAGCGAATTTGACACTTTGCTATACGCAATGTTATACTTTTCGCTATATGTGTATTTTAAGATACGCAAAAGGGGCTAGAAAAAATGCCAACTAGAGAAGATTTTGAAAAATATATCGATTCAAGAATTTCTCAGATACAATCTGATTATATCGATTTAATCTCAGGAGAAATACACAGAACCCTAGGTCAATACCCAGGAACAAATCACAGAATGCCTATTTGTTGTGAAGTTATGTATGAAAAAATGAACGATGATGACAAGGTATTACACGCCCCTCCCAAAGGAAAAGGTGCAACTTTAAAAATTCGATATTTTAAAAGAAATCATTAGAGAAAATCGGAGTTAGGATGTATAAGAAAATCATCACATATATAAAAGAAAAATATCACTGCACCGTAAAAACCTGTTGGATAGCGATAGCGGATATGAAAGAGCGTTGTGGGCTTCCTGTGAGATTAGCGTACAACAGAATAAATCCTAATATCCGTACGAATCCCTGTCCGAATGAATTCACAGAAATGATAAAAGAAGCATTTAGATATTTTGACTTAATTTGAGGTTGGTTTTATGAAAAAAATTTTAATATTTTTTGTTACAGTTATCCCCTTATTCTCAGTAGTTGCTTTTGAACCAGAAAAATACATAAAAGAAGAACTTAAGAACATTGCCAGAATTCGCTCTTATGACTATTACTATGATTGGGGAGAAGAGGCTACACCTGATATGAAACGAAATTGTGAAAAACCTATAGATGCCTTGCTTCATGCCGTGATTGAGAGTCTTACAGATTATAATTATGAACCTCACGGAGGTAAACCAAGAACAATAGCTGAGTCAAAATTATTTGCAGAATTTTTATGGGCAAGTGGAGAATCTATTTTAACAATGTTGCCAGGGAAGCATTATTTTATAATAGAAAAAAAGAAAACTACGCTTGAAGACATAAAAAGAAAAGAATATGGCTATATTGAAGATAAAAAATCAGAGGAATTTAAAAAAGAACATCCATATTGGGATTATTATTTAACAGAAATTGCATTTATTTCAGATGTGGACAAAGAAAATTATTATTATAATTGTGGTAAAAACACATCACCTAACCAATATTCAGATAATCTTTTTTATACAGTTGCTTACATAAATGGATGCGATTCATATGATAGTTGTGGTACTATTACAAGTATAGCGGAAGCGAGAAGAGTTGCGAAAATGATGTGATTACTAGGTGCATATTTTATGGTAAGGAACGATTTTATCGTAAGAGAAAGAAAATAATCAAACTCCTATTCTTCACCACAGTGTCTTAACAGGATATTTCGGAATCTTAGAGTCTGTTGTAAGAATCGTAAGTTCTTCGGTTTGAGCCTGAGCGATAATCAATCTGTCAAATGGGTCGCTGTGGATTTTAGGGAGTAATTTTATCTTATCCAACTGTTTTCCATTTATTTGAAGAATCGTAATATCTTTTTCATTACAAAGATTTTCGATTTCTTCAATTGAAAATTCCAAATCAAGTTTTCCTATGCTGTTTTTTATCGCAATTTCCCAAAGAGAGGCAACACTGACAAAAATCTCATCTTCGGTACTGATGATTTTTAAAGCCTTTTTTGAAAGTTCTGGAGAGTCTCGTAAATACCAAAGCAAAGCGTGAGTGTCTAGCAAATACATTACATGTAGTCCTTGAAACAATCGGGCGTTTCGTCAAAATCATCTGCCATCCAAAATTTTCCAGTAAGACCACCAGGACTGCGTTTGTTTTCAGATTTTTTCTTTGCTTTTGATGCGTTATTTTGAAAAAGCAAAAAGTTAATATAATCAAAAACAGATTGCTGTTGTGCCTGTGAGAGAAGATTTATTTTCTTTTCAAAAACTGCATACGGCATATAAACCTCTTTCCATAATTATACCACAGAAATTTAAATTTCATACCTCAATTTTAAATAAAAAATCCCCTGACATTTCAGAAAATTCACTGAAAAATCGGGGGCGTTGCGGGGGTGTCCCGCAGAGGGGGTAGGCGGAAATGGCTTTGCCATTGTAGCCGAGGAGGAGACTTCCCCTTTTTATTATGCGTTTTTAATCTCGCTGTCATCAACAATAACTTTCTTCAGGTGCCAAATATCTCTTACGTAGTCTTCAATAGTTCTGTCAGATGAGAACTTGCCTGAATTTGCAATATTGATGAGAGCCTTTCTTGCCCAGCCTTTTTTATCGGCATAGGCTTTTGCGACTTCTTCCTGTGCCTTACAGTATTTGTCGAAATCAGCAAGTACATAATAAATATCTGGACGCTGTCCTTCAACACCATAAACCAAAGAATCGTGAATTTCTTTGAAAATCTGCCGTGTCGGATCATAAGTTCCATCAACAAGCTGCTCAACAACCTTTTCAAGGGCAGGATTGCGTTCAATATACTGCTGAGGGTTGTAAGAATGTTCTTCTTCCATTTTGAGAATTTCCGGCGTTGTGAGACCAAAGACGAATCCGTTTTCCTTGCCTGCATCTTCGAAAATCTCAATGTTTGCACCGTCGAGGGTTCCGATTGTAAGGGCACCATTGACCATAAACTTCATGTTTGATGTTCCCGAAGCTTCTTTTCCGGCTGTTGAAATCTGCTCAGAAACATCCGCTGCCGGGAAGATTTTTTCTGCAACAGAAACTCGATAGTTCTCAATGAAGACGACACGGAGCTTGCCACCAATACGGCGGTCATTGTTTACACGCTCCGCAACTGTATTGATAAGCTTGATAATTGCTTTTGCACGGCGATAACCAGAAGCCGATTTTGCACCAAAAATGAATGTGCGGTTTGGCGGATTATAGCTCGGATCTTCGATAATTCGGTTGTAAAGATACATGATGTGAAGAACATTGAGGAGCTGCCTCTTGTACTCATGGAGTCGTTTTACCTGAACATCAAAAATTGAATCGGGGTCAAGGAATTCATTCTGCTTGTGCTTGAGGTAATCGACAAGTGCTTCCTTATTGTGTCGTTTAATCTGCATGAGTTCATCAAGTGAAGCGGCATCATCAGCAAATTTCTCAAGTTCCTTGAGCTTGGTAAGGTCTTTTTCCCAACCATGGCCAATTCGCTTTGTAATGAATTCGGCAAGCTCCGGGTTAGCATTCAAAAGCCAGCGTCGCTGAGTGATACCGTTTGTCTTATTGTTGAATTTCTTCGGATAAAGGGCATACCATTCTTTAAGTTCCTGATTCTTAAGAAGCTCTGTGTGAAGGGCCGCAACACCGTTTACACTGAATCCTGCATGAATTGCAAGCCAGGCCATGTAAACCCTTCCATTATGGATGATTGACATGTGGTTCTGTTTTTCGTAGTCAGTAGGATATTTTGCACGAAGCTCAATCATAAAGCGGCGGTTGATTTCTTCAACAATCTGATAGATTCGCGGGAGCAGTCCCTGGAAGATTGAAATGTCCCATTTTTCAAGGGCTTCAGCAAGAATAGTATGGTTGGTGTAGGCAAAGGTCTTCTGAACGATTTCCCAGGCCGCATTCCAGCCAATGCCATATTCATCCAGCAAGATTCGCATAAGCTCAGGGATAGCCACAACCGGGTGAGTATCATTAAGCTGAATTGCGTGAAGTTCCGGGAATTTTGAGAAATCAGTTCCGTAGTTGTTTACAAAACGATGAACCAAATCCTGCAAAGAAGCAGAGCAGAAGAAATACTGCTGCTTGAGTCGGAGAACTTTTCCCTGAGGACCATTGTCATTTGGATAAAGAACTCTGGTTACATTTTCTGCACTATTCTGGCGGAAAACAGCCTCATTGTAGCGCATGTCATTGAAAAGCTGCAAATCGAAGCCATTAGGACTTGAAGCCTGCCAGAGACGGAGTGTGTTCACAGTGTTTGTGTCATAGCCAACAATTGCAATATCGTAAGGAGTAGCAGTAACTTCCTCGGCATTTTCGATATAGAAACGATCCTGACCGTCCGGGGTTTTTCCGTACTTAATTTCACCGCCAAATTTGACAGTTACAGCAAGGTCAGAGCGTTTGATTTCCCATGGATCGCGGTGTTTGAGCCAGTTATCAGGATATTCAACCTGATAGCCGTTCTCGATTCGCTGCTCGAACATGCCGTACTGATAGCGGATTCCGTAACCATGGCCCGGATAATCCAAAGTAGCAAGAGAATCAAGGAAACATGCAGCAAGTCGACCAAGACCACCATTGCCTAAACCAGCATCTGGCTCCTCGTCCTCAACAAGATTGTAATTAATGTTCATGTCTGCAAGAACTTTTTTGACCTCATCTTTGATTCCAAGGTTGATGAGGTTGTTGCTCAAAGCCCGTCCCATCAAAAATTCTGCAGAAAGATAGAAAAGCTGCCTTGTAGGCTTTTTTTCGTACTGATTTCGAGTAGCCATCCAGGCCGGCATAATCAATTCCTGAACAGAAGCAGAAACTGCATCAAACAAATCGTGGCTGTTAGCCTGAGAAATGTCTTTTCCGTACTGTCGGCGAAGACGAGCGGAAAGATTCCCTCTGAATTTCTCTGCATCAAATTTCATATAAAACTCCTTTTTCGGTCTGTCCCCGACCGTTTTATTTGCTTATTAAAACCAGGATACTGTTTGCCATAACGACATAATGCTCCTGGGAATTTAAGTTTTCTTCGTTACCGCCAAGCAAAATGCTCGTTCGGTTTCCGATTGATGTGTCAATTGTTCGGAACCATCTTCGGCCGCTTGAAGGTTTGGGAATCGTGATTGTCACATCATGTACATCCATGTTCATGGCGACAAAAAAATCATTGTCATCACGCGGAAGCCCCGTTGCTTTTCCTCCCAAACGGAAACCAAGATAACGGTTCATCTTCTTCCAGTCGGGAATTGTACCGTCATAGTTAAACCAGCTAATATCTGGCGGCTCATTGAAGAGGCTCGTTCTCGCCCCACCGAAAAATTCATGTCGGTGAAAAACAGGATGCTGATTTCTTAAGGCGATTAAATTCTGCACAAACTCTAAAAGCTGAGCATTGTTTTTTACATCATCCCAATTAAACCATGAAATTTCGTTATCCTGACAGTAAGCATTGTTATTTCCGCCCTGCGAGCGCCTTACTTCATCCCCAGCAACGAACATGGGAACACCCTGCGATATCATAAGCGTCGTAAAGAAATTACGAATTTTTTGGGCACGGATAGCCTCAATTTTGGGATTGACCGTCGGACCTTCAAAACCATGGTTATAACTCAAATTATTGTCGCTTCCATCACGATTCTCTTCGCCATTCTCTTCGTTGTGCTTGTGGTTGTAAGTGACCAAATCATTCATGGTAAAGCCGTCATGGGCCGTCACAAAATTGATTGAATTGACTGGTCCCCGCCCACTTAGAGCATAAAGGTCGTTGGAACCAGCGATTCGCGTGGCAGCTTCATTGGCAATATATTCATCACCACGGATAAAACGGCGGATACCGTCCCGGTAGTGGTCATTCCATTCGCACCAGCGACCTCCAGGGAAATTGCCAATCTGATATGCCCCGCCACAATCCCAAGGCTCGGCGATTATTTTCGTCTTTCGCAAAATTGAATCTTCTGAAATTCGCTTTGTTAGGGGAGCAATATCCGAAGGGCGGCCCTTTTCGTCTCGGGTAAGCTCGCTTGCCAAATCAAAACGAAAACCATCCACATGCATCTCAAGAACCCAGTAATGCAGGCAATCGATGATAAAATCCTGAACAACAGGATGATTTGCATTCACGGCATTTCCGCATCCAGAATAGTTCATGTAATATTCTTTATGGTCAGGAACCAAGTGATAGAAAATTTTATTGTCGAAACCACGGAAATTAAGCGAAACACCGTTCTCATTGCCCTCAGCTGTGTGATTAAAAACTACATCCAAAAGAACTTCGATTCCGGCATTGTGCAAGGCCTTAACCATGTCCTTAAATTCCCGAACACAGGCACCCGGCCTTCTGTCGCTGGAGTATGAGCATTTTGGTGCAAAAAAACCAATCGTGCTATAACCCCAGAAATTTTTCATTCGTACGCCGGTCCGGGGATTTATGTTAGAGTTTTCATATTCGTCAAATTCCATGACAGGCAATAACTCAACTGCTGAAATACCCAAAGACTGAAGATAAGGAATTTTTTCGATTACGCCACGGTAAGTTCCGGGATGCTCCACTCCCGAAGTCGGAGAGGCAGTAAAGCCTTTTACATGCATTTCGTAAATGATTGATTTTTCCAGAGGAATTTCCAAAGGGAGGTCGTCTTCCCAATCGTAGGCCTCGTCATCAACAATAACGCATTTCGGCATTCGCTCCAAATTTTTGTCTTTTCCGGGATGCATATACTTAAAAACCGAGCCTTCGCTGTAAGCTTTTGCCCTTGGATCAAAAAGAGGCTGGTTTTTATCAAAACGATGGCCCCGGCTAGGCGTAAAAGGTCCGTCAACTCGATAGAGATACAAGTCTCCGGCTTTGAGCCCTTCTACAAAAACATGCCAAAGATCGCCGGTTTTGTTGGTTTCGGGATTTAACTCAACGGTATGATAGGGTGCCGCATCCTCTGGGGACGCATATAAATCGAGAAAAATTTTTTTTGCATTACGGCTGAATACCGTAAAATAGACACCCTCTGCCGTGACCGTAGTTCCGGCTCGGCCAACCTTTCCAGGTGAAACCCGAATAGAATCCATAGATTACAATTTTAACACAGCTGTGTAAAAATTTAAAGGTAAAATTCAGTAGAAAAAATTTGTGAACTAGCCGTGATTGCTTAGAAAGAAATTTTTCCCCTCAGAGTCAGACAAGTCAAATCATGGTAAGCACCGTACAAGCCATCTTTTCCATCCGGGCCTTCCAAAAAGATGTTTCCGACAATTGAGAGTTTTATAGAATCACTGAGACTATATTCAGCAGAAAGCTCCGTATTTGAAGAAAAATCCCTCAAATCAAGAAAAGCCAGGCCAGAAAGTGTAAGGGTTTCATTCAAGAGATTTTTCTCAAGTGAAAGACTCAGTTGATGATTATAACTTTTCCTGTCAAGATTTTCCGACTTGCCAAAAACTCCGTCACCAATGTACTGCATGTTTATTGTCCAGCCATCGCTTAAAGACCAGTCCAAGCCAGCCAAGGCCAAAATCTGATTGTGGTCTTCAAAACTTTCAGAATCCTCTCCCCCAATCTGTCTGGCAGCTTGATATTCAGCACTTGTCTGCATCTTCCTTTTCGGGAAAAAGGCCGACTCCAATCGGAAGACAAAATCCCCGACAGGAATAGCCGAATCCACACCGAACATGGCCATTCGCTCGTAGCTGCCGCTTACGCTAATACCCGAAGCCCCTTGCGTGTAAGAAATGAAAGGCATGTCGTCCCAGCCGTAAAATCCATAAAATGACAAATCAAAAGATGAAAAATACATGCCCAGCCTAGCAGCATATTCACTGTTGGCGAATTTTTTTTCTGGAAGCTCAAAATCATCATAGCGTGATGGAGTTTCCAAAACAAAATTATCCGGGAAATTAATTCGTCGCAAAGGATTATTTTTTGCAAGTGGCATCGTGCTGGGAGTAAAGAAAGGAATCCAGTATGCATCTGCCTGAACTTTTTCCCCGATGAAAGAAAGCCTGAGTGCATCAATACCCTGACGACTTTCTTTGTAAGTTGAGGCAATTATATTCGATTCATCCTGCGGACACAAAATATCGGTAATCTGAATGCCGTCAGCCTTGCCCCATGCAGAAATCTGCCGACCAGCACGCAAAGCCCAGAATCCACCGTTATAATCGTAGTACGCTTCTTTTAGTTTGAGGGAAAAATGCCCGTCATCACTGACAAAAGCCGAAATTCCATTAGATGACTGACTTCCAATGTCATCAGCTATCAGAATCGCCTCGACATTTACCATACTGTCATCAAAATAAGCCTTAAATGTATTCGCAAATGAAATAGAGCCTGCAAGGAAGCGAGCTTCATTATCATGGGTTCCCGGCATACCTAATCCAGCCTGAACAGTCAATTCCCCATTATAGCGAAAGTCTTGGGAAAATGCCTGAAAAAACAAAAAGAATGAGGTCACAAACAATAGTATTTTTTTCACTATAAATCTCCTACACAAATCGCATATATTTCAGTTTAATTCGCAAGTAAAAATCCTGCAAGAAATTTTAAAAATTAAAATTTTACCAATAAAAATTTAACCTTCCATTAAATTAGCTCAGTTCAGCCAGCTCTTCCCAGCGAGCATAATCTGCAGTCAATTTTGCTTCTACGCTTTTGTATTCTTCACCAGCTTTCTGTGCAACAGTAAAATCCGAAGAAGTCATTTCGCTTTCAAGGACTGATTTTCGCTCTTCCAGCTCCATAATTTCTGCTTCAAGATTCTCAAACTCTTTTTGTTCTTTGAAAGTCTTTTTGCGGGGTTTTACTGCTTTTATGGGGGAAGTCTCCCCCTCGCTACAAGCGTCCGTTGCACTTCCGCTTTCCGCTACCCCCTCTGCGGGGACACCCCGCAACGCCCCGTTCAAAAGACACGGTTCAGGCACAGCCTTCACCGAGACTCGCTCAAAACCTGTCTCACAGGTTTTGCCGGCTTTGCCGTCGCTCCCTACCTTAAAATCCCCCTTTTTAGAACTACCGTTCGTTATCTTAGTATTATTCTCAGAAGAATTACTCCTAGTTCCTAACTCCTCACTCCTAACTTTCTCTTCCAGATATTCAATGTATTCAGAACATTTGCCAACAAAGCCTGAAATTCCGCCGTCATCTTCCATAATGAACATGGTATCGGCGATTTTGTCCATAAAATAGCGGTCGTGACTAACGATGAGTAGGCATCCCTTATAGCCAAGCAGGAATTCTTCGAGGATATTCATGGTGAAGATGTCAAAGTCGTTGGTCGGCTCGTCCAAAATCAGAAAATTTGGGTTAGAAATCAAAAGGCGAACAAGAAAAACTCGTTTCCGCTCACCGCCGCTCAAAGTCGAGAGCATGGAATGCTGAATTTTCCCCTCAAAGCCAAACTGCTTTAAAAAAAGACTTGCGGAAAGTGTGCGGCCGTCATTCATCTCAACCACATCAGCGGCTTCCTTGATATAGTCAAGCACGGTCATGCTCAAGTCTTTGAAAACCGGATTCTGCTGGTAGTAGCCGAAAAATGTATTCTCGCCCTTTATAACTTCGCCTGAGTCCGGTGGCAAATTGCCTGTAATGATGTTCAAAAGCGTAGACTTGCCGCTTCCATTCCCGCCGAAAATGCCGATTTTTTCTCCCTTGCTGAATGTGTAGGAAAAATCCTGAATGACAGGCGCATTGTCCGAAGTCTTTAAGAAATTTTTTGAGATTCCGTGCAACTCAAGAATCTTTCCGCCAAGGCGACGGCCCGCAACCTCAAACTGAAAGCCCTTGTCTTTAGCGAACTTTTCCCGGTTTATAAGTTGCATGTCCCGCTGGATTCTCGCCTTTGCCTTTGTTCCACGGGCACAAGGACCACGACGGAGCCAGTCACGCTCAAAACGAAGGACGCTTTCAATCCGCCGCTCGGTATTTTCCTCAATTCCGGCCTCAATTTCCTTTTTTTCGAGGTAGGTGGAATAGTTGCCCTCATAAAGTTTTAAATGGTAGCGGAAAAGTTCATAGATATTGTTGCAGACAGCATCCAGAAAATAGCGGTCATGCGTGACCATGAGAACAGTTCGCTTTGTGTCGTGAAGGTAATTCTGAAGCCAGTAAATCGTCTGAATGTCCAGATGGTTGGTCGGCTCGTCCAAAAGAAGGAGCTTAGTGTCCTCAACAAGAACCTGTGCCAGTGCGACTTTTTTGACCATACCACCCGAAAGTGCCTTCATTTTTCGGCTAAGGTCGTTGATTCCAAGCACTCCCAGAATCGAGCGAATCTGGCTTTCGTAGTTCCACAGGTCGCCTTTATCCATTTCAAGAGTTAGTGCGTCAAAGCGTGACTGCTGACCGTTAGTTAGACCATCAGCCATTTTCTCACACAATTCTTCATATTCATTGATTATTTTGAGCTTGGGACTTTCTGACTTAAAAATATGCTCACGGATTGTATTTTCGCCGTTAAATTCAGGATTCTGTGGAAGATAACTAACTCCCGATAGTTTGTTTATTGTAATCTGTCCGTCATCAGCTGGCAAAACTCCCGCAATTACATTCAAAAGCGTTGATTTTCCGGTTCCGTTGCGACCGATAATGGCAGCTTTGTCGCCTTCGTTGAGGCCAAAAGTGACATCTTTAAAAAGAGGAGCTTCCCGCCCCATTTTGGAAAGTCCAGAAATAGAAAGTATATTCATAGCTCACAGCGCGACAAGGATGTCGCGTTCTCCCAAAAAGCAAGTTTAATCTGCGAATGCGTCAGCAGTCGCTGCGGCACGGAGGCCGGGATATTCATAATTTACAGCGCGACAAGGATGTCGCGTTCTCCCAAAAAGCAAGTTTAATCTGCGAATGCGTCAGCAGTCGCTGCGGCACGGAGGCCGGGATGTTCATAAGTTACTTTTCTTCCTGCCAGTCCTTGCTGCTTATAAAAAAATGATCCCCTGAACGGCCGTCAATTCCTGTGGCAAATTCTATTCCGTCTTCAGGCCGCTGGTCCTTAAAATTTGAAAATGAATACCAGTAGGTGCATTCCACATCGTTGTCATCGTTATCCACATATTCAGAGGGAAATTCATAGAAAAAGAAATAATTGCAGTCTTCCCTCTCTATTAAAGACTTTTCATCGATGGGAAGTTTAATTCCACAATTGTATTTCGCAAAATTTTTTGACGCTTTTATAAATTCTTCTTTTGTCATTTTATATCACACAGATTCCTATTTTTGAAAGGATTATAGCATAAAACGAGGAAAGGTTGAATGTGTGTCAGGGGCTCCGCATTATATTGCATTTGCAGGAAAAATGGCGCGAGGGAGTAAAACGGCTTACGGGAACATTCGTTTTGTGCTGCCGCGGAAGCGGCAAATGTATATAATTACAAGCACAAAACGCATGTAGCAGGCTAGCC
>JAFSJW010000098.1 GCA_017449265.1 Treponema sp.
ACTTCTCAATGTTGTCTTCACTGTTCTTAAAAACAATATTGATTACGTTCCTATTTTTCCTCCTGATGTTGATGTCTCAAAACTTGCTGAAAAAACATTGAAAAATGCTTCGTCAAATGATTGACATTTCATAGCAGGTCTATTTCTTGAAGTATGTTCTCAGTTCATTGTCAAGCATCTTTTGGTGTGTCTTGACAATCTTTTTGAGCAGACGCTTCTGCTTGTTGCTCACATAGTAAAAACTATTCCCCTCCGCCGCGAACTCGTCGAAATATCCCTCTTTCGGAAGGAAAAAGTGCGTTTTCTTGCTTGACTCCAAGAACACAACGTCGGTGCTGCTGCTGATGGCGACACCTTTTTCCTGTATCGCCTTGAGGAACGACACGCGCACGTTTTCCTTGGTCTGCGCGTTCACCGCGTCGATGTAGTCGTAGTAGTTGCTGAACACGTCGCTCGTGTTGCTCGATGAAAAATAGTAGCTGTCCTGCTTTACGTCGCTGACTATCCATGGAATGAGGACGTACAGATGGCGCGACTCCATGTCCGCGCCGCCGTTCTCGTCCGCCTCGCTCCGCACGATGTCGTAGGATTCGAGCCACGTCATCGCCTTTTTTCTCTTCACTTTTTCAACCTTTATGACCGTGCCGGCGGGAAGCGTGCAAAGCTCCTTTCCGTACGGGCGCTTCATGATTTTCTTGTAGCCGTCTAACTCGGTCGTCGTCGTGAGGTAGACACTCGAAAAGTCGTGCTTGTAGTCGAAGTCCGCTTTCGCCTTGTGAACTTTCTCCCCAACGATGTCGAGCAGAACGATGAACGTGACGATGAATATGCACACAATAATCAGAAGCCGGATAAAGCCGTACCCGCCGAAGATTGACGCGATGAGGTCAAGGATGTGAAGCTTTGCGAGCAGCCACGTTATCGCGAACGTGATGAGCAGCGTCAGTATGACGATAAGAACAGTCATGTTTTCCTCCGAAATGTGAGTCTTTAAAAAACTCGCCTTTCTTGCCATCTGTCATATTCTTTATGAATGTGACACTTTTCATTATATGTTCGGTGATACCACTTGTCAATATTCGCGAAGAAAATGTGTCAGTTGTCATTATGCTTGTTTCATGGGATTTTGGCAGAAAGTTGACGACGAGTTGTTGTACCTCGGAAAAAGCAGAAAGGAGTTGGCGATGGAAGCCGATTTCGATGTTTCGTACATCAGCAAGGGCATAGAGCGAAATGGAATTCCCATCGCCGATACGGCGGTGAAAATCGCGAACGCATTGAACGTGAGCGTCGAATATCTTCTCGATATGGAAAAGAAAACTGCGGACGAACCCGACACGGAAAAATTCCAAAAAAAGGACATAGCCCTGTACCGAAAATACAAAAAGAACATCGAGCAGCTGGAGAAACTGAACCAAAAAGAGCGGCGGCTCGTTTTGCAGCTGATTGAAACGCTTTCCCGCCGATGATTTTCTTCGGGATGGACGGGTTGGAAATCGCGCGGGCATACAAGAATGCAGTCGCCCAATCCGCCAGCGTGTAGCTATTTTTGTTGACGAAATGGTTGTGTCATAGTATCTTGGGCTAAGGGAGGGTGAAATGCCAAGTATAAGCAGTTTTTTTGGAATTACAATCTATATGTATCCGGATGACCACAATCCACCGCATTTCCATGCGCTTTGCAATGGAAAATCTGCTATTGTTGACATAAACAAAGCAAAAGCAAAAGGAAATATTACAAAGAAAGAAAAAAAATTCGTTGAAGTATGGGCGGAAATCCACAGGCAGGAACTTTTGGACAACTGGGATTTGATGATGAAAGAACACAGGGTAAATGATATTGCTCCGTTGATGTAGAGGTTGTTATGTTCAAATGGGATATATTGGATGTGGAGCCGAAAAGGGATTATACGCTTCTCATAACGTTTGCAAACGGAAAAAAAAGGCTTTTTGATTGTAAAAAATACTTGCTTGAAAAACCTTATGCAAAAGCCTTAAGAGACATTGATTTTTTTATGCAGGCAAAAGCCGACCATTTTACCGTGATGTGGGGCGACGACCTTGATATTGCCCCCGAGTACCTTTACGAAAACAGCGTGAAAATAACGTGAGCCGAAAACTCCGCTGTCCGAAAACAAGCGTATTCGCCGTGAACTAGCGCACCCCGTCCGTGCGGCGGTACAAGATTTTTCTGCCGCGCTTTCCACATTCTTCTATTATATTGCATTTTTTTCCGAACCACAGGAGTGTGTCGTACCATATCGCGGAGGCGCGCCTGTTCGTGTCGGTGAATTTTTCTCCGATAAGGTCAGGAATCAAAAAATCCGAGCTGAAAATCGCATCGTAAAGCTCTGTTTTCGTGAACTCAGGAGGAAGGCTTTTCGGAAAAAGCGTTTTCCAGCTGTCAAGACCTGTGAACCGCTGGATTTTCAGGATTTTGTCAAGCGATTTGCCTTCCGGGACCCACTGCTTTAAGTAGCGGCGGCTCTTGTTCGCAAGCTGGGTCTTTTCGCCTGTTTTCCGCCGTAGCTCCGTGACTGAAACATACAAAAACTCAACCGTGAGCCGCTGGTTTTTGAGAAGCGGAATGATTCCGCCTATTCCGCGCAAAAATGAATAAATCGTGCTTTTTTTTGGGCTTTTTCGCTTTGATTCTTTTTCTCCGTTTTCGTTCAGCATGATTATAGTGTTCTGAAATATGACCGGGCAAACAATCATAACGCTCCGGCCTTGCCCCAGGAGGAACTCGGTTTTTTCTGCCAGTGCGGAAATGTTCGCCGTCTGGATTTCAATCACGCGTGCGTCATCGCATACAATGTCGCAAATCCAGTTAGTTCCTTCAATCTGGACTTCGCATTTTCCATCGTTTTCAAGAGCGTAGATTTTTTTGAGCGTACGGTGAAGCGGTGATTCATTGTAGGTGTTTATTTTCTTCATGTCTGTTGCCGTGGTGAGTTCTGAGTTTTGCCTGATTCGTTTGTATTGAGCCTTGCTCAGAATGTATTTTTGATTGACGAATCTCCAAAATCTAAAATCGATAAAAATCCGTTCTTTTTAAATTTCATATTATCGTCAAAAAGTACATTGACTTTATGTATTTTATGAATAAAATGTAAGTAAGTGGGAAAAAGTGGGGTAAAGTGGTAAAAAGTGGATGGAGCTGCTGACAGGAGAATACAAAAATACTTTGGACGAGAAGGGGCGCATTCAGCTTCCTTCAAAGCTCCGCGGTAATCTATCAGGCAATGTTCTCATCGTCACGCAGTCTCTTGACCGCTGTCTTTGGCTTTACACCCCTGAGGAATGGAAAAATCTTTCGTCGAAGATAATGGAGGCGGCTTCTCCGTTCAATACGCAGAATCGCCTTGTTCTTCGTCGTCTGATTGCTCCTGCTCAGGAGGTCGAATTCGACAAATCCGGGCGGCTTTCAATTCCTCAAAGTCTTAGGGAATATGCGGGGCTGACGAAAGATTGCGTCATTCTCGGAATCAATAAATATATGGAACTCTGGGACTCTGAAACTTACGAAAAATATCTTTCGGAAAATGAGGAGAATTTCCTGCAGGCTGCCGAGGGACTTGACGAAATCTGTTTCTGATTTGTCCCCGGGTGGTTTGTTTTTTTCTGAAAGAAAAATCCGGGGTTGAAAAAATTGGAAATCGTACATACACCAGTTCTTTTGGCGGAGTGTCTGGAATATCTTAGTCCTTTGGGCGAGCCGTTCGAGCATGACGCTTTTATGATTGACTCTACGCTTGGCGAGGGCGGTCATTCTTTCAATTTCCTTTCAAAATATCCTTCTCTCAGAATCAAGGGGCTTGATGCGGACAGTACTATTCAGGCCCGCGCAAAAGAACGGCTCTCCGTTTTTGGCGAGCGGATGAGTTTTTTCAACGGCTGGTTCAATGATTTTTACAAAAACTATTCGGACCAAAGAAAGCCGAACCTAATTCTCTTTGACCTTGGAATCAGTGTGTACCATTATGAGAAATCCGGGCGCGGCTTTTCGTTTCGCTACGATGAGCCTCTTGATATGCGCCTTAATTCCGAAGAGGGCGAGAGTGCGGCTGATATCGTTAACACGATGCGCGAGGAAGAGCTTGCGAACCTCATTTATCTTTACTCCGACGAAAAAATGAGCCGCAGGATTGCCCGCGCGATTTGCGACGCAAGATGCTCCTCAAAAATAATGTCATCAAAGGCTTTGGCCGAAATTATATATAATGCGGTTCCTGAAAATTACAGGCATGGACCGATTCATCCTGCCACAAGAACTTTTCAGGCTCTCAGGATTGCTGTGAACGCCGAGCTTCGTAGACTTCCACAGGCTCTTCATGATGCGTTCAATGTGCTTGAGACGGGCGGAAAGCTTGGCGTTATTACATTTCATTCCCTTGAGGACAGAATCGTGAAGAACTATTTCAGGAATCTTGGGAAGAAATGCGTATGCCCGCCAGAACAGCCAACCTGCACTTGCGGCGGAACTCCTTGCGCGCTTGTTCTTACGAAAAAGCCAGTCGAGCCTTGCGCGGAGGAAGTTCGGAACAATTCTCCGAGCAGAAGCGCAAAGCTGCGCGTGGTCAGGAAGCTTCGCGATGCGGGGAAGATGCATTTATTTCATGTTTGAGGCGGAGGCTGAATGATGAGAAAATTCGGGCGGAAAAAACTTTTTTTAACATATCTTTTTGCGGTGTTCATACCGCTTCTTTTGATTTTTGAAGCGGTTGAGGCGCACAAATACACGCGGCTTGAGGAAGAGGTTTCGCTTCTGGAGAAAAAACAGGTGGAGCTTGTGGAAAAAAACAGGCTTCTGATTTCGGAGATAAGCCTTCTTTCAAGCTCGGACAGAATAGAGAAAATTGCCGAGAATGAGCTTGGCATGCATCGGGCAAAAACGGAGGATATTGTCAGGGTCGAGCTTCAAAGAAAGTAAGCTGGTCGGACAGAAAATGGGTGGGGTTTTATGTCGGATTTAAAAAACGGTGTCATTTCAAAAAGTTCTCTTTTGTCTTTGGATGAGCTTGTCTCCGCTGTGGAAGGCGAGCTTCTTTCAGGTGGCGGCTCGTTCGGATTTTCTTCGGTACAGACGGACTCACGGAAAGTTACCGAAGGCTCTCTTTTTGTGCCTCTCATCGGAGAGGTTCAGGACGGGCATTCATATATTCCTAAGGCTGTGGAGAACGGGGCTTGTGTTGTTTTTGTCTCAAAAAAAGACGAGTCAGTTGAATCGTACATAAATAAATATCCGAATGTAACATTCGTTTTAGTTCAGAACACTTTGCGCGCGTTGCAGGACGCTGCCAGAAAGTATGTGTCGCTTTTTCCGAATCTAATAAAAGTAGCCGTCACAGGCTCAAGCGGAAAGACAACTACGAAAGAAATCCTTGCATCAATCCTCAGGCAAAAGTACAGGGTGGTAACGAACGCAGGAAACCTGAACTCGGAGACGGGGCTTCCGCTTTCGGTGTTCAATATTCGCCCGGAACATACACTGGGGCTTTTTGAGATGGGCATGAACCGGGAGAATGAAATCGGTGAGATTGCGTCTGTTCTGAGACCGAATTACGGCGTTGTTACGAATATCGGTACGGCTCATATTGGCATTTTGGGAAGCCGTGAGAATATTGCAAAAGAAAAGAAAAAGATTTTTTCATATGTTGATGAGAAAGGCGTTTGCGTTATTCCGAAAAACGATGATTTTGCGGATTTTCTTGCGTCTGGGGTAAGAGGAAAGGTTATTTTCTACGGCACGGACGAAGATGAGCGCATTCAGTTCATAAGCGACGATTTTCTTCTCGGAACGCGGTTTTGTGTGTGCGGGACTGAGATGCGCCTTTCGCTTCCAGGAAAATACAACTTCCTGAACGCGCTCGGGGCAATTGAGCTTTCGCTGGAGCTGGGGCTTACGCCTGAGCAGATTAAGGCAGGGGTGGAAGGACTTTCTGCTTTGAACGGAAGAAGTGAAATCATTCAGAAAAATGGCGTGACTGTCCTTAAGGACTGCTACAATGCCAATCCTGATTCTATGGAAAAGGCTCTGGAGCTTTCGGCTTCCGTGTCTTCTGACGGAAAAAAAGTCCTTGTGCTTGGCGATATGCTGGAGCTTGGGGAAAAATCCCATGAGGCGCACGAAAAAGCCGGGGAACTTGCCGTTTCTGCGGGACCCGATTTAGTTATTTTCGTCGGAACTGAGATGAAAGCTGGCTATGAGAAGGCTCTTCGTGTTAATCATGGAAAAACAAAAATCGAATATATAGAAGGAAACAGCGATGAGACAATGAACTGTGTTTGCAAGTCCGTGCGCTGTTTTTTAGGGGCCGGAGAAGGAAATTTTCTTCTTTTAAAAGGAAGCCGCGGAATGGGGCTGGAGAGAGTCGTTGAACAGCTTTAAGTTTTTTACTGACAAGCCGTTGTCCCGATATAGGACGGCTGATTCAGCAATCATAATCTTAACTATACTTCTTTGGGGAATCGGAATGTTCACGCTTTATTTCTCAGTGAGCGGCGAGGCGATTTCTAAAGGATTGTTTTCCTCCGAGGCCATGATTCTCGTAAAGAAGCAGTTTTTCAGCTCTGTCATAGGCTTTATGGTGATGTTCATACTTTCTATCCTTCGCTTTGAGCTTGTGCGAAAGTATGTTCATGTTGTAGTGCTTATTTCCATTGCGCTTTGTTTTTGTACATTCATTCCGCATTTCGGAATGGAGCTGAACGGAGCCAGAAGATGGATTCGCATTCCGTTCATAGGCTCGTTCCAGCCCACGGAAGCCGTAAAGTTCGCGATTGTTTTGTATCTGGCAAGATATTTTGACCATCAGTACGAGCTTCGGGAAAACGAACGCAGGCTCGTTCCTGCCATTTTCGTGCTTTTTGTTCTTACGGGCGTTGTACTTATGCAGAAGGATTTTTCGTCTGCCGCGTTCGTGTTCATGCTCGGGGCGTGCATGTTCATCATATCCGGCGCAAAGTTCGGCTGGATTATACCGACTGGCTTCATAGCGATTCTTCTGGGAATCTTGTTCGTGTCGCTCAACAGTTACCGGCTGAACAGGCTTATTGCGTTCATGCACCCTGAGGATGCGGACGCGAACTATCAGATTATAGCTGCCAAGCGCGCCATAACGAACGGAGGCTTTTTCGGGCAAGGGTTCGGTTCGGGGCTTAACAAGACTTTCCATGTTCCGGAAGTGCAGTCGGACTGTATTTTTGCGGCATGGGGCGAGGCTATGGGCTTCGTCGGGGTTCTGGCATACTTTCTGGTACTTTTTCTTTTTGCGTGGAGGAGCTTCCGTCTTTCCGGCAGGACTACGGACAGGTTCGCTTCATTCTTCGTGTTCGGCTACGCGCTTTGCATCGTAAGCCAGTCGATTATGAATGTGGCTGTCGTTTCGGGCGCAATTCCGACGACCGGAATTCCGCTTCCGTTTTTTTCTTCGGGCGGTTCTTCAATATTGGTCACTTTCGCAATGTGCGGGCTGATTCTGAACGCATCCCGCTTTGTCAGCGCAGAGACCGACGACAAGTTCTAGTTTTGAGGGGGTGTTTTATGAGTGATATTGTGTTCCACGGTTTTGATAATTTTGATTCGCCTGTTCAGGGCGATGTTACGGAAGAATTTGAATCCTCAAAATCAGACAAGAGAATCGCGCTTGTAAAAATAATAATTTCTGTGCTTGCGGTTATTTTCCTTCTTGAGATTTTTGTCTATCTTTTCCTGAAGCCATCGATGGGAAATGTGGAGATTGTCTGGGAAGGCGTAGTTTCATACGAAGAGTCGTCGCTTATGAATTTCATAGAGCCTGTGAAAAACCGGAATCTGCTCAGTTTTAAGCCTGCGGAGGCAAAGGCTCTTCTTTCTGCGGTTCCGGGGATTGAGAATGTTGTGATTGAGAAGCGGTTTCCGAATACGGTCTGCATAAAAGTTACTGAAAGGACTCCTGTTGCAATGACATTCGTAAGCCTTGAGGGAAGGACTGTTCCCGTGATGATTGACAGAAACGGAGTTCTTTTTATGAATTCAAGGTCAAAGTCTCTTGCTTCTTCCGCAATCCCTTTAATTTCAGGAATTCCTGTCGAAAATATACCAGAGGGGATGAGAATCCCAACTAAATACCGTGACCTGATGGGGCAGATTGCTTTCATCCAGTCGCTTTCTCAGCCTTATTTCTCTGCCATATCGGAGATTCATGTCGTTCCTAAGAATTCCGGAAACTACGAGCTGACGCTTTATCCCGTTCATTCGCGGACAAAAGTTCTTACGGGCAGGCAGCTTACGGAAGATGACCTTCAGTATATGATGGTCGCATTGGATGCAGTGAATACTTTGGAGCCGGATGTTGAGGTCATAGACCTGAGATATGGCTCCATAGCTTACAGAGTAAGGGGCGATTCAGGAGAATCTGTTGAACGATAATTTTATAATTGGGCTTGATATTGGAACTTCTTTCGTGCGCGCTGCCATCGGCGAAATCTATTCTGATGGTTCGGTTGGAATACGCGGGGTTGCGACGCGTCCTTCATCCACATTCATGCGGCTGGGCGTAATTACGAATCCGCAGGGAGCCGTTGAGTGCATAAAGGATGTTATCCATGATGTTCAGGTTGAGGCAAACTGCATCGTAAAGAACTGCGTTACGGCTCTTGGCGGAGACCAGATAAAAGGCAGGGATGAAACCGGCTCAATCGGTATTCCGCCTTTGAACGACAAGACGAACAGAACTGTTACCGAGGACGATATCATAAAAGTCCTTGAGGCAGCAAAGCAAATACCAGTTTCTCCTGACAGAAAACTCATAAGCGAGATTCCGAAAGAGTTCATTATTGATAAAATCCGTGGTTTTACGCATGAGACTGCTCTTAACACTATTGCGGCGCGCCTTGAGGTGGATGTGTATCTTATTACCGCATCAAGCACCCAGTACGAGAACTTGCGCCAGTGCATAGAACGCTCTGATCTTGTGCTTCGCGATGTAGTGCTTAAGACGATCGCCTGCACGGATTCTTGTATGCTTCCCGAGGAGCAGGGAGCGGGGTCTATCCTTATCGACATGGGCGGAGGTACTACCGATGTTCTTGTCGTTTTGAAAAATGCCCCGATTTGCGCGTTCTCAATCCCAATCGGCGGGAACCGGGTCACTAAGGACATAGTTGATATGCTTAGCTATGATATGGGAGTGTCGGTTTCCTTTGAGACTGCCGAGGGGCTAAAAATCAAGTACGGAAGCTGCTGGGAGAACGCAATCAACGATGACATGGAGATTGTGATTCCTGGCGTTGGGCGAAGCAATCCGAGCGTAGTAATAACGCGGTCGAAGTTTATGAGCTATATCCAGCCGCGTATGGCAGAAATTTTCAGAAAGATATATGATCATCTTGACAGCACGCTTGAGAATGTTGACCTTGCCGGAAGCATAGTCCTTACTGGAGGCGGCGCGAACATGAGCGGTGCTGTGGAGCTTGCGGCCCATATATTCAATTTTTGCTCGGTTCGGGTAGGCCGCCCGTCTTCGCTCGGATGGCTTGAGGAAAAGTACAGGACTCCTGAGTTTGCTACTGCAATCGGTCTTGTCCTTTCAAATGGAAAAGTAGTTTCTTCCGTCCAGGAGGAGTCCAAGAAAACGAAGAAAAAATCTTCTTCAAAGCAGGATGGAAAGGGAATTGCTGCCAGGATCTGGGATATGTTCTTTGGCTTCTAATTTGAGATTTATAAAACGATGTCATTCCCGTCGTGGGAGGCTCGCTAGAGTGGGAGGGTTATATGACTAACATGAAAATTATTCAGGGAAACGATTCGTCTGAGGATGACTTGAATCCTGTGAATCCGACTGTAATCAAAGTCATCGGATGCGGAGGCTGCGGGGGAAACGCCATAAACACGATGATAGATGCCGGCGTTCAGGGCGTTCAGTTTATTGCGATGAATACGGATGTTCAGGATTTGCGGAAGTCTAAGGCGACTGTGCGACTGCAGCTCGGGCAGAAGTCCGCTAAAGGTCTTGGTGCCGGAGGTCGTCCGGAGGTTGGCGAGGAATCTGCGCGCGAGAACGAGAACCAGATTCGGGAGCTTTTGAACGGCTCTGACATGGTGTTCATTACTGCCGGCATGGGCGGCGGAACTGGTACTGGTGCGGCCCCCGTCGTAGCGAAAATCGCTAAGGAAGTGGGCGCGCTTACGGTGGCAGTCGTTACGACTCCGTTTGAGTTCGAGGCAAAAAGGCGTATGCAAAACGCCGAGACTGGTGTAAGAAATCTCCGTGAGCAGGTTGACTCACTTATCGTCATTCCGAACGAGCAGATTTACAAGGCTCTTGAGGACGAGGACACTATGATGGACGACGCATACAAGATGATTAATGATATTTTGCGTCAGGGAGTTCAGGGAATTTCGGACATCATCACTCAGACTGGAATTATGAACCGTGACTTTCAGGATGTTAAGACTGTTATGGAAGGTCAGGGGGATGCGATTATGGGAATCGGGGAGGCTTCTGGCGAGAACAGGGCTATAAATGCTGCCGACAAGGCAATAAACAACAAGCTCCTTGAGAACACTCATATTGACGGTGCTAAGAACATTCTCGTAAATATTACTGGCGGACGCGGCAAAGTAAAAATGTCAGAGCCACGCGAGGTCATAAATCTTATCAGTAAGCGGGCTGATCCTGATGTGTATGTTCTTTGGGGGCAGTCTGTTGATGACAGCCTTGATGACAAAATCCGCGTCACTGTAATTGCGACGGGCTTTAATTCCGCAACATCGAACTCTTTCAATTCCAACAGTGAGGAGCAGGCAAAAGAGGAGACTGAGATAGCGCAGTCCGATTCAAATTTTATGAACGAAGGCGAATTCGAGAGAATAACGGCTTCGGCAAGACACCCTGAGCCTTCTCGCCAGCCTGCCGCCCATAAAACTGCTGCAGAAAAAGAAGGGACTAAAGATGATTTGTTCGGCTCGCTTTTTGGCGGAAGTGTCTATGAGGATAACGGAAATGTACTTCCGTCGCAGCCGGCAAGAATACAGCCTAAGCCTCAGGCGGATAAGCCAGCCCCTGTGCAGGGCGGCGTCAAGGATGCGGCGCGCAGTTTTGCGGGGCGCGACGATGAAGATGTGCCTGCCGCTTTGCGCGGAATTGACATAATGGGGCTTCCGAAAAAGATGACGTTCGGAAAGAGATAAAATAAGTTGACAATAGAATCTTTGACCAGAGATTTTTACGCTGATTTGATTTCGGTGGAGCGTCTTTCTGAAAAAACAGCCGAGGCATATTCGGCTTCTGCGTTGATTTTTCTCAGATGGCTTCAAAAAGAAGAGAAGAAGCTTTCTGGTGTTGATACCAATACGCTTATTTATTATCTTATCTGGAGAAATACTGGAGGAATCGACGAGCTGACAATAGCGAAAGATATTTCTGCTTTGCGCTCGTTCGGCTCATATCTTGTACGGATTGGACTTTGGTACGAGAATTCGGCATCACTTCTTGAGAGACCGAAAGCTACAAAAGCTCTTCCGAGGGTTTTAAGCGTGGAGCAGGTTGACTTGCTCCTTTCGTCCATTGATGTTGGAAAACCGCTCGGAATTCGCGACCGGGCGTTGTTTGAGCTTATTTATTCGTGTGGTCTTCGTATAAGCGAGGCTTGTTCGCTTGTTACCGAGAACCTTCATCTGAACGAAAAAATTATAATCGTCCGCGGAAAAGGCGACAAAGAAAGGATGGTTCCTTTTGGCAACGCGGCGAAGGAATGGCTTGAGCGGTATTTGAGCGAGGTGCGTCCTGTTCTTTGTGGAAACAGAATTGTTCCTGAAGTTTTTCTGAACTATCAGGGAAAGCCTCTTTCAAGGAAAGGCGTGTGGAAAAATTTTCAGGTCTTTGAGGCAAAGGCCGGCGTAACGGCAAAAGTTCACACTCTTAGGCATTCGTTTGCCACGCATCTTTTGGCAGGAGGACTTGACTTGCGTTCTGTTCAGGAGCTTCTTGGTCATGCGGACCTTGCAACGACGCAGATTTACACTCACATAGAGAACAAGCAGCTGAAAGAAAACCACGAAAAATTTTTTCCTGGGCATGGGGCTGCACAAAATTGATAAATTAGACCTGTTCGGAAAACTGATGTTTCCGAACCCATCTATTGAAAAAAAACAGGAGAAACAGACATATGAAGACAATCAAATTTCTTTTTGCCCTTTTATTATTGTCCGTTGTTTTCTTCGGATGCACGAAATCTTCAAAGACGATTATCCGAATGCAAAAGCTTGAGACAGGCGTTTCGTCCCCCACAACTGAGGCGGAGCTTAAGGACGCAATCAAAAAGTATCAGGACAGAATCGCTGACATCCAGCTTTCTGATACTCAGGTCGGAATATGGTACAAAATGCTTGCCGTTCGTTATCTGGACGCAAAAATGTACGGCGAGGCAATGAAGAATTTTCAGATTGCGCTTCAGTATTATCCTGCCAACCAGAACCTTTACTATTATGTCGGAATCTGTGCGGGCTATATGTCTCATGCGGCTCTTGACTATTCTGCCACAGGAAGCAATCCTGAGCGAAGCAACTATCTCAAGCTTGCTGAAAGCGCGTACTTGCGCGCAATCGAAATTGAGCCGCGCTACGCAAGAGCTTTGTATGCAATCGGTGTTCTTTATGTCATGGAGCTTGACGAATGCGAGAAAGCTGTTCCTTATCTTGAAACGCTTCTTACGATTGAAAAAAGAAATTTTGACGGAATGTTCGTTCTTGCCCGCGCTTACTATGTGATTGGTGAGTATGACAAAGCCGCCGCTCTTTATGACAATATCGCGGCGAACACCAAAGACCAGGCGCGCAAAGCCGAGGCACAGGCAAACAAAAAAATCGTTATGGATGCTGCCTATGCAAAATAGCGATGAATTCGTCAAAAGAATCGTTCTTCAAAAAGCAACTTTTCTTACTCTGAAAGAAAAACAGCTTTTGTTCAGGAATATTGACAATTTATCAGATATTGCTTTACTCTCAAAAGATGATATATCATCGATTATAAACAGAAGTATTCGGAGGGCATCATGGGACGGAAAAGAAATGCTTTCCGAGTCGAAGAACGCGCTTCGCATAATCGAGTCTTTCGGTATAAAGCACACTTGCGTTGATTTTGATGATTATCCTGCTATGCTCAGGGAAATGTCCGATTCCCCGTACATGATTTTTTACAGGGGAAATATTGACGCGCTGAAAAAGAAATGTGTTTCCGTTGTAGGAACTCGCCGTGCGACTTTTGGCGCAAGAAAAGCCGCCGAGGATTTTGCGCGGGATGCTTGCAATTCGGGCTATACTGTTGTAAGCGGGCTTGCCTACGGAATTGATATTGCTTCCCACAAAGGGGCCGTTGCTTCTGGCGGGGGAAGCACGGCGGCTATTCTTCCGTGCGGAATTGATACGATTGTCCCAAGCTCGCACGCGCGTATTGCCGCAAAAATCCTTGAGAGGGGAGGGCTTATTATGAGCGAGTATGTTCCAGGCACTCCTGCGGTTGCGTTCCGTTTTGTGCAGCGGAACAGGATTATAGCGGCTCTCAGCTCCGATACTGTGGTCATTCAGGCTCCTGTAGGAAGTGGAGCTATGATTACGGCGGGGTTCGCGCTTGATTACAACAGAAATGTGCTTTTTCATAAAGAAGCATTTTCTGATGATGCTAGAAAATTGAATCAGGCTGAAGTCGAAAAAATAAAAAGGGAGATTTCTGCCGGAAAAAAAATAGAGGCTAAACTTGAGAATTCGCCTGAGAATTTCGTTCGGGATGGAGCTTTTGTAATTGAAAGCTTTGCCCAGTTCAAGGAACTCGGATGATATTTTCTTGTTTACGGAGAAACAAATGGCTGATACGAAAAAATCTGCTGCAAAGTCAAAGACAAAAAAAACTGCAAAGTCCAGGGCAAAAGAATCGACTCTTGTAATAGTTGAGTCTCCTGCAAAAGCCGCTACAATCGAGAAATACTTGGGGACAGGATATACTGTAAAGGCTTCGATGGGGCATCTTATTGACCTGCCAAAGTCGCGCCTGGCCATAAAGATTGACGATAATTTCCAGCCCGAATACATAACGGTGCGCGGAAGGGCTAAGCTTTTGAAAGAGCTTCAGAAAGACGCGAAGAATTCTGACCATGTTCTTCTTGCGTCCGACCCTGACCGAGAGGGAGAGGCAATCGCATGGCACTTGAACAATGTCCTGCATGAAAAAACTTCCGCCGATATTCAGCGCATTGAATTCAATGAGATTACGCCCGGCGCAATAAAAGAGGCTGTGAAGCATCCGAGACAAATAAACGAGGCTCTTGTTAACGCCCAGAAGGCGCGCCGCGTCCTTGACAGGCTCGTTGGATACAATTTAAGCCCGCTTTTGTGGGAGAAAGTCAAAAATGGACTGAGCGCGGGACGCGTCCAGTCCGTTGCGCTAAGGCTTATCTGCGAGCGCGAGAAAGAAGTTGAGGACTTCATTCCGGAAGAGTACTGGACGCTTGAAGCCGATTTCGTAAAGGGAAAGTCCAAGTTCACGGCACAACTGGTGTTGTACAAGAACGAGAAGCCGCTTTTAAAGACCGAGGAAGATGTTAACAAAATCATCGGCGACATTCAGAACTCAAAGTGCGAGGTTCTGGACATAAAAGAAAGCGAGAAAACCGTTCGCCCGAAGCCGCCGTTTACTACGAGCAAAATGCAGCAGGCGGCTGCCAACAGGCTTGGATTCAATGCCAGAAAGACAATGCAAATTGCGCAGCAGCTGTATGAAGGCGTTCAGATTGGAAAGAATCGCGTGGGTCTTATCACTTATATGCGAACTGACTCCGTTCGTATAGCGCAGTCCGCCCTTGATGAAGTGCGTGACTGGATTTCAAAGAATCATCCTGACTGCCTTCCTGAGAAACCGCTCTCATACGCGGTTGGAAAAGACGCACAGGATGCGCACGAATGTATCAGACCAACATACCCGAGCTATACGCCTGATTATGTCAAGGATTATCTTTCACGCGACCAGCTCAGGCTTTATACGATTATCTGGGAAAAATTCGTTTCCTGCCAGATGTCGAATGCGAAAACAAAGACTACGAGCGTTGACATAATGGCGGGAGATGCGCTTTTCCGTGTGAGCGGCAGCAAATTCATGGAAAAAGGTTTTTACAATGTCATAAAGCTGCTTTCTTCAAAAGAAGATGTTACAGCTTCTGTTCCTTCGCTCAAAAAAGGAGAAATCCTTGACAAGAGCGGAAAGTTCTATCCTGAACAGCATTTTACGCAAGGACCTGCCAGGTATACGGATGCTTCGATTGTCCGTGTGCTTGAGGAAAAAGGAATCGGGCGGCCTTCAACTTACGCCCCGATTATCTCAACGCTTCTTGACCGATACTATGTTACGCGCAGTAACCGTCAGCTCGTTCCGTCTCTGCTCGGAAAAATGATTTGCAAGATTCTTGTTGATTCATTTCCTGATGTAATAAACGAGCATTTTACTGCTGATGTTGAGAACAAACTTGATGAGGTGGAGCAGGATAAAATCGTGTGGAACGAGATGATACGCGATTTTTACAATCCGTTCAAAAAACATCTTGATGAAGTGGAGATTACTCAGGAAAGCGTAAAAGGATTTCTTGACGAGAGAACTGAAAAAATCTGCGATAAATGCGGAAAGCCAATGATGAAAAAACTCGGACGGTTCGGGTTTTTCCTTGCTTGTTCCGGCTTTCCGGAGTGCCACAACACAAAGTCTGTTCCGCTTGCGAAATGTCCTGTGAAAGGATGCGACGGTGAGATTGTGGCGCGAAAGACAAAAGGGCGTGGAAAAGAGTTTTACGGTTGCACTAATTATCCAAAATGCAGCTTTATCTCTCATTTTAAGCCTATTGACCAGGTATGCCCTAAATGCGGCTGGTTTCTCGTTGAGAAATTCGACAAGAAAAACGGAAACTACAAGTCATGTATAAATCCTGAGTGCGATTATCTGCATTCGGCAGATGATGACAGCCAGGAGCTTACTGACCAAATCCTTTCCGAATAGCTCTGCTGATTTTATGCCGATATTGTCAGTATGGAAAAAGAAAATTGCATTACGGCTCAGGATGCGGTTAGCGAGTTCATTCTGTATCTTGAGTCTGTAAAATGCTTGTCGAAAAACACGGTCAAATCATACAACAACGATTTGGTTCAGTTTTTGGAAATGGAGCAAATTGGTCCGTCAAAAGCCGTTCAATCGATTACGGCGGAGAGCATAAGGGGCTGCATCGGAGTCCTTTCAAGAAAAAAGCGGTCATCGGCATCGATAAACCGCTTCCTTGCGGCCGTGCGCTCTCTGTTCGCATACTGCCGAAGACTTGGCTATACTGACAAGAATGTTGCCGAAGAAGTAAAATCCGTAAAACTTCCAAAACATCTTCCCAGGTTTATGACTGGCGGTGAGGTTGACGCTTTGTGCGCGGAGCCGGAAAAGCACGAGATTCTTTGGGCTGCCCGTGACCATGCTTTGTTCGAGGTTTTGTACTCAAGCGGCTGCCGTGTGGGTGAAATCGCTGGGCTTTGCATCGGGGATATTTCAGGAGACTTTTCAAGCGCGGTTGTTACAGGAAAAGGAAGCAAAGACAGAATCGTATATTTTGGGAAAGATGCAAAATCGGCACTGAAAGAATATCTTACAGACAGAAAAGCAAGGTTCGGGGAAACGGATGAAAAGCATGTTTTCTTGAATCAGAACGGCACTGCTCTTTCTGAACGCGGAATAAGATACATTCTTACGCGCTATTCTGGTACGGAAGGAACGAATCATCATGTTTCGCCCCATTCATTCCGCCACACATTCGCAACATCAATGCTTATGAACGGGGCTGATGTAAGGGTCGTTCAGGAAATGCTCGGTCATTCAAGCATTTCCACTACTCAGAGGTACACCCACATAAACACCGAAACTCTTATTGCAATGTACAACAAAGCCCATCCTCATGGCTCTGAGCATTGAATCAGTTTTCCCTGCTTGCCTCTTCAAAAGCAAAGTCGGTCGTGAAGAAATCGGGGCTGACTGCCTCCATATTCAGCCTTATTTCCCAGTGCAAGTGAGGACCTGTAGCAAGCCCTGTTGAGCCGCTCAGTCCAATCAGGTCTCCTTTCTTCACGATGTCGCCCACGGCGCATTTCAATTCGTTCTGGTGATAGTAAAGGCTGTAAAGACCCGGAAGATGCTCTATGACCGTACTCCAGCCTGTTGTTATACGGAACTCCGCCATAACGACTTTTCCGTCGGCCGGCGCACGGACTTCGCTTCCTGTCGGGATTCCGTAGTCAATTCCGTAATGAAGGCTTGTGCTTGACTTGCCGTTTGAGTACGCATAGACTCTTCTGTCCGCAAAGAACGAAGTGCGCCTTGTTGCCTGGGTTGGCGGAGTGAATCGGCTCAGGGTGTAGACCGAGCTTATGTTCTTTGTTTCAAGAATTTCGTTCAGCTTTTTTATCTGCCTCCATCTTTCGTCAGAGTCATTGGTTTTTATCGAAGTGTTTCTTGCGTCAAGCTGTATGGTTTCGCTTACGAATTCTTTTGGCTCTATATTTATGGGAAGAGAAAACTCGAATTCTTCTTTTCCGAACGGAGCGTAGCTTATGAGAAGCGTGTATTCTCCTGCCGCCTGATAAGAGGACAAAGGAATTCCTGCCAGTATGTCCTGGCGAAGTTGTTTTTTCGTGAGCTGATTTTTTATTGGGTAAAAATCAGCGTGGGCTATATCTTTCTCATCGTTTTTTCCGGCCTGAAAAAGCTGTATTTTCCCGGATGACTGTACGGACGACTTCATAAGCCTTTTGTCTTTTGTTTCAAGGATAAGCCTTACAAAAATTGCGTCCCCAGGATGTGTGTCCTTGTTGAAAAAAACATACATCTGGTAATCGTCAGCTTTCCAGCTTGTTTTTTCAGAAAAAACAGGCAAAATTGTAAGAAAAATTGAGAGAATCAGGATAAATTTTTTCATTTTTGCGATTTCCTTATGTCAGTTATTATCATTTGCGGAGTTTCAAGTCCGTTGAATGTGTTTCTGTTGATTTTGTAAAGAATGTCAACAAAGTCACCTTTTTCAAATTCGTTGTGAATATAATCAGCACCGCCCCAGAAAATTGCGGGCCATTTTGATTTTCCGCAGTCAAGGGTGAGTTTGAGATGCTGCTTTTTTGAAACTTTTCCCACAATATCGTAATCCGTGATTTTTAGAGTCCGGCTCATAAAAAGAAGTTCCCTGTTTGATTCACCGTAAGGCTCTAACTTGTCAACCAGCTTTAGTATGTTTGGCGTAAGAAAGTCCGGAGGAAGCTCTGCATCTACTTCAAATGTGTCCGTGCTTGGCTCATCCAGCTGTATGTTCGTGTACAGCTGATCCAGATATGAGAGGAATTTCGGAAGATTTTCTTTTTTAAAGCTGAATCCTGCGGCGTAATTATGCCCGCCATGACTTATGAAAATATCGCTCATCTTGTCTAGGAAAATAGTTGCGTCAAAACCTCGGCAGCTTCTCATTGAGCCGATTGCGGTATCGTCTACGAAAGTTATTGCCATTGACGGAATATTATAGAAAGAAACGAGCTTACTTGCGAGAATTCCTGATACACCGCGGTTAATCCGTTCGTCGATTACGACACAAAGCTTTCCGCCGTATTTTTCAACAGATTCCTTTGACTTCGGAAGACCGTAGTCGTATGCTTCTTGTCCGAGCCTTTTTCGCTCATTGTTCATCTCGACTATTTTTTTTGCCAGTTTCATGCGCTTTTCGGCTGTTTTCTCAAGGAAAAGGTCCAGCCCCACTTCTGGCTGGCCGAGCCGCCCTGTTGAATTGAGCGCGGGTATTATGCTCCAGCTCAGGTCTATGCTGTTGACGCGCTTTCCCAAAAGCTCTTGCAGAGACAAAAGCTCAATTAGTCCGTTGCGCGGTTTTCCGTTGTTCATAGCGGCAATTCCGCGGGTAACTAGAATCCTGTTTTCATCTGTGAGAGGCATTATGTCCGCAAGCGCGGCAAGGCTTACGAGCTGAAGGTCAAGCTCATCATCGGACGCGTCTTTCGGGTACTGGGCGGCAAGCTGCATTGTGACGAAAGTGACGAAAATGTTGAAAAAGCCTTTTATCTCGCTGTCAAACTCATCGTTGTATCTTGCAAGTTTTGATTTTGACCTCAGGTTTTGGAGCGTCATGTTCGCCATTGAAGGAATTTTTTTTGCTACTTCTTGGCTTAGGTCGAACATCTGAAAATCCGCCCCGCTTCCGAAAAGACTGTCAAGAATCTGCTTAGTACGCTTTAAGTCCCAGACAAAAATCTGCTGTCCTTGCAAAAAATCTATCAGCTTCGTTTCCATGATTGAAGTGCCAGGAGTTATTTTTTCCCGCAAAAAATCTTTTTCCACAAGATTCTGGACTTTCAGGACTTCGATGAACACATCTTTTCCTTCTATAACAGGCACGAGAAGCGAGATTTCGTTCTTGTACAAATCGCTTTTTGCGAACCTGAGCGCGGAAACGACTTTGTACGCTACCGCACAGCCTGATATGTCCTTGAACGGATACCCGGACCCCGCGCATTTTGGATCGATTATGACAGCAGGAGAAGGAAGAATGTCCGGCGGGTTATGGTGGTCAAGAACGATTACATCCATTCCGAGGGAAGATGCGTACGAAACTTCCTCCGTGTTTGAAATTCCACAGTCCACGGTGATTATGAGCGTCCCGTATTCATTCGCAAATTCGTCTATTGATTTTTTGTTCAGCCCGTATGGGTCCGTCCCAGAAGGAAGCCTGCATCGGACATCAAGCCCCATGTTCGTCAGACAGTCGTACAAGACTACCGTTGATGTGATTCCGTCAACATCCCTGTCGCCAAAAATCAGGACTTTTTCGTTTTCGTCTTTTGCCTGAAAAATCCTGTCAACTACATCTTCCATGTTGTTGAACAAAAACGGATTGTGAAGAAATCGTGCGTCTGTTTCGAGGTAGAACTGAATTTGCTTTCCGTCCGAAATACCCCTTCTTGTGAGAATAGAAGCCGTGAGCGCGTCGATGTTGTATTTTTCCTGTAAAAACCTTACTTGCTCTTTCGATATTTGTTTTTTGTTCCAGTTTTTCATCCGTAAAAATCCTATAAAATGCCTGTTCCCGTCTCAAAAGTCTTTAATCTTGAATCACAAGCTTTTTCTATCAAATAATAGCTGAGTTCTTTCATTTCGATGAAAGTTTTTTCATCGATTATGATTTTCCGAACTTCTTTAGGCGGTAATGTTTTTATTGATTCAAGATATGTGATTGCGGGTTTGCCCAAAGCGAATTTGTATTTGTCCTGATTTTGCGAGCAATCCGGACAAATAAAACCGCTTTCTTGTTCGTCAAAAATGTATCTATATGATAATGAATTTCCTGTGAATTTTCCACTATGAAATGATACGGAGCAATGTGAACAAAAATTTGTGTTGGGGCAAATTCCCAGAATATCCAGATACCGCCAGATAAACCTGATTAAACCCAGCCGGGACTCGTTTTCTTCGCTCATTTCCATTCCGTCCAGAAATCCGTTCGCAATTGCGAATGACTGTGGCGCGCTTCCTGCGGCTCGTGTCTTTATAAGAATCTCGGCGATTAATGAAGATGCCCATGCCTTAAACAGATTGTTTCTGAATGAGAGATGATATTTTTTTACATCAAAGTCCGTTATCTTTGTGGAATTTTTTATTTCGTCCCTGTACAAGTAAAGTACTCCTGAATTCATTGGCGAAACAAGGGAGCGCAGCTTGCTTTTTGCGCCTCCGTACAAAATCCCATGAAAAATTCCGTCATCCGGGGTAAAAACGGTGACATTCCTGTTATTTTCGCCCAAAGAATCGACTTTTAAAATCAGAGCGTTTCTGGAAAAATTTCTCATAATTTTTGCGGTCAATGTAGCAGCTAAAAAAAATATGCTTTGAAACTGCCCCTCTTGCTGTGGCAAAACTTGCATTTTTTTTAAGGTTCGTGTTCAGAAAACTGATGTTTCCGAACACTCCTAATCTCTAAAAACCTATGATTTTAGAGATTCACTAATATAAATGGAAAAAAGACTTTTGTCTAGTTGTTTGACAAATAGCTATTAAAATGCTATAAACAAAAATTCATAAAACTTTTTCCGTTTTATTTGTTTTTATTTATATAAATCACTATCGAGGTATATTAAAAATGAAAAAAAAATCTCTTTTGAAGACGCTATTGTTCCTTTCGTCTTTTGCTTTTCTTTATGCAAAGGACATGGGGACTGCTTATTTGACCTGGGATACATTCAAATATGTTTCCACTGAGTTTTTCGGTATTCCTGCAACTGTCGAGTATTGCTGCGAGAAAAATGAAAACGCAAAGTCTGAAAAAACGAAATGGAAAGGGCAGGCTGTCACAAGAAAAATTTATTTTTGTTCTTACACGCTTGGTGAAGGGCAGCCTGGAAGCGACGAGTATATTATTCCAAAAGAGGCAAAGACAGTTTCGCTTCCGTATTACACGAATGAAGAGAAACGGATTGCAAGGGAGGCAATAAAAGCTGAATCTGTAAAGAAAAAAGAGCAGACTGAGCGTCTTTCCGAGGACAAAAAACTTAATCCTGATAGATTGGCATATGCGGTTTCTGAAAAAATTGATTTTTCTGAGCTTAAGCCGATTTTCAATGCGGATTCACCGCGTTTTTCCGAAGGAAAAATATATGAGGCAGATTCTATAAACCTTTTTGTTTCAAACTATACAATAAAATCCGACGGAATCCGTTTTTCGTTTATGGCAAACAACGGAAGGTACATGAGAAACCGATACGAGTTTTTGCTTCTTAATAGCGATGAAATAACGGCTTCGGGGAATTTCGTCAAGTATCTTGGAGTTGCGGAGCTTACGGATGGTTTTGGAAATATCAGGTATTTTGAGAAATGGGAGCTTTTGAAAGAAAATCCTTCTGTAGTTGAAGCTATAAAAAACCCTCTTGATTACAATAATATTGAACTTCCTGAGAGTAGCGCGGAGTAATAGTTCTGGTTCTTTGATGAGAATAAAAAAAAAGCACTTGGATTTTCCAAGTGCTTTTTTTCTGGCTAATTATCTATTACCAGTCATCGCGCATATCATCTTCGTCACGATTTTCGATGTCGTAAAGATCTGTTACAGCGCGCATATCATCAAGGTAGAGATAGTATGTGCCGCGAGCGAGCATTGGGTTGCAGTCAACTCTGAAACCAACGATGCGAAGTCCTGGGCGAACTCCATCGTACGCGCTCTGCTGGATGATTCCGTGCTCTCCATCCGGAGTTGGCGGAACAGCAACCTGCATTTTCTTCCAGCCGCTGAATCCAAGGTTTCCAACATAAAGCTCGAAGTTGTTTCCATAGTAGTCCTGAACGAGAACATAAAGCTCATGGTTCATGTTGCGTCCGGCAGCCCACAAAGAAATAGTCTTTGTAACGCCCTCGATTGGGATTGGGCGAGCTGATCTGATGTAGAATGAGTTAACTCCTCTGTGGAAGAACTCAACTTTTACACCAAGTACTTTTGAGTCAACTGCATCTTCATCACCCTTGATTGGGTCTTTTGCAGCTGGCGAACCATCGAAGAGGCGTGAGCTGATTACACCGTAGTCAGGAGAGATTGTAGCTCCCCAGCTTCCTTCGATTTCAAAACGGTCAACAGAAACTTCTCTCAAAGCCTGTTTAGCAGAATCGTTTCCAATTACAGTTGCGTCAGGTGAGGCAAGACTCTCCTGTGCGAACAACATAGCTGTAATTGACAATGCAAAAACAGCGGTAAGTACTTTCTTCATTATTGTTCTCCTCCTACTTTCTTTGCATCACCAAAGTCGATGTCTTTGAGTTCGTATCCGTCGAAGATGTTGCTCAAAGTATTTGTTGTGTATTTGAGCTGATCGAAGAAAATGTTGAAATCATCAACATACTCATCAGGATCTGTTCTGACTCTGAAACCTACAAATGACATTGTTTTAGGACCGCTGCGCAATCTTGAGTGCTGTCTGATATATGTAGGAATAGAAATGATAATGTTCTTCCATCCGTTGTATGCGAGGTTTCCGGCAGGAAGCGTGTATACGCGTCCGTCAGCGTCGCGGACAAGAACATCGATGTAATAGAGGTAGTTAGCACCCCAAACCCAAACATCAAGCTGAGTTACGGTACCGATGAATGGAATCTCATAAGGTTTTCCATCTTTCTCAGGATAGACTTCAAACCAGTTCTCGCCTTTGCGGAGGTAGCTTGTTTTTACACCAAGAACCTTAAGAGGATTCTCGCCGCCTCTCAAAAGCTCTTTAAGCGGGTTTGGAGCTCCCTCAAAATAAGTCAATTTTGGGAAACCGTTCTCTGAATCAATGAAACGACTTGTCTGTACATTCCATGTCCATTCGTTGCTACCTGTGTTATCGAAATCATCGATAACGAATGTCTCTACAGCTCTGTTGTTAGGCTGTGCTACTGCTGGAATGCAGAACGCAACCAAAAGAGCTAGACTTGTAAAGACTACTGCGCCCTTTTTCATTCAAAACTCCTTCATTTGTATCTTCACCTTGTACAAAGACACATATTAATATCATCATCATACATAAAGTAACGACAATTTGTAATAATTATATTTCGCACATTTATCTTTGTCAAATAATTTAAATGATTTTTGTCACATGATTATCAATATTTTTTCTTTTTACCTCCAAAGACACGATTCACATACAGCTTTTTTTTATTGTAAAATAAAAACCATGTCGGAAAAATAATAGACCTGTTCAGAAACTGAAGTTTCCGAACGAGTTTAATTTTGATATTTCCGAACAGCTCTATTAATCGGCATGATTCGAGGATAATATGAATTTTTCAAAGATTTTTGTTCCTGCTATGATTTTTTCTTTTCTTCTGCTTGCTTCCTGCGGCGACTCTTCGTCCGGATCGGGGGCAGGTGGCGGGGAACAGGACGCTACCGTAAAGGCTTACCCTGATTCTGTGGGCGACATAGTTTTTTCCGATGGCACGGCCGTATCGTACGGAGTGGGGCTTGTTCTTTCAGGGGAACAAAAGTCAAAGGCTGTCGCGGTTATTTTCTATAAAGAAGCCGGAAAAATGCTCGGCGTTGGACTTAGGCACGACAAAGCCGGAAGAATATGGTGCGACACTTCGGCTCAGGCGTATTCCCGGAATCTGCCCGGAATCACCTGCACGGCAACGCGCCTGTCTGACGGAAGCTTTTCTTTCAGCGGGGATATTGATGGAAGCGACAACATAGACCAAATCGGGTTGTCGGACAGCTACATTCAGTGGCGGTATCCTGCATTCTATTACGCAATCAACTACAAGAATGAGTTTTCTCGCGTGAAAGGCACTCGCTATGAGAGCGGCTGGTATCTTCCTTCTGTGGCGGAACTGTACAATATATGGAAGAACAAGGAGATTGTTGATGCTGCCATTCTGATTGCGGGCGGCGACTCGTTCGATTTGGATAACTACTGGTCGTCCTCCGTTGACGGTGAGAACGAAAGTTGCGCGTCAAGGCTTTTGTTCGCCTACGGAACTCCTGATTCGTCCTGCAAAAAATACAAAGAGCGGTGCGTCTGCGCTGTGAGGGAGTTCTGAGGTAGGAGTTAGGAGAGTGTAAAATTGAAAACGGAAAGTGGAAAGCTCGCACTTTTGGCATCGCCAAAAGTGGCCGAGTTTGTTTCACAAACTCGCGGGCGCGTGGTGGTTGAGTAGCGAGCGATAGCGAGTGTATCGAAAACACCGCCAGAATAAATCCGAATATGTCTATTTTTTGTAAAAATCTGTGGATTTTTTCAGAAACACCCGATATAATAAAGAAGAAGCACAGACAAAGCTACGGTTAGTCTTCGTACATTACTTTACTGTCCTTTCGGACACTGCCGCTTAGTGTGAGAGACTAGGCGGCTATTTTTTGCTCCTTTTCGTTTTGTGCGAAAAGAGGTGCGTTTTACCAGGCAGGATAACCGACTGCAAAGAGTACGATTACCGCAAAAATCATAAA
>JAFSJW010000099.1 GCA_017449265.1 Treponema sp.
GCACCGTTTGTTCCGTCCGTGCCGTTTGCTCCGGCTTTCGCAAGCAAATTCCATGCCGCACCATCATAGATGTACGAGCAACCGTCCGTCATATTAAAGTAGGCGTTCAAATATGCAGGGTTCGTAATCTCATCGGCAGAATCAAATGCGCCAAGCCAAAGCATGCTTGCGCCGTCTTTACCGTCTTTACCGTCTTTACCGTCTTTACCGTCTTTACCGTCTTTACCATCTTTGCCATTCGTATCAAGTTCTGCACTTGTAAAATTATTGTTCGCCATCGTCGCAGAACCGTTTGCCGTAACCGTAACACTTGAACTCAGATTGTGAATCACGCCGTTTTTCGTCGCCACCACCTGATACCCGCTTCCCGCCGGAATGCCGCTTATGGTGTAATTTCCCGCATAGTCGGTCATCGCCATGTAGCTTGTTCCCGCGACGAACACCAAAAATCCCGTGTTACCCGAAGCGTTTCCATCTATTGTTATCGTTCCCGTAATGCTTCCCGTGGCGGTCAGTTTGAGGGAATCCGCTACGGTTGTTTCAGAAGCGCGCACAACCACATTGGTGCAGACCGCCCGTTCCGCAGAATATGAACTTGCCGCATAGACTGTGTATGTGCCCGGCTCCAGGTTTGAGAATGTGTACGCGCCATCGCCAGCCGTTACCGTGTTTGCCACGACCGCGCGAGCGGAATTCACCACGCTCCTGCTCGCGTCAGACTGCACCACGGCAACAGTACGCAATCCATCCGTTTTGTCCAGCGTCACCATGATGCCGCCATTGGCAGACTCCTCCACATTGGAAAACGTCACCGTGCCGGATATTTTGCCGGTGGCGACAAAGCCATTGTCAATTCCCGCCGCAACGGAATCTGCGGAACAAGAAAACATTCCGCACAAAAGAATCGCGATTCCCCACACACCAAGAACAAGCGAAAACTCTTTTTTCATACATTTTCCCCCATACATCATCCATCATTTAATGCTTTGTTTATCTAAAAGTATAACATTAAAAGTTAGAAATGCAAGTGAAATTCGGCATTAAAATTTGATTATTCAAGAAATTCAATCTTTTAATGTTGTGTCTTATGAATATTTTTCTTTATAGAATTCTTCTATATGAATGTAAAAGATATTTTTGGCGAAAACTTAAAGCATTTTAGAAAATTGAAGAGAATTACACAGGAAGAACTTTCCGAAAGATTAGGAATCACGCCAAATCATCTCAGCCGCATTGAGAACGGCAAGTCTTTTGTCACTGCGGAACTTTTGGACGCACTCTGCGTTATTTTCAACGTTTCACCCGCCACTTTTTTCTACACGCCCCAAGAATTCACCGGCGACGACAGCCTCTTTGCCAGAATCGATTCCGTCATCGACACCGAACTGGAAAAACTGAGCATCCACCTCAAAGAGAGAATCAGACCATAGAAAACACAGAGAACAATTTTTCATGTAAGATAAAACAAAGCCTAGCGGGATTCATAACCCCTCGGTGCGAGAAAGCGTTGTCCTAATCGCGCCGCTTTTTGCAAGCATCGAGCGGCGCAAGGGATTCACTGTTTTATTTTCATTTATTACTGTTTATTTTCTTTACAAGAGCCGCAATTTCATCCTTGTCGTAAAAGTTTGCGGGAATGTTTATTGTGTAATGTGGCTCCACCCCCTGATCAACGTCGTAGTAAGAGCCGTTCTTTACGATGCAAATCTGGTTCTTACTTGAGAACCTAAAGATTGTTCCGTCCGCCGCGCAAGAGAGCTGGACGCAGCTTGTTCCGCCTGAAGACGGCGTTCCCAAAATGGTGACGCGGTCAGAAGCCTTAAGCACGGCCGGTACCAAATTTCCGCAAGAGAAGCTGTTGGGCGATATCAAGCAGAACAAATTTTTGTCGGCTATTCTGTCATGGTCACTGGTGAACGTTCCATCAAAGTCAACATCGACTTGGTATGCGGCGGATTACTTGGCGCCTGTGATGGGATTTCTAAAGTCAAACTTGCAGTAGCCCAGCATCCAAGCGATGACAAAGCAGGCCGCGTGGTTGGCACCTCCGCCGTTGCACGAAAGGTCAAGAACGACATTCTTGATGTCAACGTCGTTTCCGTCAATGTCCTTATTGCTCTGTATAAGCTCGTTCACGGCACTGAACATCGCCATCGTCTCGTAGGTGTTTTCATGCTTTCCGACATATTCTTTCAAAAGCGCGGGGTTGTCCAAAAGATATTCTCTATCTTGTTTTTGCGCGGCCGCGTTCTTTGAGCCGGTAAAAGTAAACGAGTCAAAGCGGACGATGGCCGTCTGTCCGTCCGTGGACACCTCGTAAGCGGGAATGCTTCCGTTATACGTCATATTGCGGACTTCGGAATACTGCTGGTTTCTCAAATCCTTTTCGGTTGCGGATCCAAGATGAATGGAAGGAACTTCCGTGTCCTTTCCTAAATAGGGAGAATTGTAATAGTAGTTTGAATGTCCGTCGCCAAAGTAGAATTCACAGACTTCCTTCAACTGAGTGGCAAACTTAAGCGGATTGACGGACTTTAAGTCGTCGCGGATTCCTGCGGCCGCAAAGTAACTGTCAAAGTCGGGAAAAGACTCTATGCCATGAATGGCCTTAAGCCCGTAGTTAAAGTCAAGGTTCATACAAAGCTCGTTGTAGCAATACTCCGCTAAAGCCGCGCTTCTGTTTCCTTTTTATATTGTACTGGTTGAATAGTAGTCATCCACAATCTGGCTGCCATAGCCGTTGATAAGCACCGATGAAGTAAAGAGCTTGGAGCCGTTGTAGACCAAAGAACAGTTAAAAATGTCAGAAAAACTTTGAAGCGGCATAGAAAGATAATACTTGCCCTCCACATTCGCCAAAACCACTCCGATATCCTGCGTTGACCAATCAAGCATTATAGTCTGACCCGGAATGTTTGAGTAAGAAACATAAGGAGCGGGGTAGTCGGCGAAGCGTATGTAATCCATTTGAGGTTTCGCTGAATCCCAATAAATGACCGAATCCTGAAAGAAAGCGTCGTAGTTGTCAAAAGCGCAAGTATGATGGATCAAGTCGAACGACGCCTTTGACTTTGTCTTTTCGTTTGTTATCTCAACTTTTGTGGAATCTGCCGCGACAGGCGAAATCTTGTAAGAGCGCCAGTCCGCAAATTCGGCGGCAATCGTCATGCTCAGAAAATCTTCGTCCACAAGGACATAGAAAAAGAACGTTTTGGAGCTATTTCATTTTACTGCTAACTTCACTTACCCTCTCCTTCGCAATCTTAATTTTCCGCGCGTGTATTGTGTAAAAATCTGCATTTTTCCGCATGGTGTTGTAGTACAGTTTTACATTTTGTGGTATACTTAATTCAAATTTTATTATTTAGAGAGGTATTCTAAATGAAAAAAGTACTGCTTTCAGTTTGCGCGGCCTTGCTGGCTGTTGCATTTGTTTCCTGCGGTGGCGAAAAGGCCGCTGTAGTAAAAATCGGCGTATTCGAACCGGCTTCTGGCGACAACGGTGCGGGCGGAAAACAGGAGACGCTCGGCGTTCAGTATGCGAACAGCGTCACACCGACCGTCACCATCGGCGGAAAAGAGTACAAGGTTCAGCTTGAAATCGTTGATAACGAATCATCAAACGACAAGGCTGTTACCGCCGCTTCTGAATTGATTTCAAAGGGCGTTTCCGTTGTGCTTGGTTCTTATGGCTCAGGCGTTTCAATCGCTGCTTCTGACACATTCGCTGCCGCAAACATTCCTGCAATCGGCGTAACATGCACCAACCCGCAGGTAACGCTCGGAAACAGCCACTACTTCCGCATCTGCTTCTTGGATCCGTTTCAGGGAACAGTTCTCGCAAACCTTGCAAAAGACAAGTTCGGCGCAAAGAAGGCCTACTGTCTTTCAAAGCTCGGCGACGACTATTCTGGCGGACTCGTAAAATACTTTGTCGAGGCATTCAAGAAATTTGGCGGCGAAGTGATTGAAGAGACTTTCCCGGACGGAACTTCAGACTTTGCGGCTTATGTCGCGAACGCAAAAAAGACTGGCGCAGACGTATTCTTCAGCCCGGTTTCAATTGAAGCCGCCGCCCTCATCATCGAACAGGCGAACACACAGGGCATGGCTCTTCCGATTCTCGCCGGCGACACATGGGATTCCAACGTCGTTCTTGCACAGGCAAAAGGAACAAAAGTACAGGTGTTCGTAACGACGTTCTTCGTAGAAGGTTCTGCCGACAAGCAGGTTACTGACTTCGTAAACGGATTCCGCAACTACCTGAACACAAACGCAACCGCAAAGACAAACAACGGCGGCGACGATGAGATTGCGGCTGTTTCTGCGATGGGCTTTGACGCATACTACACTGCTCTTGAAGCACTCAAAGCGGCTGGAAGCACAAAGGGTGCAGACGTGATTAAGGCTCTCCCCGGCGTAACCTACACTGGCGTTTCAGGTGCAATCGCATTTGACTCAACAGGCGATGCAGTGCGCGATGTGGCTTACGTCAAGAAAGTGAACAACGAAACTGGCAAATGGGACTTCGTTGCACAGCAGAGCGTAAAATAAAGCCTACGCTCCGATACTTATGCCCGCACTTCGGTGCGGGTTGTTTTTTCAACGCTTAATTTTTCCTTTATACTCTTTGCCACGACATAGAAAATCATCAGATATAATAAAAATAAAATTCCCGTGCTGATGATGTATGCCGCCTGTCTAAAACCTGCAAACGCAAAAATCAGATGCTCAACAAACGAAAGCACAAAGAATATGAGCGAAAGCACTTTTATGTTTGCGCTGCCCCGTCCGAACGAAACTGCAATGATTCCGCAAAGTGTAACAAAAAGAAAGCCACCGCCCCCGAAAGTCAGAAACAAGTTTTCTGTTCCCGCGTAAAATCCGTAACCAGCAAGGGCGGCAATGCCAAGAGATATTATTGCCAAAATCCAATTTATTTTCATAAGAACTCCTTACAATGCCGGTGGCACAGGTGGAATTGGTGGGGTTGCCTGACCAAAAAGTGCCGAAAGCTCAGGCACATTTCCTGCTGCCATCCAGTTTGCCATTCCTGCTTTCCAAACAAGACTGTCACGGGTAAGCTGACCGTTTGCCGCCATCTGAGAAAGCGTGGCAACAGGATAAGGCCCTGTACTCTGTCCGTTCACGGCGACATTGTAGCCATCTTGCTTTGGTGGCGGCGGTGGAACTTGCTGATTCAGTCCGCCCAGAGCATTGTTCATCATACCTGCCATATTCTGCCCGATTGCGCCGCCCATTGCCATTCCAGCCATCATGCTTGCGGAATTAAAGCCAGTTCCACTTCCAAGATTTACGCCAAGACCGCCAGCCGCTCCCATTTTTCCAAGTGCCTCAGCACCAGCAAGACCAACTTGTGTTGCCTGGTCAATCTGATGAGCCGCAAGATTTGCGCTTTCCGTTCCTAGACGGGCCGCACGCTGGTATTCGTCCATATTGATGTCTGCCATGCGCTCCATCTGATGAATGCTGATTGCGCTCTTTGCTTTTTCCTGGTCGCTGATAATATCCGTGGTGACAGCCTTAAGCTCACGGTAGCCTTCGCTTTCCTTATCAAGCTCAATGTCGCTTACATCAACCGAAGTGACAGTAACTCCAAATTCATTCGACAGACGGGCTTGCAGAGCAGATGTCAAAGTATTGCTTACTTCAAAATTTTTTCTTTCCAAATGAATGACAGGAATTCCCAAATCAAAAGGAATGTTTGCTACGATTGATTTTGCATAATTGCAGACCGCATCACGAATCTGGAGCTTGAAAGCTTCCAAATCAAAATCAATGAGCCTGTGAAGCTTTATGAATTCCTTGTAATCCTTAATTCTGAAATTGATTGAACCTCGGACTGCAACAGGAACCGTAAAGTTTGTATTTCGTGCGTCAGCAACATCAAAAAAAGGAACTCCGAATTTTACCTGAATGATTCCCGCAAGATTGATGAAGTAGATTTCCGCCTGAAAAGGACTTGCCCCACCGAATGCCGCCCCGACTATAGAAGAAAGCACAGGAAAGTTTGCTGTCTTAATCGTCTGGTCAAAGGGACCTTCGATAAAATCCTGCATTGCACCGCTTTTCTGAGGATACACGAATACCGCAACCTCGCCATCCTTTACACGCAATGAAGAGCCGTAGCGGATTGCGTTTTCCTTTTTGGTTGAGTTTGCATCAACGGCTCCAGCTGGCCGCCACTTCCAGATAAGGTATGTCGGCTCGTCACAGCGGATAACATCCATTAAGCCGCCTTCGTTTTTTTTGTTGAATATACCCATTTAGTTTTCTCCTTGTCTATTTAATAGCAAAACTAGCTTCTGAATGCTCTGTAACATCTGGATCCCATGAATATTTGCCTTCTTTCATTAAATCCTGTTTTATAGTCTCATTTGTGACATCCATATATACTTTCAAATCTATTGTACAAGTCTTAGCATTCATAACACCAGCAACTGCTTTTTTATACAACTTCTTGGAATGATTTGCCGAAGCAAGTCCATAGGAAGAGAAGTCAAACCATGGTCTATAATAAAAATCACCATCACTATCTATCTTAGCTGAAAAAGCTCCGTTTTGAGCTGCAATGTCAGATGTAATTGTGATAGAATCCCCGTTAAACCTACACAATGCCCAATATAATTTCGAAGTACAGTCGTTAGCGTTCCATTTTTTCTTGGACAAAAAATCATTATATTGCTTTTCAAGCTCAGCTTTTATGTCTCCCTGTGAAACAAGCTGTCCGACAATTCTAGGCTCACTATTTTCAGTGTTTTTTTCATAATAAAGAGTTATTCCATTACCACCAATTTTAAGATATTTCGCTACATCTCCAGATAGCGTAACATTTTCAGCAGGAATAAATGATTCGCTAGGAATTTTTATAAATCCGCCAGTAATATTTATAAAAAACAATATCAGTGCAAGAGCAATAATAGCAACTATACCGCCTACACCTGCTTTATTCTTTTTTGCTTTTGCAGTAGCGGTATCAACTTCTTTTTGAATCATCGCTACTTTTGCAAGACCGTCAGGGTCAGAAGCAAGTGCTATTTTTGCTTTCATAGAAAGCTGATTTAATTTTGCTCTCCAAATTTCATTTTGGCGGGCATTTTTTTTACCTTCGGCTGTAAATGGATTTACATTTGTTTTTATCAAAGAAGCCGCAAGCACATAGAATTCGAGGATTGATTCCTTTGTGTTCGGAACAACATAATTTTCAATCAGATTTTTCATATCTTCTTCTGAATTAGAATCTGAAAGTCGTTCAAAAAAATCTTTTACAGACTCATTCACGCGATTATCATTAAGCTCATGCCCACAACTAGGACAAATACTTGTAAAACTTTGTAATTCTGCCCCACAATTCGGACACTTTTTAATAGTGCCCACATATTCCATTTCTCTTGCCATATTATTTTCCTCCTGTTATGGCTTTATTCTTTGTTTGATTTCCTTTTCCAGTTACACAGCTCCCAAACGGCTACAGATTCATAGCCATGTGATTTTGCGTAATCGGAAAAAGCGTTTATGACTTTTCCGTAATTGTCATCGTTATTTAAATCTTCCGTCCAGTTAATTTTATCCTTGCAGTTCAACTCGTCACAAAGTTCCTTGTAGTTTTCTTTAGGAAGATTTTTCAAATTTATATTGTCTATCGGTAAATGTGGTGGTTCGCAAATCCAGCCAGCACACCAATAGTATTTGCACATCATATTGAGAAGTTTCTGACATTTTCCGATGTCGAGTTTTTCCCCTTCGGCTTTAGAAAAGTCTTGAATCAATTGAATGTTTTTTATATGCGTAATGGAATCTATGATTTTATCCGCATAGTTCAACATCATTTTTTCAAGACGATTTTTTATTTTCTGACGGAAAATCCTTTGTTCGTTTTTTGTTTTCAGAGAGTTCCAAACTTTGTTATGTTGCACCGCAGCTTCCCACGACAGCATAAAAAATTCATCTGCGAGAAATCTGTTCTTTTCATTTTGAAGCAATATATTTTCGTTCATTTTCCCCTTACTTCTTCCCGAACATTCCGCCGAAAGCCGCACCGAATGCGTTTTTCATCTGTTTTTTTACATCGTTCATCGGCTTTGCAAGTTCATCTTTCATTTGCTGTCCCGCTTCTGAAAATTGTTTTTTTGTTTCTTCTTTCATTTCTACAAACGGCTGTGCGATATTTGATTTCATTTCTGCAAACTGTTGGGCTACACCGTCTTTATACTTTTCCATTTCTGTAAGTTCGCCCTTAGCCTTTCGTTCCTCAAAGTCTGCTTTCTTTTCGGCTTTTGCTTCAGCTGCGGCAAGTTTACACGCTTTTGAGCAGTAGTTTTTCTTTACAGTATGAATCGCAGTTCCTATAACTCCCCCTGTTGCGCCAAAAATTCCTTCTCCGTCGCAGTTTTTATATAGCTTTCCGCACCAGTCGCAACGAACTTCACCGGTCAACGCCGTTTTTGCATGATTTAAAAATCCCATTTTAATCCTCCAGGATTGTTATTATTCTTTGCAATCATTCTACCCTATCTTTCCGATTTTCCTTTGGTCAATTTTCCCAAGATTTTTGGGAATTTTTCCCCGAAATCTGTTTAGAATCTAATCATTCATTGACGAGATTGATTAGAATGATTAGAATGATTAGCAAATGATTCGTATGTGACGAGGTTCTGCCATGATTGAAGATGAAAACACGGAATTCAAAGAAATCGTAGTTGATGATATAAAAAAAGAAGTTGCTGCCTTTGCAAATACCCGAGGCGGAAATATCTATATCGGTATGAAAGATGACGGAACTGTTGCCGGGCTTGAAAACGCAGATTTTTCGTTACAGCAGGTAACAAACATGATTCGGGATTCAATAAAGCCTGATGTTACTATGTTTGTCCGATACGATATAAAAAGTTATGACAATAAAGAGATTCTTGCAATTCATGTAGGAGAAGGTACAAACAAGCCTTATTATCTTTCTAAAAACGGTCTGAAACCTTCCGGCGTATTCGTAAGACAAGGCTCGTCTTCTGTTTCTGCTTCTGATGAGCAAATCCGAAGGATGATTCGCGAAACGGACGGAGATACATTTGAAAAAATGCGTTCTCTCAATCAGGAGTTGACATTTGAATCGGCAGAAAATATTTTTAACGAACAGAAGATTGATTTTGGAGAAGCTCAAAAACACACGCTTGGTCTTTATGATGAGTCAGGTCTTTTTACGAATACCGCGCTTTTGATTTCTGAGCAAAATCCGTTTACCGTAAAATGCGCCGTTTTTTCAAATGAAGAGCAGACGGAATTCAAGGACAGAAAAGAATTTTCAGGCTCTCTTTTTACGCAGCTCTCAGCGATTTATGAGTTCATCAGCAAATACAACAATACGCACTCAAAATTTGAAGGGCTACACAGAATTGACAGGCAGGATTATCCCGAAAACGCGGTTAGGGAAGCTTTACTGAACTGTCTTGTTCACAGAGATTATTCTTATAGTGCAAGTTCCATTATAAGCATATACAATAACAGGCTGGAAATCGTCTCGATTGGCGGGCTTTTGCAGGGGGTTACTCTTGAAGATGTAAAGATGGGATTGTCAATCTGTCGCAATAAAACACTCGCCGATATTTTTTACAGGCTCACACTCATAGAGGCTTACGGAACCGGCTTGCGGAAAATTCAAAATGCGTACAAGGATGATTCAAGAAAGCCCGAACTCCTCGTTTCGCCGAATGCTTTTAAAATTATATTGCCGAACAGAAATGTCAATGCCCCTGAAGAAAAAAATATTTTTAAACAGGGAACTGACGAAGATATAATTATGCAATATGCAAAAAATCATGAAAGCTTCAACAGACCGGAGATAGACGAGCTTTTAAAAACAAGCCCTGCCACTTCAAACCGCATCCTGAAAAAACTTGTCGCTGATAATAAGCTGATTTCAAGGGGAAATGGCAAGGCAGTGAGATATTTTATAAAATAAAATGCAGCTATATTTCAGAAATTGTTTCTGCCGATTTTTCAACGACTTCGGAAATTTTCAAGCCAAAATTTTCGTCTATACTTATTACTTCTGCGTAGGCGGCAATTTTTCCGTCTTTTATAATCGGGAGCGGACTTGTAACCATGGTGTTGAGCGGAATAATGTCATTTTTTTTGAGTTTTGCTTCATCGCTCCAGTTAAAGCCGCCGAGAACTGCAACGGCATTGCACTCACCTTTCCATTCAACAATATTTTGCTCGGGAGAAAGTAAATCAGCAATTTTCTGGACTTCATCTTTATCAAGGAATAGAGAGATTTCCACTTCGTCTTTCGTTTTTCTGTTCAAATTGTCATCATAGTAATAGTTGAAAACATGCAAGCCCATAATATGATATGAATCAACAAAAAGGCTCTCGGCTGTTTTTTTCGCGTTGTGAGTTTTATCATCTGGAATCTGGTAAAAATGAGAAAAATCAAGAGGATAATAAGGCAATTTTTCTGTTGCAATTTCAAATTCCTCTTTGAACCGTTGAAGAACCTGCTTAAGCACATTGACC
>JAFSJW010000011.1 GCA_017449265.1 Treponema sp.
ATTATCAATTCGGGCTATGGACTTCACGCTTATTACATTTGGGCGGAGCCACTTGCAATCACCGACCAAAATCGCGAAGAAATCAAACGACGGAATAATCTGCTTATCGAAGTAGTTCGACAAAAAGCCAACGGCAAGAAAATTGACGGAGTCGGCGACTTGCCGAGAATACTTAGGACACCCGGCACTTTCAATTACAAACTCGGTAAAGAGAATGCTCCTCTCTGTCACATTGTCGAACAAAATGACATCCGTTTTTCACCCGCTGAAATCGATGAAAAATTAAATACGCTCTACGTTGAAAAAAAGTCTGAACCTAAAGCGACATCAAATCTCGATTTTGTTGACGACAATCCTGACTTAAAGCGTTTTCGCATTGAGCATATGCTTGAGCATATTAACGTTGTCGATGGCGAGTACGAAAAATGGTTGAGCGTCGGCATGGCTTTGAAAAATGAAGGATTCGAGTGTAGCTTATGGGAACAATGGAGTCGCTCTCAACCAGAGTTTAAAGAAGGTGAATGCGAATCTAAATGGAACGGTTTCAATCGTCCTGGCTACGGTATAGGAACACTCTTTCAATATGCCACTGAAGGCAACTACGACGAAAAAGAAACTCAACGAGAATTTTATCAACGCCAATCCTACTCGAAAAAAAATACGCCAACCACACTCGATAAACTCAAAGCTCAACTTAGGGAAAACGCTAAAGCGCAGGCTAACTTCGACGGACAAAAAAAAGCGGCTCTGGAAACTTTACATAACATTGAAACTTTCGACAGCAAAACTGTTTTCTCCGACGAAGTAATAACTGCGGGAGCTTTCGCTTTCCTTTTCGACAGACAAGCCTATTCTAATTTCAAGCGTGAGCTTAAACTTTACGGCGATAAACACCCGACGGAAAAAGCCGCCGTCAATGATTGGGTTAATGTTGTTAAAGGTAAAGCTGAAGAAATTAGCTCTCGGCAAAGCGAGCTTAAAACCCGCCACAATCAAATCCAAGCTCAAATCAATTCGCTCTCTTTTATCACTGACAACGACCTTGAAGACTCCTTCGTCTTCCCAGAAGGATACAGCGTCTCGGCTCAAAACGGTATCGTAAAAGTCGACGGCGAAAAAATTATTACGGTTTGTCGTCGTCCGATAATTATCGCCGGCAAAACTTTTAGTGTCGAAGAAAAAACTTACAAAGTGATTCTCTCTTACATGAATTCTTCGGGAAAGTGGAAAACCCTACCTGCCACGAGTGCTGCTGTTATAGCTAACAAGAGCAAAATCATTGATTTAGCCGAACTCGGATTACCTGTCACCAGCTCAAACGCCACTCACCTCGTCGATTTTCTCGATGCTTTCAACGCTCAAAATGAAAAAATTTGCAACATGACCTACACCGTGCCCAGATGTGGCTGGTATCGTTTCAACGACACAGATTTTTTCATAGATCCGCGCCGTGAATGTATTATGACTGATGACGACAAAAAAGTTAATGTCAGAGTCGATTCGCAAAGCCAATTCGCTAATTCTTTGAAACAACGCGGCAGTATTAAAGTTTGGAAACGTGCTTACGAATTGGCAAAAAAATCTCCTGTTGCAAGGATAATATTAGCCGCGTCCATTGCTTCCATTTTACTTAAAATTTTAGGCGAACGCAATTTTTTGCTTTACATTCACGCGCCGACAAGGGCGGGTAAAACGACCGCTCTTTATCTTGGCGCATCAGCAATCGGCAACGATAAGATGATCCGTTCCTTTGACGCCACAAAAAATGGACTCGCCGGTGCCGCCGCTGATGTCAATGACTATGCTTTTCTCGTCGATGAGAAACAAGTCGCCGACAATCGCCTCAAGGAAGCTTTCGACAATCTCGTTTATGCTCTCGCCAACGGATTAGGACGAACTAAACTTAACAAGGATTCGACACTGCGCAAACTTGCTGATTGGAGAACTATCGTCATTATGACTGGTGAAACTCAACTGCTGGCAGATAATGTAACAGGCGGTGCCAATACTCGCTTGCTCTCCATTGCCGCCCCCAAAGAAATTCTTTCTCCTGATGATTGCAAAACCATTCGCGACATTATTAAAGACCATCACGGGCTTGCTTTCCCTCTCATCATCGATAAGATTCTTGAACTCGGTAAAGAAAAACTGTGCGCTATCTATGAAGATATTGTCGAGACTTTTGTAAAAGCAAATCCCAACCTGCTCAACGAATATTGCAGATACATGGCTGTCATTGTCCTCGCCGACGCTCTGCTTTGTACCGCGCTTGCCAACGACGAATCTAAAGATACACAAGAAAATTTTGCATTGTTGCTGGACGATGCAAAACTTTGCGCGAAAGAGATTTTCAAACTTATTCCGACGACAACCGAAATCTCTGATACAGCGAGAGAAAGAGATTTCGTCTTAGGCTTTATTGCTCAGAATCAAAATCGCTTCATCGGTGGTAGCGTCGCACTTGAGAAAATTTTGACGGTGTGCGGGCAATTTACCGACGAATATATCTACATTACGGTTGCCGCATTAAAAAAAGCCTGTGACGAGGAAGGATTTGATTACAGAAAACTTGCCACTGATTTAGTCGCCGCTGGTTTCTTCGTTCCAAGTAACAAAGTTGAAAAAGGATATAAAACCCAGCAAGCGTTTGTCCAGAAGAAAATCGGTAAAGCCAATACTCGTTGCTACCGAATCAGAACTGTAGACGTTCAGTAAATAAAAGCCCCCCTTTCCCCCTGTTCCCCCCAAACCCAGCTCAGCTAGACACACGGAGAGGGCAGGGCTTTTTTTGTGCGTTACTTTCAAATGGCTTAGTGACGCCAACGAGTAAAACTTGGTATCGTACTTTCCAAAATGCGATACCACTACGATACCAATACGATACCTAAAAAAGTGTTGATATAGCTACATCTTTTAGTAAAAGTATCGTAGTATCGTAAGTATCGTACTATTTTATGTCTCCTATAGGGAAATTTTTTGTAGTTCTCTCTGTGTATATTTTTTTTTCTTATATACGTGTAAAAAACTGCGATACCTGCGATACTGCGATACCAGAGCGATTTTTTGGCGTCCTGACGCCATTTATTAGCTAAAAAGTACGATACCAAATGCGATACCATGCGATACCAAGTACGATACCATTTCTGTGGCTGGAGGAACGCTAAAAAAGCCTAAATAGCGTCCTGACGCCATTTGTTGAGTAACACGCTCCGCAAAAAAGTACGATACCAACCCAAACACCTCAAAAAATACGATACCGCATGTCTCAAAAAAAAATGCGATACCGTGCGATACTACGATACCAACTTGCTCGTCGATGCTTGTCGAAAGTACGATACCAACAAAAAAACCGGCGAAGTTTTTTGCTCCGCCGGAGATTACTCCGATAGTTGAGGTGACAGACCTAGCAGCCAATCTGTGTCTATGTTGAGAGTTTGCACTAGTGCGATTAAATTTTTGAGGCTAGGCTCGCGTGTTCCTGTTTCATATGCGGCGATTAAGGGTCTGGAAACACCTAACAGTTTTGCAAATTCAGAACGAGTGAAGCCTCGTAATTTACGCATCATCTTGATACGCTCGCCGAAAAGTTTGCGACGCTCCTCTTCTGGCAATTTGAGTGGATTTGACTTAGTAGTTGATGAAGGATAATCGGTGTTTGAGTTTTCATCGGTTGATTTGTTGAGTTGATTGTTAAAGCGTTCAAAGTTAAGCAAGCCAGTAGCG
>JAFSJW010000100.1 GCA_017449265.1 Treponema sp.
CCAGGAAGACCTCAAGAAATACGCTCAGGACGTCTGGACCCGCTTCCAGAATCCATTCAACCCGCACCGCTTGATTGAGATTTCTTTGAACTCTGTGGCTAAATACTGGACTCGTTGTCTGCCTTCAGTTCTTCAGTCAGTCAAGAAGAACGGCTCTGTTCCAAAATTGCTCGGCTTCTCAATCGCAGCCCTCATCGCTTTCTACAACGGAACCGAAATCAAAGAGAACGCAAAAGGCCAGAAATGTCTTATTTCTAAACGAGAAGAAGGCGAATACGAGAACTTGGACACTCTTCCAGTCCTCGAATTCTTCGCTGCTCTCAACAAAGAGACAAAAGACGCAAAGGTTATTGCAAAGAAAGTTTTGAGCAATGTTGACTTCTGGAAGGAAGACCTCACAAAAGTTAACGGCCTTGAAGCTGCAGTTGCCGGTCACCTGGCTGATATTCAGTCTAAGGGCATGAAGAAAGCTCTTGCTGATATCGTTAAATAAATGCCGCGAGAACGCATAAGCGTTCTCATTAAGCACGCTTGCGTGCGACGCATGAAAGTGCTCTCGCTGACATCGTGAAATAATTCGTAATAATACAATAATTGCACCCCGTAAGAATGTCTTGCGGGGATTTTTTATACTCTCCTCACAATCTTTAGCTCTTTTGATTCTGCCTCATATAAATAAATACTGACGGGCACCATAGGCTTCATTGGTAGCAGTTTTGTTACGGGACTTGTAGAAGCAGTAAAAGGCGGATATTCATTCTAAAAGGAAAGTGTAACCAAGCACTCTGAGCGGGGCAATGAACAATCCGTTTGTTGCCCCGCTTTTTTTTTAATCACGAATAAATTTAATACTTATGGAAAGACTTCTCGCTTGGGGAGTCTTTTTTGTTTGCGCAATATTAAGCTCGAAAAAAATTGTTATTTAGCTTTGCTCAATAAAATTATATGTTGCAGGAGGATGTTCTATGACATAGGCAGAGGTTTAGTGAATCTGGGAAATAAAATTCAACAAATGTTGGATTCGGATTTGGAAAAAGAAATTTGCAGATTGGCAACTGAGTCATATTCAATTCTATTAACTCAGGAAGAGCGTTTTGCTGTTTTGTCAAAATGTGGAAAAAAATGGGATTTCGCAGATGGTTATTGGCAAATTCTAGGTCTTCTCCATGAGATTTAGCCCATGCAGAAACAAGCAAGATGAAAAACAATGAGAAAAATAATCCAATTCGTTTTTTCAATTGAATTTCCTCCAGATTTTGAAAATCAACATAATTTCCGAATAAGTTCTATATTAACAAAAATCACGCTTTCCAGCAGAGAAAGCGTGATGCAATATGCGAAATAATTCTGCATGAAAAGGCTGGCAAAGGATAATTCCTCTGCCAGTTTGAGTTATACCTTGAACTGGTCAATTTGAGTTTCAATCTGATTTATTGACCGCTGCATTTTGCCTGCAATCTCAGAGAGAACCGCTCCAGTCTCATTGATTTTCTTTGCGCCGATAGACATTTCGTCCATGCTTGATTTTATTACAGTTGTAACATTCTGCAAATTGCGGACTTCATCAAGAATCTGCTTGTTGCCGATAGACATTTCCTCAGAAGCCGTCCTGACTTCAATTGTACTGTCGTTCATTGACTGCAAGGCCGAAGTAATCTGCTTTGAGCCTTCTTGCTGCTCTTCCATAGCCGCTTTCATCTGACGAACAATCTGGTCGGTCTCGCGAATCTGCTCGGTAACGGAAGTGAAGGCAGTGCTAGATTCCTGGGAGGCTTCAACAACGAGATTGATTGATTCCTTGATGCCTGAAAGCTGGTCGCCGATTGTCTTTGACTGAACGGTGGAAGTCTCCGACAGCTTACGGATTTCATCAGCGACGACGGCAAAGCCCTTTCCCGCATCTCCCGCATGGGCAGCCTCAATTGCTGCATTCATTGCCAGAAGGTTTGTCTGGCTTGCAATTGAGGCAATGGCTGAGTTCGCTTCCTGAAGCATTTGTGACTGCTGCTCAATTTCGTGAATTCGCTCGTTTACATGAATCTGCTTTTCGGTACCGCTCTTGGCATTTTCAGAAAGCAAGTCAAAGGAGTCTGCCATTTTATCCATTGATTTGTTTACAGAGGCAATGTTTCCAATCATCTCTTCAACAGCCGCAGAAGCATTGCTTACGCTTTCAGACTGATTTGAAATCATTCGCTCCAAAGACTCAATATTCGATGCGATTTCATTTACGGCGCCTGCCGTCTGGGAGACGCTCTCGCCCTGGTTTGAAATCTGACTGTGAACGCTTTCGATGTTGGCGATGATTTCCGTGATTGAAGAGCTTGTGTCCTGCATACTCGCATCAAGATCGTCACCAGCCGCGGCAAGCACTTCTTTTGAATCCTTGACATCGGAAATAATCGTTTGGAGTTTTTCCGTAAAACGGTTGAAGCCTTTTACGACACCGCCGATTTCATTGTTGATTTGTGCGGCAGAACCTGTAATGCGCTGGGTAAGATCTGCCTTTCCGGAAGCAATTTCGTCGATTGATGCCTTGACCTGCTGCAATGGCTTTAATGAATGGAAAATTCCAGCTCCAATTCCAATGACAAGCGAAAGTCCAAGAATAATGCCCGCAATTATCAGCGTTACGGTGATTTCATTTGCCGTGGCATAAACCTGACTGTCATCAATAAGGAATGCAAAGCCCCAGTCAGCGTTTTCTACAGGCTGATAAGTGACGAATTTTTTTCCAGCATCCTTTGACTTGACCCACACTGAACCACTCTGTTTTTGAGAATGAGCCTGTGTTACCGGATGCAAATCATCGAGAATCGTATTTTCGGTTTCTTCACTGAATTCTGGAATCGAAGTTGCAATTATCTTGCCTTCACTGTTGAAAAGAATTGCATAACCAGTTTTTCCGATGCGAATACTGCTGATGAACTGCTTTAGTTTATCAATACCAACTACGCCACTGTAGAAGCCAACAGTCCGACCGCCAACCTTAATGGCTTTTGAGACATGAATAATCGTATCTCCCGTTGATTTTGAAACCACAGGGTCATCAATATGAGTATCCCTACCTTCATTCATTACTGCGGAAAAATAATAACGGTCGGCACAGCTGGTGATTTTGTTCTGGTCACTGTAGAAGCCACCTTTCTCATCGACATAGCCGATTCGGTCAAAGTCTGGAGTCCGGGACTTTTCATGCGCCACAAGCCATGCCTGAATTTCATGCGGGTCTGCCGTCTGGGTTATATCAGCCTCAGTGTACATTCGCATTTGCTTAATGTATTCGCTCAAACGGATTGAGACAACCTCAGTGTACGCCTCAGTGATTTTTTTGCAGTTTTCCTCATAAGAAGATGCAACTGATTTTTTTGTACGCTCTTTTACAACAAAAACTTGCAACACGCTCAGAACGGCTACAATCACTACAGTTATGGTTACAATATAGTAAACCAGTTTTCCTTGTTGCTTTTTATTTTGCTTAGCCATAAAAGAATTCTAACACGAATTTACGAAATAGTGTAGTTTTATTTATTTCAGCATGACAAGGGGCAGGCATCCGATCATTGAGCTTGTCGAAATGACGGCTGTGCATCTAGCTCCGCAGAAGTTCCAGCATGGCTTTTGCGGTGAGTTTATGCGCTTGAATGTGGGCTTCATACAAAATTGTATTTTCGCGGTATAATGTAAGCAGATGAAATATCAGGAGAATTTTATGCTTGCTACTGCGAAAGGACATTACAACGGTTCCCGCATTGTTTTTGATACGCCTGTTGATTTTCAGCAGGGGCAGGAAGTCGTTGTGACATATATGGTAATCCCCCAGTCCATGGAAGAAATGGAAAGCAATGATTCCCTAGTGGATTCTCTTGTGGGGGCTATCCCGAATACTGGGAAAACCCTTGAAGAATACCGTTCGGAGAGGTTGAAGAAATATGCAAGTCCTGATTGACACAAACGTTGTCCTCGATGTGCTTCTAAAACGATTTCCATTCGTTCAAGATGCTGTTGAAGTATTGAAAGTACCTGAAACGGTTGCTCGGAAATTTGTTTCGGCATCTGCAATTACGGACATTTACTACATCGCATATCGAGAGATTCGTGACAAACAGAATGTGAAAAATTTGATAAAAACATTGCTGAAAGTTAGCAAGAAAAAACTGCTCATTCCCCCAAAAGTTCCATCAAATCCTCGGCGGTGAGTTTTTCCGCCGAAAGGCAGTCGAAGATGCTCTTCGCGATTTCGCTTTTCTTTTGCTGGAGGGCGAGGACTTTCTCTTCGATTGTGCCCTTCGTGATGAGCCGGTAGATGAAGACCTTGCTTTTCTGCCCGATTCTGTAGATTCTGTCGGCGGCTTGGCTTTCGCTTGCAGGATTCCACCACGGGTCGTAGATGAACATGTAGTGGCACGAGACCAGGTTCAATCCCACGCCGCCGGCTTTCAGGCTGATGAGGAAAACGCCCTCGGCAGATTTTTCGAATCCGTCCACCAAATCCTGTCTGTCGTTCGTTGCGCCGTCTAGATAGAACATTTTGATTTTTTCTTCATCAAGCCATTTCTTTATGATTTTCAGCATCGAAGTGAACTGCGAGAAGATGATGACCTTCTCCTTCTGTTCGACTAAAGCCTGTACCTTGATTTTGAGCGCGTCGAATTTCGCTGATGATTCAAGCTCAATCGGGAGCGTGCCCTTTGGAAGCCGCGACGGGTGGCAGCAGAACTGGCGGAGCTTTGTGAGGCTTTCGAGGATGAGCGCGCTCGCCATGAATGCGGAATGTCCGGACGCTCCCGAAATCTCGTCTACGATTCTTGAATGGAGGGCGCCGTAGCAGGAGGCCGTCTCGTCGTCCATTCTGCAGAAGATGACTTCTTCCGTTTTCTCTGGCAAATCCTTTAGAACATCCTTCTTTTTCCGCTGCAGCATGAAAGGGGCGATTGCCTTTTTGATTCTGTCGAAGTCCTTTTCCTCGACCGCCCTCGTGAAAAAAGCGCGCTTGGAAAAAATCTTCGGGTTCAAAAGGCGCATGACAGACCACAATTCAAGCACATTGTTCTCGAAGGGGGTGCCGGAGAGGGCCATCTTGAAGTCCGCGTTGAGTTTTTTATCTGTACATTTTTCTTAAAAGTTAGTTGATAATAACATGTATGCTATTTTAACTTATTTAAAAGTTCAGTAAATGTGTCACAAACAAATTTTTCTGCATTATGTTCAATATTATAGAGAATGATGTTGTTGTTTTTTAGGCAGAGAAAATTGTTATTTTTTGTAACAGCAAATGGGATAATTTTTTGCTTTTTCATTTCGCTTGTCATGCATGAATAAGCAGTCAACTTTTCATCAATATTAAAAGATAACAATTGAGAAAATTCTACAAGTCTACCATCGGCAATGGAAAATTTATTTGGTTTGGGCATTCCCTTGTTATATTTTTTTAAAATCTCTTTAAAATCGGAAGGCAATCCTATTCCAATTTTTTTTTCAATTTCCTTAAAAGAAACTTCCAAATCAATATAATTTATCCATTCTACCATTCGATGCTCTCCTCTGTTAATTTGCTTCCCCAAAATGAATCACCGCCTGTATGAGGAGCTAATTGATAATGATTTTTGGGGACATAAATCAACTTCCCACTTTCAGGCAGATGATGCCACGCCCCTCCAGAATATTCTTTTAGAAATTGCTTAGCTTCATTCCGAGAAATATTGTTCGCTTTTAAAAATGCTGAATCAAGTACATCTTTCCCTTTTTCAAACTGCAACCGCAAACAGGCTTCTTTTTTTGAAATACCAAGAATTCGTTCGACATTTGGGCTAGCTAAATCCTTTAAGTATTCATCTTGACACCACTTTTTTGTTGCTTCAGTATCTCCCCATAAATATTTTGGAGGGGAGTAGGTTTTGGATGCAATTTTTATATTTGAAAAATCCGGATTTACGATTTTGAAGAAGTTTCCATTTCCATCATCTGCTAGCATATATTTGTATGCAATATCATTTTCATTTGTGCTTCCGACAAGGTTTTTATTTATAATCGACCTTCCATTGATTTCAGTAACTTCGCCTTTGTATTTTCCGATATTGTTTCCCTTTGAATCGTAGACCTTTCCATTCCAAATGGATTTTATTTCTTCTCCCCTTATTTTTTCAATTTCATTTGCCATTTTGTAAACTTTGCTAGTTCCCGTCGCAAAACCTGTCAATGAACCAACTAAGTAACCATCAGCAACGCCATTGATTGTCCCATAAGCAAGTTCATCTCCTCGCTTTCCTTGAATAAAACCAGTCCCTAACGAAATTAAGCCTCCAATCGCACCACCGGCTATGGCTTGCTCAGTTGTCGCTTTCGCTATAATCACAAAAGCTTCTCTATAAATACTTCCACCAGGAAGCATAAAAGAAACAATCCACGTCGTTGCAATAATCGCTGTTCCGATTCCAAACTTTTTTACAGCGGCATCATAGCAAAGTTCGATTCTTCTTTCATATTCAGCTCGATTTTCAGAATACGAAAAAAAATCCGAACTTTGGTCTGACCATTGCCAGTCGGAAAAGTAGCGAGCAAATTGGTATCTTGCATTTTGATTATTTTGAATTACAAGTTTCAGCCATTTTCCATATTCATTTGTATATGCCTCAAATTCTGTGTCAAAAAAAACATCAGACACAGTATTTGATACAGCACCTGCTTTATTGGCTTCGACAGTGACAGCATACGCTCCTATTCTTTCTGAAACTCCCTCTGTTAAGGCTTCGTTTTCAGTTAGGAATTTTTCTTCGGTTAAATGCTTGTTCTCCGTAAGATAGGAATTTTCTGTGAGAGTTTTTTGCTCAGACAAACTTCTATTTTCAGAAAGTGTTTTCTTCTTAGTTTTAGTTCCATTGCTATAGCAGAACAACAATGCATATATGAACAAAACTGAAAAAAATAGAATTTTATATTTCGGTTTACGAATCATTTTTTGTTGTTATTCTATTTTCCTTACCTGACAGTAAAAGTATATTTTGCAGTTCCTGCTGTATAACCTTCTTTATCATGCCCAAAGAGCGGTTTATCATATCCTCTGCCAAAAACTTCTATGTCAAATCGCTTAGCAGATTTTATTTGTAATTGAAGCTCAATATGTCCTGATGTTTTTTCAGCAATAGGCGTTACTTCAAAATATATTGAGGTATTTCCTGATTTTGATTCGCTTTTTTGAAAGACCGACTGATTACAAGAAATCACTTTTGGTACATATTCAGTCGGGCAAGTTGCAATTATTACAGCTTTGGAGTTTCGTTTGTTTGAGTCCAAATAGGAATAGGAAAAATTGTATTTTACATTTAATTTTCCTTCGTCTCCCAATTTATCCAATATAAATTCTGGCGCGCTAAGATTCTCATACATTGCACCTGGAATCTGAACATATTGCTCAACCTCAAAATGCAATCGATTCTTTGAAGAGTTTGAATCTTTTAAAAGCGATATTGCTACACCACCTAAAATTACACCAAAGACAAGAATAAGCACTTTCGTTTTTCCTGTGGTCCACTGATTAGTGGAAAACCAATGCGACAAGCTACCAAAAATTTCTCCAATAAATTCAAAGAATGCTTTCATTTTATGCCTTTTCTAAAAATACAATTCCTATACTATAATGTAGCATGATTGTTGATATAATTCAAACAAATTTAACTTTATAGACGACTATACAGAAATCGGACAAAGAATCAGAAAATACAGAAAGCAGATGAACCTTTCACAGGAAGAACTGGCGGAGAAAGTGGGGATTTCTACGACTCACATGAGTCATATCGAGACTGGAAGCACAAAGCTGAGTCTGCCGGTTCTGGTGGAATTAGCAAAAAGCCTGAATGTAAAAACTGACAGCCTGCTTTTCAATCATGTTTGTTCGGACAATGCGGTGACGATAAAACTTCTGCAACAGGCGATTCTGAATTTGCAGTAGCGTCTTGGCTTCCTGCCGTAGATATGGACGCAATCAAACTGATAGTCTATATTTTTACATATTAGATAACTTTGTTGTCGTAGAAAACAGGGGTTCATGGAGGCGGATATGGGGTATGCGGTTCTGGAACAGGCTTACAGCACTCTTACGGAAGAGCGGCAGAAAAACGTGGAGCAGTTCATCTATTTTTTGATTGACCAGCAGGAAAAAGAAAGGGGAGGGACCGCGAAGAGCGCAAGAAGCGATTCCGGCGACTTCGAGTCGATGCTGGACTCGTTCGTAGGCTGCACCCATGCATGGGACGGAACCGATGTGATGGAATACCAGCGGAAGATGAGGGGAGAGTACAGGGTTGACTGAGCGCATATTTCTTGACACAAATCCCATAATTTATCTGTTGAACGCTGCCCAGCTTCGACAGGTTGCGGAGGCAAACGTCGTATACATCGGAGAGCTTTCGGAAAAGTAACGATACGCCTCCTCCAGCAGGCGATTCTTGAATTTGCAGTAGCGGGGATGTTTTGTATAAAGTTCGCGCGAGATTGACAAATCAAGGCGGTGTGCTATAGTGAAACTAGTAAGTCGCCCGAAAACTTGCGAGAGGGCTTTTATAATGGAAGTTGGGCGTGCTTCCCGATTCGTCATGATTAGGTTCGATGTGTGATATTTTTGAACAAAGCACTGTTTTCGCATTTTTTTAACAATCTTTCGAGGTAATTTATGGAATATGTTGTCAATTTTACGTGGGATGATGAGGCTTCTGTGTGGATTGCGCAAAGCGACGATATCCCAGGACTCGTGCTTGAAGGCGGCTCTTTGGACGCATTGATTGAAAGGGTGCGATATGCTGCACCAGAGCTTATTGAGTTGAACGATGCAAAAAAATCGGACTTGTTTTGCTTCCGAGTTGAACGGCATGAGAGGATTTTTGCATGACGGAATATGGAAAAGAAGTCAGGAAAATACTTGTGCAAAACGGTTGTAGCTTTGTCAGGCATGGAAAAGGCGACCACGATATTTATTATAGTCCAATAACGAACAGAAATTTCACCGTAGATTCAAAAATAAAATCTCGCCACACAGCAAACGCAATAATGAAACAAGCCGGAATCGATTACCACTTTTGATAAATCTCATCCTTGTGAGCGCGAATTCTCCAGAATACCGTGCTTGAATTCCTGCATGGTAAAAAAGTCTAGCAGAGAATGTGTGCGCTATCAAGAAACAGCCTCCTCCAGCAGGCGATTCTTGAATTTGCTGTAGAGGGAATTTCGCGTCAGCGCGCGAATTCAACTTTTAGAGTCCGTCCTAAGCCGGCGGCAAGTCGTTTGAGCGTCTTTAGTGATGGGTTTGCGATTCCGTGCTCCAGTTTGCTTATGTCCGCCTGTGCGATTCCCGTTTTTTCTGAAAGCTCCTGTTGCGTCATCCCATTCTCCTTTCGTGCATCAATCATCGCGCGGACAATGGCGAATTCTGGTTCAAGAGCATCGTACTCGGCTTTGAATTCAGGGTCTTTGAGTTCTTCTGAAAGAAAATCATCGAATCTTGTCATTTCTCAACTCCTCTTGATTTGTATTCGTCTCGATACTTTTTTGCAAGCTCCAGTTCATTTTTTGGTGTTTTCTGCGTTTTTTTGACGAAGCCGTTTGTGAGCACAATTTTTTTTCCGACAAAGAAAAAATATAAAACTCTCGTTATGTTTGTTCCTTGTTTTGCACGAACTTCAAAAATTCCGTCCTCAAGATATTCCGAATAGGGTAGCCTCAATTCAGGTCCGACTTGTTGCAGCAGCGAAATTGTTTTTTCAAGTTTAGCTCGCATTTTCACATCGAGCGATTTGATGAAGTCCAGTGCGGGTTCGGTACCGTCGGGGAGATTGTAGAAAATTGCCTCATATTTTTTTTCATCCATGTCGATTTAATTTTATATGATAAATCCTATAAGAACAAGCCGCTTCCACCTCCAGCAGGCGATTCTGAATTTGCAGTAGGATTATGCTCATCAATCTGTGCTATTTCAAATTCAATTTTTTGTTTTATGACATTATCCAATTTTTTTTAATTTCTCCTATGCCATGAAGGAAATTTTAAAAAACTCTGCTCATCAAAAATCCACAAAACCAATATTTTTCAATTTTAAGAAATAGATTTTAGGCGTGTTGCACATAATAGGGAAAATTTCCCCTATTTTCCCTTGTTTTCCTTTAATTTTTTTTCAAATGAGGCGCTTTTAGTATATCCGACAAGCCTTTGGTTTAGTGGAATTCTGTTCATAAAGCCCAGATTTACCAACTTTTCAAAATCTGAGCGGACTGTTTTAACTGACACGCCAAGAAAGTTTGTCAAATTCTTACATTCGAATATTACGCCTGGTTTTTCCTGTATCATTTTCAGAATTTGAGCCTGCCTCTCGCTTATGCCACTGATATTTTTAAATTCAAGAAGAGCGGCGGTTTCCGATGATTTTCTTTCAAGATAGATTTTTAATTCCTCTAAAGCATCTTTCAGAACATTCATGTTGTATTGAATAAAATAACCTAAATCAAAATCATCATGCTCAGTATAGAGAAATGACTTTTCGTACTGCCTCTTTTTCTTGTAAATAATTTTGGAAATAGAAAGAAATTCCGTTATCCAATAACCTTTTTTGAGCATATACCAGTAAAAAAGAGCGCGTGCGGTTCTTCCGTTCCCATCAACAAAAGGGTGCAGAAAAGCAATCATAAAATGAATTATGATTGCTTTAACAATTGGATGAATAAATTCTTCATCGGTATTTGCAAAAAAACATATCTCATCGATTATTTGAGAAACCACCGAAAAAGATGGCGGCTCATGCGCGACTTCACCTGTAATTCCGTTTACAACATAGATGTTGTCATCTTTTCTAAAACTTCCCTCACATTCAGGATTATCCAAAGTTTTTCTAAGGGCGATTTTTCAAGCATACAGTAAGAATAACATTGAAATCTGTAAAAAACAAGAAATAGGGGAAATTCCCTCTATTTTCCCTACCGAAATATGATTTGTCAGACTACGGCTAAAACTCCGTTCCCTGATGCTGAAGAATATGAATCGTGTATGTTTCTGACGCTCTATTGTATTTTTCCAAAAATTTTGAGACAGCATCCTTGTATGTGGCAGGCTGCATAAAGTTCTCAATTGCATGAACAGCCCCATCAAGCTCAACCAGACTGTATTTTTCCTGCTGACTGTTGTTCTGAATTTTTACGCCGCCATCCAAATCATAGTACGGAGTTACCAGACACTTCGCAAAATTCTGGCGTGACATATCAATCGGAACAAAATCATCTTTAGTCCCGTGGATAAAAAGAATTGGAATCTGATTTATGCGGTTAATGTTAAAATTTATTGCATCAAATGTAGAGTAATCGTCCATATCGAAACCGGCGAGCTTATTCGTAAGAAAATTACCGATTTTGATTATCATTCTTGCCGTAGGAAGCTTCATGTCATTTTTCAGGACTTTCCAAATAATTGCGCGCGGAGCAGTAAATCCGCAGTCAGCAATCACTCCGCACACATTTGACGGAAGCTCCAGCCCCAGAGCCATAACGACAGTTGCGCACCCCATCGATATGCCCTGCAAAAAAAGCGGAGTGTCATCGCCGTAAATCTGGTTCGCTTTCAAAATCCAGTCGCGCAAATCATACCGTTCCTTGATTCCGAATGTGATGTATTTTCCTTCGCTATAGAAACCTTTCTTGTCCCCATGCGTGCGCTGTACCGGCATAACGATATTATAGCCCAAGTCGTAGTAAAAATGAACGAGCGCGGCATACTCGCGCAAAGGCTCGGAGTGATAGCCGTGCATTAGGATTATGGTACCCACTGGATTTTTGTTCGGAAGATTGTATGCGACGAGTTTTAGCCCGTCAAATGATTTTATGGAAATCTCCTGAGCGTTCTGCTCCTCGAACCAATTTTTTTCTATTTTATATGCGTCATAATACTGCTTTTCTTTGAAATGCTTAATGTTTTTCCTGTCACTCGGAACATACCGCGTAAAAGCAGGGACAAACACCGCGCCATAAACAAACGCAAGGTATAAAACTACAATCCCCGCCACGACTCCAAATCCAGCGACAACTTTCTTAAAAATCTTATTTTTTCCCACAATCACGATTATATTCATATTTCAAAATTATATCTATAAGTATTTTGAAGATTACAAAAATTGACGAAATATCACTTTTCCGAAACTTCCTTGTATTGTAATTTGGGGATTTTTGCTCTATCATCTAGAACATCGGAAATATCCAAACACAAAAAACATTTGCATATTTCCGAGCAAAATTTGGAGGAATCTTTATGAAGAAAACAATCAAAACGATTGTATCTATGTGCGCTGCATCGCTCATCATATTTTCTGCATGCTCGGGCGGAACGAACAATGTCGGTACTAGCAGCTCATCCAACAGCGGCTCCGACGAAACTTCCGCTGGCTCGGGAACATCATCAGGAACCAGCTCTACCACAACAAAAAAGATAAAATTCAGCGATGTCCCGACGGGCTATGCAGGCGTGTCATATTCAGCAACGCCGGCATCGTATACCGTAAGCACCGTTACTACGCGCGAAGAATTAATCAGCAAGGCAAAACTGGGAAATCAGATAATATATGTAAGCGGAATGATTGATATGACCAATGACGCTTCAAAATCATATGGCTCCCTGCTCCCTACAGCGGGCGGCGGAACTTCGACTGGACTTGATGCATTCGTTGCCGCTCAATCGACGAGTACAAGTTACGCCAATTACAACGCATGGCGAAACGCCTATGTAAGAGCTTGCACTACAAGCACTGACAATGGAAGCAACCATAAAGATGATGTTCTGAACGGTGACACATGGACTTTGAACACAGCATACAAAAACATCGTTCAGATTGATATCGCAAGCAACACGATAATAATCGGGCTGGACGAGAATTCAGGAATCAAAGGCGGCTCAATCAATATAGGAAAATCCGGCGAGACACGCTCGAACATTGTCATCCGAAACCTGACCATTCAGGATGCGTACGACCCGTTCCCGCACCATGAGTCAGGCGACGGCTACAACGCAGAGCGCGACTATGTTGTAATCCAGCAGACAACATCCAACATTTGGATTGACCACTGCACATTCAAAGAAACAATGAGCCTTATCCATGTTTATACTGGGGCTGCGAGCGATGCAGATGTTCTTTCAGGAGGCTCAGGCACAGATGAAAAATGGCAGACTTATGACGGAATGCTTGACATAAAAGGCACTGCGAACGGAGCAACTGTTTCTTACTGCAAGTTTATGAACCATGATAAGACATTGCTCTTCTGTTCTGGAAGCAGTGACACCGGAACAAAGAACATAACGCTCGACCACAACTATTTCTACGGAACGAAGCAGCGTCTTCCTATGGTTGGTCATGCGAACCTTCATACATACAACAATTATGTTGCAGCTGGAGACGGTACTTACACGAATGATTATGCTATCGGGTTAAGATACGCGGCTAAAGTTGTTTCCGAAAACAACTGCTTCTCAAATTTCGTAAAATATTCGTACAAGAACCAGGGAAGCTTGACAGGAGAATTGTACAAATCAGGCGATTCAGACAGCTCAACCGATGGCGTTCAAAGCGACGCTACTCTATCTAGCTGCATAAAAGCTGTAATGCCATTTACGCCAAGCTACACTTACACACTGGAAGAAGCTGCAGGTCTTTCCACATCAATTCCGGAAAATGCCGGAGCTGGCAAGTGGGCCGTAGAGCAATAATAAATCTGCCAAAATAGCGATGTGGTGGTTTCGACAAGCTCAGCCGCCACATCAGTCCACTTGATTTTTCTTGCTGTCGGCAATCCACACCGTCTGGTTCAAAAAATAGAAAAAAACCGCAATCGCTGAACATACGAGCTTTCCCAAAAGAGAGCCGAACAAAAAGCCGATGTTCACGGAAGAGATTTCTGTGGCAAAGAAAAGTGTCGGCAAATAATAGAAAAGAGAATTAATCCATACAGTTCCCAAAATACATACAAAAGTAAGAATATATTTGTTCAGCGCAGAGAATTTTTTCATCACGCCGAACATGAGCCATAAGCAAAGAAGCGAACTTATCGAACTTATTACATAGTTTGAGAAAATAATCAACAAGTCTGACGAAATTTTTCCTGACTGAAGAAATCTTGCAAAAAATTCAATCACGGCACTTACAAGAATTGCCTGTATCGTTGTAATCGCCATTGATTTTGCCTCATTGACGGAATAATCTTTTGCCCTCAGATATACCGTAAAAACGAAGAGCGTGTACAAAATCGAGTCTATCCCGAATGTCATTCCGAATGCGGGGCTTGGCAAAGTTATAGCATTGTAAATATTTGCGTTTATTGCTGTTCCGATTGCAACAAGAATCAGCGTATCAACATCTCTGTACTGCCTGAAAAAACTAGTGGACGCAAAAGCAAAAACTGAAATAAAAATCCATATCAAAATCATTCTTAAATTATATATCAAAAATTGACAAAGTGAAGTTAAAGATTGAAAATAAATATTATGGGAAAAATATTGAAAAAAATCTGTCTGTACTTTCTGCCTCTTTCCACCCTTGCTTTTTCATCTTGTACAAAAAAAATCGACATTGGAATCATTCTTCCAACAAAAAACGAACCAAGATGGCTTCAGGACGAAAAAGCCTTCAAATCGCAACTGGGGCAGCAACTTTCCGCAGAACTTCTTTTTGTGGAAGAAAATGTGCGTTCAGAAACGGACTGCGTGGAGGAATTTTTGAAGAAAAAAGCAAAAATCCTCATAATTGCCCCTCATTCAGAAGACGAAGCAGTAAAAGCCGTTGAAAAAGCAAAAAGCAATGGTATGAGCATAATTTCTTACGACAGGCTCATTACAAACACGCAGTCAGTTGATTATTTCGTTACTTTCGACAGCTTTCAGGTAGGCGTAATGCAAGGACTTTTTCTGAACGAGCAAACTGAACGCGGCTCAAAAGGAAACCCCTTGTACCTGTACGCAGGCTCACTGGCAGATGAAAATTCATTCATTTTCTTCAGCGGAGCATGGTCAGTTCTGCAGCCAAAGATTGCGGACGGCACTTATACTGTTTGCAATGTTTCGGACGGTGAAATTCTGAAAGACAAAAAAAATCTTTCGCGCCACGAGCTTGAACATCTTATGGCGCAGATTTCCACCGACTGGAATTTTCAGACGGCAAAAGCCCTTGCCGAAAAAAATCTTGCCGCCGCAACTGAAGCGCAGAAAAAAAATTGCTTCATACTTGCCCCGAACGACAATACGGCGCGCGCAATATCGGATGTGTTCTATAAGACCGTTCCCGACGGCTCGTTCATAATAACCGGGCAGGACGCAGAAAATGAATCAATAAAGTATATTCTCAACGGCAAGCAGGATATGACTATCTGGAAAAACACGAATGTACTGGCAAAAGACGCAATCAACCTTGCCACGGACATAATTGAAAAACGCACTCCAATAACCAGTACCACTTACAACAATGGAAAGAAAGATGTTCCGACAAAGCAAACTGCCGTAACCGTCATAGACAAAAACAATGTAAACATGCTTATTGATTCAGATTACAACGGAATCAAAGCAAAATACAAATAGGGGATGAATTATGGTTATAGAGAAAAAACAAGACGGAAGCGCAATAGTCCTTATTCCAGCAGGATTAATCGACACTTCCTCAGCAACTGATTTTGACAATGAAATTGAGGACTCTTTGAAAGAAACAAAAAATCTTACTATTGATTTCTCAAAAGTGACATACATTTCATCATCTGGTCTGAGGGCGTTGGTCAAAGCCCAAAAAAAAGCGAGCGTAGACGGTGTTTTGAAAATTACAAATGTGCGCGGCGCCGTAAAAGAAGTTTTCGATTTAACCGGATTCAGCGAGTTTCTTTCGCTTGAGTAGACTGGATATATGAAAAAATCGCAAAATATTTGATTATAACGATTGGTTGCTGCGCTGTTTTCTATTTTCTCGGCGAGCCGTTCCGCTCATACCTGAAACTTTCCGAAACAACGGAAGTCCGCCCTGTAGCGGTACTGCCCGTTTTGTTCGCAATGTCCTTCGGTTTTGCCGGAACTTTGGGCTGCGCGTTCGGAAACCTTCTGGCGGACATTTTCTCAGGCTATCCGCCAGCAGCATTTGTGCCAGGATTTTTTATCCAGCTTATTTACGGCTACATTCCTGTAATCATCTGGAATCATTTACGAAAAAACGAGGAGAACAAATTCAGGTTCGACCGCGTTTACAAAATACTCCAGTACTTGCTCATCATACTTGCAGATTCTGTTCTGGTTTCGCTCATGGTCTGGGGGCTTATCTCCGCCGTGTACAAAACCCCGCTCTTCGGGCTTGGATTTTTCAACACATTCTTCAACGAGATGATTTTTTTTATCGTGCTTGGGATTCCGTACCTGAGCTTGTCATCAGTCCTTTTCCAAATAAGCAGGCAAAGGAAAAAAAACTTAAAAACGCTGATTCTTTTCTCTCTGAACGAAAAATTCATTCTGTTTTTTCTTGTCACTGCCATATTGATTTCGGTCATTATGGGGGTAAACGCCTATTTCATTTTTAAAGATAAAAACCTTGACAACATGGCGTTTTGGAGTTACATATATTTTGTAGTCGGAATCATGCTTTTTATTCTCCTTTCTGCGGCAATAGCTTTTTTGTCGTACATGGAGCGGTCGATTACCCGTCCGCTGGAGGGAATGTCAGATGCGGCAAAAAATTTTGGCCACGACATTGACATAAAACATGAAATCGAAATGATTCTTGCTAAATGCCACAAATATTTGTACTTCACTACGGAAATCGGAAGTCTTGCCCGCTCGTACAGCGCAATGGCAAACGAGCTTGGCGAGTATGTGAAGAATTTGACAAAGATTTCGGCAGAGAAAAAAAAGAACGAGACGCAACTAAAAATCGCTACTGAAATTCAGCTTGGTGCGCTACCCAAGCCGATTGAGCTGGAAACCGTGGATATTTATGCGTCAATGACACCGGCTCTTGAGGTCGGCGGTGATTTCTACGACTTTTTCAAGCTGGATGAAAATCACATAGCCCTTTTCATAGCCGATGTTTCTGGAAAGGGAATTCCGGCCGCAATGTTTATGATGACTGCAAAAATCATATTGCGCCAGAATCTGAAAAACCACCTTTCCCCAGCAAAAGCTCTTGAGGAGACGAACTACGAGCTGTGCCGCGAAAACCCAGCGGAAATGTTCGTAACATGCTTCTGCGCAATTTTGGACACAAAAACAAATGTCCTCACATGCGCGAATGCTGGACATGAAAAGCCGGCCGTGTGCCGAAAGAACGGAAATTTTTCCTTTGACGACACAAAAGGCGGATTCATTCTTGGCTGCTCTGAAAAATCAAGGTACAAGGATTTTCAGATTGGGCTTTACCCCGGCGACATAGTTTTCATGTGTACGGACGGAATCCCTGAGTCTATGACGGCGCAAGAAGAGCAGTTCGGAAACGACAGGCTTATTTCGGTGCTGAACGGTTCAAAAGACAAAAGTTTGTCTGAGATTTGTTCAGGTGTAAAAAAAGCAGTTTCGGATTTTAGCGGAAATCTTCCGCAATTTGACGATATAACCGTTCTTATTTTTAAGATTAAGGAAAAATGACAAGATGAGTGATTCTGAAGTAAGAAAATTCGATGTTACAAAAAAAGAAAGCATAAACTCCGTTCAGGATTTTGTAAGCGAGTGGTGCGAAAACAACGGCGTCAGCATGAAAAGTATAACGAAGCTGAGCGTTTGCATCGATGAAATTGCAAGCAACATAATTTTTTACAGCGGCGCAACATTTTTCTCTGTCGAATGTAAAGATAATGGCGATGATATTTCTATCCGATTCTCAGATGACGGCAAAGAATTTGACCCGCTAACACAAGCAAAAGAGCCTGATATTGCCCTTAGTCTTGAGGAGCGCGAAATCGGGGGACTTGGTATTTTCATGGTCAAGAAAATGATGAAATCCGTTTCCTACGCAAGAAACGGAAATCTCAACGAGCTTACTATGATAACTGAAAAAAGCAGCAGCTAAAGAATCGGGTTTAATGCCCAAAGTTTTTCTGAGCAACTCGTCCTCACAAAAAATACTTTCCTATAAACGGAATTTTTTTCAGGGCGAGCGAAATTGCGCATGATGCAGAAAAAACCAAGAGCGAAATAAGCGGAACTGAAATAATCGGAGAAAAAGAAAGTGCCGTTATTCCATGCTCGGTAAAAACATTCAGAACCGCAATATGAATCAGGTAAACTCCCAGGCTAAGGCTTGAAAAAATAGAAACGATTTTCTTCAGTATTCCGCCACATTCAGAGTGCTGCTTGAAAAAGACGAATACTGCCGCGCTCTCAAAAAGCGTTGTCAATGAAATCCACTGAAAATAATTCTGGCTTGCCCTATGATTTTTCATCGACACAGCCGAATTCAGAAAAGCCGCCGAAATAAGGCTGACCACCCCGAGCAAATAAATAATCCGTCTCTGAGCCGGAGTAATCTCAGCCTCATTCAGAACTTTTCCCAAGACAAAATAGGATGAGAATCCGGACACAAGGGACAAATTCATTACAGAAACATTTCTTGCCATTGATGATATAGTCTGTCTGAAATGATTTCCGAAAAAATCCCGCGAAATCATAATGAATTCGGGAATCAAAAAAACAAATATGAACGCCAGTCCCAGAAAATAGCCTGCGATGAATTTTTTTCTGGTAATTTCCCGTAAAATCGGCACGCAAAAATAGAGTCCAATTATCATAAGAATAAACCACATATGAAAATTGCCTTCAAGAATATCTTTCAACTTAAGCGAATGAGTTTGAAGCAGACAGTACAAAATGCTCCAGAAAACAAAAATCCGTGCCATTTTGAAAATGTATTTTCTGAACATCGTTGAAGCAGGAATATCCTTTCCAAGAAAAATAGCCCCGCTTATCATCACAAAAACAGGAACTGCCCAACGCACTATGCTTTCGTAAAAATTCAAAACTTGCCACTCAAATCCGTTGACATCCGAAAAATCAAATTTCACGGCTCCCACATGAAGAAAAACGATTGCAAATGTTGCCGCAACGCGGAGGCAGTCCAAATAATGAACGCGGTTTTCCATAATACTCCCTCAGTTAAAATTCAAACGGATTGTTCTTGAGCTTTGTAAAATTGCCTTTGTCCGCGCCGAACGGAACGATGCTCGGAACATTAAAATCCGGGCTTATGACTATGCCACAGTCAAGGCAATGGACAATAAAATCCTTGTAGCGTTCCTGCCCCACTTTCGGGAAAAGATACGGGCCTTTTCGCATCCAGTATTTTGTAAGAACTGTATCATATATGAACCAGTCCTTTTCCTCCCGCGTCTGAAGCTCTGAAATCAAATCATAAATCGAGCGCGTAATTGCGGCGGAAAGCGGAGCCGGAACACAATACACGCTGTCACCGCACGGAACATCTTCTTTCATCGCAATAACAAAAACCGTATCACCGAACGGAAACGGCGGGGCTATAAGAACACAATCTTTTTCGCGCCAGTCAATATTCTCCTGATTCCACGGAATGAAATCCACTGCGCAAAGGGAGTTGCTTTTTGCAAAATCCAGAGCATCGTCGCGCGAGTTAAAAACATGGACGAATCTCTCGCCAGCAAGAAGCTCCGACACGGCTCTTGAAAGCTGGCTCTGCCCCCCGCTAACCCTTGGGGAAAAATCCGTAGCGAAAGTTCCGATTATTTTGCGCTCCAGAACATTCTTAAAAACAGTAACCGCGCTTCCTTTTCCCCAGCCGAGAATAGCCCTGCCGCCTTCCTGATACATATCAACGAGCCGAACCCCCTTTGATGTATACAAAAAACAGTCTCTGGCGCGCTTTACAGCCCCGAACCGCGAGAAAATTTCTTCTATCATATATTGCTTCATATTCATTTTGCCCTGCCTCTTAATTTTTCACAATCATAAGATTTTTGCCCTGATACTTCGGAAGAAACTTTTTGACTTCCGAATTCTCGAAAGTGACACTTATGCAATATTCTCCGTCATCATCCTCACTTGCCGAAGAAATGACACCATAGCCGTAATCGTCATGGTAAATACAAACGCCCCGCTTGTACTTGGATTTTATCGGATCGCCCTCAACATCAGGATTTGAAAGTCCGTTCTTACCGTAGTCACCGCCTCGGAAACCGCTTCCCTTGTATCGCGAAGGAATCTGCCCGATTGCCTTTATGCCCTCAGTCCCCATTTCCAGAAGGAACGGACTGCACTTCATGTACTCAACATGCCCGTACATACGCCGCACGGCACAGCTCGTAAGATAAAGCTCATTCTTTGCCCGCGTGATTCCCACATAGCAAAGCCGCCTCTCCTCTTCCATCTCCTCCTCGTTGTCGCCATTGCGCGGAAAAACACCCTCTTCCATGCCAGTCATAACAACGCGGTTGAATTCCAGACCTTTCGTGTTGTGAAGGGTTATAAGAGCAACGCCGTCAGCCGCAATATCCTCATCTTGATTTGAAAGAGTGCGGTCAAGCTGAATATTGTCAAGAAAATCCAAAAGCCCCTGCATCGCAAGCGGATACGGAACAGCCGAATTCGCAAGCTCCTGAATATTCTCAACGCGGAAAGTATGCTCGTCCTTGTCCCTTTCGTCGTAATACGAAATAAGCCCCGACTTCCTTGCAATAACTTCAATCAGCTCGGAAAGAGTTTTTTTACCCGAAGATGTTTTGTTTCGCTCAAAATTACTGTCGTTCATAGGAAGCGAATCGTCCTGAGAATCTATGCTGCCAGAAACAATCTGTTCCGCCAGCTGTCCTCCTGCTGTGGCATCTTCGCCGAAAAGCGAATCAATCTCATCGAAAATCTCAAGGAACTTTGAAAGCTCCCCGCGGACTTTTGCCGAAAGGCTCTGCAACTTATTACGGCAAGCTGTGATTATGTCATTTTGCTGTTCGGTCTGAGCTGCAAGCACGATTGCATCCTGAGTTTTGCCTCCAATTCCTCGCGCCGGCTTGTTTATGATTCTGCGAAACGCAATTTCATTTTTGTGGTTCGCCACAAGCTCAAGCCATGCGAGTAAATCCTTGACTTCCTCGCGCTCAAAAAATTTCAGCGAGCCGACAATAACATACGGAATCTTTTTTCGCACGAACTCGCTCTCAAAACCAAGCGACTGGGCATTAGTACGGTACAAAACAGCCCAGTCCGAGTACGGAACGCCAAGAGCATGAGTTTTCTGAATCAAGTCCGCGCAGAAATGAGCCTCATCGTCCTGATTCGGCAAAAACGCAAGCACAGGAATTTTTCCGCTGCCCCGCTCCGCCCGTAAATTTTTTCCCAGACGACCGCGATTGTTCCGTATAACATTGTCCGCAAGCGAAAGAATTTCCTGAGTTGAGCGGTAATTGCTTTCAAGGCGTACGATTTTGGTTCCCGCAAAAATCTTCGGGAAATTCAAAATGTTCTGAATCTCTGCACCGCGGAATTTGTAAATCGACTGGTCATCATCACCCACGACACAAACATAAGTTCCGCTACCCTCATTCAAGCCTGAAAGTGCCTCAAGCAATTTGAACTGAGCCACATTGGAATCCTGATACTCATCGACCATAATCACGCGGAACCTGCGGTACATTCTTTCCCGCAAAACAGCATTCTCTTCAAGAGCAAGGTACGGAAGAAGAATCAAATCCCCAAAGTCAACATTTCCTGTGGCACGAAGCCGCTTTTCGTAAGCCTCATACATCTGCGGAAAATCGCTAGGATTCAAAAAATCATCGCGCTCAAAAAGCTCCGGGCTGTCCGGTTTAAGGCAATAATCTTTCGCAAGCGCGATTTTCCGCGCGTACTGGGCGGCGTCTTTTTTGGTCAGCTTAGGCTCAACTTTCTGAATCAGAGAAACAACATCGTCATCATCATAAACAGTAAAATTCGGGTCAACGCCGGCATATTCGGCATAAATACGAAGAAACCACGCGCCAAAAGAATGAAAAGTCCTAATTTGAGCTTCGCTCGCTTTTGGCTCAAGCGAAATTGCCCTTTCGTACATTTCATTCGCCGCCTTTTTGGTAAAAGTCACGGCAAGGATTGAATACGGATTCACATTTTTCTCGCCGATAAGATACGCAATCTTCGTTGTAATGACTCTTGTTTTTCCTGAGCCAGCCCCAGCCAGAATCAAAAGAGGACTCCCTTCATGGACTACAGCTTCATGCTGCTCCGTGTTCAAAACCGAAAGATATTCCTCCGCGCGCCCGGAAAGACCGCTTGTTTGAGAAGATGCAATGTTGGATAATATTTCGTCTTCAAGTGACATGAAAAAGATTATAAGATAAATTTAGAAAAAAATATATTTAATCTATTGACTAATAATCATATTTTTTGATATAGTTAAAACATCAACGGGCAGTTAGCTCAGCTGGTAGAGCCCCTGGTTTACACCCAGACTGTCGGGAGTTCGAACCTCTCACTGCCCATGATTCAGCTAGTCCACTGGACTAGCTTTTTTATCCGGGATGTAGCGCAGCTGGTAGCGCGCTTGGTTTGGGACCAAGATGTCGCAGGTTCGATCCCTGTCATCCCGATAAGACTTTCCATAACGGAAAGTCTTTTTTTTTTGTTCTAAACTGGACTATAATTTCTGTATACAAAAAAATCTTTTCTGAATTTTGCGCAAAAATCTTATCTTTTACAAATTCTATGATATTATACACTCTATGAAAACAAAACAAACTCTTACAACATTTTTCCTTGCGACAATATTAATGACAACCTCCTGCAGTACAGGCAGCGGAGGAGGCGGTGGCGGAAGCTCCTCCAGCAGCACAACAACAACAACTACATCAAGCACAGTAACCGCATCAGAATCTAAGACCGTAACATTTGACTCCTCAAATCCAAGTATAGAAGTAGGAACTTCTGTAAAAAAGCTTACGATAAACGGGCTTTCCGGACAGGCAGGAAAAGCTATTTATCTAGCAGAAGTAAACAACTCAAGCACAGATATTTCGCTCTCAAACATACGGTATGTTACCGCCGTTTCTGGCATAACGACTCCCGTTTACACTTCCTCCGACATATCGGCAGAAAGCACTCTTTTTTCGGATATGCAAAACGGAAGCCTTTGCAGCGATGTTCTTGATGTTGACGAAAACGCCGTTTCAGAACCGTTTTCAAGAACCGCCAACTATGATTCCGTAGTTAGGACATATAACATCGGCGAAACAAAGACAATCATGAATCCAGAAAGTTCGGCAAGTATGACAGTAAAGCTGCTTGCAAAATCAGGAGTTGCCTATGTCTGGGGCAGCACTACCGACAATTACACTGAATCAAATTTCACAAAAGCAGATTTATTGTGCCAAAGATTCAGCGATGTATACGTTCTTGACAGAACTGTTTTCGGCTCAGAACCGAATGTTATGTTCAGCTCAAACTCAGCCACTTCTACTGTATCAATAGAATCAATAAGCGATACAGGAACTATGGTAAACATCGTGCTGTACAAAATGAGCGATACAACGATGGGACTGTTCTCGCGGAATGATTTTTACAACAACTCAACATCGAACAAAGGCAAGTACTTTTACCTGAATTCGTACCAAGCTCAGAATGCAACGAACGAAATAACTTTGACAATGGCACACGAATTCACCCATATGATTCAGTTCAATCAGAAAATAATCGGGCGGGTGGCATCAGGAAAAACCGCGCTCAGCTTTCCGACCGCATATGTAGAAATGATGGCAGATATTGCGAAAGATTTGGTTGCCAATTATTTTGAAATCGGGGACACAGAGAATGCAAAAACACGGTTCAAGACTTTCAACTCAAGCTATTTCACTGTTGGAATGACAGGATACGACTCAAGCAACTATTATTACGCAACGAATTTTGCTTTCGGCGCATGGCTTTGCAGAAATTACGGTGGTGCAAGGCTTGCAAAGGAAATAATGCAAAACGATTCTGAGGGAGACGATTCCATCGTTGCCGCAGTCAATTCATTAAACGGAACGAATTACACGATGGCGCAGCTCATAGCCCAGTTCGTTCAGGCAATAACGGCCTCCGGCTCACAATACACTCTGAACAAGGCAGTTTCAGCCTCTGTCGTATGCCCTGGAACAAGTCTTTCAAGCGGCGCAGATTATAATTACACTCAGAGCGCAATAAATGTATTCGATCTTTCGTCCGTATACGGAAGCTCCGTTCCGACAAACCAGTACCAGCGGTTTTCGATGAACGGTCCGCTTCTCATGCCGGCAACCTCGCAGATGAAATCATTTTACAATACTTTTACTTCGCTGAAAGGCTCGCATGGCGTATCGCTCCACAAAATCGGAACGGTCAGCGATGGAGCAAGCTCAGCTGTAATCACTTTTTCAGAGACTGGCTCTTCCAGCCTTACGATGTATGTAATAATTGGGGAAAACAGAAATATCTACGGTGAAAGATAAATCTGCCCGAAATTGATTTCTGGCAGTCTATTAAACTTCCGCCCGCATTTTCCGAAAATTCAAAAATGAAGCATTTTCTTGGATTTGCAATTTTCATTTTTGGATTTTCCCTTTTTTCCCAGACTTCTTCCACAGCCGCGAACAAATTGATTCTTGAGGCGGCTGGGAAAGCCTCCGTAAACGAAACAATATCGTTTCTCTCCAAAAATATCTCGTCCCTAGAAACTGATTCTGACAAGAAGGCGGCGTTTTCTTTCCTCGGAGCTTTGCAAGAGCAAGCTGGAAAATTTGAGGCCGCAAAAAAATCATACACTTCCGCCGCCGCACTCGCCGGCTCCACAAATTCAGAAAAGCTCGTCATTTCAGCTGTGCGATGCGCACTGAATTCGGGAGACGCAGAGTCCGCCCTGTCGTTTCTGAAATCAAGCGTAAGGGACTCAAACGATGCTTACATTCAGGCTCAGATAAAACTCTACGAGCAATGGGCTTTTCTATGCAAGGCAAACAGCGCGAAAGAAACAGAGAAACCTGTTGCTGCACTAAAATCATTTCTGAGTGACAAATCTATGACATCTGTTATGCCAAGCATACTACTCACACTCTGGCACATAACAGGTGAAGATTCTTACTCATCAAAGCTGAAAACAGATTTTCCTTCCTCGCCTGAAACAAAAATCATAAAGGGAGAGATTAACGCGCTTCCCACACCGTTCTGGCTTTTCATGCCCCGAAAAGAAACTGCATTTCCTGAAATTGCCCAGATGCCTCTGAAAAAATCCGCTCCAAGCAGCGAAAAAGAGCCTTCTTCATCTGCGGAGAAAATTGTCCGGGAGCAGCTGGGACTTTTCCGCGATGTATCGAATGCGAACGCACTTGCAGAAAAAGTGAAATCGAAGGGATTCGATGCAAAAATCATGCTGGAAAAAAGACCGAGCGGCAATGTGTACTATATCGTCGTGGTCGATGAGAACAAAGATATGTCTATCGGAAAAGAACTCAGGACAGCAGGTTTTGAGTGCTATCCTGTTTTTGAATGAATCAGCACATTCAGAAAAATCACTTGCCGCGCACTTGCTTAAGGAGATTTATCATTTCGATTGCGCTCATAGCGCAGTCATATCCCTTGTTTCCGGCTTTTGTTCCGGCGCGCTCTATTGCCTGCTGGATTGTGTCTGTGGTAAGAACGCCGAAAAGCACAGGAAGCCCCGTGGAAAGAGAAACCTGCGCAATTCCTTTTGAAACCTCGGCGCACACATAATCGTAATGGCTCGTTGAGCCTCTGATTACAGCTCCCAGTGCGATTACCGCATCGTATTTTCCGCTCTCGGCAAGGTGCTTTGCGGCTACAGGAATCTCAAAGCTGCCAGGTACCCAGCACAAATCAATGTCCTCGTCCTTCACATCGTGGCGCAAAAGAGCATCCCTAGCTCCCTCAATCAGCTTTGACACGATAAATTCATTGAACCTAGCCGCAACGAGCGCGATTCTCATGTTGCCGCCAGCAACAAGTTTTCCTTCAATAATATTCATATTTTCCTCGCTTATTAAATTATTTTTGGTGATAATAGACATGTTCGGAAACATCAGTTTCCAAACACATCTAATCTTATAATTTCAGCATATGATTCATACGAATCGCTTTTGTTTTCAGATAATTCTCGTCCTCTTTACGAACAGGAACCTGAATATCAACGCGTCCAGTAATCTCAAGCCCGCAATCCTTGCAGTTAATCTTTTCGATTTTGTCAGGATTGTTCGTCATAAGCCTGATTCTGCTGATTCCCAAATTTTTCAGAATCTGGATTCCACAGTTGTAGTCGCGAGCATCGGCTGGCAGCCCCAGCCGTAAGTTTGCGTCAACAGTATCAAGCCCTCTGTCCTGCAAGCTGTACGCCCGGATTTTGTTCAAAAGACCTATTCCCCGACCTTCCTGCCTGAGATAAACAAGAACGCCGCGTTTCTCTTGGGCAATTTTCCTCATTGCCGCATCGAACTGCTCGCCGCAGTCACATTTTAGCGAACCGAACGCATCTCCTGTAAGGCACTCGGAATGAACGCGGCAAAGAATGTCGTCTCCGCCAGAAACATCGCCCATGACAAGAGCGGCGTGTTCCAGTCCGTTGGTCAAATCCCTGTACCCGAAGATTTTGAACTCGCCGTATTTTGTAGGAAGTTTTGCTTCTGCCACGCGCTCAATGACTTTTTCGTGGGACTTTCTGTATCGTATCAGCTGCTCGATTGAAACTATTTTAAGCCCGAATTCACGAGCCATTTTTTCAAGCTCTGGAAGCCGCGCCATTTTTCCGTCAGAACTCATAATCTCGCAGCAAAGACCAGCTTCTTTTAGCCCCGCAAGGCGGCAGAAATCAACAGTAGCCTCGGTATGTCCGTTCCGAACAAAAACGCCTCCTTTCCGCGCAATCAGCGGGAACATATGTCCCGGGCGGCGAAAATCAGAAGGCTTGGTATCTTCGCGCACAAGAGCCATTGCCGTAGCGGAACGGTCAAATGCAGATATTCCCGTAGATGTTGAAACATGGTCAACAGAGACGGTAAAAGCCGTTTCGTGATTGTCCGTATTCTCCCCTACCATTGGCGGGAAATCAAGGCGATGGGCTATTTCCAACGAAACAGGCATACAGATAAGACCTTTTCCGTAAGTCGCCATGAAATTCACATTCTCAGGCGTGGCAAATTCCGCCGCACAAATAAAATCGCCCTCATTCTCACGATCCTCATCGTCCGTGACCATGATAAGCTTTCCTTTTTTCAAATCATAAATAGCTTCTTCGATTGTATCAAACATATAAAATAGTTTTATATAAAAGCATTTTCCTGTCAATTGATTTTGAAGATTTCTCCAAATGAATTGACAGGAAAAAATACCGATAGCGCAATAAAATCAGACTTTTACGGCTTTCCTGTGCCTCAGGTAATACAAAACGCACTCCACATTTTCAGGCTCAATTCCCATCATCTCGCAGATTGCGCTCCTGTAGCACTCAATCTGTCCGAAATGCTCCTCAGGGCAGATGTTTTGGTCGGTCTTGTAATCCACCACAAGATATTTTTTCTCGCCAGTCTTTACGACCAGGTCAATCTGACCGTTAAAAATAACACCATGCTCAGAATAGTCCCGAGAAAAGTACTTAAAGTCATACTCGGCCTTGAGCCAGCCATATTTTTCCCGAGCCTCGGAAACACTCTTGAAAAGCTCAGTCTTTTCAAAATCGTCTGCCATTTTGTTCGCTACAGAGTACACTTCCTGAATTTTTTTATCATCGTTGTCCAGTCCAACAAGGAATCTGGCATTTATTTCAGGCTCAAGCCCCTTCATGCGCGCCTCAAGGAACGCATGTGCAATCGAACCGAAATCGTTGTAGCTGAATCTTCCTCCGCTCCGATTCACAATATCCGTAATCTCAGGATAGGACTCATCGCCCTCCAGATTTTGAACGGGCGTTTTGAGCTTGCTCGGACTCATGTATATCTCAGGAACATTCTCTGCCAGAACAATTTCCGCATTACCAAAAACCGCCCCAGCCTCTTCAAGCAGCCTTTTCTTCGCCGCAGAATCATTCATTCGGGCAACAGCAGTTTCACCGTCAAGCCGCGCTTTTTTTCTTTCGGCCTGATTTTTTTCAAAAGTCTCTTTTTTGAACTCAATGAAAGAAAAAGGCGAATCCGCTTTTGCAACACGATTTCCGTCACCGTCAGTCACCGTGTAATAATCGATAAGCGGAAGCATGAGCTGGTAGATTGTCTTTGCGGGCGCATACTCATAATCTTTGTCGCCAAGAGTGAATGTCTCGCCTATAATGCCCGGCTTGAAACATTCAACAGGCATAGATTTTCCGCCGCCTGCAGAAGGCCCTTTCAGCTCGCCTTTGTAATTTCCAACAATGTACAAAAGCCGTTCAGCCCGCGTAAAAGCAACATAAGCCACGCGCCTAAGCTCCGCGCAAGATTTTTTCATGTTATCGGAAGCATACTCATCAATGAAAAAATTCGCATCGGCAGTTCTTTTCACAGAATAATCTGAGGCAGGAGCCAGCCGCAACGCTTTTGTTTCTTCGGACTCCACGGTTTTTATCATAATATTGCGCTTTTCATCATACGAAACATTCTGGTTGTCGCTTTTGTTCGCTTTTGCTGGATTTGAGACCGCGCACACAAAAACAACCTTGAACTCAAGCCCCTTACTTTTGTGAATCGTCATAATCTTCACGCTGTCACTTTCGTTCAGCGGTATATCAAGCCCGTCAAGTTTCTCAGCCTCGTCCTTGTATGTTTCAACCTCGTCCAGAAAACGCGCAAGGCACTGAACATTCTCTTCGCTTTTTCGCGCAATCTCAAAAAGAATGTCATACAGTCCCGCATACATCGAAACTTCCTGATTCCACAGAGTTTCATACCGATAGCCCAAATCATACCAAAGATGACTCAAAGTTTTCGTAAGTTTCTCGCAGTGAAGAAGTCGTTTTGTTTCCGCAAAATCAACAGCAGCCTTTCTCAATCTTGCCATAGACTCGTCAGAAATAATTCCGTCACGCATCCGCGAAAAATCAAAAGGCACTTTTGACACAGAAATGATTTTTTCCATTTCGCTGACTGACAAATTCACAAACGGAGAGCAAAGAACTTTTGCGTAAGCATTGGAATCTTCCGGGTAAACGCAGATTTTCAGATACGAAACAAGGTCATTTATCGGACCGTCAGTGAAAAACCCCTTGTAGATTTCGGTGGAATACGGAATTCCTGCCGCAAGCAGCTTGCGCTCAAAAGCATGGAGCGGGGAGCTTGTCCTGAACAAAAGGCAGAAATCACTGTACTTGTAGCGATGCACCGCCCCGGACTTATCTGTGTACTCGCTTCCTACAAGCCTATTGATTTCGCCTGCAATCCATTCCGCCTCGTAGGAATTAGCCTTTTCCTCAGAAATATCATCATTCTCAGAAATTTTCTTTTCTTCGCCAGCCTCGCCCTCTTCCTCGGACTCAGCCGCATTGAACATAACGACTTTTACCAGTGGCTCTTGGCTCGCAGCTTTTTCTGGGTCTGAGCCAACATACTCGTAACTCGGTTCGTTCTGCAAAAGCTCCAGAGTTTCTTCCTCGGAGAAACGCGTTTTCAGATTCTCCTTTATGTGATTCGTCATAAAAACTGACGGCGAACCAATGCCAGTTCCACCGAAAATTCCGTTGAACGCATCGATAAGCGACTTTTCCGAACGGTAGTTAGTATTCAGCATCTTGTGAAGCCCCAGCGTTTCCTTGAGCTTGTTGAAAACGCAGACATCAGCTCCACGGAAAGAATAGATACTTTGTTTCTCGTCGCCTACGAAGAACAATTTCTCTGGAGAAAGGCGATTTTTTATCTCATCGAATGTCGGAATCAAATACCGCCCGTCCGAATCGTATCTTTCATTCTCTTTTTCGTCGGCAAGCATGAACAAAACATCGCACTGAAGCTGGTTGTCGTCCTGAAATTCATCAATCATAATCTTTGAAAATTTGTTCTGCTCAACATGACGAATCTCCGCATGCTCCACAAGCGTTTTTCGTGCAAGACAGGCAACATCGTTGAATGTCAGAAGACCGCTCTTGCGCTTGTAGTCGTTTATCTTCGTCTGGAACTCGCACAAAAGCTCGACGGCTTTTTCCTGCGTCCCATAGCCATTCGTAAAATTCTCATAGTAGATGAAAAACGCAAAGCAATCATAAAGCTGGTTCAATGGCTCTTTGTAATTCAGATACAGCTGCCCCTTCCAGTTTGACGCGGGCTTCTTGATTTTGAGGAACGCGCTGACTTCCTGAATAAAATCATGCGCATCAGTTTCAGGCGTAAGCTCTGGAACTTTGTTCTCGCTCATAATCCTTGCGAACTCAATCAGATTCGCGCTCTTTGATTTTCCGCCCGAATCATAATCGCCAGCATTTGCCTCATATACCGCCAGCATTTGCCGAATTGCCTTAGTCGCAAGCTCCGCATTTTTTCTGAACAAGGCTTCTATCTCATTTACCTGAATTTCAAGCGATTTTTTGAAATCAATCGGGTCGGAAAGATTGTCGTAATGAATCATCGGATATGCAAGAAGATTTTCTGCAAGCGACTGAAAATCAGAAACCTTAGTAAGTTCTTTGATTGCATTTCTGAATTCGGGGATGTCCCGCTTTTCAAGCAAAAACCGCAATGATTCCAGATTGATTTTCTTCTCGATTGCCTCCGCATCCATAGTGAACGACGGGGTGATTCCGTAAAAATGCGCCCCTGCCCGCGCAATCTCCGAAAAGTAGCTGTCCAAAGTCTGAATATGCGCCTTGTCAAAGTCGCTCGTATCAATCCCGGATTTTTTGAGCGCGGAGAAAATACGGCTTTTCATCTCGTTTGCGACCTTATTCGTGAATGTAAGCGTCAGGATTCGCTCAAGCCCAGTTCCGTCCTGAACGATTTTTACGAAACGACTTGAAAGAACAGTCGTCTTTCCGGAGCCTGCGCCCGCGCTTACCACCACATTCTTCATCTCGTTTTGCGCCTCGCTCTGGTTTTTGTCAAGGCTGCGCTTTCCGCCCGCGGGCTTTACCTTCGCGCCCCCCGAACCACTGTCTGCCGTCTTCTTCTCGGATTCATTCACCGTAGGATTTTTTGAAACCGTTCTAGCAAAGGAACTGCCCGCCCGTACAACGGACTCATCACCCGAGACTGTAAAATAGCGGCGGCAAATCGGCCTGAAATCAACGCATCTGGAACTTCCGGCGCAAACCGAGTAGCCCTGAAAAAGATTCGTCACGGAAAAATCAAGGTTTTTTAACCCTTTCTCAAAGAATTCATCAGCTTTCTGCAAAAACTCCTGCATCGTAGTATCAGTGATTTTTCCGTCAGTACGCCTGGCAGAAAGTTTTATTGGCGCAAACACACGCTTTTCCTGCGGGCGCACATCGCCGTCTTTTATAGAAAAAAATCCTGCGTCCTCAACCTGAATCGACTCCCCCGTGCTTGAGTCGCACAAATACACATACATCGGAATCTGAAAATCAATATTCTCGTTCGACTCTTTGTCCTGAACATAGTGAACGGACGGTATCGATTTTTTTGAATTCTTGTAATCGATTATCGTATACAATTTTGTCATGTCGCCGGGCTTTCCTGAAACATTCTCTTCACGCACAAGAATCAAATCTACCGCGCCTACAAAATAGTAATTTTTGTCTTTCAGCTCAACGGCCTCAGGCGATGACTCAAGTTCCACTTCAGTTCCGTAAACCTTGTAGCCAGCAAAAACAGCGGAAAAGTTTCCGATGCTCTCATTAAGCTCATCGAACAAAGAGTCAGCCTCGGAAAACAAAAATTCCCCAGTCATAAAACTGATTTCAGTTCGCCAGTCTGATTTTTCCTTAAAGCTGCAAAGAGCCGAATTCAGAGCGGTTCTAAGCACCTCCTCGTCTGTCGTATCTGAAATCGGGAGATTTTTTTCTTTAAAATGAGCAAAATAATTCTCAAGGATTTTGTGCTTTACAGTTCCGTTTATGAACTCATCTTTCAGCTCTGTTTCATTTTCAACTGGCTTCAGCTGCAAAACCGTATTGAAAAGCCATCGTCTTGGGCAGCTGTAAAAACTGTTCAAGGTTGTCGCACTGATTTTGTACGCCCCACGCTTTTCATCGAAAAATTTTTCTTTAAGAACGGCGGAAAGCTGCTCAGAAAAAGACTTGTCCGAGTCATTTGTCGCACCGTTCGACAACGAAAACCACTTTTTGAACCCCGAAGCGGACTTTGCGAAAACTTTTTCAGGCGCACAAGTCGTTTTTTCAAGAAACCAGTCTTTTTCGTCCTGAAAAAGATTTTTAGCCATGCACTCCGAAGAAAGCTCCCTGTCTTTCGATTCGATTGCGCCATGAAGAAAGCCGTAGCCCGCAAAAGAATGTTCCGAGCCTGAGAACAAGGCCTTTTCTTTTGAATTCACCTTGTACAGCTGGATGAACAGCTTTCCGGTGTCTATATCCATGAAAGATCTGTCGATTTTTTTGATTATATCGCGCTTCTCTTCGTTCAAAAAACTAAGCGGCTTTGTGGAAACAGAAAGCGAATTCTGCGTTGCGTCAACAAGCACATGAAGCGCAAACGGAGCTGCGCAAGCGGCGCGGTACGGATAAACCTGCAACGCCGCGCTCTCTCCCTGAGAAAGATATGCGGTTCCGTCCAAATCTGAGAGCCAGAACGAAAACGGCGACACGACAGAATAAGTCTTGTTTTTGTCCTCGGCAAGTTTTTTTTCAAGCTCCACAAGATTTTTCAGCTCAGTGACGCATCGCGCAAGAATCCTGTTGCTCTCCTCAAACTCAGATTCCTGCACAGTCCCGTCCGCATCTTTTGCGGCAAAAAATGCCTTTTCATTTATGAATTTTTTCTTAAAATTATTATAAGCACTATATAACTCGGCACAAGTTTTTGCCGCACCGAATCTGCTCAGAGCATTTTTCAGGTTCCCATAAAAAATCTGGAGCGAAGATTTTTCATTTTCCACAGATTTTTCAGTACGCTTTTTTGGCGATTCAAATGATTTTTCCCAAATATCAGTTTGACCAAACGATGTAAGACAATTATTCTGCTTTCCGAACATTATGAGCGACTGGATATTTCCTTTTTCAAGCCACGGAATATCATCGTTCAGGAGAAGGTTCTTTATGCTCTCAAACGAAAAATTCTCCTCAACACATTCACGGATTGAACTGAACAAAGCACCTGCCCCATAAGAACTGAGTGGTTTGGAATAGCGCATTGTGTGCGGAATCTCATACAAATCAAGCTCCCTGTCAAGATACGGACCGTAGCTGTCCATATCGGGAACGCTTATTGCAATGTCGGCCCATGAGATTCCCTCATCATGCTTTTTTCTGAGATAAAGCGCAACATTCTCAAGTTCCGAGCGGGAATTTTTCTCAAAATCAACAAAAAAATCTTTGTCACAAGAAGGAACTGGAATCAATCTGACAAAGCCACTTTTTTCCGCATCTTCAAGAATGAGCCTGTACTCGCCGTAATCCTCAAGGATTTGCGGATAGATAATGCAATATGTTTTTCCGTTCGGCTCAAATGGAGGCTCTTCCCAAGCTGGGTCAAAATACCCGAACTTCTCAAGAAAAGATTTGTACTCATCGTAAAGCGTCTTATAATCTTGTTCCGCAAAAAGCTCTTCGCTCCCAGAACCGAATTTCTGAGATATGGCGTTATTGTAATCCGCGTTGTCGTGATATTTTTTCCATGTTCCCAATGAAGGAAGTATTTGCGAAATCCAGTCAGAAAAACTGGCAGAAGAATCAGTGAAGTCCTTTTTGATGAGGCTTTTGAATACAGAACCGCCCTCATTCTTGTTTTTTTCGATTATCCATGCGGCAAACACTTTTCTCATCAAAGCAGGAACGGACTGCCGGTTCTCTTTCTTTGCCCGTATGCACTCGCCTTTAAAATTGTCCCATGCAATGAACCGCTCCATTGCAACCGACTTTGTTTTTGTGTTGAGCACCGTCCAATCAGCCCACTTTTTTGCGGCAATATCAGTCGGAAAAACAAGAACAACATTTTCATCTTTTAAAAAGAGATTTTCGATACATTCATGAACGGTCATTATGATTACTCCTATAAACTCAGCGTTTGCAGTCGTGCAGAATACCCGCGCCTTCATTAATCAGAATTAATTGTATCATACTCTGACATATTGAATTGAAAAAAATACTTATTGAATTTGAAAATATAGAATTTGGTAGGAAAATTGTAAATTTGCGGAAATGATTGGAGATAATCGGACTCGAACCGACCACCTACAGATTGCGAACCTGTCGCTCTACCAGATGAGCTATATCCCCAAATCAGAATGAAACTATTTTATTCCAATTCATTTTATTTTTCAAGTGAATTTATTTTTCCCGGCTTGTATTTTAGCAGAATATCATCGCCAAAGATTTCTATTTCGGGCGCAGAGAAAATTTTTGCATCTTTCGGGAAATCAATGCCCTTTCCGTGAACAGGCGTGTTTATCGTATGCCCGTCGTTGCCGAAGATTTTAGGCGCAACATAAACTTGGATTTCCTGCACGAGCGAAAGATTTTCCGCCGCCTCCGAACCGAAGAAAAAAGCCGCGTTCAGACTACCGCCCGACTCCACAAGGACAGAATCAATTCCAAGCTCGCCAAGCCGAACAAGAACTTTTCCAATATCAAGGGAAGAGCACTCAGAATCGGCGTGAATCAATTCCACTGTAACACCAGCTTTCTCAAGGGCGGCTTTTGTCTCAAGCCCTTCGCCTTCAATGCTATCCACAGCGAACACCATAACAGGGAACTTGTCCGCCGTTCGGACAATGTTAGAGTCAAGGGGAATTCTGAGCCAAGAATCAAGGACAATCCTGAGCGGCTGGCGGTATGGCAATCCGTCAGCACGAGCAGGAAGGCGAACATTCAGCATCGGGTCATCTTTCAGAACTGTCCCGATTCCGGTCATAACCGCCATAACCTCGCTTCTTGTTCTATGTACATTGTTTCTGGCAAGCTCGCCCGTAATCCATTTTGATTCGCCGCAAGAAGTTGCAGTCTGTCCATCCATCGTCATAGCATATTTTACGATAACATACGGTTTTTTCGTTTTTATATAATGGAAGAAAAATGAATTAAGCTTGTCACACTCTTCGCTCAAAAAATCCTGAACGACATCAATTCCCGCCTCTTTTAAAATCTGAACGCCCCTTCCGTTCACTTGCGGATTCGGGTCACGGCTTCCAATGACAACTTTTTTTATTCCAGCTTCAATAATCGCTTCGGTACATGGCGGTTGCTTTCCGTAATGACAGCACGGCTCAAGCGTAACAAAAATCGTTCCTCCGCGCACATCAGCTCCGCGCTCACGGGCATTTTTGAGCGCGTCACGCTCGGCATGAAGGTCTCCGCATTTGTGATGGTAGCCTTGCGCCACAGCCATACCATTTTTCACGATTACGGCTCCTACCAACGGATTCGGGTTCGTAAATCCACGCCCCAGTTTTGCAAGCTCTATTGCCTGTCTCATAAAATCTTCATCTGTCATAATTTCTTTTTACCGCACTTTTTTTTATTCTTCAAGTCCAAAAATTATGATAGAATAAAAATTCCATGAATTTTGAGAACCCACTTATCGTTCAGGGAAACAGAACCCTGCTGCTAGATGTTCACGCACCAAGAGCCGAAGAGTGCCGTAATGCGCTCATTCCGTTCGCAGAGCTTGAAAGCTCGCCGGAACATCTTCACACATACAAGCTCTCAGAGCTTTCTCTATGGAATTATTCTGGGGCTGGTTTTAAGCCTGAGAATGCAATTGCCGTGCTGAATGAATTCTCGCGCTATGATGTTCCCCAGAGCGTCACGGCTTGGATTTTTGAAACAGCCAGCAGATTCGGAAAAATCCGGCTTGTGCCTGGAGAAAAAATCGTTCAAAAATCAGAAGACGGAAAAGAAATCGAAATTGAATATTTGTATCTTATCTGTGAGGATATTTTAATCTGGAAGCAGCTTGCCGCAAGCAAGCTCAAACTTGTTCCCGCAAAGTGCGGCGAAAAGAACGCTTTCTTAATCGAACTGGTTGACCGCGGCACGATAAAGCAGGAGCTTCTCAAAATGGGCTGGCCTGTCAAAGACGAAGTTCCGCTTGAGGAGGGAGAGCCGCTTGAAGTGGATTTCCGAGAGCGAACGCTTTCTGGAGCTGCGTTCTCGCCCCGAAAATATCAAATTGAGGCGGCAAAAGCTCTTGTTGGCGACAAAGGCGCGGGAACTGGCTTTGGAACAATCGTGCTTCCATGCGGTGCGGGAAAAACAATCGTCGGAATGACGATTATGACAATGCTCAAAACAAGCACGCTCGTAATCACTACGAATATAAGCGCAGTTCATCAGTGGATTTCGGAGCTTCTTGACAAAACGGAGCTTACGAAAGACCAAATCTCCGAGTACACAGGGGAAAACAAAGAGATAAAGCCGGTCACTGTGGCAACTTACCAAGTTCTTACATGGCGTCCAGACAAAGAAGGTCCGTACCCTCATTTTGCCCTGTTCAGAAAACGCAAATGGGGCCTTATCATCTACGATGAAGTTCATATGCTACCTGCTCCTGTGTTCCGAGTGACTGCCGAGATTCAGGCAATCCGCCGCGTTGGTCTTACCGCAACGCTTGTTCGGGAGGACGGTCAGGAAGGAAATGTATTCTCGCTTGTGGGACCCAAGCGGTACGATGTGCCGTGGAAAGAGCTTGAAACATCAGGCTTCATCGCAAGCGCAGAGTGCATTGAAATCCGTCTTGATTTGAGCGAAGAAAAAGAAATTGAGTACGCTGTATCAGAACACCGCAAAAAGCACCGCATAGCAAGCGAAAACCCCAGAAAGCTCCTTATCGTTCAGGAACTAGTCAAGCGCAACCCAGACGACAAAATCCTGATAATCGGGCAGTACATTGACCAGCTCAATGAAATCGCAAAGCTGCTTTCTGCGCCTATAATCACTGGAAAAACCCCGAACTCAGAACGCGATGAGATATACGGAAAATTCCGAAGCAACGAGATAAAAGTCCTCGTCGTCTCAAAAGTGGCTAACTTCGCAATCGATTTGCCTGACGCAAGCATGGCAATCCAAGTAAGCGGAACATTCGGAAGCCGCCAGGAAGAAGCCCAGCGGCTCGGACGCATTCTTCGTCCAAAAGAACGCACATCGCGTTTTTTCACGCTCATAACGCGCAGCACGGTTGAAGAAGATTTCGGCTCGAACAGACAGAAATTCCTTGCCGAACAAGGATACGCATACAGAATCATAAGGTTCAGCGAGATTTCTGACCTTGACGAACTCGACACCCCTCTGCGACTTGAATAGGAAAATCTGCCACCACAAAATAACATTGGGACTTTTCAGAAAATGACAAAAAATCAGTTTGAAGCGTTCAGCGAATTCAGATTTGAATTCAAATCGTATTGCAAAAATCTTAACGATACTTTCTCAAATGACCTTGCTCCGCTCGTAAAAGAAGCCGCAAAAGCCGACACGCCCGACTACCCCCTAGAGACAGCCGTTGTGTACAACACAGCCCTTGATGAGATAACGGCCGAATCACAAATAAATCTTATCGTTATTGGCGACAATCCTGGAAAAGACGAGCAGCTTTCCAAGAACAACAAATATCTTGTAGGTCAGAGCGGAAAGATTGCGGCAGGATTTTTCACGCGAAATCCACAGCTGCGCACGGATTTCAGAAAAAATGTGATTATCCTGAACAAGACCCCTGTTCACACCGCAAAAACAAAGCACCTGAAATTCCTTGAAAAAAACGGAGGGACGGAGATAAAAAAGCTCATCGCCGACTCACAGGATTTCATGGCGAAGAAAACGGCCGCTCTGCACAAAAATCTTGTGTCACAGTCCGAAGATGATTTTCCGGAGCTTTGGCTTGTGGGCTACGCAGAACTTAAAAACCGGGGATTGTTCCTGCGCTACAGGGACATTCTGAAAAAGGTCTATGATGAGTCTGAGTCAGGCGGCGCATGGGAAAAAGTTTTTGTGTTCCAGCATTTTTCCATGAACCGTTTTTCCATTGACTTGAAAGAATTTTGCGCCGCCAACAGCAGGGCTGACCTAGTAACCGCAATTCATCTGCTGGGAAAAGCCCACAGGGAAGAGATTTTCGGCGCGTAGGAAGAACAGACTTAATCAATTTGCAAGGAAACGCAAAAGAGAAGCACCGTATACAGACACGCTTCTCAGCAATATCAGCAGGGATGCCTCTGAATGTGTTATGGATTCGGGTCAGAGTCCAGCGGCAGGAACAGGTCTTCCGAGCAGGTTTCCCTGAATGATGTCGCACTTGTTCTGTACAAGATAATCAAGCTGGTCACACCGCTCAATTCCTTCGGCGATAACCTTAAGCCCCAGATTATGCGCCATTTCGATTATCGATTTGACAAGATTCTTCTCATCCGGCACAACTCCAATCGTGTCTATGAACGACTTGTCGATTTTAACGATGTCAAATGGAAGAGTACGCAAGTAGCTCAAGCTCGAATAGCCAGTGCCAAAATCGTCAAGCGCGATTTTTATGCCCATTGTGCGAAGCTCCGTCAAAATCTTGTGCGCCACTTCAGGCGATTTTATGAACACGGATTCCGTTATCTCGAATTCAAGATAATCAGTATCCATTTTTGTTTCCGCAATGATACGCCGAACTTTGCTTATAAACTCAGGGTCGCGCATCTGGACAACGCTCACATTCACCGAGAGCATAGGCGGACATTCGTAGTCAGGATAAATCCTCATGTACTGGGTACACGCCTCGCGCAAAACCCATTCGCCAACGCGCACAATCATTCCGTTTTCTTCGGCAACTGGAATGAAATCAAGAGGCACAATCTCGCCAAGCTGCGGCGAAGACCAGCGAATAAGAGCCTCAAATCCGTACAAGTGCCGGCTGGGCATTTTATACTGCGGCTGGTACTCAACATAAAGTTCCTTATTTTCTATTGCAGATGCAAGCCTGTTCTCAATATCCATCTTTTTCTCCATACTGAGCTGCATTTTTTCATCAAAAAAAGTGATTTTGTCTTTTCCCTGCAATTTTGCACGATACAACGCAATATCAAGCTGCTGCAAAAGAACAGTCGCAGACACGGAATCTTTCGGATAACGAACTATTCCCACGCTCGCCGTCAACCTGAAATCATGCTCCTTGTACCTGAAAGGCTGGGAAATTATCTGGGAAATCTTAAGGACATATTTTTCGACTTCTTCTTCACCCACAGAATTCGGAATAAAAAGCAGGAATTCATCTGCGCCCATGCGCCCGATTACATTCGGGGCTGAGACAAATGTCTTTATGTTGTGTACTATTTCCGTAATGTACAAGTCGCCCACATCATGCCCGAGCGTCTCGTTGATAATTCTGAAATTGTCAAAATCAAAAAGCGCGAGTGAAAAAGCAGGTATTTTATTCACGCCGGAAATAAGATTTTCAATGATGGAAAGACACTCTTTTCTGTTCGGAATACCGGTCATTTCGTCCACGAACGCAAGTTTGTGAATATTCCCCACATTTCTTGATATTTGCTCGTACTGCTTGTTCAAAATAATGCAGACAAGTATAGCGACTATGCAAACACCAATCTGCGGAAAAAGAATCATCTCCTTTTTCACAATAAAATAAATCATGGAAAAAATAATGCTTATGCTGTTCAGCAGAATCGCAATTTTGATTCCGTATCTTCTGCCTGAAAAGACTACTTCTATAGAAAGAAGAAGCTGCAAAAGTCCGACGAAAAAACACATTGTTTCTACTACAATCTTATTTTTCTCGGAAACTCCGGTCGCAAAAGATGCCATCGTTATGTATATGAACACGAGGATAAAAAACAAGCACACAAGCAAAGCAGAGAAAAAACTTTCTTTTGGGCGGGTATCAATCAGACCTGTAATATCATCCATTAAGAATATTATACAGCCTTATGAACAGATTTTGCAAACAATAAATAAAGATAAGTGTCGGTGGTTGAGCTTGTCTAAACCACCGCATTTTCTAAAAAATCATAATTTATACTTTTTTCAGCTCCCTGTTCACCAGCGCAAACATGCCGAAAGCGATTAAAACAGAAATCATGTCAGCAATCGGTTGGGCGTAGATTATTCCGTAAAGTCCAACGATTTTGTTCAGAATCAAGATAAGCGGAAGGAAAATGAATCCTTGCCTTGAAACTGCAAGAATCAGCGACTGTACGCCTTTTCCCATTGCCTGAAAAGTAAAGTTCAGCACGAACATGATTCCGAGTATGGAGCTTGAAAGCATAAGCGCATGAAGCATAAGGATTCCCATGTCAATAACAGCTGCATCGTTCGAGAAAATATTGACTATCTGTCTGGTGAAGATAAAATAAATTCCTGTCAGAAAAAGCCCCAGAACGACATTAACCAAAATTGCGAATTTCATTACAGATTTCATGCGCTTGATATTCCGTGCGCCGAAATTGTAGCCGACAAGCGGAGAGATTCCAATCGCAAGTCCCAGCTGAACGAAAATGACGAGCATATTGGCTTTCATCGCAACTCCCATCGCGGCTGTAGGAACATCGCCGAATACCGCTACTCCGTTCATAAAAGTTGAAACATGGGAAAGAAGCGGCTCGTACTCTACCTGAACGGCGTAGTATGAGGCCAGCAGCTTGTTCGTGAGGATTGCGGAAAGTGACATAAGGATATTAGTCAGGGAAGCCGGAAGACCGATTGTCAGAACGCCCGTTAAGATTCCGTTCCTTGCCATAAAATACTTGGGTTTTATTGTGAGTACAGAATTCTTCGATACGATATGGCAAATGTAAAATGCAAGTGTCACTGCGTTTCCGATTACAGTTGCGGCAGCAGCTCCGGCAACACCCATGCCAAGAAGTTTCACCCCGAAAAGCTCGTCAAGAATAAAAATCGGGTCAAGGACGATGTTTACGACAGTTCCTGCCATCATCCCGAACATTGAGGAGCTGGATGCCCCTTCTCCGCGGATAAGGTTCGTGTAAGCATTTGAAAGCACGACGAGCGGACCGCCCAGCGCAACGATTTCAAGATAGTCGCGCGCAAAGCCATAAGTCGTTTCGGTAGTTCCCACAGCATGCAGAATGGAATCCATGAAAAAAAGCATAATTCCTCCGCCTAAAACGCCTGTGACAATGCCAGCATAAAAACAGAACGAGGCAATGTTCTTTACTTTGTCATAGTTTTTTTCACCAAGCGCACGGCTTAGGAATGACGAGCCACCCATGCCATAGATATTTCCAGCCGCCATAAGAAAAAGAAAAACTGGCGTAGCAACATTCACAGCGGCAAATTTACTTGGGTCATTTGTAAGACCGACAAAAAAAGCATCAACCATGTTGTAAAAGACAGCTACAATCATACTCAAAACTGTAGGTACTGCGAATTTGAACACAGCTTTTGGAACAGGCGCATTCTCAAAAATTTCAACATTCTTAATCATTCTGAAAATCTTATCAATAAATCGTTAAATGTCAAGGAATGTCAGAAAAACGCATATTTTTCCGAGTAAAAAAATGGTTTTGTCTCCTCTCCCCCACACATTCAATCTTTACTCATATTCTGCTATAATCCACTCTAGGAGTGAATATGGGAATCTATCTGAATCCGAACAATGAGAATTTCAAGCGAACATTAAAGCGGCCAATCTATGTTGACAAAACCATGATGATTTCTGTCATCAATGAGTTTATGGCATCTGATAACACTTATATCTGTATTTCCCGCCCCCGCCGATTTGGCAAGACGATTGCGGGCAACATGCTTTCTGCCTATTTTTCAAAGGGCTGCGATTCCCGCGAACTTTTTTCTCCATATAAAATTGCAAGCGATCCAAGTTTTGAAAGCAATCTGAACAGGCTAAATGTCATTCAGATTGATATGAACAGCGAGTATCGGATTGAGCGACAAAAAGAGGAACTTTTGAACAACCTTACCGACAGAATCCTTGCAGAAATGAAAGTCGAATTTCCTGCGGTTGCAATCAACGAAAAAGGTTCTATAGCACAGGCTATTATTGACATATATGCGGCATTGGGAGAGCAGTTTGTAATTATAATTGATGAATATGATGTTCTCGTGCGGGAAAATGTTCCTCCAGCCCTTTTTACCCAGTATTTGGATTTCTTGAACGGACTTTTCAAGAGCAATACCGTTCGCCCCGCCATTGCCCTCGCTTATCTTACGGGAATTTTGCCTGTGGTGCGTGACCGGATTCAGTCTAAGCTAAATAATTTCCGGGAATATACAATCTTGGACGCGGGAAAACTTGCTCCTTACATCGGCTTCACGGCTGACGAAGTTCAGGAATTGTGCAAAAAGTATGATGTGGATTATGAGGAGTGCCGCCGTTGGTATGACGGATACAAGCAAAGGGGCTTAGAAATCTACAATCCAGAATCTGTCGTAATGTGCATTGAAAACGAAAGTTTTGAAAGCTATTGGAGCAAAACATCTACTTATGCGGTAATCAGCGAGCGAATCCAGCAGAATTTCGCCGGAACAAAAGATGATGTAATCAAAATGCTTGCTGGCGAAAGCGTCGATGTAAATGTAACGATGTTTATGAATACCATGACGGACTTTTGCTCAAAAGACGATGTGTTCACATATCTTCTGCATTTAGGCTACCTTTCTTACGATAAAACTGAAAAAACATGCTCAATTCCCAATAAAGAAGTACAGATTGAATGGACTAGCGCAGTTTCTGTTATGACCGACTACTCAGTTACCAATAAAATCATTCAAGGCTCAAAAGAACTTCTTGCGGAAACCCTTCGCCTCAATTCCGATGCGGTGGCAAAATCTCTGGACGAAAGCCACATTCATGTTACCAGCAACCGAAGCTACAACAACGAAGATGCCCTGCAAAGCGCAATTTATCTCTCGTTCATCTATGCCCTCAACAAATACACGATTATCAAAGAAATGACCACGGGCAAAGGCTTTGCGGATGTAGTTTTCATTCCGTTTGTTCCGAATATTCCTGCCATGATCATCGAGCTTAAACGAAACGCCAGCACGGAATCTGCTCTTAGTCAAATCAGGGAAAAGAAATATTTTTCTTCGCTGGAGGGCTACAGCGGAAACCTGCTTTTTGTAGGCGTGAATTATGATGAAGAGACTAAAACTCACGAATGTAAGATAGAACAGTTCGTAAAAGACTAATATATTAGAGCTATTCGGAAACTTCAGCTTTCCGAACAGCTCTATTGTATTTGAAAATCTCAAAACAAAAGGAAAAATAAAATGACAAAAGAAGAATTCATAAAGGCATCAAAAAACTTTGCGAAATACTATTCTGGAATCAAACTTCCTATCGATGAAAATTCTTTAATTGATAGAGAAGGCTGCAATTATTTCTTTTTCTACGAGTTCCCTTCTGAATATGTAGACAATGATGATAACGATGTGGAATGTACCTACTGGTACTCAGTTTCAAATTATAAAGACAAACGCCCCGAAGACGGAATTGAATTTGCCACGGGAATTGACGGTCGTCCCGGAGACCATTTCTTTATAAGCAGCAAAGACTGGCAGGAAGAAAAATCTACTCGCCAGTGAATCTGTCAAAAAATCCCCAGACCAATTTTCGGCTTAGTCTGGGGAATCCTACTGGATTTTACTTCTTTTGTCCGTAATAAGCGTTGGGGCCGTGCTTCCTTTGATAGTGCTTGTCGATGATGTAGGCAGGAAGCTGCGTGGCAGCAGGATTTACCTGTAGCGTAATCGTAGCCATTTTTGCCACTTCCTCAAGAACCGCCGCATTGTAAACGGCCTTGTCAGGGCTTGCTCCCCAGGTAAAAGGCCCGTGACCTGCCACCAGAACCATCGTGGTCTCAGCCGGGTTTAGCCCCTCGTCTGCAAAATGCTTTACAATCAGGTTTCCGGTCTCAAGCTCGTAGTTTCGGGTGAGGGCGTCCTTTGTGATGTAAGGCGTGCAGGGAACGACTGACTGAATGTGGTCTGCGTGGGTCGTTCCAAAAAGGGGTATGGGACGTTGTGCCTGTGCCCAGCCGACTGCATAAGTCGAGTGGGTGTGCACGATTCCGCCGATTTTTGCCCCGCCTTTGACAGCCCATTCTTTGTAAAGAACCAGATGGGTGTTCGTGTCGCTGGAAGGATTCAAGTTTCCCTCAACGACTTTTCCGTCCAAATCCACTACAACCATGCTGTCTGGCCTTAGCTCAGGGTAAGCCACACCAGAAGGCTTGATTGCAAAAACTCCGGCCGCCGGGTCAAAGGCCGACACGTTCCCCCATGTGTAAATGGCAAGCTTTTGCGCCGGAATCTGCATGTTGGCCTCGTAAGCCTCTTCTTTTATTGTCTGATAATTGCTCATTTATCGCCTTGCTCCCCAGTAAGCTGCATTCCATCTCAGCTCGTTGCGAATCTGAGGAATTGTACTTTCCTTGCCGATTGCTACGCACTCGATTCCAACCATCTCAGCCCAGTCCTGGAGCATTTCCCTTGTGACGATGTTGCTGAATGCAGTGTGGTGTCCGCCGCCGGCTAAAATCCAGGCTTCGGCACTTGTTGCGAGGCTTGGGTAAGGCTGCCAGAGCATTCGGGCTACAGGGAGTTTCGGGAGAGGAGCCTCCGGCTTGATTACATTGATTTCGTTTACTACGCAGCGGAAACGAGTTCCCATATCGACCACGGCTGCAACAAGACCTTCTCCTTCGAGGGTGTTGAATACCATTCGTGCAGGAGGCTCTTTGTCGCCGATTCCCAGATGATGAACTTCGATTTTTGGCTTAGAAACTGCAATCTCAGGGTCAACTTCAAGCATGTGGCTTCCCATGTTGGCTTCTTTTCCCTTGACGAGATTGTAGGTGTAGTCTTCCATGAAA
>JAFSJW010000101.1 GCA_017449265.1 Treponema sp.
GATATACAAATTGGGAATTTAGCGAGCCGTTGGCTCGCTAAACAGTCGTTAGTCGTTAGTTCTTAGTCGTTAGAATAATTGAGTTGTTTTTGAATCATTTTTTCTAACGACTAACTCAACTTTCCCACTTAAAAAATCATCAAGAAACCTTGAGAAATAAGGGGGAAATGCAAAAAAAATACAGACAACAGGCTCCAAATATGTTATAATAGTTTCGAACCAAACCAAAACAAAGGAGCTGTTGTCTGTGGCTACTATTATAACAGAAGAAAACTATAAAGAGCAAGAGAAAAATGCGACAATTTCACATTTTTTCAGAGAATTTCAAATAGGTAAAGCGCTTTCCTCTGCCAATTTCTACAAAGAGAAAGGCGTAAAACCGGTTGAACTGCTCAGATATCTGTTTGAATTGATCTTTACAAACAAAAATCTTTACAGATCCTACACGATGAATCCGAAACCGGGACTGAGCAAGAATACCGTCTACCGTTTCTTGAATTCTCCCGTTTATGATTGGTGCAAGCTGGTTTTCCGGATCGCGATGCAGGCGATCCTGACGATCATACCGTTGACTTCCGAACAGAGAGAAAACGTCTTGATCGTAGACGACACACTGTATAACCGCAGCCGCAGCAAAAAAGTGGATATGCTTTCAAAGGTTTACGATCATACCACGGGCAAATTCATCAAAGGCTTCAAACTGCTGACACTCGCATGGAGCGACGGCAATACAACGATCCCGCTTTGTTTCCGGCATCTGGTTTCAACCAACGAAAAGATGACCGTAAACCATCTTCCTGACAATATCGACAAAAGGACAAGAGCGTATCAGCTCCGGCGAAACGCGCAGCAGAATCCGGTAGAAGCCATGTTTGATTTGCTGAAAGGGATCGACCTGAAGAAATTGAAGGTCAGCTATTTGCTGTTCGACAGTTGGTTTGCGTTCCCGGCCGTTATCATACGCGCCTGCAAACAAGGGACGGACGTCATCTGTATGCTCAAGCATTTACGCAACGTCTGCTACACATACAAAGGCAAAAAGTATGAGCTGAAAGCGCTGTATGAAGCTGTTCCTCATAAAAGACGCGGAGCAGTCATTGCTTCTGTCAAAGTGCAAATTCACAAGGACGATGAAGTGCAAACGGTGAAAGTCGTGTTCTTGCGCACAAAGAATGAAGATAAATGGGTGGCACTGCTGTCAACAAACCTTGACTTGAGCGATGAAGAAGTGATCCGTATTTATGGAAAGCGCTGGAACATCGAAGTAATGTTCAAAACATCAAAGCATTTCCTTCACCTTGATACAGAAGCGCAGGGCCGCAGCTTTGAATCGATCTACGCCCAGACAGCAATCGTATATCTGCGATATATCATGCTCGCCTGCGAAGCGCGAAGTGCAACCGATCCAAGGACCTGCGGGGAATTGTTCTTCCTTGTGTGCGACGAATTGAAGGATATTACCTTCCTTGAGGCTTTGATGATCCTGCTCAACGCATTCCTTGTTGACGTCAGAAATGAATTGGTCTTAACCGAACAGCAAATTGATACCATGTTTTCTATTTTTATCAGAAAAATCCCTTGCTGCTTAAGGTTTCATTGACTTTTTCAGTGTGGGAAAGTTGAGTTTCTAACGACTGCCCGCGCAGCGGGCTTCTAACGACTAACGACTATGCGTCACAGCCTTGCTGTGATACCCTCGTCCTTCTCCAGCACCGCCGCGGCGTCC
>JAFSJW010000102.1 GCA_017449265.1 Treponema sp.
AGAAAAGCAGAAGGGCTTGGAGCGCTTGCAGGGTGCGAAGGAGCGAAGCGACTGAGACAAATACCGCTTACCCTGCACCGCGCGGAAAGCCCTGTCTTTTCTGGAAGCGCGCACTTTTTGCGACTTGGGCCTGATTTGCTCTAGGGCGTGTGCGAGTGATTTGTTCTGAGCTTGGAACTCAGAGCTAATTCTGGCTTGGTCGCGTGGCGCATTCCCAAACAAACAATCCGACACAAAAAAATGCGCGTGCGCAGGTTCGCACCGCCAAACTCGTTCTGTGCGTGTACGAGTTTGCAAAGCAAACTCATTCTGCGTGGAGCGGATTTTTTTGCGACTGGGGAGCCTGATTGGTCTGGGGGCTGCTTGCAATGGATTAGTTCAGAGTTTGGGACTCAAAGCTAGCTTGGTCAGGGCTGCCCCTCAGATTGGTTCTAAAGCTCAGAATGTATTGCCTGTTCGGGCTGGGTTACCGCCCATTCTGTTTTTCTGAAATCAAAATCCCCAAGATGCGGAAAAAGCTCCTCGAACCAGAACCTATCGTCAATTTTCTTGTCTCCGCTCGTGCGCCCCAAATGCCTGTCCGCGCGGACTCCTTTCCCGTGCCAGTCGCTTCCTGCCGTCACGAACATACCAAGCTTTTTGGCAAGTTCCTCAAGCCGCATGGCTTCGCTAACGCGGACAGCAGGATGCCATGCCTCAAGCCCTTCAACCCCCTGCTCTTTGATTGAGGCGATTGTTTCGTCCATATGGCTCCAGCCAACATAGAGCGAAAGAGGGTGCGCTATGACAGGGATGCCACCGCTTGACTTTATCGCCTCAACCGCAACTTCCAGATTTTCGCCAGTATGTTCGGCATACCAGGGACGCCCTTTCCCAAGAAAACGGTCGAATGCTTCCTGCCTGTGTTTTACTTTTCCTATGTCGGCAAGGAATTTTGCTATGTGCGGGCGGCCAATCTGCTTCGTTGCGAACTTGGCCTCAAGCTCAGGAAGAGTCACTTCAATTCCGTCTTTTTTCATTTTGTCGATTATCTCAAGGTTTCTGTTCCGCCGGTCTTCGGTAAGGTAATCTATCGTTGCCTTAAGCTCAGGTGACAGTTTTCTGAGCGCATGACCAAGAAGATGAAATTCACCGCTCGGCCACTGAATGTTGATTTCGATTCCTGGCGAGAAAATAATTTCGTTTTCCATACAGACTTGTGCGGCTTCCTTTAGTCCGTCAACAGTGTCATGGTCGGTCAATGCCCAGACTGAAAGTCCCTTTGATGCGGCATAACGAGCCAAATCGGCAGGTGAGAGAATGCCATCGGACGCAGATGAGTGAGAATGTAAATCTATCATCATTATAGAATACACTATTTGATTTTTTTATGTTAGAATAGAATTCGCCGATAATAAAACTATTCGTAAATTAAGAGGGTTAAGATATGCCAAAATCTATGTCATATTTACCGGGGTCAGTTATTTATTTTACCGGGGACGTTGACGACAGGGTTTTTATTCTTCAGAAGGGACAAGTTTCAATAAAGACCCCTGAGATAAAAACGGGCACAGAATCTGTAAGCACTGTGAAGCCGGGCGAATTCATCGGTCTTAACTCGGCTCTGGGGCATTTTCCTAGAGAGGAGACTGTTACGGCCGTTTCCGCTGTTTCGTGCATTATAATGAACTTGCAGGAACTTGAGGCTCTTTTTGGACGCAACAAACAGCTTGTTATGAAAATGCTTCGCGTATATTCAAATCAGCTTCGGAGCATTCACAAAGAGATTGAGTCTTCTCTGAACAAGGGCGAGTCTATTGATCAGGAGAATGGGCTTTTTTCGGTAGCCAAAGCATTCTACGACGAGCGTTCATGGCGCAGCTGCCTTGATGTGTGCCGCATTTTCGTAAAAAGATTCCCGAACTCAAGGAATAAGCTTGAGGCTCTTCGCATGGGAAAGACGGCTGATGCCCAGTACAAGAAAGACAAGAAAGGCGAGGATGAGTTTGATTTTGATGCCGAATACGGTTTTGCCTCTGACGATGTGTTCAGTCTTCCTGCTTTCGAGAGATTTGCGAAGATTTACGAAAACGGTCAGGTAATCATAAGCGAGTTCCAGAACGGAGACAGCTTCTATTTTATCCAGAAAGGAAATGTTCAGCTCGTTAAGTGCGCCAATGGAATCAACAAGAATCTTGACATCCTCAAGCCTGGCGAAATCTTCGGTGAAATGGCGATTCTTGACAATTCCCCGCGTTCGGCCACATGTATTGCTTCGGGAAAGGTAAAATGCCTTGAGTTCAACAAGGACAACTTCGAGTCCCTTGTCACTGGAAATCCTCATATTGCAATTACGCTTCTCCGCCTTTTCTGTAAGCGCATTTATGACCAGAGGCGAAGATTTAAGATTCTTCTTCTTCCGGACGCATATTCAAAAGTTGCGGATGTATTCTGTATGTTCGATGAGATAACGACGCATCCTAACGCAAAAGGCGGCGAGCGGGAGTTTATGCTCACAATAGCGGATGTTGCGAACTGGGCTGGTATAAGCTATGATGCTGCCAACGATGAGATAAGCAAATTCTCCGCCGGCGGAAAAATCCGTGTCTTTGACGACAAAATTTCCGTCAACAACATAGGCGATATGAAGCGCATCGTTGAACTTAGAAGCGCGTTGATAAAACACTAGCAGACGGCGGAATGGATTTTTTCTGGGAGCAGCTGAATATTCTTTCAGTCGCTTTTTATGTTTTTCTCGTTCCTGTTGCGGTTCTCTATTTTACGCTCGCAAAGAAATTTTCTTTCCAGTGGATTGTGCTTCTTTGCGTGAGCGTGTTTTTTTACTTCGCCAATGGAGGAATAGCGGGATTTTGGATTTTTGTCCCGCTTGCGGTAACATATTCCGCCGCTTTTGCCTGCCAGAACGGAAAAAGACCTTTTCTTGCCGCGCTTACAGTTGTTTTCAATATTTTGTTCCTTGTTTTTTTCAAAGAGCTGAATTTTTTCATACGGATTTTTGACAAAATTCTTTCCGCTTTGTCCGTACCGCAAATCGGGGAAGTTTGCTTTGAAGCTCCGTTCGGCATTTCGTACATTTCGTTAATGCTGACGAGCTATTTTCTGGATGTGTTCTGGGGCGTTTGTCCTTTGCAGAAAAATCCGCTCAGGTTCGCTTCTTCGGTAATTTTCTTCCCCATAACGACATCAGGACCTATTGCCCGCTACTCCCAGATGAAAGAAAGCCTTTTTGAGCCGCACGCCTTTCAGTATCAAGAATTTTGCTTCGGCTTGGAAAGAATCCTCTGGGGCTTTATGAAGAAAATGGTCATTGCGGACAGGCTTGCTCTTCTTGTGGGATTTGCTTATGCGGACAAGTCGCTTACCGGAACTCCCGTCCTTCTGGGGCTTTTTTTGTTCACTTTCCAGCTCTACTTTGATTTTTCAGGTTGCATGGATATTGTAATCGGTCTTGGCGAAGCTCTCGGAATAAAAATCCCTGAGAATTTCATGCAGCCCTTCTTTTCGGAAAACCTCTCCGAGATTTGGAGACGGTGGCACGCCACGCTGGGAAACTGGGCCAGGGACTATATTTTATATCCGTTCTTAAAGTCCGGGTCTGTCCAGTCGCTCGGAACCAGCCTAAAATCTTCGCTCGGGAAAAAAAATTTCTGGGCGAAGAATATTCCCACATGGCTCGGAATGTTCATTGTCTGGTTCTGCATGGGCTTCTGGCACGGCGGAAGCTGGAACTACATCTTCGGCTCGGGGCTTTTTTTCTTCGCCATGATTACGGCGGGGCAGATTTTGGACCATTTCCTTGAAAAAGTTCCGTTTTTCGCAAAAATTTCCGGCTTGGACGGCATGAAGATTTTCCGCCGTATCCGCACTACGGCTCTTTTTGCCGCCAGCATTTCTTTTGACCGCGCTCCGTCCCTTACGGAAGGCTTTTTGATGTGGAAAAGGGCGTTCGTTCCTGCTTCGGATTATTTTTGGAAATCGTTCGTTCCAAGCGGATTTTTGGCTGCGGATTTTTGGGTGCTTTCAGTCTTTGTGCCTCTCGTCTTTTTTGTGGAGCGGTATGAGTTTTTTTCGCAAGCCTCAAATGACAATACGGCTTCGTTCAGAAAAATGCTCTCAAAAAAGAATGTCATTATTCGCCACGTTTTTTTTCTTCTAATTCTTCTGAGCGTGGTGATTTTTGGAATGTACGGACCTGAATTTGACGCGAAAGGTTTTATTTACGGAGGATTCTGACATGAAAGAGCTTGAGTATCCGTTCGACTCATCATTCATTCTCAAAAAGAAAAAATCGCTCAGGCGCGCGCTCCTTTCCGACGGCTCCGGGCGCATTCAGAAAAAAATCGCAGTTCTTGGCGGCTCCACCACGCACGATATCAAGGACATTCTGGAGCTTTTCCTTTTGAACTATGGAATTGAGCCTGTTTTTTATGAGTCCGAGTACGCGCAGTATTTTTCTGACATTATGTTTGATAACGAGGAGCTTGTTTCTTTCAAGCCAGATTTGATTTTTATCCATACGACAACAAGGAACATAAAATCGTTTCCTAAAATGAGCGACAGCGAAACCCAAATTCAGGAGATTTTGCAAAATGAATACAACTCTTTCGAGATGATGTGGGAAAAAATCGCTTCGGCTTACGGCTGCCCTGTGATTCAGAACAATTTTGAGCCTCCGTTTTTCAGACTTCTCGGAAACAAGGATTTTTCCGACGCTCATGGGCGCGTAAGGTTCGTGAATTTACTGAACGAAAAATTCGCAGAGTACGCAAGGACGCATGAAAATTTCTATATCAACGACATCAACTATCTTGCTGGTTGCTTCGGCTTACAGAAATGGGCGGATTCTTTCTACTGGCATATGTACAAATACGCCCTTTCGTTCGAGGCGATTCCTGAATTTGCGTTCAATTTGGCGAACATAATCAAATCGATTTACGGAAAGAACAAAAAAGCTCTCGTTCTTGACCTTGACAACACTCTTTGGGGCGGTGTTGTTGGCGATGACGGCGCGGACAACATCGAGATTGGGCAGGAAACCCCGCTGGCGCAGCTTTATTCCGAGTTCCAGAGCTACATAAAAGCGCACAAAGAAATTGGGGTTCTTCTTGCCGTTGACTCCAAGAACGACGAGGAGAATGCTCTGGCAGGTTTGCGCCGTCCTGACTCCGTTCTGAGCAGGGACGATTTTGTTTCGTTCAAGGCCAACTGGAACACGAAGAGCGACAATATCTTTGAGATTGCCAGGGAGCTTAATCTTGGCGCGGATTCGTTCGTGTTCGTGGACGACAACCCTGCCGAGCGCGAGATTGTCCGCTCCCAGTCGAAAGGGACTGCCGTTCCGGAGATGACGGACGGAACTGGGCAGGACATATCCAAGTTCATCAATATCCTTGACAGAAGCGGCTTTTTTGAGGTGACGCAGTTTTCTTCCGATGATTTGAAGCGCAGCGATATGTACATTGCGAACGCAGGCCGGGCAAAACTTGAGGCGAGCTTTGACAACTACAGGGACTACCTTCTTTCGCTCCAGATGAATGCTGAAATCTTGCCGTTCTCGCCTCTGTACATGGGAAGAATCGCGCAGCTTACGAACAAGTCAAATCAGTTCAACCTTACTACAAAACGATGCACTCAGGCTGACATCGAAAAAATGGCGGCTGACGAGAATTTTATCACTCTTTACGGAAAACTTTCCGACAAATTCGGCGATAACGGCGTTGTTTCCGTGGTTTCGGGTCATATCGATGGAAAAAATTTTCATATCGATTTGTGGCTTATGAGCTGCCGCGTCCTTAAGCGCGATATGGAATGTGCTATGATGGACGAGCTTGTGAAAAAATGTTCCGAACGAAAAATCGAAAAAGTGATAGGATATTATTATCCTACGGCGAAGAACAAAATGGTCAAAGATTTTTACGAGCTGCGCGGTTTCGTAAAGGAAAGCGAGGATGCGGACGGAAATTCAACTTGGGTTCTTGGCGGTCTGGATTGTTACAAAAATCAAAATTCAGTGATAAATGTAAACTGAGACGGGGGCATTTCGGCAAAGTCCGGAAGTTCACTGACCGTATGGATTTATGGAGGAAATATGACTAGGGAAGAGATTTTTTCAAAACTGAACGAAGTGTTCAGGGATGTTTTTGACGATGAGGACATAACCGTGGGCGAGGAAACATCCTCAAAAGACATTGAGGACTGGGATTCGCTGAATCACATAAATCTTGTCGTTGCCGTTGAGAAAGAGTTCGGCGTAAAATTCAGCATGGGCGAAACTCAGAAAATGAAGAATGTGGGCGAGATGGTCAGCATAATAATCGAGCGGACGAAATAAGCGTGATTAACGAATACACTTTCGCTCAGATTGAAGTCGGTATGGAGGCCTCTTTCAAAGTCAGAATCACTCAGGCGATGATGGATTCTTTCAGGGGCGTTACAGGCGATGAAAATCCCATGCACACGGAAAAAAGCTATGCCGAGGAGAACGGTTTTCCGGGCGTGGTGGCGTATGGCCTTTTAGTCTCATCTTTTTATTCGACTCTTGCGGGCGTTCATCTTCCGGGAAAATACTGTCTTTTGCAGGAAGTCAGCACCCAGTTTGCGCTTCCTGTTTTTGTGGGCGACGAGCTTTCTGTAAGCGGAAAAGTCGTAGAGAAAAATGATTCCGTAAGGCAGATTGTGCTAAAGGCGCAAATTCTGAATCAGGACGGAAAGAAAGTCAATCGCGCGAAAATCAAGGCAGGTGTACTGAGATGAGCTTTCAGAAAACATATTTGATTCTTGGCGCGTCCTCCGACTTGGGCCTTGAGCTTATTCAGCAGCTGAATCAAAGCGAGGAGAATGTTCTTTTTCTTGCGCATTACAATTCTTGCAGCGAAAAAATCATGTCGATTGGCATGGATAAGGGAAATGAGCTGAAAGCGTTGAGATGCGATTTAGCGAATCCTGAGGGCGTGGAGAATCTTATTTCGGAAATCCGTGCGATTGCGGACGCTCCTACGCATATCGTTCATCTTGCCGCACCTAGTTTTTTGTATACGAAGCTCAAGGATTTTGATGGAGCGCGTTTTTTTCGGTCAATGCAGATTCAGGTTGTTTCTTTTCTGAGCATAGTGCGGGCGTTCCTTCCTGTGATGATTAAGCGCAAGGAGCATGATAAAATCGTTGCCGTACTGAGCAGCGTAACCGAAGGAAAACCGCCCAGGCAGCTTCTTGAGTACACGGCCGTAAAGCACGCGCTTTGGGGAGCGGTAAAGTCACTTGCGAGCGACACGGAAGGAAAAATGCTGAATGTGAACGCAGTTTCTCCGTCCATGATAGACACCAAGTTCCTTGACGGAATTGACAGCCGCATCGTGCAGATGAATGCGGAGGCAAGCCCCGAGGGACGAATTGCTGGCGTTGGTGATATTGTGCCCGCAATTCGATTTTTGCTTTCATCCGGGGCTGATTACCTCCACGGCGTGAATATGAATGTGTCCAACGGCTCGGTTTTTGGGTGAATCCCTATTAGAGCCGTCATAAACCGTAGAAATTATTAGACTTGTTCGGAAACATCCGTTTTCCGAACAGGTCTATTTTTTTGTCAACTTTCCGTTCTCAAAAATCATGTTTGCCTGAGAAAGATATTTTTCAGGAATCTGTATTCCGCAGTTTTTGGCCGAATCAAGGTCAAAGAGAAGGTCTGAGTCGCTGGGGTCTGTCATAAATCGAACAGGAATTGAATCTGGTTTTTCGCCATTGAGAATTCTCATTACGATTTCTCCTGTAGCGCGTCCTGCCTTGTAGTAGTTGAATCCGCTTGCGATAGTGCAGCCGCCGTCCATTGCGCCGGTCACATCTCCTGAGAACACGGGCTTTTTTTCTGAGGCGAACACATTGATAAGCGAAGAAAGCGCGCTGAATACGGTGTTGTCCGTGGTAAGATAAATTCCGTCAACACGATTTACGATTGTGTCGGCGGCCTGTTTTACTTCGGATGAGTTTGTGATTGCCTGTGTTACAAGCGCGATTCCGTTGTCTTCGCATGCTTTTTTCACAAGGTTCAGCGATGAAACTGAATTGGCTTCGTTGCTGGTGTAAATGTAGCCGAGCGTTTTTATCCCTGCAATCTCCTTGAATAAAGCTATGTGCTGCTCTGTAGGAATCTGGTCGCTCATTCCTGTTACATTTCCGTCCCCGTGGTCAAGTGTCGTTACAAGGCCTGCTGAAAGCGGGTCTGTCACAGTGCCGAACACAACAGGAATGTCCTTGATTGTGTTTGCGAGCGCAAGTGCAACAGGAGTCGCAATGCCTACCGCCGCATCAACTCTCTCGTCACGGTATTTCATTGCGATTTGGGCGGCTGTGTTCGTGTCTCCGTTCGCGTTCTGGAAGTCGTACGAAGCTTCGATTCCGTTCTCGGTTAGAAAATCAACGATTCCTTTTTCTGCTGAATCAAGGGCGGCGTGCTGAACGATTTTTGCGATTCCGATTTTGACGGATTTTGATTTTTCGGAACTAGTTTTTTTTGTGCAGCTGGCAAAAGAAAAAAGCGCGATTGCCGAAGCTATAAGTGCAATTGATTTTGTAAATTTCATGTGTTTCTCCGGATCTAGAAGACCTGCTCGGAAAATTCAGTTCTCCGAACATCTCTTTTATTTACAAAAATCATGTTACTATAAATAGAAACATAGTATCAAGTGGGGAGTGAACGATTATACGCGATTTTTGATTTTATGATTGCTAATTCATATTTTTATCGCTAAAATCTTCTATTAAAAATGATTCAAGGTATTTTCATAGAAGGCTTGATTTTTGGAATTATGGTTCTGGGCGTGTTTATGACCTTCCGCGTCCTTAATTTTTGTGATATGACCGTTGACGGTTCGTTTCCGCTCGGAGCTTGTGTTTTGGCAGCTTGTCTTACGCACGGCATTTCGCCATCGCTTGCTCTTTTGTTTGCTTTTTCGGCAGGGCTTTTGGCAGGACTTTGTACGACTGTGATTTACACAAAGCTTCGGGTTCCTGATTTGCTTTCTGGTATATTGATGATGACCATGCTCTATTCGGTCAATCTGCGTGTAATGTCAAATCATGCGAACATTTCTTTGCTCAGGATTCCGACTGTATTCTCAAAAATCATTGCATTTATGAAAGAATCATTTTCGCAAGTCCCTTCTGAGTGGGGAATCGTAATTTTTCTTGTGGTTTTTGTTAGCTTTCTTATTCTTGTCCTTGACCTTTTTTTCAAAACTGATTTTGGGCTTACTATGGGCGCGCTCGGAAGCAACCCGCAGATGGTAATATCGCAGGGAGTTGACCCGAGGTTCGTGCGTGGTGTTGGGGTCTGCTTTGGGGACGGGCTTGCGGCTCTGAGCGGCGCGCTTTTTTCCATGTACGCGGGGTTTGCCGATGTGGGAAGCGGCTATGGGGTGGTTGTTTCGGGGCTTGCGTCGCTTATGCTCGGAGAATTTATCATAAAGTCGAACAAAATCGGGCTTCAGCTTTTGCGCGTGATTCTTGGCTCAATCATCTACCGCGCGCTTATGTTTATTGCAAGACGGTACGGTTACATGATTGGAATGAATTCAAACGACCTCAAGCTGATTACGGGGCTTCTAATCATTTTGTGCCTCATAATCTCAAAAAAAAATATAATTTCTTACATTAAGAATCATTTGAAACGCCCGGAGGAAAAATAATGCTGGAACTCAGAAATATTTCCGTTATATTTAATGCGGGTACGCCAGATGAAAACACTGCTCTCAACGATATAAACCTGAACATAAAACGCGGTGATTTTATAACTGTCATCGGTTCAAACGGTGCTGGAAAATCAACTCTTTACAATGCAATTTCCGGTACGATAAAGCCTTGCTCAGGGCAAATTTTGCTTGACAAAGACGAAAATGGTCATGTAAAAAACATAACTAACGACGCCGAATACAAGAGGGCCTGTTATATCGGGCGAATTTTCCAGAATCCTTTGCTTGGGACGGCAGGAAAAATGACTTTGCAAGACAATATGGTTATCTGCATGAAAAAAGGTCCTAAATCGCTTAGGATAAGTCTGAATGCCAAGATGAAGGCGGCTTTCCGCGAGCAGCTGAAAGTCCTGAATATGAATCTTGAAAACAGGCTTAACGATAATGTGGAGCAGTTCTCAGGCGGGCAGAGGCAGGCTCTTACGCTTTTGATGGCCGTTATGAGTAAGCCTGAGATGCTTCTTTTGGACGAGCATACGGCGGCTCTTGACCCGACGAATGCGGATATAATAATGAAGCTCACGAAACAGTTTGCCGAGCAATACAATCTTACGGTTATGATGGTGACCCACAACATGCAGCAGGCTTTGGACTACGGAAACCGCCTTCTGATGATGGATAAGGGCAGAATCGTCCTTGATATTTCGGGCAAAAAAAAAGAATCCCTTACTATGGAAGATTTAACAGCCGAGTTCAAGAAAATAAAGATTAACAACGACCAGATGCTTTTGCAGTAGAAAAGCCCGCCCCAAAAAGGGGCGAACCCTGAAAATTTTGTTGGTTAAAAAGGATTTACAATCTTCACGCCTTCAACAACTTGTCCGTCATTCAAATCTTCAGAATATAAAGTTGTGCAATTTTCTGACTTTGCGGCTGCGATTATCAGAGAATCATAAATAGTGAATTGCGACTCGGAGCTTATATTCATTGCCAGCTGAATGTCTGTCGTTGAGACTTGATGAATATTCAGATTTAATAGGCTTGTGATGATTTTCTGAGCATCTGCTTTTGAATATTTCAGTTTCTTTGTCACGACATTAAAAAGTTCTTGTAAAACTTGTGTTGAAATCATACAGCTGTTTTCGATTACAAGTTTTGAAAATAGCTCTTTTGCCTTAGTTTTTTTTGCAATATCACGAGAGTCAAAAATATATGCGAGAATATTCGTATCAAGAAAAATCTTAGTCTCTGTATAACTCATCCCGTGACCATTTTCCTTCTGATTTGTGAATATTTGGTTCTTTGTCGGCGATGGCAAAAATATCTGTTAAAAATTCTGGCATGACTTGATTTTCTGTTTTGTGCTCATGCCTTTTTAATTTTTCAAGCAGAATTGAAATAACGGCGAGTGTATCATCATAAGAGAGAAATTGTGCCTGCTGTGTAAAATTTGCAATCATCGCATCTGACATAGTTCTACCTCAAAACATATTATACAGTGGTTTTTACCATTCTGCCACACAAAAAAGCCCGCCCCAACGGAGCGAGCCTTTGCTTTTATTTGCTACTTATTAGTACATTCGCCGAAGTCCTTGCGGACTTCTTAACGAGAAATCGTTACCGATTTCTCGCCTTGCTGACTAATAATCCATTCACCGCAAGCTGACGCTTGCTTAACGAGAATTGCCGCAACTTATCGTTGCATCAATTCTCGCCCTAACTTATTAGTACATTCGCAGAAGTCCTTGCGGACTTCTTAACGAGAAATCGTTACCGATTTCTCGCTTTGCTTACTAATAATCCATTCCCATACCAGGGTTTGGCGCGGCTGCAGGTGCAGGTGGTTCAGGAATATCTGTGATTGCACATTCTGTCGTGAGGAGCATTCCGGCGACGCTTGCGGCATTTTGCAATGCGCTTCGTGTTACCTTGGCCGGGTCGATGATACCGTCGTCCATCATGTCAACCCATTTTCCAGTGCGGGCATTGTAGCCAGTGCCTTTCTTCTCGTTCTTTGCTTTTTCTGCAACAACGGCACCGTCAACACCTGCGTTCTCAGCAATCTGGCGGATTGGCTCTTCAAGAGCACGGCGGACGATTCTAAAGCCGACTTTTTCTTCTTCAGTAAGGTCTTTTGCAGCGTCGTCTGTGAGAGCTTTTGCAGCCTCAATCAAAGCGATTCCACCACCGCAAACGATACCTTCTTCGAGAGCAGCGCGAGTTGCGGCAAGAGTATCCTCAACGCGGAACTTCTTCTCTTTCATCTCAGTCTCTGTGATAGCACCGATGTTGATTACAGCGACACCGCCAGAGAGTTTAGCCAATCGCTCCTTGAGCTTTTCTTTGTCGTAGTCAGAAGTTGATTTTTCGACCTGAGCCTTGATTTCAGCGACTCGGGCGGCGATTGCGTCTTTTGCACCTGCTCCGTCAACCAAAGTCGTGTTGTCTTTGTCGATTTTAACGCTCTTGACCTGACCGAGCTGATTGAGCTCAGTTGTCTCAAGTTTAAGGCCCAATTCCTCAGAAATTACAGTACCGCCAGTCAAAATAGCGATGTCCTGGAGCATTTCCTTTCGGCGGTCACCAAAGCCCGGAGCCTTAACAGCAACGCACTTGAGCGTTCCGCGGATTGAGTTGAGGACCAAAGTAGCCAAAGCCTCGCCGTCCATATCTTCGCAAATGATTACGAGAGGTTTTCCAGTCTGGGCGACTTTCTCCAAAACTGGGAGAAGGTCTTTCATTGTAGAGATTTTTTTGTCGTGAATCAAAACGAAAGCGTCGTTGTAGTTGACTTCCATGCGCTCACGGTCTGTTACGAAGTAAGACGAGATATATCCACGGTCGAACTGCATACCTTCAACAGTCTTAACAGTTGTGTCCATGTTCTTTGACTCTTCAACAGTGATTACGCCGTCTTTGCCAACCTTTTCGATTGCGTCAGCAAGAATTTTACCAATCTCAGGGTCGTTGTTTGCAGAAATTGTAGCGACATGAGTGATGTCATCGCTGCCTTTAACTGCACGGCTGTTGTTTTTGATAGCCTCAACTGCAACTGCTGTTGCCTTGTCGATACCGCGTTTGATTTCGATTGGAGTCATTCCGGCAGAAACGCTCTTCAAGCCCTCGCGGACGATAGCATAAGCCAGCACTGTAGCTGTTGTTGTTCCGTCACCTGCAACATCGTTTGTTTTTGATGCAACTTCACGGACGAGCTGTGCGCCCATGTTTTCATAAGGGTCTTTTAGCTCAACTTCCTTAGCAACGGAAACGCCATCCTTTGTAATAGTCGGTGCGCCAAATTTTTTGTCGAGCATAACCAAGCGGCCACATGGTCCGAGTGTAACTTTTACTGCCTGAGCAATCTGCTCAACGCCAGAAAGCATCTTTTTTCTAGCTTCTTCATTGAAAATCAACTGTTTAGCCATTTTTAACTCCTATATTTTCACGGGCGTGAATTAGATGCCCGAATTCTTTTTCTAATTTTAAAATAATAAATAAAATTAAAATCGACAAATTTTTTTTTATAAAAAATAACACTCTACAAAAAATAGCATACAAAAAATATTTTTGCAATAGTATTGACAAATATTTTGAATAGTATATTATTGTTTGTGATTATTTTTGACGAGGTGAATAACTACATGATAAAAAGAATCCTTGTGTTTTTAACAGTATTTATTTTTGTTACTCCGTTTTTTGCTCAGCAGACGGATTTTTCAAAAATTGATTCTATTATAGAGAAAATGTCAGCTCGTGCGCAAAAAGAAATCGTTATAAAAGACAAACAGATGTTCTTGGACGATTTGAGCAAAGTTCTTGCGGAGGAGAAAAAATATAATCCTGATGATTTGGAGTTGTATTATCTTATAGACAAAAAGCATAATGTCGGAGAAGCGTATGTTCCGAAAGGGCTTGTTCGGCTCGTAAAAAACGAAAGCTACAATATAAACAGAAATGACCTTTCTCTGCGTCCTGATGTGGAAAAAGGTCTTCGCCGCCTTGCTGAGGCGGCTAAAAAAGACGGAATCACGCTGCTTGTCAGCTCAACATACCGTTCTTACGAGTATCAGAAAAATCTTTTCCAAAAATGGGTTCGTATAGACGGACTTGCCGAGGCTGAACGGGAGAGCGCGCGGGCGGGGACGAGCCAGCATCAGCTTGGCTCTGCCATTGACTTTGGCTCGATAGAGGACAGTTTCGCCGATACGAAAATGGGTAAATGGCTTGAGAAAAATGCCGCCGAGTATGGCTGGTCTCTTTCGTTTCCCAAGGGGTACGAGGATATTACTGGGTATCGCTGGGAGTGTTGGCACTACAGGTTCATTGGCATTCCTGCCTGCGAGTTCCAGAAAAAATATTTTTGCGGAGTGCAGCAGTATATGCTTGAATTTATTGATATGTGGAAGAAAAGTTGATTTTTAATGTGACAAAATTCACATTAAATAGTAGATTATAAAATAAAATTTTTTTAGCGAGGTATTTGAAAATGAAATCTCTTCTTAAAATGGCTGTTGGGGCTATGCTTTTGGCTGGGCTTGCAGTTGGTTGTAAAACTACTTCTTCTTTCAGTAAAGAAGCTGCCGCTAAGAATGCGGAGAACGGATTCGTAGGAGCTGAGTGGACTGTGGATGGAAGTACGCCTGTGAAAGTGATGGTCGGAAAAACGACGATGAACATCTCTTCAAAAATAGACACGAGCAAAATTCCTGAAGGAAGCAATGTTAATATCATTGTCAGCTACGAGAACAAAGGAAAAACCGGAATGGTGGATTTGCTTTCCGCAACTGTTGAGAACGGACGGATAGACAAGGAGTGGACGGTAAAGGATCATAGTTCTTTCTATAGCGAGGGCGTTTATTCAGTTCCTACTTATACATTCAAACTTTCTGCGGACAACGGAAAAACATCTGTTGAGTCAGAGAAAGTTGATGTGTATGGATTTATTCGCACTCAGGTGAAAAATACCGACGGCGAGCTGAAAAAGAATCAGAATGTTGTGATTTACAAGTCAGACGGTACTACGATAAAAACTACAACAGATTCCGATGGCTATATTGATTTGAAGTGGATTCCGCTTGGTCAGTATTCTTTTGAGCTTTCAAAAGGGGCTTCTGGTGCTCCGAAGTCGGAGTAATTTCTGTCTTATAAGAAAGTAAATGAATAAAGATGATGTTGTCATTTACACCGATGGCGGTTGTTCTGGCAACCCCGGCCCTGGCGGCTGGGGGGTGGTTATAATCGCCGACGGTGAAGAGCGGATGATGAGTGGCGGTGAAAAACATACTACGAACAATCGTATGGAGCTTTCTGCCGCAATAAATGCCCTTACGGCCGTGTTCAACACTGAGCGTCTGAAGGACAGGACCATACAGTTCTTCACGGACAGTCAGTATGTGAAGAACGGTATTACCAGCTGGGTTGCGAAGTGGAAGCAAAATGGCTGGAAAACAGCAACGAAAAAGCCTGTTTTGAACCAGGATTTGTGGAGTGTCCTTGATTTTTTGGCAGGACAGCTTACGATACGGTGGAACTGGGTGAAAGGCCATGCTGGCGTAAAGTACAATGAGATTTGCGATCAGCTGTGCCAAAAAGAGATTGCCTCTTTTCGCTGAAAACAATCGTTCTTTGAAATTCACTATTCAGCTTAACAATCAAAGGAAAAAATCCGAGATTTAAAACATGAAAGTTTCTTCGTTTTTTTCCTTGATTTCACTCTCAATTGCCGTTTTTGCCACTGGGTGCGGCAAAAACAAGGCCGTTGAGATTCCGGGCGAAATTGAGTTTGAGATTCAGAGCATGTCAGATGATCATAAATGGTTTTATTTTTCAGCTTCAGGTTTCAACGAAACGACGCTGCCGCAAGATGCTGCGCTTGTTTCAATTCAGCCTTGGACGGAAAGTCTGCGAGTCTGCGATGCCAATACATCTTCAGATGGGAAGGGGTATGTTCTTGTGAACCATCTTGGTGCGCTTGTGTTCGACTCTGATGATTTTCCGAGTTTTATCAAGGATTATCAGCTTTTTTCCGATTCAACATCGTCCAACCTTATTTTTTCTAATGGAGATGCTTTTTTCACACTTTCGCGGAATTCTTTCTTCAATAAAAACAAGGATGTGGACGGCGGACTTGGTAGACCGTATCTTGTTCGCATATCGAACGAAAGCCATATGTTTTATCCTGTCGTAAACTACGGTGACTTGGATATAAGCGGCGAGTCGGAAATTTCAGGAATGTTCTATGACGGCGATAGTTTTTTGGCTTCTGTAAAAACCGAGAAAAAAGACAAGATTTCCTTTGAGTATATTCAGTGGAATCCTGTTGGAAAACTTTCCGAGCTTCCGCCGCAGACAAAACCTGGAAAAGTTATTCTTACGGAAAGTTCCGAGAGTGCGTACCGAAAGGCGAATACACCGATTGAATATACTTTTGCCCCTGATAGACTGCAGTCGCTTCTTCGGTCTCTTCCGAGGAATTTTTCTTTCGCCGTTGTCTGCAAGTATGCGGGCGGAGCATCGCCTGTGTGTTACATGAACGGTTCTCCGTCAGAGGCTACGACTTCATATGCTGTCATAGCTGACGGTTGGTCATGTGCAATTTTTGCTGACGGAACGACATATTTTAACGGAGCGTTGGACGGACGGCATATATTGAACAACGGAAAAAATATTGCTTTTCGTTTGCCAAAACTTCCTGAAAATTACTTTTACGGTAATTTCTGTATTGCAGGCGATTTCCTTATAGTAAGTTGGGAAGAAAAAGACTTTTTTAAGACCGGAAGAAGCGGATTTTTGACCGTAGATATGAAAAAACTGTTCTATCCTGAAAGCAGGGATTAGTTTTTTTTCTGGCGGGCAATATGAAAAAAACTTTTGGTGCAGCTTTCTTAATTTTTCTCTTCTCTTTTCAGTTTTGTTTTGCTCAAGAAAATCCTGAGTCCGAAGAGAATATTGAGTCGGTGATTTCTGGAGAAACAAGCGATGAAGAAATAGAGGAAGATGAAGCCAACGGCACGGAAGAAGAATCTGCCGAGGAGTCAGATTCTGAATCTGATGATGAACTTTCTTTCGATGATGGCGATGATTTTGAGAGACGGCTTCGGTTCGTTTCTTTTATCGGAACGCTTGGACCTGTCTTTACGCTGAACACGGATTCAGCCACAAAGTCTGCGCCAAGTCCTGTTTCTTTTTCGGGAGGACTGGGTGCGCTTTTTTTTGAGGACAAGCCTGTTTCTGCCGAGCTAAGAGTTTCTTTCTTTATGAACTATTATCTGTGGGACGGAAAAAAAGCGCGTCCTGCCGAAGTCGAAAACAGAACGGCTACAGTTCCGTCGTTTATGATTGATTTGACTGCCGGACATATATTCCATTTTGGGAACAATTATCTTGGGGTCAACTTGGGTGTTGGATTTCTTCTTCGGTTTGCAGTTCTTTCCCACGGTGTTTCAGATGATGACTACGGATACACCGGAGATTCATCCTCATCGGCAAAAGACGATGTTTCTTCTATAAACTCATGGTTCTACGAGAATACTAACTTTTTCTATCCGGAAGCTGCTATAACTTACTATCGGTATATTTCCGAATATATGAAATTCGGCGGTGAGCTTAGGGGGTATTTTCCTACTGGCTCATATTCAAGCGGTGATGGGCTTGATGGTATGATTGTTTCGCTTTCAGTGAAAGTAAATTTTGGATTTTAGGACAGCTCTAATATGTTTTTTGCGCTGTCCGATTGCTGCGGCAATATGCAGAAAAAATTTTATTTGTGATAAGGGGATGTCTAAAAAGAATGAAAGCGGTGGTTGTGGTTCAATATGTCTACTGACAAAAAGACTTACCAGATACGGAGTTGAATCTACCACATCTAGGCTGATTGTCACTTCGACTACGCCAGTAACCATACGCAACAAACTTTTTGGGCAGCCATTTTCTTTTAATTTTTACGGAGTAAAAAATGGAAATAGAGACAAAATGCCTTCATTCAGGTTATGAGCCAAAGAACGGAGAGTCAAGAATGATTCCTATCATTCAGAGTACAACATTCAAGTACGATTCGTGCGAGGATATGGGAAAACTTTTTGACCTTGAGGCTTCAGGTTATTTTTACACGCGCCTCCAGAATCCTACGACTGATATGGTTGCTGCGAAGATTGCGGCTTTGGAGGGCGGCACGGCTGCTATGCTCACGGGAAGCGGACAGGCTGCGAATTTCTTCGCCGTTTTTAATATCGCTAATGCAGGAGACCATGTTGTAGCTTCGTCCACGATTTATGGCGGTTCGTTCAACCTTTTCAATGTGACTATGAAAAAAATGGGCATTGAATTTACATTCGTTGATCCAGACTGCTCCGATGAGGAACTTGAGGCGGCTTTCAGACCGAACACAAAGGCTGTGTTCGGCGAAACAATCGCAAATCCGGCTCTTATAGTTTTTGATATAGAAAGATTTGCGGCCGCTGCCCACAAGCACGGCGTTCCGCTAATCATTGATAACACTTTCGCTACTCCAGTAAACTGCCGCCCGTTTATGTTCGGGGCTGACATCGTTACGCACTCCACGACAAAGTATATGGACGGCCATGACGCTACTGTAGGCGGCTGCATCGTGGACTCGGGCAAATTCGACTGGATGGCTCACAAGGAAAAATTTCCGGGGCTTTGCACGCCGGACGAATCTTACCACGGAATCACATATGCCGAAAAATTCGGAAAAGAAGGTGCGTTCATAACAAAGGCTACCGCACAACTCATGCGAGACTTGGGGCCTGTTCAGGCTCCCATTAACGCATATATACTGAATCTTGGGCTTGAGTCGCTTCCTGTCAGGATGGAGCGTCATTGTCGGAATGCAGAGAAAATCGCAAAATTCTTGCAGGCTCACCCAAATGTGGCATGGGTCAATTATCCAGGTCTTCCAGATAACAAGTACTATGAGCGGGCAAAAAAATATATGCCGAACGGAACTTGCGGTGTCATTAGCTTTGGCGTAAAAGGCGGAAGGGCAGGCGCGCAAAAATTTATGAGTGCGCTCAAGCTTGGCATGATTGCGACTCATGTGGCGGATGCACGAACTTGTGTTCTTCATCCGGCAAGCACCACGCACAGGCAGATGAGCGACGAGGAGCTTATAGCCGGCGGAGTTGCGCCTGACCTCATCAGGCTTTCAGTTGGTCTTGAGAATGTTGATGATTTAATTTCAGACTTGAAGCAGGCCTTGGAATAGAATAATCGGGAACCAAAAAAATATGGTGGCTCTAAAACCCCATATTTTTTTGTACATTCTCATTTGTTTTTTATGAAAAACCGATATACAATTATTTTATGGTAGAAAGTGAATACAAGGATGTGCTGGACAATCTGGCAACCCCTGTTGTTGTGGCGTCTCCGATTTTCCCAGAAGGTCACGGATTTGCTGATGATTTTATTATTCAATATGTGAATGAATCATTCAGAAAGACTTTTTCGGGACTTATTGAAACAGGAACAAAATTCTCATCGTATATTTCCAAGCTATCAAAGGAAATTGACTGGCTGGGGATGGCAAATGTTGCTTTGCAGGGAAAAAAAGTCCTTGATACTACTTTCTATTCGCCGATTTATTCCAGCTGGCTTCGTATCTACATGAATGTAACAAGCTCGGGGCTTCTGATTTTTTCTGCCGTCAATGTAGACGCGGAGCGACAGCGCGAGGAAAAACTCCGGTTTCAGAACTCCAAGCTTGAGGCTCTGACTGACGAGCTTTCTCTGTCAAAAGAAAACTTGCGCGCAAAGCTGGACAACATCGAGCACTTGAATGCGCTTCTTCAGTACAATGCGTACCACGATACGATGACGGGTCTTCTGACAAAAGACAAGCTTTCTATTGATTTAGATGAAGCGATTAAAGAGAATTCTTCTTTCGGAATAATCCTCATAGACATTGACAACCTCAAAGTTATAAATGATTCTCAGGGACATTCCGCCGGTGACAGCGTTATAAAGACGGCTGCAACCGTGTTCAAGCAGATAAACAAGAGCAACATAGAATTCTATCGTTTTGGCGGCGATGAGTTTGTGGCACTGGTCAAAAAAGTCGAAAGCAAAGACACGCTTCTGAACATAGGCGACCTTGCTCTGGAGCTTATGAATGAGTACGGAATCACTTTTTCGGGCGGAATTGCATTGTTTCCTGATGACACAAAATCTAAGGACGAGCTTTTGCAGTTTGCGGATATGGCTCTGGCTGACATAAAGAAAAAGGGCAAGAACGACATTGGATTTTTCAGAAATGTAATGCAGGAAAAATTCTCAGCAAAGATGAGCATCCAGACGAAGCTCTCGGATGCAATATCAAATGATATGTTCCAGCTTTATTTCCAGCCGCAGTTCATCGCGGCTACAGGAGAACTCAGAGGTTTTGAGGCTCTTTTGCGCTGGCATGACGACAAAGTTGGCTGGATAAGCCCTGAAAAATTCATTCCGATTGCGGAAGAGTCGCAGCTTGTAATTCCTATCGGAACATGGGTTATGAAAACTGCTCTAAAGACTCTCCATGACTGGAAGGAAAAATACGGTTTCGATGGAATTATGAGCGTGAATGTTTCTCCAATTCAGCTCAAAAAGCCCGATTTCTTGTTTGAATTCAAGAAAATGGTTCGTGAGGCAGATATCGACACGAAGAATCTTGAAATTGAGATAACTGAAGGAATCTTCATCGAAAACAAGGAGGAAATGCTTTCTCTTTTGAACCAGATACGGAACATGGGAATTGGCATTTCGCTTGACGACTTCGGGACTGGCTACTCCAGCCTGAGTTATTTGCAGCTTCTTCCAATCACAACGCTCAAAATCGACAAATCGTTTATTGCGAACATAACTGAGGAAAACGGAATTGAGGCGAATATAACTGATTCTATTGTTTCGATGGTTACGAAAATGGGGCTTGATACGATTGCGGAGGGCGTTGAAACTCAGGAGCAGCTTGACCTTCTGAAAAACATACGATGCAAAACTGTTCAGGGATTTTTGAAAGGAAAACCGATGTCTTTTGACCGCTGCTCCAAGTTCCTTTCTGGCGAGCTTGAGCCTGTCACAATAAAGAACGAGAGCTAAAGCGCGTGGTACACGATGTACCGCACGCGCCCACTTTCAACGGCGGATTTTATCTGTTTCTCCCTTTCCGAAAGCTTTGAGCTTCCTGTTTTTACCTCAATGAAAAGCACTTCGCTTATCTCGTCACCTTTTGCGGCTCCTGGGAATGCAACAAAATCAATCGGTTTGCCTACAAACCGAACATCAGCTGGGTTGCACGGAAAATTCGGCAGGAACGGGGCTATTTGTTCTCCCATAAGTCCTGCTGTTACGGCTTTTGACCTTTTCACGGATTCTTCCTGCAATCTGCGTATTTCGTCCCGCATTTCGAGCCTTGTCGAAACCGAGCCGAATTTGTATGAGATGAAAATCAAAAGAAGGACGATAATAAGAGTAAAAAGAATGAAAAAAAACGGATTCGATATAAAAGCGGCGAGTGTATCCAGAAAATTGTTCATGTTAACTTTTCGGCTTTAAAAAGGTTTTGTGTGATATGAAGAAGATTATTTTTTCGGTTTTGATGATTCTGACGGGATTTCTCTCTTTTTGCGAGGACGGGAAGATTTTTACTTTCAAGTACTCGAAAGGCGACAATTACCGCATTCTTTCTACCGTAAAGGAAAATGTCTTTTTGAACGGCAGATTTTCCCATTACTCGGAGATTCTGAACAGAGTTTCTGTACGCGTTACCGATGTTGACGACAAGGGGCGCGGATTCAATGAGGGCATTTTTATGACGAGCGAAAGCTCTGTTGGGCGCGGCGGAAATTTCAGCTGGGGCGATGAGTACGAGTCGAAGTTCTGGCGCAATTCTTCCGGAATTTATGAGATTTCTGACGAATACTTTATGCCCGTAGTGCGCGATGTTCCTGTTTTCCCTGAGACTCCGGTAAAAATCGGCGGCACATGGACGGCTTCTGGCCATGAAGCGCATGACCTTGGGCGGCAGTTCGGGCTGACTAAGCCTTTCAAAATTCCTTTCACGGTGGAGTACACTTATGCTGGCGATGAAATCATCGGCGGAAAAACATTCTGCGTAATCAAGGCGAACTATGAGATTTGTTACGACAGCCCGCAGCCCAAGTTTATGATTGAGGATTATCCTGCTTCAACCGTGGGGTACTCAAACCAGACGATTTACTGGGATGCGGAGAAAGGTCAGATTGACCACTATTTTGAGGATTTCCGAATTGTGATTGAGTCTGCGCTTGGCATGACGCTTGATTTTCAGGGAACTGCTCATGCCGAGGTGACGGAATTTGAACGCGCTGCTACGGAGGAAAATCTGAAAGAAGTCCAGTCGAAAGTCGCGGAACTGGGGCTGGAGGATGTTTCCGTGACTCAGAGCGACAAGGGACTTACTATAAGCATAGAAAACATTCAGTTCAAGGCGAATTCAGCTGTCCTTGAAGATTCTGAGAAAGAAAAACTCCTGATGATTTCAGAAATTCTGAAAAGCTACCCGAACGATATTCTCGTTGCCGGGCATACGGCGCGTGCTGGTTCGGAGGCATCGTGCCAGACTCTTAGCGAGGAGCGCGCAGATTCTGTTGCTCAGTATCTTATTGAGCTTGGTGTGCGTGACAAATACCATATCCTTACGACTGGGCACGGCTCAAAAGTTCCGATTGCTCCTAACTCAACGCCGAAAGGCATGGCGAAAAACAGGCGCGTTGAAATCACTATTTTGGATAAATAGACGTGTTCGGAAATATCAGTTTTCCGAACAGGTCTAATAACAAAAAATTATCGGAAAAATAGTGTCAAATTCGTAAAATCTCTGCACCTATATAAGTGGAGTTTTTATGAATGATTTTTATGATGAGCGTGATGACGATATCGGATTTGATTTTGACGAAGCGACAATTCTGGCGCGGGAAAAGTTCGGAGTTCAGTTCCTTTTTCCGTGGCAGCGATTTGTCATAGCGAATATTCTTGATTCCGCGCGGCTTTTGGCAGTGGACAAGAATTTTTCTGAGCAGGAAGATGATGAGATATATTGCCGCGGGCGGCAGATTGTGCTTTTGCCAACGGGAAGCGGAAAATCCATGTGCTTTCTTGTGCCATCTCTTTTGCTTGACGGGGCAACGCTTGTTTTTTATCCGCTACTTGCTCTTATGGCTGACCAGAAAAGGCGTATGGAAGAAGCTGGAATTTCATGCGCCATTTTTAGGGGTGGGCAGAGCCAACAAGAGCGCGAGCGCAATTTTTCCTTGCTTGAAAATGGGGCAAAAGTCATTCTTGCAAATCCGGAAGTCCTTCAGAGCGAAAAACTTCTTGCGCGACTTTCTTCTTTCAAGATAACTCATGTTGCAATTGACGAAGCTCACTGTGTCTTTGAGTGGGGAAGCTCTTTTCGTCCGGCGTACCTTACGCTTCCAAAAATCATTGCCGCGCTTGGGGCAAAAATCGTAACTGCTTTTACGGCTACGGCAAGTCCGCCTGTTTTGGAGCAAGTCGGAAAAATCATTTTCGATTCGCATTTTCATCTTGTTCAGGGCGAAAGCGACAGGCCGAATATTCATTACGAAGTGAAATATGCTTTTGCAAGGGAAAAAGCGGCCCTTGAATGTGCCGCCACATATCGCCGTCCGATGATTATTTTTTGCGGCACAAGGGACAGGGCGGAGAAAATGGCGCGGGCTGTTTCCGAACAGTTCGGGAGAGATAAGTCGCGCTTCTATCACGCAGGAATGACGAAAGAGGAAAAGCTCAGAACGGAGGAATGGTTCTTTTGTTCTGAGGACGGAATTCTTTCTGCCACATGCGCTTACGGAATGGGCATGGACAAAGGCAACATATACACGGTTGTTCATTTGGATGCTCCGAATCATTTGGAAAATTTCTGTCAAGAGGCGGGCAGGGCCGGAAGAAAAGGCGATGATGTAAAATCGGTTCTAATTTGGAGTTATTCCGATACGCTTCGGTACAAAAAAGCCCTGCCAAAAAGCCGTGAGCGTCTTATGGGCGAATATGCTCTGGCAAAAACTTGCAGACGGCAGCTTATGCTTGATTATCTTGGCGGCGAGAAAACAGTCTGCTCAGGGTGCGATGTGTGCGATGCGAGCCGAGCTGGGGAAAAAATCGATTACAGGGCTGGTGACGGAGAGATTTTTTTCTCTTTCATACAAAAAAACAGAAGGTGCTTCACTCGGGAAAGAGCCATAAAACTGATTACAGATAAATTCAACGAAAAGAAAAGAGCCGTATTCGGAACGAATGTCTGGGAAACTGATGATACGGAAGAAATTTTGGAACAACTTTTTCTTGAAAAAAGAATAAAAATCTGCAAGGGATTTTGGAAAAATCTTGTTGATATTGAGAAAAAGGCAAAGCCTGACGCGAAAAAAAACGCAGGCTTTGTAAAATCCTTTACTCTCCACCGTCTTCGGCTTGCTCTGCGGGCTGTTCTGGTGCAGGTGCGGGGGCTGGAGCCGCCTTGACTTTCTTTTTCACTCGCGTTTTCTTAATCTTTTTTCTGTATCGGACGACTTTTGCGCACAAGTCCATATAGACAAAAACGATTATTGCGGTGATTATGACCTTAGGGTTTTTTAAAACCGACAAAGAAACTCTTACTATCTCAGAAAAAGAAGTATCCATAACTGAATTTTCGGCACAAAAAAGCTGAAAACCGATAAGGAAATTTACAACAATGATTACTTTTTCGCCTGATTTAAAAAGCGCACGACCGCTTTACGAACAGCTCTATAATTTTCTCAAAGAACGGATTCTTGACGGAACATTTTTTTCCGGAGAAAAACTTCCTTCAAAGCGAAGTCTTGCGAAAAATCTTGGAATAAGCGTAATTACCGTTGAAAAAAGCTATTCCCAGCTTTGCGACGAAGGATTTTTGGAGTCAAAGCCAAAGTCAGGTTTTTTCGTGGCACAGGGAGTTTCTGATTTTTTTTCTTCTTACAAAAATGAGCAATCGGTTGGTGTGCGGAAGAAAGGGACGGAGCTTTCTGAAAAAGCTTCGGACGATTTGTATATTGATTTTTCATCGAACAAAAATGATGTGAAGAAATTTCCGTTCTCAATTTGGGCAAAACTTGTCCGCGAAGTGCTGGGGAAAAATCAGGACGAGCTTTTGGAAAGTTCTCCGACGAAAGGCGTGTACAAGCTGCGCCTTGCAATATCGCGCCATCTTGAGGCTTTTCGGGCAATGGAAGTCAATCCTGAGCGAATCGTTGTTGGGGCTGGAACTGAATACTTGTACGGGCTTTTGGTTCAGTTGCTTGGTTTTGATGCCCGCTATGGAATCGAAAATCCTGGCTACGGGAAAATCCAGAAAGTGTACGAGAGCTACGGCGTTCAGTGCGAGCGACTTGGAATGGATAATGACGGAATCATTCTGAGCGGACTTTTGGAATCTGGTGTTGATGTGATTCATATTTCGCCTTCACATCACTTCCCGACGGGGAGCGTAATGCCAATTTCCCGCAGGATGGAACTTTTGCGCTGGGCGGAGCAAGATTCCAGTCGGTACATAATAGAAGATGACTACGATTCAGAGTTCCGCTTTTCGGGCAAGCCACTTCCGGCGTTAAAATCAATCGACAAGAGCGAGAAAGTCATCTATATGAACACATTCACAAAAACGCTTGCGTCAACAATCCGAATAAGCTACATGGTTCTTCCTGAGAAACTTGCGGATGAATTTGACAGGAGGCTTGGTTTTTATTCATGCACTGTTCCTACAATCGAGCAGTTTACGCTTGAAAAATTCATCTCAGAAGGATTTTTTGAGAAGCACATAAATAGGACTAGAAAAAATTATCAAATGAAACGCGATTTGCTTCTTGGCGCAATCGAACGGACTGGCGCAAAAAAAATGTTTACTGTCCTGGGGGAAAATTCCGGGCTTCACTTTTTGATAAAACTTTCTGAAAGCGAAAGCCTTTCTGAGTTCAAAAAACGCATGGAGAAAGAAAAAATCAGGATTCTGCCGCTTTCTGCGTATTATGAGAAAGCTCCTTTGGATGCGGAGCGAATTTTTGTAGTGAATTATGCAGGACTTCCCGACGAGAAAATTACGCTGGCCGTGGAAAAATTAGCTGGCTGTTAGAAGGACTGTGGCGAACGCATGGACGGCTTTTCCCTCTCCGACTTCTCCGGTTTTTTCCCCAGTCTTTGCTTTTACGAATATTCTGGAAAAATCGCAGTCCAAAATATTTGCTATTGATTTTCTGACTTCATCTCTGTACGGAAGGAATTTTGGTTTTTCTATGAGAACAACGCAATCAAGATTTCCGATTGAGAAGCCAGCCTTTTTTACATCCTGCCACACCATGCTCAGAAGCTGCTTTGAGTCCGCATCCTTCCATTTTGAGTCTTCGCTTGGAAAGTATGAGCCAATATCGCCAAGACCGCTTGCTCCTAGCACCGCATCGGTTATGGCGTGAAGAAGAACATCGCCATCTGAGTGCCCTGCCTCGCCTTTGCTGAACGGAATCTCAACGCCGCCAAGAACTAGCTTTCGGCCTTCTGTCAAAAGATGCTTGTCGTATCCAAGCCCTGTTCGTATGTTCATGTTGCTTCCGACCTTAAAATCTGACTTGTATGTGATTTTTTTGTTGTCCGAATCTCCGGGAACGATTTTTGTCTTATGAGATGATTGCGCGAACAAATCGAAAATTTCCGTGTCGTCCGTGAATTCGACAGTTTTCTGAGCCGCAATCTTATGCGCCTGTAAAATCTTTTCAAAATCGAAGACTTGTGGTGTTTGTATTGCTACAAGGTTTTTCCGCACAAGATGACGCGCGATAAATCCGCTTTCGTTCGTTTCTTTCTGCGTGTCGGACGGCTGGAGTCCCGGAGCAGCCGCGCCTGTTTTTTCAGCTTGTGAGACGCAGCTCAGAATCGTTTCTGATTTTACAAACGGGCGCGCCGCATCGTGGATTAGGCATAATGAAGGCTCTTGGGAATTTTTCTCTGATAATTCCATTTCGCTTTTCAGGCGCAAAAGGGCGTTCAGTACGGAGTTTTGCCGCGAATTTCCGCCTTTTTCAAAAATGATTTTTGTATTTTTGCGCCCTAAAATCTCTTTTATGAACGAATCCTTAAAAAATGCGTTTTCTGACTTTGATTTTTCCTCTGCGTCAAAATCCTGAGAGAAAGGATATGTAACGCAGACAAAATCCAAGTTCAGTGTTTCAAGAAAAATGCGGGCGGAGGTGGAAAGAACCGTTCCCTCGCCCATCGGAAGGTATTCTTTTTTTTGTCCTGTGCCGAATCGTGTTGAGGAGCCGGCTGCGACCAAAATCAGCGAAATCATCTGATTTACTCTTCGTCGTCCTCGTCGTCTTCTGAGTCGGAAGATGTGTCATCTGAGTCTTCTGAATCATCATCGTCATCGTCCGAGTCATTTGAATCATCCGCAAATTCATCGTCTTCATCATCATCGTCATCAACGGAAATGATTGCTTTTTTTTCGTGGAGCGCGCCGAGTGGCTCAAGTTTTGCGTGGAGCATATCTTCGGCTTCTTTCAGGCTGATTCCCATAGCAAACGAAAGCTCGTCTTCCATAAGTTTTCTTGCGCTGTCGAACAATTTTCGTTCCTGAATAGGAAGCTCTTTTACCTTTGAGCGGTGGTACAGGCAGCGGACAATGCTTGCGATGTCAGAAACCGAGCCTTTTTTAAGAAGGTCAAGGTTCATCTGGTAGCGGAGCTTCCAGTCGGAGGTGACAGGCTCAATCTCATCGGAAAGCGACTCAAGGGCGGCCTTAGCCTCTTCTGCCGAAACGATGGCCCTTATTCCCACAGTGCTTGCCTTTTCGACGGGAACGAGAACATCCATGTCCGAAACATCAATATGAATCTCATAATACGGAATCATTTTTCCGTCTACTTTCTGCTCGTAAATGTCTGTGATTTTTCCTACACCCTGACTTGGGTAAACAATTTGCTGTCCAATAGAAAATTCCAAATTTTCGCTGTTCATAGAATCTTCATTCTAGCAAAATCAATAGAAGAATTCAATGAGATTTTTTACATAAAAAAAGAAAAATGCAAAAAATGTCATAATTTTCTTGATTTTTCAAATGCTTTCTGATAGACTTCTCTCAATTTTATTTTATAGTTTATTTATTTTTGCGTACAAACGCTTTTTGATTCGCATTTCAATCTTTTAAAAATCACTTTTTAATTTTTTGGGTCTGTTTTCTGGCGGCGATTCCTTGTGCGTTTTGCGCATAGGAGATTTTATGGAAATGGAAAAATACGATGTTCCTGCCGAAGAGGATGGTGTCTTCGCAGGTGACTCGGATGGCTTCGTCGCGCAAGATGAGCTTTTTGAGGACGACGAAATTGATTCTGAGGATGGGGAGCTTTCTTTTTCTGATTTGGGGCTTTCTGATTTTATCCTTGATGCAATCGAGAAAAAAGGATTCAAGACTCCTTCCCCAATTCAGGCTCTTGCTATTCCGCGCCTTCTGAGCGGTGATGCCAATATCATCGCAAAGGCGCGCACTGGAACTGGAAAAACTGCCGCGTTCGGGCTTCCAATCGTGCAGCGAATCCATGAGGAAAGCGATGTGGTTCGCGCGCTTGTCCTTGAGCCAACCAGGGAGCTTGCGATTCAGACTTGCAATGAGCTACAGTCTTTCTCAAGCTCCAAATACCCGCGTGTTACGGTTTTGTACGGCGGTGCGTCATATGGCGATCAGATTCGGTCGCTCAAAAAAGGAACTGAGATTGTAGTTGGAACTCCGGGGCGCGTTCAGGACCATTTGGAGCGCGGAACTCTGAAACTTGATAAAATCGATTATTTTATTCTTGACGAAGGCGATGAAATGCTTGATATGGGCTTCGTTGAGGATATTGAAAATATTTTCGCACAGGCAAATCCTGATGCCCGAATCCTTCTTTTCAGCGCGACAATGCCAAAGCCAATTCTCAGAATTGCGGAGCAGTTCATGGGTGACTATGAGATTTGCGAGGAAGAGGGGTTCGTTGAAGAGCCACTTTTAATCGAGCAGAAATACTGGCTTGTCCGCGAGAGCGACAAGATTGAGGCTCTTGTGCGGCTTATTGATATGAGCCCGAATTTTTACGGACTTGTCTTTACTCAGACGAAAAATGATGCTGACACTGTGTCAAAGCTGCTTGATGAGCGCGGATATGAGGCTGCCGCCTTGCACGGAGATGTGCCGCAAAACCAGCGCGAGAAAATCCTTGCAAGATTCAGGAGTCGAAAGACGCGCGTTCTTGTTGCCACTGATGTTGCGGCACGCGGAATTGACATTAACGGTCTGAGCCATGTAGTGAATTATTCGCTTCCGTATGATGCGGCTACTTATGTTCACCGAATAGGAAGAACGGGGCGTGCCGGAACTAGCGGAATTGCCGTAACATTCGTGCGCCCTGAGGAAAGGCGCAAGCTGGAGTTTTTGCGGAACAATGTCCGCCGCGCCGCAAAAGGCGAGATGGTTGAGGAGCGCGTTCCTTCCGTAAAATCTGTTCTTGCGGTTAAGCGGAGCCGAATGCTTGATACGCTCAAAGTCCAGATTGGCCTTATGCAGGACCCGGCGGATGTTGGTGAGACTCCAAAATACATCATAAAGAATGAATCTGATGAGGTAGTTCCGTTCCCAAGTTCCGAAAATAGCGAGGGAGTAATTTCAGAAAAGCCCGAGTTCGTGCCACAACTGAAAGAAGCGGACTCTGTGTTCTCCGAAATGGCGGCAAATCTTTGTGAGGGGCAGGACGCGCTTTCTGTCCTTGCGGCTGTACTTTCCGTGACTTACGGAAAATCTCTTGATGAAAGTCATTATGGCCGTATAAGTGAAGTGCGAAGCCCGCGCGACAGGCGTTTTCCTGAGCGCGGGACTGGCGCGAACCCGAACCAGAAGAGGCTTTTTGTTCAGCTTGGCCGCAAGGACGGATTCAATCCGAGGGAAATCGCAAATTATTTCAGCCAGCTTCTCCACATTCCGGGAAGGGAGGTTGACCAAATCAATGTGCGCGATTCATTCACTTTGATTTCGCTTCCTTCTGCTGTTGCGGACAAAGTTCTTGATATGTCCCGCCGTGACTCAAATCTTCCGCATATTCATGTTGATACGCAGGGGCGTGGCAACGAGCGCGGTTATGGCAGGGGATTCGGGCGGGACGGCGGTTTCCGCGGCGGAAAAAACTTTTCCGAAAGAGGCGAAAGGTCTGGAAGAGGCTTTGGGCGTGAGCGTACGAGAGGACGCGATTTTGGCGCAAGAAGTTCCAATGCCCGTCCGCGCGTACACACGCCAACGGAGCGGACCGGAGCGTCTTCTTACAAAAAGTCGAACAAAAAAGAATACTGATTTTTCAGGTTAACAGCCTGAAAAGCCGCCAGATTTTGCGAATATTGCATTTGCAAAATCTGATTGAATCGAAAAATTCATTTATTTTTGTAATTTTTTAAAATCATGTTTATTTTAAAAATATGAAAGAGTTAAAATGGATTTGGTCGATTGTAAGCAATGTGATTCCATTCTGTTTTTATCATATTCCTATTGCAAATAAAATGATTCAAAACGCAGGGTACACGGCGGCTCAAAAATTTTCTTGGGCGCAGAAATTCACGAATCGTGTCAGGCGTGCGGCAAGGGCAGAAACAGAGGTTTTTGGTCTTGAGAACTTACCTAAAAGCGGCGGGTACATAATGTATTCAAATCATCAGGGAAAATACGACGGCGTGTGTATGTGCTGCTATCATCCAGAGCCGCTTTCGATTCTCTGGGATGTGCATTCGTCACATCAGATTGTGGCAAAGCAGGTGTGCGCCCTTCTTGATTGTGACAGGATTGACCACGAAAAAAAGGCCGAATTCATGCCGATTATAAAATCAATTGCAAACAAGGCTTCATCTGGACGGGCGTATTTGATTTATCCTGAAGGAAAAACAAGCGAATCGAACGAGAATCTTTTGGAATTTCATTCAGGGTGTTTTATGGCATCGCTTCTTTCAAAAACGCCGATTGTTCCTGTTGTTATCTATGACTCGCATATTGCGTTGAACTCAAATAATCTTTTTAAAAAAGTGCGGACGAAGCTTTATTATCTGAAACCGATTTTTTATGAAGAATATGGGCGAATGAACAGAAAGAAGATTGCGGCTCTTGTCCAAAGCCGTATTCAGGAAAAACTGAACGAACTGAATTCGGAAAAAAATCAATAGAGCTGTTCGGGAAACTGAAGTTTCCGAACAGCTCTAATAAAAAAAAGCCTGGTGGCTAAGTTTATTAGAACCACCGGGCTTTTTTCAGGACTGTATTAAAAATTTACAGGCTTGCGTGGCAAGTTCTGGCAATAACATCATCCTGCTGCTCTTTTGTAAGGTTGATGAAGCGAACCGCGTAGCCAGAAACACGAACTGTGAAGTTTGCATACTCAGGTTTCTCCGGATGCGCCTGGCAATCCTTGAGCTTCTCAACTCCGAACACATTGACATTCAGGTGGTGTGCTCCAGTGTGACCAGATTCTGCTCCGATGTCGAAGTAACCGTCAAGAACATTAACGAGATTGTCAATCTGCTCATTTTTGTCGTGACCAAGTGCGGACGGATTGATTGTCTGCGTATTGGAGATTCCGTCAAGCGCGTAGTGGTACGGCAATTTTGCGACTGAGTTCAAAGATTTTACGAGACCTTTTGTTTCTGCACCGTAGCTTGGGTTAGCTCCAGGAGAGAACGGCTCGTGAGCCTTGCGTCCGTCAGGAAGCGCGCCAGTTGCCTTTCCGTATACGACATTTGATGTAATCGTAAGGATAGAAGTTGTAGGCTCTGCATTCCTGTATGTTGGATGCTTTTTAATCATGCCGATAAATGTCTTGAGAAGCCATACTGCAACCTCATCGGCGCGGTCATCGTCCTGTCCGTAGCGCGGGAAGTCTCCTTCAACAACGAAGTCCCTTGCAAGGTTCTTTACGACCTCTATGACTTCGCCAGTCTTCTTGTTCTTGACTTCCACATCTTCGCGGATAACTTTGACTTTTGCGTACTTGATTGCGCAGAGTGAGTCAACGACATGGCTGAATCCAGCGATTCCTGTTGCGAATGTGCGCTTAACATCAGTGTCCTCAAGCGCAAGTTCGGCAGCTTCGTAGTAGTATTTGTCGTGCATATAGTGAATGGCGTTGAGCGCGTTAACATAGATGTCGGCCAGCCATTCGAGCATTGCGATATATTTTCTTTCGACTTCCTTATAGTTTGAAGCGTCAAGAACATCTGCCGTAATTGGAGCAAACTCTGGACCAACCTGAACGCCAGGCGTAAGTCCGTCTGCTTCATCGCGGCCACCGTTGATTGCGTAGAGAAGAGCTTTTGCAAGGTTTGCCCGTGCGCCAAAGAACTGCATTTCTTTTCCAGTCTGCGTTGCAGATACACAGCAGCAGATTGAGTAGTCGTCACCCCAGATTGGGCGCATAACATCATCGTTCTCGTACTGAATTGACGATGTATCGATTGAGATTTTTGCTGCGTAACGGCGGAAGCTCTCTGGCAGTCTCTTTGAGTAGAGAACTGTCATGTTTGGCTCTGGGCTTGGTCCCATGTTCTCAAGCGTGTGGAGGAAGCGGAAGCAGTTCTTTGTGACCATGCTTCTTCCGTCCTGTCCGAGTCCGCCAACTTCCAGCGTTGCCCAGATTGGGTCTCCTGAGAAAAGATTGTTGTAGCTTTCGATGCGGGCAAAGCGAACCATGCGCGCTTTCATAACGAGATGATCGATAAGCTCCTGTGCCTGAGTCTCCGTGATGATTCCAGCTTTCAGGTCGCGCTCAATGTAGATGTCAAGGAAGGTTGAAACTCGTCCGATTGACATAGCGGCACCGTTCTGAGTTTTGATTGCTGCCAGATAACCGAAGTAGAGCCACTGAACGGCTTCTTTTGCGTTTGTAGCTGGTTTTGAAATGTCATATCCGTAGATTTGAGCCATTTCTTTCATGCCTTTGAGAGCTTTTATCTGCTCTGCGACTTCTTCGCGGAGACGGACGACTTCCTCCGTCATTGTTCCATCGCCGATGTTGGCAAAGTCAGCCTGCTTGTATTTGATGAGGGCATCGATTCCGTAGAGAGCCACGCGGCGGTAGTCACCTACGATTCTTCCGCGGCCGTATGTGTCTGGCAATCCTGTGAGGATGTGAGATGAGCGCGCTTTGCGGATTTCAGGAGAATAAACATCGAACACTGCGTCAGAGTGCGTTTTGTGGTACACAGTGAAAATCTTGTGAAGTTCCGGATTTGGTGTGTAGCCGTACTGCTCCAAGCTCTGCTCTGCCATGCGGATTCCGCCGAAAGGCATAAAAGCGCGCTTGAGAGGCTTGTCTGTCTGCAATCCCACAACCTGCTCCAAATCCTTAAGGCTCTCGTCAATGTAGCCTGCTTTGTGGGCTGTGAGTCCTGTAACGATGTCAGTATCCATGTCAAGAACGCCAATTCTTTCTTTTCCGTCTTTTCCTACGGATTTTTTATTGTGTTCAGCCTTCTGGAGTTCCTGCAATTTTTCAAAAAGTTTATTCGTTGCGTCTGTTGGCCCTGCGAGGAATTTTTCATCCCCATCGTAGGGAGTATAGTTGTTCTGAATAAAGTCACGAACATTGATTTCTTCTTTCCAAAGACGACCTTTAAAGCCGTTCCAAGCCTCTGCCATTAATAATCTCCTTCTCGCATCTCTGCAAGCAATTTTTTTACGATTCCGTTAGCAAATACTAACGGGCGATTTTTTGCACACAAGAAGTATAATGTATTTTGGCTTGTTTTACAATCGCTAACAGCTTTATCTAAATCAAAGTTCCTCTACATCTTCAACATCGGATATTGCATCAAGGTAGTCGAGGTAGCCCTTTGAGTTCGTTCGCTTAAGGACGATGATTGAAAGGTCATCCTCTCTTTTTTCACCGTTAGTGAAAAGATAAAGCTCATCAACGATGTCCTCAAGAATCGACTGGGCCGGTTTTGGTGCGGACGAACGCAGAATCTGCATTATGCGCTCTTTGCCGAATTCTTCCTTATTCTTGTTCATTGTTTCGGTAAGACCGTCGGTGAAGATTACAAGAACATCGCCTACGCCCATGAAGAACACGATGTTCGGGAAGCAGACAGGAATGCCCTTGATTCCGATTGCTCCGTACTGCTCCTGGGTGTCGTCCCTGATTATCTCGGAAACGAGGTCATCTTTTGCGGAGTAGAAGCAAGGATTTGGGTGTCCTGCATTTGACATTTCCACGCGGCATATATCGTTGGGGTCAAATTCCGAGAACCGGAACAAAAGACCTGTCAGGTAGTTTTCGATTTCGCCTTTTGCTTCTAGAATTTCATCGTTTATTCTGTATAGTGCTTCTGAGAGAAGCCTGAACTTTTCCTTTGCCCGCTTGAATTCTTGGAAAATAATTCCTTTGGAAAGCATCGTTATAAGACTTGATGCTATTCCGTGACCTGAAACATCGAAGAGCGAGAATCCGTCCAGCTTTGAGCCGTCATGGTAGTAATCGTACAAGTCGCCGGAAACTTTTGCCGCCGCTTCGTAGCAGATTGCGATGTCCCACCCCTTGAAGTTGATTGAAGGGTACGGAAAGAATTTTTTCTGCACGATTGAGGCCATCTCAAGATCCGTGTTCGCGCGCCAGATTTCCTGCTCCAGCTTTTCGTTCGCCACGGATATTTCTTTGGTCTGGTTTGCTACTTCCTGCTTAAGGTTTTTGTTCAGATAGGCGTTCTGGGACATTGCCTTCGTGAACTTTATTGTGAGCATGAAGATAAATGCCAGAATCGTGAGCTGTAGCGTAAAAATCGTGGCGTAATTGTTCGAGTGGATATCCGTGGCAAGACGAACGGCCAGGTCAATTACAATTCCGATGAGCGTTGGGGCAAGACAGAGCAGGAGCGAAATCGCATGATGCCTTGTTGATTTTTTGATTATGCACTGTATGAGGTAATAATGCGCAATTCCGGCCTGAACGATAAGAAGCGAGAGGATGAAAGGCGTTATTTTCATAAGCGTGTTGTAATCGCTTGCAAAAATCGTTTCAAGGATTGATACGAAAAGAATTGCGAACCGTATGATTTTCAGAGGCTTTTTTTCATCTACTTGAAGATATTTTATCATAAAGCAGGAAATAAAGAAAATCATAAGGTAAATGCCGAAACAGAATGTTATTTTTATGAAAGTCGCATAAGGTATGTCGAATTTCGTGTACAACGGAATATTATTGATGAAAAATGGCGTCAGGAAGAACATGGTGGCTATGTTGAAAAGCGCGAACGGAAGATAATACTTCTCATCGCGCTGCCACATATACATCAGGAGGAAAAGTACCGTGGAGCAAAGCAGTATGCCTTCAAAAATCATGTAGATTTTTGAATTGAAGAACGAATTCTTGTCGGCCATGTTCCTTATGTCTGAGTAAGTACCGATGAACAAGTTCTGGGATATGTGGCTCCGCCCGTGAGACCAGACTTTTATAAGGATTGTGTTCGTGCCGAGCTGCTTCAGGAAATTTTTTGGAAGATGATAGAAGTGCGAGTCAAAAAGCGGGCTTCTTTCGTTCGGAGGAAACGCCCCGTATCCTCCGGCGAAGTTTCCGTTCACATACACTTCGTCTGAGAAATGAAGGTACTCTATGAAAAGACCAAGCTCCCTGTTCCTGAGGTTCTCAGGTATGGTGAACTCAACGCGCAGCCACATATAGTGACCGTCTATGCCTGTAACTTTGGCAATGTTATTTTTTGTGTTGATGTTGAATTTCTTGAAAGACGAGTAATCGTTTATTGCATCGTATACGGTAGAATGTTCTCCCACATTCAGATAATAAAAATTATCATTGAAATAAATTCTGTCGGAACTCTGCTTCTTGCATGATGCAGCAAAAAATGAGAATGATATGCAAACAAGAAAAAGAAAAAAATTCCGCATATTTTTACAGTATATCACATTTTCTCGTAAATAAAAGTTTTCCGTGAAAAAATCTCCAATAAGTCAACTTTAGAAATTTACTTTCAGAAATTATTTGGATTCTCCTCCATAATACAGAGTGACTTGTTCGTACTCCGACTTGTGGCGCGACTTTATGAAAAGCGTCTTTGAGTTGTCTCGGTAGTTGAATCCTGATGTATTGTACCGCTCAAAACGGATGTCCGAGTGATATGACATATTGTAGATTTCGATTTTTCCGAAGTTGCTTATGCCGTTGATAATAAGATGCTGGGTCTCGCCGACCGGAAACTTCGTGCGTATAGTGCCTATGCCGTTTTTTTCTTCGTATGTGATTTTATCGCTTATAGTCCATGCCCAGATATTTTTTCCGTTCTGGCGGTACAGCACGGCGTAATGCGGATAGTTCGGGTTCTTCGTGACAAGGGGGTACGCCGTAGCCATCGTTATAAGGTCAAGGTTCTGAGACAAAGCTGTGTTCGCAATCGCAAGCCCGCCAGTCTTTACATCGTCAAGCCCTGCCGCTTTTCCGTAAGAAATGAGGGTAACGCCTGCTTCGAGCGCAAGGAGCGACGGAACTGGGGTGTCGTTCTCTACAATTGTAAGGCTCGTTTCTCCAAGAAGGCATCTTGACTGGATTGCAGTGACGCAATGTGGCAGGACGGAGGCAAGCTTTTCTGCGAGCGCAGGGGCAAGGACTTTGAGCCTCATGTATGCGTGCATGATTCCGGCGGCCTGAGCCACAGTGAACGCCTCCTCTTCTTTTGCGGACTGTTCTTTTTCCTCCACGATTTTTCCGGGAAGGTCAAGGAGCGTTTTGATTGCCGGCGTTTCTCCTGCGAAATAAATGTATTCGGCAAGGTCTTCGCTTGAGAATATGTTGATTGAACCGGACTCAACTGCGTTCGCAATCATTTCCCTCATGTTCTCGTTGTGGGCGGTGAGGCTTGCGTTCATTGCCTCTAGCGAGCCGAAGAAGGGGGTTGTAAGATATGTCATTCTGTTGCCTTTCTTGAATGACTCCGGCACATGCGATATTGCGTCCCTGTATTTTCCCTGCGCGTACATCTCTGAGACGAATGCTGCCACCCCTGCTTCGGAAAGCTGGGACGGCGTTTTGAACGAGTCCGTCACTTCGGAAATCAGCTTTTCCTTGTATTTGTCCAGAAGCGATTCATATGTGGATTCCTGGGCGAACGGACTTTCCTTTGGTATTGACGAGAATTCAAACACGCTGGACGGATTGTATGTCGAGTACAATGCAACCTGATTCGTCCGGGTCAAAGATACTGTCTTATCATCGATTTTTGCAGCCGCAAAGCTGTAATGCTGGTTTTTCGAGCTGATTATTTCTTTTGCGGCGAATTTTTTTGTAACAGTAAAACCTGACGCTGGTTTGTAAGGAAAAGAAATCTCCGAGGCGTTGTCGGCAAGTTCCGCGTTCACCGAGAGTATGGCTTTCGGTGTTGTGTCGCTTACTGAGAACAGCAGTGAGGAAATCTTTCCGCTCTTGTCCGCAAAGTTGAAACGGTATGCGAGCGGGGTCGGCTGCTCATATGAAACAAGTGTAAGGTTCTCAATCTTGTTCTGTTCTGATAAAGTTATCTTCGCTGGTGAATTTTCGTCCGAAGAGAACGATATTCCGCTGAAGGAAACTTGAAGAGAATCTTTGAGCGAAGTCGAACCATCTTGGTTCTGTGTCTGCGCCAGAGACACGCGGAGCAAGCCCGCGTTCTTGGACAGTACAGATTCGTTCCTAAATTGGAGGAAAAAAATTCCGACAATAATAAAACCATACAAAGCGGTTAATGATATGAATTTTTTTATAGGGTGCTTAAACATTCTTAAAAGTCTATCAAAATAAGGTGAAAATTAAAACATGAAAAAAACACTGATTGTAATTTCTGGGTTATTTATTGCGATGAGCATGTTTGCAGCTCCAACATCCTCTCCTTCCGGCGCAAAGAATGTGCCTGCCATGAGCCAGAGCGAGGTGGAATTCGCCGAAAAACTTAGCAAGGTTCTTGAAAACGGCACTCTTGAAGAGGCAATCGCCCTTTTTGACACGATGCCTGAGAATCAGAGGGACAATGTGGATATGCTCTCTCTGAAAGCATCTCTGCTTTTTTCTGCGGGAAATGTCAAGGAGGCGGAGAGAATAGCCGTTTCGCTTCTCTCAAAAAATCCTAAGAATGTTGAAGTTCTCGGCTTGAACGCAATAATCGCAAAGCAGAAAAACGATTCTGCGAAAATGAACCAGTACTTAAAGCAGATTATAGCTATTGAGCCGAAAAATGCGGACGCAAACATAGAGCTTGGTAATATGGAAGCATTGAAGCGCAACTACCGCAACGCGCGCGACTATTACCGAACGGCCGTCCTGAGCGACCCTACGAACGAGGATGCTCTTTTCGGCTACGGAAAAATGGTGTATTTCCTTGGAAAAAATGACAAGGAAGCAAAAGAGATTTTCGACAGGCTGATTGCAAAAAATCCGTCGCATGCTCAGGCGTATTCGTACCGCGGAAAACTTGAAGCTGAGAACAGGGACTACAGGAGCGCGAAACAGTATGTTCTTACGGCGATTGAGAAAGAGCCTTCCAACAGTGACTTCTATTTTGACCTTGGAACTTACTGCCGTTATCTTGGCGATTTTGCGGGGGCAGAGGAGGCTTGGTCAAAAGCGCGCGATTTGGATCCGGACTATTTCTTGGGTTACGCTTACCTTGCAGGGCTTTACGATGAGCAGAACAAGCCCAAGGAAGCTCTTGAGAATTACAGGAAAGTAGTGGAGAAAAATCCTCAGTACTATTATGCTTACGAGTCGCTGGGAATCCTTGCATGGCACGACAAAAACTATGGTGAGGCGAAAGACGCGTTTGAAGAGGCCCACAAAAAGAATTTGGACAATGTTTCTTACACTCTCATGGTTGCTGCCTGCTATATGAAAGAAAAAAATTATCAGGGATGCAAGGCTTTCACTGAAAAGGCAATGAGGACAATGGACAGAAATTCAACTGAGTATCTTCTTGTGCGCCTTTATCACGATCAGGCCGGCGAGTCGAGCATTGCCCAGAAAATACAGAACGAGAAGAATAAGACAAAAAAAGGAAAATTCCTCTATTATTTTGCGCTGTATTATGATTTGAAGGGAAAGTACGATTTGGCTCAGAAATACTACGCCGAGATAACGGACATGAAGAGCGCGATGTTCTTCGAGTACCGCCTTGCCCAGTGGGAAATTGAGCCAAGCTGATTCATCAGGCTTGTTCATGTTTGAGGAAATAAATTGAGTCAGACTAAGAAAACACTAACTTTTGGTGAAAAACAGATAATTTTGATAGGAACGGCGCATGTCTCAAAGGAAAGCTGCGAGGAAGTCGAGTCGGAGATAAAATCCGGGCTTCCTTCCGTGGTGGCGATTGAGCTTGACGAGCAGAGGTTTGCCGCGCTTGATAACCCTGAGGGCTGGAAAGAGCTTGATATAATAAAAGTCCTGAAAGAGAAAAAAGGCTTCCTTCTCCTTGCGAACCTTGTTCTTGCTTCATTCCAACGGCGCATGGGGATTAATATCGGGGTGCGCCCCGGTGACGAGATGCGCGCGGGAATAAACGCCGCAAAATCTCTGGGAATTCCTTCCGTCATGGTTGACAGACCCGTGCAGACAACTCTCCGCCGCGCATGGGCAAAGACCGGCGGCTTTGGCAGGATTAAGCTCTTGTCTGCGCTTATGTCGAGCGCGTTCGATACGGAGGACATAAGCACAGAAGAGATTGAGGGCCTGAAAAAATCAAGCGAGATGGACGGCATGATGGCGGAGCTTTCGGAATTTCTTCCGTCCGTAAAAGAAGTCCTTATAGACGAGCGTGATTTTTACCTTGCCGCGCATATTTGGAACGCCTCCGAGGGAAAAGAAAAGACACTTGCCGTGCTTGGCGCGGGGCATCTTCCTGGCGTGGAGAAACATCTTTTGGCACTTGCGGAAGGCTCTGAGAAGCCGGACACTACCGGCATAAGCTCTGTTCCGGAGAAAAAGCCGCTTTCAAAAATCGTTTCATGGGGAATCCCCGCGCTAATCGTCGCGCTCATTGTGTCTGGCTTTGTTTGGGGCGGAGCTAGCAAGGGCGCGGATTTGCTCGGCTCGTGGATTTTCTGGAACGGACTTCTTGCGGGACTTGGCGCGCTAATCGCACTTGCGCATCCGCTCTCGCTCCTTGTCTCTGTGGTGGGCGCGCCGCTCACATCGCTGTGTCCGTTTGTCGGAATCGGGCTTTTGTCGGGACTTGTTCAGGCTGTTGTAAGAAAACCCCGCGTGAGCGACATGGAGACATTGCAGGATGATGTTTCCAGCGTAAAAGGCTTCTATAAAAACAGAATTCTTCATGTGCTTCTGGTGTTCATTCTTTCCTCAGTAGGCTCTACAATCGGAACATTCGTGGCAGGCTCCTCAATCGTTGTCGGACTGACTCAGTTCATCACGGGTCTTTTCCAGTAAGAGCACCTTGCCGCAAGCGGCAAGGTGGCCGAGATTTTGCTTCGCAAAACTCGCGTGATGTGCTACAATTGTTTTTGAACGAGGGGCGGTGTATGGCAAGAAAAGAGTTTTGCGAAAAAGACGGAATTTTAATCACTTATACAAATGATGATGTATGCTTTGAAGATTGCAGAACTGCCGAGTCTATTTTGATTTCTAATGATGGTACTGTAATCCATTCCAATTTTGAAAAAGAGCGTGATGATTATTTTAAGAGCTATCTGACAAAAATCTATCCAGCCATTACGACATTCCGTTCTCTTGATTCTCTGGAGACTGCCTAATGCCACAGTTCATTAGAACCGCAGGATATAAGATTTATTTCTGGTCAAATGAGAGTGATGAGCCAATCCATTTTCATGCAACAAAAGGAAATCCCTCTGGTAATGATACAAAAGTTTGGGTTCTAAAAAACGGAGCTTTTAAACTTGCCCACAATAAAGGTCAAATTTCCGAAAAGGACTTATCGAAAATCTTTTCCGCTATGCAGTCTTATTATTTTGAATTTATCCAGTTTTGGAAAACTTACTTCGATGGAGAGGTAAGTTTTTATGAATGATTGCGAATAATGCACCTTTGGCTTTGCTCAAAAGTGGCCACCTTTGGCAAAGCCAAAGGTGCGGTTTCGATACGCTTTGCTACTCAACCACCGAGGAGGTGTGCCATGTCAACTGCGGAATTAAGAAATCTTGAAAGCCAGCTTGATTTGCTTTCGTATGCGGAACAGCTTTCTATAATGGAATATATAGTAAGACTGATGAAAAAGCATCAAGAGCAGATTGATTCGGACGGCTTTGAGGGCGATGAAGAGGCTCGGAACGGTCTTGATGAAGCCATTGCAGAAGTCGAGCGCGGGGAATACGGCGTTTATAATTCTTTTGACGAACTGCTTTCGGAGATAGACAATGAGGCGTGAGATTCGGACTTCAAGTCGTTTTAAAACCGACCTCAAGAAATTGAGTTCACGAGATAAACTTGTTGCTCGTGCTGTTGTTGATAAGCTTCAAATAGACGAGCCTCTTGAACCGAAATACCGCGACCATGACTTGCATGGAAATTATAATGGCTACAGAGAATGTCATATTCGCCCTGACTTGCTTTTAGTCTACAGAAAAGGAAGCGAGGGCGAGTTACTTATTCTTACTCTTTATCGAATAAATTCGCACACGAATATTTTTGACAATTTTTCTGCGGTAATGAATTGCTTGACAAGCCTTAAAAAAGTGGTATATTTTAAGTGTCGTTTACGCCAGAGATAGCCACTGCGGTGTTTCCTTGTAAAAGGATTCTGCGACAGAGGAGTGCTGCCCTCTAACGATATTTATTGCTCCTGCACTTTTGCAGGAGTTATTTTTTTATAACGCTTATTTTGCAATCTGATTTCTGGTTGCTTGTATGTCGAAGCGAACAATACAAGTTTACTATCGATAACTTTTACAAAAAGACAATCTACCAAGTTATTATTCTTTTTGATAAATCCAATTGAATTTTGCACAGAATCAAAATAAATATTTGTGTAATTATCAAGAATATTCTGGATGTTCTCAAAAAGCCGATTGTCATAGTGCCTGTTCAAATAATGGTCAATCAAATAGGATTTATCCGCATATAAATGATAATCATCGATTCCGTCAAAAATTGTCATTGCATTTTCGGGGATTATTCCAATGGATTTTCTTTCATCGTTATCTTTGAAATACAGTTTTACTTGCTCTTGGTCTTTATTCCAAAGATCTGCGGCTTTTTCTTCTGCTTCTTCGAGCCAAGCTTTTATATGTTTTTTTGCTTCCTCTTTTTCCAATTTGATTTTATCATTCATAGCGCAAAATGTAGCAAAAGTTGTGGAAAATTGCAAATCTCCTGAAAAGTCCTCTTAAATTGATGACAGAAGTGCAGATATGGTCTAAAATAGACTGAGGGCTATCGACAATACCAAAAGCGACTGTGATGTGTTACAATTGTTATTGAACAGAACGGTGGTTGAGCTTGTCGAAACCACCAAACGAGGAGGATTCTTATGAAAAAAAGTTCTTTTCTGAGTATGGTTTTTTCCGCGCTTCTTGCGGCTACTTTAGTTGTTTCCTGTGACACTGGAGGCGGTGGCGGAGG
>JAFSJW010000012.1 GCA_017449265.1 Treponema sp.
AGACTAAACGGAAGTAAAACTGGAAAACGGGACAAGCAGGCCCTTTGCCGTACAAAATTACTGTGTAATTTGCAGACAAAGGTCAAGAATGCAATCGGCTGTAACCAGTCTCTCACATTCAGCTTGTCAGGGAAAAAGCCCTTGAACCCGAAAAATTTTCAGTGATGAAGGAGGTAACAATGGAACGGGTATTGAGGAATTGCCGATTATATTTGCGAGTAACGCCAGATGAGTACGCGACCATAAAAGAGCAGGCGGAATTGTCTGGTTTATCAATATCTGAATATGCCCGAAAACGAATGCTTGGATTTCACGTAATGGCGAAGTCAGAGTTAAACATTCTGAAAGAACTCAGGAGACTTGGCGGACTTGTGAAACATGTATATAGTGAATCGCAAGGATTATATAGCTCCGAAACATCAGCGGCTCTGAATGCTTTAACGTCTTATGCCCATACGCTTGAAAGGGAATTATCATGATAGGAAAAATTCCGAAAGGCCGTCGAGACAGGAGGAGCAGTTTTAAGGACTTAATAAATTATTGTCTCGGAGTAACGGGTCATTCACAGGGAGCAGTTTTATACACTGGAAAGCAGAAAATCAATGACCTCGAAACGGCGGCAGTAGAAATGGAATCTTTAGCGATGGAAAACGTAAGATGTAAAAGTCCGGCGTTTCATTTCATATTGTCGTGGCGTTCAAATGAAAGTCCCACAAATGAACAGGTAGATGAAGCAGTTGCAATAGCATTAAAGGAGCTTGACTTGTCGGGCTGTCAGGCGGTCTGGGGTTTACAGTCCGATACGGATAATTTGCATGTTCATGTAGCAGTAAATCGCATATCGCCGGAAACATTCAGAGCTATAAAACCAGCAGGAGGCTGGACGAAGAAAGCTCTTGAGAAAGCGGCGCGAAAGATTGAGGTAGTTCAAGGCTGGGAGGTTGAACGAACTGGACGTTATTCAGTAGATGAATTAGGTAACGTTTACGAAAAAGATGGCGCAAAAATTATTCAGCCGGAGGTCTCCCAGACTTCCAGAGATATAGAAGCGCACACGGGCGGAGAGAGTTTTGAACGGATTGCTAAACGGGAAATTGCGCCTATTTTGTCGAGTGTTTTGTCGTGGAGCGAACTACACCGTGAACTTGCAAAATGCGGTTATGTTTTAGAGAAGCGAGGCAACGGAGCGGTTGTTAGTTCGGGAGAAAACTTTATCAAGTTGTCAAAACTATCACGTGAAAGCAGTCTTTCCAAACTGGAGAAAAGATTGGGAAAATATCAAGAACGAGATACGTCTATTCAAGTCCTTGAACGTTCCAAAGAGGTCTCATCGTTGCCCGAAAAATCATCATGGGAAGCATACAGAATTGAGAGAGAAGCATACGTAAAATCGAAGTCAGATGCTATAAAAAAGTTGCGTGAAAAGCAAAGAACGGAGCGTGAGAATCTTTATCATCGGCAAAAGGGCAGTCGCAATGAATTATTTTCTCAGGGCTGGAAGGGGCGAGGTAGGGAACTCAACCAGTTAAGAAGTATTTTTGCGTTTGTTCATCGTCGGGAACAGCTTGAATTACGAGAACATCAGAGCGAAGAAATGCTCGAATTAAAATCGCACTTTCTGAAACGTTTTCCGTCATTCAAAGACTGGCTTGTGGATCAGAGCCGTGAAGATTTATATCAAGTGTACCGTTATCCGGGACAGTTGTTATTATCACCTGAACAGTCAGGAATAAAAATTCCTAAAGCTCAACACGTAATAGATTTACGAGGTTACAGCGCACGACGAGGAGCAGGAAGTAGCGTTTTGTACTGTCATGGCGGAACGTTCACAGCGGATTTCTCGGATATGGGCAGAAAAATTGTGCTGAACAAACGTAAGCTGACGGAAGAATCAGTAGCGGCGGCGTTACAGCTTGCGAATCAGAAATGGGGAGCAACGCAGATAACGGGTAACGCAGAATATAAGGAACTTTGTATTTCGGCGGCTGTTAAATACGGTCTGAAACTTGCGAACCCCGATTTAGCGGCAGAAGTTGAGAAACGTAGACATGCATTAAAGCAAAGCCAACGTTCAATAACGGCAGAAGAAATCTCAAGATTGAAATTAGCTGACAATCCCAAAATTTATATAAATCCCCGAACGGATAATCAACAATACAGCGGTCAGATAGTCCATGTAGATGAAAAGCGCGGAATTTGTATTCAGTTGGTAGGCCAGCGCAGTTTATTTGTTCACCACCTTGAAAAACTTGAACGCTCACCGTTGCGAGGAGAGGAATTAAAAATTTCATACGTTGATGAAAATCATCGGGCGAAAATCCAGCACGAGGAAATCCGCCGCCGGACAAGAAGCCTGTGAATCAAACCTGTAAAAAGAAA